>JBJXEW010000007.1:0-48081 GCA_046156035.1 Phycisphaerales bacterium | reverse complement strand
TTGCACATCTCAGGGATGTCGAGCGTGTAGCCGTGGGGGTTGCAGGGCGATTCGAGGTAGACATAGATGTGCCGGCCTCCCTTGATGCGCTCGGCGTGCTTGGCCGCGGCGGCATCCAAGGCCTTGGTGAACTCCGCACCCGTGTACCCGTCAAACCACTCCACCGCGACGTTCAGGTTGCCGGGCTTGGCGAACCAGTCGTGCAGCAACTGGTACGTGCCGCCGTAGACGTTGCGCGACGCGAGGATGATGTCCTGATAGCCCACCAGGTGGCTGAGCGTCGCATCAATCGCGGCCATGCCGCTGTTGAAGTTCCACGCGAAGTACTCGTGGGCCTCGGGGCCGCACTCCACATCCACGATGTGGTTGGCGAGCGAAACGTTGGTGGGGTTGAGGAGGCGCGAGTAGACCTCCAGCATCAACTCCTTGCCCTGGAAGGCATCGTCCACCCACTCGCTGCACGCGTAGATGTACGTGGCGGTGCGCGTGATGACGGGCTTGGCCGAGAAGAGCGCGGTCAGGTTGTCAAACACCGGATAGGGCCCGCGGGCGAGGCGCGAGCCCTGCGTGTCCACGATGGATTGGTACGTGCGCCGGAAGGGCTGCATCAAGGTGTCCATCACCTTGGCCAACTGGAAGCAGAGAAACTTCTGCGCCGCAAACCGCGCGGCCCGGTCCTTGCGGTCCAAGCCCGCCAGTTCGGCCACCAACACCTTCCAGAGGTGCTCGGTGTTGATCTGTGCGTTGTAGGTGGATTCGGCGATGGCCCCCAGCCGCTTGCCGAAGTCACTCTGCGGGTCGAGGCCGAAGTGGGCAAGTTGCTCGGCCACCAGCCCCGGCACGCTGTGGGCCTGGCTGGTTTTGCGGCGTGGGGAGATGTGCTTGGCGAGTGCGAAGTCGCCGGACGTGCCAGCCGCGCCGCCGTGCTTGCCCCCGGGCGGCCCCCCCCGTGTGCCGTTGGTGCTGGGTGTTGAGCGGGTGCGTGTGCGGGGGGTGTTGGAGTTGGCCATGAATGTGCTCGCGGCGGCATCGTCGGGCGGACAGATTGCCCGCCCCGCCAAGTCTAGCGCGCAGGCAAAAAACGAATCGGGCAGCCAACGTGGGCTGCCCGGTTCGTGTCATGCCGGATGGCTGAAGGCCAGCCCCCTCCGGCACGTTTAGAGAGGTGGTCGTGTCGCCTGAGCGAACAACGACCGCTGAAGAGGTCCGTTCTGCTACACCGGCTCGCGGCCAATCGCCGGCCCGCGGGCGGGCTCCTTGGCGGGCGCATCCGGGCAAGCCGCGGCGGGGCAGGGGTCGGGCCGGGCACCCGCGGCCGCGTCGGGCGTGAACGACACGGCCTCCACCTTTGCCTCCTGTCCCTCGGTCGCGGCGGGTTCGGGCTCAGGCTGGGCGCGCTGCACGCTCACGGGCCGCGGCTCGCCGGGAAGTTCGCCGTACCGATCATCGATGTACTTGGCGTAGGCCATCAGGCCCATGGATGCGACGAAGGCCGTGACGACCGACACCACCATCCACTGCCCGACCTGTTCACGCGCACGAGACACCTTGAGAGCCATGAGTCGCTCCTTGAAAAGCCCGATGGCCATCCGGCCATAGGGGCCCCCATGAGTTTTGCCGGGCTTCTCCCGCCCGTTTGCTGCGTACCTCTTATTCCGATCCGCCGGTGGCGGGTTTCGGTGTTCGAGAGACTTTTCACACAGATGCGCGCGGGGCCGGTTTCCGTCATCGCCGGGCCCCCCGACCCGGGCAGACACCACTTCTAGCGCAGGAACCACCCAGGCGTTCACCACCGAGGCACCGAGGCACAGAGGTTCAGAGGTTCAGAGGTTCAGATGAAGAATCCGTTGCGGACACGCGGCCGGATGCCCAGATCGGGCAACACCACTGACTTCGCTCGGCGTCTCAGTGTCTCGGTGGTGGCTGCCTTCCGGTCGCAGCCCCGCGCTTACTTCGCCTTCGCTGCCGCGGGCTGCTCCGGGCCCCACGTGATCGTCCACTTCAGGTCCGGGCCTTCGGCCATCGCCAGGTCCACCGGCACCACCAGCGTGGCGGAGGTCTTCTCGAAGGCGGAGTTCAGCCCCTTGCCCTTGCCCACGATCGCCGCGGTGGCGACCTGCTGGCCCTTGGGCACCGTCATCTGCACTTTCAGCACGCTGCCGATACGCGGGGCCAGGGCCGCAAGGCCAGCCGCGGCACCCTCACGCTTGCCCTTGTCTGTCACGCTCAGTGCGCCCGGCCACTTCGCACCCGGCCCCCGCGGCAGGGTCACCACCACCTGCGGCATGTCGCCCGTGCCGCCGTACGCGAACGTGATGTCGGCAATCCTGAGTTTCGCCAGATCGGCGAACGTGCCCGTGCTCATCACGATCCCGCCCGACTGTTTCCACTCCGCCCCCGCGGCATCGCGCTGCACCGGCGCCGCCTCCGGCACCAGCACCACGCTGCTGGCGGTGATGCTGCCGCCCCAGGTGTCGTTCATCTCGATCTTGATGGAACTGGCATCGCCCTCATCGCACCCCGGCAGCATCGTGCACGCGGCTGCCGCGCACGCGAGAAGGGCAAGAGCGCGGCAACAGCGGCGCGGTGCGTGGCGGGTGGCAGAACGGCTGGCAAGGTGGAGCATGGGTCGGTCCTCGGGGCAACGTGTGCCGACAGTGTACCGCCAAGTCGGTATGCTTGGCACATGAAGACCCGCTCGCTGCTTTGTGTGGTCGGCACGGCCCTGTCTGCCGCGGGCGTGCCGGCCCTGGGCCAGGCCACGCCACTGGCCATCACCAACGCCCGCATACTCGTGATGCCCGGCGATGCCTCGCAGGGGGGTGGCATCGGCGAGATCGAGCGGGGCACGCTGATCGTCAAAGACGGGAAAATCCAGGCCGTGGGCAAGGATGTGCCCGTGCCCGCCGGGGCGACGGTGATCGATGCCGCGGGCAAGGTGGTGATGCCCGGGCTGGTGGACACCCACAGCCACGTGGGGGGCATCGGCGGGGCGGATGGCAGCGGGCCCATTCAGCCCGAGGTGCGTGTGTACGACTCGCTGAACATCCGCGATTCGGGGTACCGGCGCGTGGTGGCGGGGGGCATCACCACGCTCAACGTGATGCCCGGCTCGGGCCACCTGCTGAGCGGGCAGACGGTGTACCTCAAACTCCGCACCGGCGCAACGAAGGTGGACGACTGGTTTTACAAGGATGCCGACGGCAGGCCCGCCGGCGGCATGAAGATGGCCAACGGCACCAACTCCATTCGCGAATCCCCCTTCCCCGGCACGCGCGGCAAGAGTGCAAGCCTGGTGCGCGAGCAGTTCGTCAAGGCCCAGGAATACGCCGCGAAGGCCGAGCGGGCGAGCAAGGCCGGCAAAGACGGCAAGCCCGACCCGGAGAAGATGCCCGAGCGCAACCTGGCCCTGGAGGGCCTCAACGAGGTCATCGGCGGCAAGAAGATCGTTCAGCACCACACCCACCGGGCGGATGACATTCTCACCGTGCTGCGCATCGCCGACGAGTTCAAGACCCGCATCGTGCTCCACCACGTGAGCGAGGCGTGGAAGGTCGCCAACGAGATCGCCGCGGCCGACACCGGCTGGGGCAAGAAGGGCATCAAGGGCACGCCCTGCTCGGTCATCGTCATCGACACGCCGGGCGGCAAACTCGAAGCGGCCGAGGCCTCTTGGGAGACGGGCGCGATGCTCGAAAAGGCGGGCGTGACGGTCGTGTTTCACACCGACGACTGGATCACCGATTCACGACTGTTCAACCGCTCCGCGGCACTGGCGCACAGGGCGGGCATGAGCCGCGCGGGGGCCCTGCGGGCCCTCACCATCAACGGGGCCAAACTGCTCGACCTGGAGACCAAGGTGGGCTCGCTGGAGGTGGGCAAGGACGCGGACTTCATCATCCTCTCCGGCGATCCGCTCAGCGTCTACACCAAGGTGGAGCAGACGTTTGTGGAGGGCGTGAAAGTGTTTGACCGGGCCGACCCCAAAGACCGGCTCTTTGCCGTGGGCGGCTTCGGCGCGGGCAACGACCAATCCCCCTACCTCTGCTGCGCCGGCGGGAGCGTGTTCTCGTTCGGCGGCCGCGAGTGGAGCAGCGGCGGTGATGAGTAGGCGTGAGTGGAGAACCACAAAGGCACGAAGGACACAAAGGAAGGCAGTGTCAGCAAGGAACTCAAAGCCCGTCAGGCCAACCCCGCACCGCACGATCCGCTCGACCAACTGAGATCACCATGATCCGAATCTCCCCCTCTGCGTTCCTCTGCTCATCTCTGCGCCCTCTGCGTACCGCCTTGGCGCTTCTGCCTCTGGCCGCGGCGGGGACGCTCGCCACGAGCGCAGCCGCGCAGGTCGCCATCAAGGCCAAGAGCGTCATCACCATGGGCCCCGGGGGCACCATCGCCGACGGCGTGGTGGTCATCACCGGCGGCAAGGTGAGCGCGATCGGCCCCGCAGCGAGCACGGCTGTTCCCGAGGGCTTCAAGGTGCTCGAGGCGGCCGTGGCCATTCCCGGTCTGATTGACGCGCACAGCACCGCGGGTCTCTCGGGCATCTTCAACCAGCGGCACGATTCCGACCAACTCGAACGCTCGGCCCCCATCCAGCCCGAACTGCGGGCGCTCGATGCGTACAACCCCAAAGAAAAACTCGTCGAGTACGTCCGCTCGCTGGGCGTCACCACGCTCAACACCGGGCACGCACCGGGCGAACTCATCAGCGGCCAGATGATGGTCGTCAAAACCACGGGCAACTCCGTGGCCGAGGCCCTTGTGAAAAACCCCTCCGCCCTCGCCGCCACGTTCAGCCCCGCGGCTGAGAAAGACGGTGCCAAGAGCCCCGGCACGCGCGCCAAGATGATGGCCATGCTGCGGGCCGAGTTCATCAAGGCTCAGGAATACCAGACCAAATGGGACCGCCACGCCGAGAAGCAGGGCAAGTTCGAGCGCGGCGAACCCGTGAAGCCCGATGCACCAGCAGAAGGCGAGAAGAAAGACGGTGCCAAGCCCGACGACAAGGGCCCGCCCACACCACCCGAGCGCAGTTTGCGCCTCGAAACCCTCGTCAGCGTCCTCAAGGGTGAACTGCCACTGCTCATCACCGCCAATCGCGCGCAGGATATTGACGCGGTGCTGCGGCTGGCCGCCGAGTTCAAGATCAAGGTCTGGCTCGACGGCGCCGCCGAGGCCCACATGGTGGTGGACCAGATCAAGGCCGCGGGCATCCCCGTCATCGTTCACGCCAGCACCCAGCGGGCCTACGGCGACACGCAGAACCAGAGCATGGAGAACGCCGCGATCCTTCGCAAGGCCGGCATCACCATCGCCATCCAGAGCGGCTACGAGGGCTACGTGCCCAAGACGCGCGTGGTGCTGCTGGAGGCCGCGCTCGCCGCGGCCAACGGCCTCTCGCGCGAGCAGGCCCTCGCCGCCATCACCATCGACGCGGCCACGATCCTGGGCATCCAGGCCCGCGTGGGCTCGCTCGAGGTCGGCAAGGACGGCGACGTGGCCATGTACGACGGCGACCCCTTCGAGTACGCCACACACTGCACGGGCGTGGTGATCGACGGCAAGGTCGTCAGCGAGATCAAGCGGTAAGGGGGCATCAGACCGCGTTGGGCGCGGGCCGCCCGGCCAGGATCGCCGCGGCGTTGTCCAGGGCCATGCGCGTCATCTCCTCGCGCCAGAACCGCTCGCCCGAACCGATGTGCGGCGTCATCACCACGTTGTCGAGCGTCATGAGCCGGTGGTGCACGCGCGGCTCGTGCTCGAACACGTCCAGACCCGCCCCGTGCAGGCGGCCCGCGGCGAGCGCATCCGCCAACGCGGCCTCATCCACCACCGGCCCGCGCGCGGTGTTGATGAGGATGGCATCCGGCCGCAGCAGCGCCAGCCGCTTGGCGTCGATCAGGTGGCGCGTGTCCGGCGTGAGGGGCGTGTGGATGCTCACGACATCGGCGAGGCTCAGGCCCTCGTCAAGGTCTGCACGCGCCGCGGCGAGGGGGGCCTGCTCGAAGTCGATGTGGCGCGAGCGGGCCGTGTAGAGCACCTTCATGCCGAAGGCCTGCGCTCGCAGTGCCACGGCCCTGCCGATTCGGCCCGCACCCACGATGAGCATGGTGCGCCCGGTGAAGTGCATGCCCAGCCAGCCGGTGGGGAAGGTGTTGCCCTCGCTCTCGAAGCGCCCCGAGCGCACGAAACGGTCGCCCTCGACGATGCGCCTCGCCACCGCCAGCAGCAGGCCCCAGGCGATGTTCGCCGTGCCCTCCGTAACCGCATCGGGCGTGTTGGTGGCCACCACGCCCGCGGCGCGGCAGGCGGCAAGGTCAATATTGTCCACGCCCACGGCGAAGTTGCAGACGCCCTTGAGTTGGGGGCCCGCGGCTGCCAAAAACTCCGCGTCCACCTTGTCGTGGAACATCGAGACCACGACGCCTGCGCCGCGGATGAACGCGAGCAACTGCTCGCGCGTCATCGCGGGCAGTGCCGGTGCCATCACCACGCGGGCGAGCGGCGTGCCGCGCTCGCCCAATGGCGCGGCGGGCGGGCTGCCGATGGGCAGGCCCCGCACGGGCACGGCGCGGGTGATGGCGAGGAGGGGCAGGTTGCTCATGCGCGGGGCCGCCTGCCGCGCCGGAGCAGGGCGCGAAAGCCCGGCTGCTCAAAGTGCCTGTCGGCGGTGAGGGCGTCGCGGATGCGGAGGCGCCTCATGACCACGAACGAGATGCAATCCACGATGGACCAATCTTTGTCGGGGAAGGAGCGGAACAGGGCGAGACCGGTTTCGAAGACCTCCGGCGTGGCCTGGACAATCGCCACACGCGGGTCGGTCCGGAGGCGGTCGACCAAGCGGCCAAAGAGACGGCGGTGGTCTGAGGCGCAGAGGGCATTCCCCAATTCGCACAGCACAAACTCGGTCGTCGTCACACGCGTCCGCCCGTCGGCCGCGGCTTCATGTGCCGCGGCGTGATCCTGGTCGTCGGGCCGCAGGAGCGCCAGGTAGAAAGATGTGTCCGCAAACGCGTGCGTCATGGTTCGCGCTTCGGAACCCCGTACAGGTAGTGGTCATGGTTCACAGCAAAGTCGCGGGGTAGGCCCTTGACCCTGCCAATGAACGGCCGGAACAGGTCCAGCAGCGAGCCGTGCTGCTGCCGATCAGGACCCCTGCGAAAGAGCCCGGTCTTTGACTTTGACGGCTTCCTGCGGGTGCCGCCCGCGGCCACGGCCTTCGCACCCGTTGGGCGGCCCGAGCGCTTCGCGGCGGTAGTTCGCTGCTGCCGGGCCTTGTTACGGGGCTTCGCAGGCTCGGCGAACACGAACCGCGTCCCGTCGGGGAATGCGAGTGGTGCGTCTGGAACGATCACCCCGTCTCGATATTCACCACGGAAGGTCATGGCACACTCCATTCGCCCGTTGGCCACGCCGCACGGCGCGCTGCCGCGAGATTCTATCGGCCTCCGCCCCGCGGGTGATCGGCCGCCGCACCAAAGCACGCCCACGCCTCGCGCTCGCTGATGGCCTGACGCGGCGCGATCGCCTCGGCCTCCGGCACCCCGGCCCGTCGCCTGCTCACCGCGGCCCGCACGCTGTCCTCCGGGTTCGCGCGCACGATCGGCACATCGCTCCCGAACCAGAGCAACTCGCCCGGCCGGCACCCCGCATCAATCAACTCGCGCAGCGGCAGGACCCGCTCCGCCCGGTGCGGCACGAAGCGCGTAATGGCCTCGACATCCGTCAAGAGGTGGCACGGCTGCACCGAACAGATCACGCCCAGTTTGGCGAAGCGGGGCACGTCCGCCGCGTCGATGAACTCGCAGTGCTCGATGCGCTGCCCGGGCGCACGGGGCCGCACACGCTCGATCGAATCCAGCACCGTGCGCACCGCGTTATCACCGATGGCGTGGACCGCCAGCGGCAGCCCCAGCGCATCGGCAGCGCGAAACTGCTCGTCGAGAGCGCGCGGCGCCACCATGCACTGCCCGCGGGGCACGTTCACCAGCGGCTCGGCGTAGCGGTGGATCATGCAGGCCGTGCGGCTGTTGAGCGTGCCGTCGGCAAACACCTTGCCCCCGGCCAGACGCACCTGGTCGCTCTCCCACGCTGCGCGCTGCGCGGCATCCGCGGCCAGCCGATCGATCGGCGGATAAAGCCACACGCGCTGCCGCAGCAGGCCCTCGCGCGCCAAGTCCGCGAGCAGCGGACCGAGCCACGCCTGGCTCAGCAGGTCGTGCACCTCGGTGTAGCCCAGCGCGTGCAGCACCTCAAGCGCGGCAAGCACGTGCCCGCGCCGCGCGTGGGGCGAGGGCTGGGGCGCAGCGTTCCACGCGGCGTGCGCCGCCTGCTCCAGCAGCAGGCCGGTGGCTGTGCCAGCCGCGTCAACCTCCACCACGCCGTTGGGCGGCACGCTCACGCCCGCGTGCAGGCCCGCCGCGTCCATGGCCTGCGTGTTTGCCGCGGCGGCGTGGTGGTCGAAACTCATCACCACCACGCAGGCCTCGCCGCTGGCGCGGTCGAGTTCGGCCAAGGTGGGCCAGCGGGCCTCGGTCCACGCCTGCGGGCGGGCGGAGTGGAGCCGGACCCAGGGGCGGCCGCGTTGGCCGGCATCGGTCGGGGCGTTGCGGGCGGCCGCGGCCACAGTTTCCAGACATTGCCGGAGGCTGGTGCAGGATTCAAGCGAGCCGAGTTCGAGGCTCTGGCCGAGGCTGGCGATGTGGGCGTGGGCCTCGCGCAGGCGGGCGCCGGGCGGCGGTGAGAAGGGGCTGGCGGGCTCGGGCGTGGCCGTCATGCGTGAGGAAATGGTACGACGGGGGCAAAAAGAAAAACGCGGAGCCGGGCGAACCCGACTCCGCGCTTTGCTTGTGGCGCTGCGGCCCGATGTCTGGGGCCGCGGCCCCCGATCGGGGCGCGCCGTTTGTCCGTGCGTCTTTCGACGCGGTCCGGGCGGTGATCATTCAAGCCGCCCGAGACAAGAAGTTACTTCTTCTTGCCCTTCTTCTTCGCCTTCTTCTTGGCTTTCTTCGCCATGATGAACTCCTCGGACAATCGTCCGGAGCAAGGAAGCCCGCACCGGTCTGCCGCAACGAAGCGGCGTGCCTTGCGGGCGATGTAAACGTGTTATCGTCGCAGAGTCCTCATACTCTTGAGCCCGTGCCGCGTGCTTTCTGCGCACCCAAGCGGCGTTCCAACCCCTTCACTCCACCAAGAGGCGAGGCGTTTGTCAAATCCCCACACCGATTCATCCACATCGCCCTGCCGCCTGATCATCCACGGCGCGAGCGGGCGCGTGGGCCGCCGCCTGTGCGACCTGGCCCTGAACGATCCGCGCTTCTGCCTGGTCGCGGGCATCGTGCACAACGCGTCGCCGTCACTCGGGCGGGCGCTGGCACCCGCGCACGCCTCTTCGCTGCCGCTCACCGGCATCAGCGCGAGCGCGCCCAGCGCGGAGGTCGTCCTGGATTTTTCCCACGCCTCGGGCGTGCGCAACGCCACAGAACTGGCGGTGCGGCTGCACAGCGCGCTGCTGGTGGGCACCACCGGGCTGGACGCGCCCACCACCGACGCCCTGCGGGCCGCGGCCCGAGAAATTCCCGTGCTGCTGGCCCCCAACACCTCGCCAGGAGTGGCCTTGCTGGCTGATTTGGCGGAGATGGCCGCGCGCACACTCGGCCCCGCCTTCCACGCCTCAATCGTCGAAGCCCACCACATCCATAAGAAGGATGCACCCTCGGGAACCGCCAAGCGCCTGGCCGCCGCCATTGCCTCCGCGGGCGAGCAGGGCCCCACCATGGACCCCGATCAGGTGCTGTCGCTGCGCGGCGGCGACGTGGTCGGCGAGCACACCATCCGCTTCGCTGGCGACGGCGAGTACCTCGAACTCACGCATCGCGCCACCTCGCGCGATCTCTTCGCTCACGGCGCGCTCCGGGCCGCCCTGTGGCTGCGCGCCAAGCCCGCCGGGTGGTACAGCATCGAGCAGACCCTGCGTTGAAATCCCGCCCGCGGGGGGTGGGCGGGCACGCCGCGACGATTGTGGACAACTCCCCGCCCCGTTGCCCGCGCCGCGCGCCTGCACCTTCGCGGGCAGCATCCCATAACCAGAAAATTTTCCGGGTTGCCGCGCCGCACCCGCGAACGGCGCTCACGCCGCCAGCACGCGGTCGACGGCGGCGATCACATCGGTCGTGGTGATGCGGTCGATGCGGCAGCGCTGCGCGTGGTCATCCGCCAGTTCGCTCTCGGGCAGCGTCGGGTCCGCCACGATCACCGCCTCTCTGGGCGTGCCGTCGGCGCGGGCCGGCAGCGTGGTCCAACGCGGGTCGGTGGGGCCAAACAGGCTCACGCATGGGCGGTCAAACGCGGCGGCGATGTGGCGCGGGCCGGTGTCGTTGGTCACCATGATCTCGCACCGCCGCACCAGACCCTTGAGCGTGCCGATGGTGCCGCCCAGTTCGGGCAGGCAGAGCAGCCGCGCACCCTCGTCCGGGTTGTTGAGCACCAGGGCGTCGCGGATGAGGTGCGCCAGCGTGGCCTCGCCGGGCGAGCCGTTGATCGCCACCAGCATGCCGTGCTCGTGGATCAGGTGGTGGGCCACGCCCGCAAATCGCTCCGGCGGCCAGCGCTTGGCGGGGTTGTTGCCGCCCGGGTTGAGCACGGCCAGGCGTGCATCGGCGGGCACGCCCGCACGCACAAGGAGGTCGTCCGTCGCTTGCTCCTGCGCGCGCGTGAGGTCCAGTTCCAGCGGGATGCTCGGAGCCGACCCCGGCGCGGCCAGGCCCGCGGCACGCCCCAGCGCCTCCAGGCAGGCCCGACCCGCGGCCAAGTAATACTCAACGGCCGAGATTGCCGCCCAACCGTGGTGCGGCGCACTGCGGCGCGCCGGGTGCAGGTGGTGCGTGAGCAACGCCGAGCGGCCGTCGCGGTCGTAGCCGATCCGCCGCGGGATGCCCGCCAGCCGCACCGTCATCGCCGTCGAGAAGGAGTTGGGCAGCAGGAGCGCGGCGTGAAACTCGTAGGGCTTCAGGCGGGCTGCGGTCTTCGCCGGCCCCAGCAGGCTGCGCGCATCGGCCACGATCACGTCGTCGAAGAAATCCGTCCCCGCGAGCAGGTCGTCGATTCCGGGCCTGCACAGCCCGACCATGATGCAGGTGCCCAGGGCCCGCCGCAGCAGGCGCAGCGTGGGGGTGGCCATCACGCTGTCGCCCAGCCACGTCGGCAGCACCACCAGCACGCGCGGCCGCTCCGGGAGCGCACCCGGACCCGTGGAGGTGTCCTCAGCCATGCTGCGCCGCCCGCCCACCCGAAGCCGCTCCGCTCAACCCGCGGAGCAGTTCAATGTGGTTCTCCATCGCCGCGACGATCACCTTGGCCGCCGCGAAAAGGTCCGGATACCACAGGCCGGGGCCCTTGCCGATCATGACCGACCGGGCGGAGGCGATGCCCGCCGTAACCGCGCTGAGCACATCGCGGGGCGAATCGCCGATCGCCCATGAGTTGCTCAGGTCGATGGCCAGGTCCTTGGCCGCGGCCAGATACATGCCCGAATCGGGTTTTCGCCACGGATGCTCGACGTTGAAGGGCGGCGTGGTGCCGGTCGGGTGGTAGGGGCACGAATAGACGCCCGCCAGCCGCACGCCCCGCTCCAGCAGCACGGCTCTCATGCGGTCGTTGACGCGTTCTACCTCGCGCACGGTGCACAGGCCGCGTGCCACAACGCCCTGGTTGGAGAGCACCACCAGTTGCAGGCCCGTGCGGGCCAGCAGCACGCACGCCTCGATCGCGCCGGGCACGAAACGCACCTGAGATGGGTCGGTGAGGTCGCCCTCGTGGGACGTACCGGCGGTGGCCTCGCCCGTGGCGAGAATGGTGTTGTCGCGATCGAGAAAGATCGCCGGCTTCATACCAACGAGTATACAGGCAGCCCCCAGAGATGCCCGCGCTGTTTCTGCGCGAATGTGCCGCACGCGGCAAGCGGCCGACAGGCCGGGCGGTTACCATCGCGGCTCATGGCTTCCGTTGTGTTCTACTTTCAGGTCCACCAGCCGCACCGCCTGCGGCGCTATTCCGTCTTCGATGCCGACCCCTTCTACTTCGACCAGCAGAAGAACGGCGACATCTGCCGCAAGGTGGCCGAGAAGTGCTATCGCCCCACCACCAACCTGATCCTCGACCTCGTGAAGCGGCACAAGGGCCGCTTCAAGGTGAGTTACGCCATCACCGGCACCGTGCTCGACCAGTGGGCCGAGTTCACGCCGGATGTGATCGACATCTTCAAGCGCCTCGCCGAAACCGGCTGCTGCGAGTTTCTGGCCGAGACCTACTACCACTCGCTGAGTTTTCTCTACTCGCGCGAGGAGTTTGACAGCCAGGTGCGCGCCCACACCAAGAGGATTCAGGACCTTTTCGGCCACACGCCCAAGGTTTTCCGCAACACCGAACTGATCTACAACAACGACCTTGCCCACTACGTGGCCGGGATGACCGACGACGCGGGCAAGCCGCGCTTCCTCGGGGGCATCTGCGAGGGCACCGACCGCCTGCTGGGCTACCGCTCACCCAACTACGTGTACAAGCCGCCGCACACCGGCAACGGCCCGCACGGCAAGCCCTTCGGCATCCTCCTCAAGAACTACCGCCTCTCCGACGACATCGCCTTCCGCTTCTCCAACCGCGGCTGGGCGGAGTGGCCGCTCTCGGCGGAGAAGTTCGCCGGGTGGGTGAACCAGATCAACGGCGATGGCTACATCTGCAACCTGTTCATGGACTACGAAACCTTCGGCGAGCACCAGTGGGAGGACACGGGCATCTTCAAGTTCCTTGACGCCCTGCCGGAGAAGGTCTTCGACGTGAACCCCGGCCACAACGACTTCCTCTCGCCCACCGAGGCCCTGATGAAGTTCGACCCCGTGGGGGTCTACGACGTGCCCCACGTGATCAGTTGGGCCGACACCGAGCGCGACCTCTCCGCGTGGCTGGGCAACGCCATGCAGAGCAACGCGCTCAACGAGATCTACCGCCTCGAACGTTCCGTGAAGAACAAACTCGCCCGGGCCGAGCAGGGCGGCGATGCCGGCGCCGTCAACAACGCCCGCGGCGTGTACGACGACTGGCGCAAACTCACCACCAGCGACCACTTCTACTACATGTCCACCAAGTACTGGGCCGACGGCGATGTGCACAAGTACTTCTCCCCCTACGACTCCCCCTACGACGCGTACATCAACTACATGAACGCCATGGACAACCTCCGCACACGCGCGGCGGGGTGAGCGGCGAACCGCTCGCCGCTGGAGTCCGATCGTGCCCGGCCGCCCCCTGCGCATCCTGTTCTTCCTTCAGCCGGGAAACACGTCCCGGCACGCCGCGCTCGACATGATCGCCGGGCTGCAGACCGCCGGGCACACCGTGAGCGTGCTCGAACTAGGCCCGGTCTGGTCGCGCCTGGAGGCCCTGGGCACGCGGGCAGCGCCGGAGCGGCTGGCCCTGACGCAGCAGGTGGGCGGGTTCCTTCGCAGCGCCCAGATCGACCTTTCCATCGCGTTCTGGGGCAACGCCCTCACCACGCTCACCCACGCCTCCTCGGAGGGCCGGGCGACGTCCTGCTTTGACCTGTGGGACGCCCCGCACCTGATGTACTGGTTCGATGCGCCGCACTGGGCGCAGGGCGGCACGGTGCGGCAGATGACACCCACCGGCCTCTTCGGCGGCCGCTCGCTCTTCTCGACCGTCAACAACCAGGGGATCGCCGACGAGATGACAGGCGTCCTGGGCTTCGCCCACGCCGCGGCATTGCCATATGCGATCAACGAGCGCACCTTCCACCCGGACCCGTGGCTGCCCGCCAAAGACCGCGAGTTCGACATCGCCATCGCCGCGGGGCCGGGCGATGAGCCGCCGACGCCGCTGATGCTCGCCGAACTCGCACGCGAACAGCCGGATTGCGAGGCCATCCGCCACGAGCAGGCCGCGCGTGTGCGGGCAGACCTGGCCACGCTGGCGACGCGACTGCCGAGCCAGCACCACGCGGCGTGCGCGGCACTGCTGGAGCGCCTGCTTGCAACGCAACTCGCCGACCCGCACACGCCGGTGCTCACGCGCCTGCGTGCGGCGGTCGCCGCCGACAGCGGCCTGAGCGATGCCAGCGCCGCCCTGCTGGCCGATGCGGGGCTGTGGATCGACGCAACCCACGCGCTGCGCCGGGTGGACTCGTGGCGGCGTGCGTTCCACACAGCCTTCATGCTGCGCCGCTTCCGCTGCGTGCTCTTTGGCGAAACCGGCGATGCGCTCGGGCCGTGGGGCGGGACACGCGAGGCCACCGTGCTGGGGTATGTGCCCCATGAGGAGCAACGCCGCGTGTACGGGCGCGCCCGCCTGGCCCTCTCCGCCATGCGCTGGCAGGACGATGTCGGCCTGCACCTCAAGCCCCTCGAAGCCGGGGCCAGCGGCACGATGAGCATCTGCGACTGGCGCAGCGGCCTGACGCAACTGCTGGAAGCGGGCACGCAGGTGATCGCCACCCGTTCACCCGGCGACATGGCCCGCGAGGTGGCGTGCCTGCTGGCCGACCCGGCGCGAATCGACACGATCGCGCACGCGGCCCTCACACGCATCCGACGCGAGCACACCTGGAAGGTGCGCGGCGAGCAGATGCTGGACGTGGTGGGTGGGGCTACGGGGAGGTGGTGAACCGCCTACGCCGCATCAGCCGCGGCGGGAACGCTGACCTCGTAGAGCACATCGGGGCACAGGTCGGCACCACCGGGCCACTCGATTGTGCCGCTCTCGGGGTTGACGCGCACGGAGCGGAAGAATGCGGGGTTTGCAATCTCGGAAAAGACACCCTCGGCACGAACCAAGGCCCCGATATCCGCGACGCGCCGCTCGCCGCCCTCGAACGTGAGCGCCAGACGCAGGCCGTCCAAGGGCACGACGTGGATGATGTCCTTGTGCATGGTTCGCCTCATTCTAGCGGGGCGATCGGGCGCAGCGGCTTCTGCTGCCGGGCCAACGCCCAGTCCGCAGCCAGTTCGTCGTGGTGCAGCACGGCCCACTCAACCGCCAGCCCCAGCACCCGTGGGCTCAGCCGACCGTCGAGCAGGCGGGGGCTGTCGATGGTAATCCGTGCCTTCTGCGATCCGTACCGCACATGGAAGTGCGGGGGCGGATGGTCGTTGTGGTAGATGTATACGACGAGCCCGAAAAAGCGGCTGATTTCAGGCATGTGTGGAGCACCTCCGCATGGCCGGCGACGCGCGGCCAGCATGGGCTGATTATCGGCAGCGTGGTCGATCAACGCGCTCCCGCCAGCATTTATCGCACAAGCCTCACCGCTCCAGCATCGCCTTCACGCGCTCGCGAAGCCGCACACTCGCCCCGTCTGTCCCGGTCAGCATCCCCATCTGGTGATCCCTTGCCTGTCCGCGGGCGAGTGCACTGGAAACCATCCACGGCCCCAGCGGCTTGTCCTTGAACACCTCCGCGACGAGCGCGGCGGCACGCTGCGCCTCCGCATCCCGGCCGCGTGCGAGCAACGCCGCGTACACGCGGCAGCCCTCGTCGATCAGTTGCGTTCCCAACAGACCGACCAGCCGCTTCCTCCCCGCGTCATCCATGCCGCGAATCCTGCCCAAAGCCTCCGGGCCCATCCGCTCGTGCAGGCGCTCCAGAAACCGCACCGCGTCGCGCCCCGTGCTGGGCAGGTCCACGGGATCGGTCCACGCCACACGCGGCAGCATCGATTCGAGCGCGAACCGATCATCGGGCGGCATGAGCGACACCGCGTCGGGATCATCCAGCGACGCGTCGAGAAAATCCAGCCCGTCGGCCTGATCGCCCACCACGCGGCAGAGCATCAGCCAGTTGAAGAGTTCGCGCTTGTTCATCCACGGCAGCATCGCCGCCTGGGCATCGCGCAAGGCCCGGAACCGCGCCATCGCAGGGGAGAATCTCGCGCCGAGTTCGTGCATGGCCCGCGAGCCCTCAAAGAGCAGCGCCGGCCCGATGCTCGGCTCACCACTCAACGCCTGCTCCCACAGCCCTATGAACAGGCCTGCAGCGCGCCGGGCATTTTCAGCATCGGGCGCACCATCCGCCGGAAACGCCTTTACAAGGTCAAGCCCCCGGATCAAACGCCCCAGTGAGTCTGCGCCCGCCGCGCCGTCGAGTCCCGCCGCCGCGGCCTCGCGAAAATCCATCGCGCCCCCATCGCTCACCAGCGCCTGCGCCGCCAGCACGGGGCGAGCCGGCGCGGGGCACGCCGCGTCGTGAGCGGTGAGCCAAGCGGGTGCCGCGCGGGCCTGCCCGCGCAGCGACCATTCCAGCCGCATCATCAGCCGCAAGGCCGGGCCGTATGACGCCGGCCCCGGCGGCTTGGGCGCAGCGCGCAGTCGCGACGTGTTGCGGGCCGGATCGCCACCAAAGAGCCCGATGGAAAGGCCATCGGCAAAGAGCAAGGGCTGGTCCGGCCCTCCGGGCGTGAGGCCCGATTCCGTCAGCGAGCGGATGGTCGGCTGGTCCGTCACGTGCACCACCACGGCGTGCCACGCGGCCCAGTTGGCCAGCGCAGGCTGAGCCCACAGTTCAGCACTCGCCTTCTCACGGGCCTTGTTCGCGCTCACGACCACCACCAGCACGCGCTTGCGGGCCTTGGCTTGGTCCAGCGCTTCGCGCAGCGGCATGGTCTTCAGCACGCCGGCCTGTGCGGGCGCCGCAGGGACCGCGCCGGGCTTGGCCTGCCCCACCCCCCCGGCCGCAGAGGCGGCGAGCAACAGGGCACAAACAAGCGCGAGTGGGTGCGTCACCATGAAGGATGCTCGATCTGGCGGGGCGGGTGCGTGGGCTCAAGAACCACGCCGAGAACAAGTGTTGCCCGCCCGCGCATGGCCCGCCCACGGGCGAGTACCATGTTCACCGATGCCCGGCCCGCTCTGGTTGTATCCCTGGATCGCCGCGCTCTTCGCCCTCACGGGCGTGGGCCTGGCCGCGTGGTCGCTCCTGGCCGACCCGCCGGGCACGAAGCGGCGCTGTCCCAAGTGCTGGCACGACATGGCGGGCCTCGCCGGGCGCGTCTGTCCGGAGTGCGGCCACGATGCCCGCTTCGAGGCCAACCTGCACAGGTGGCACCGGCGCTACCGCTGGCTCACACTCGGCCTTCTGCTGCTGATCGCCTCATGGGTCGCGTGGGTCACACCCGCCGTCAAGCGCGGCGGGTGGGTCGCGGCCGTTCCCTCCAGCCTGCTGTTCCTGACACCCAAGGCACGCCCGCACCATGTGGCCGCGGCGGCCAATGCGGAGATCCTCCAGCGTGCCGCGGCGGGCCTGCTCAGCCCCTGGCAACTGCAGGCGATGGTCGATCGCCTGGCCCCGCAACTGCTCATCACACGCCAGGTGTGGCCGACCGAAACGCCCATCCGCTTCGAGGCCGGCACGGTCTGGTCCAGCGGCCGGCTCGGCACGGTGAGCCTGGCCACGCGCCCGGTGGGAGATGCGATTCCACCCGCGCCGGAGTGGCCCCGCCCGGACCTTTCGCACGAGCAGGTCTGGTCCGACAGGCAGTGGTCGCTGCCGCCCATGTCGGCGGGCCGGCACGAACTGATGGCCGAGGTGGTGGTGACACGCCCCCTCATGGGGCCCGATGGCCGGCCCACCAGCGGCCCACCCACCGAGGTGTGGCGTGGCACGGTTCGGCGGACCATCCAGGTCGCGGGCTCGCCCGCCGAAGTGCTCAACCCCGTCTCGCTCGCCACCCTCGATGATTTTTTGCGGACCCACACGCGGCCGCGGCTGGTGCGCCTGCCTTCGTCGGGCACGCTGGTGGTGTACGTGGATCGCCCGCGCGGGCCGCTGGTTGAAGGCACGACGGTGGCGATGAAGTTGGAGTTTTTCAACGCCGACAAGCCCGTGGCGACCGCCCGCCGCTTCTTCCTCGCCACCGGCAACCAGGGCGTGCTGAACCCGCCCGCGCTGCTGGTGGGCGACACGCAGGCCCTGCCAAAGTCGGCGGCGCAGGCGCAGGGTTGGACCGTGCGCGTCTCCGGAGACGCGGAATATGCACTGCGAGATTTCCACAGCACCGCCTTCTGGGACGGCTCCTTCGAACTCCCCCTCGCCGAACTCTTCAACCCGCCGCCCAAGCCCCTGTCTGAGCGGGCCACACCCGCGGCAATCGTCCCATGATGGCAGCCGGAGCGGGCGGCGCACACCCGGCTTGACGCACGCGGCGACCCTCATCACAGTCACCCGTCCAGCGATCCGTCGGCGGCCTTGCGTTCAGCACGGCGTGTAGAACGCCGTGATGTAGTCGCCCAGGTCGTCCGGGTTCACGATGCAGTCGCCGGTGATGTCCACCTTGAAGCCGTCGTCGGCGTACGGCGGGCTCTCACCCACGCACGGTGACACGGCGTAGATCGCCGGACCCACCACCGCGGGCAGCGTGAAGTAGTCGGTGATGTAGTCGCCCAGGTCGTCGGGGTTCACGATCCCATCGGCGTTGTAGTCCTGGTTCTGCAGCGCGTGGACCTCTGTCCGGTTCAGGATGCAGTCCAGGTCCCAATCGATGCCGATGCGCTTGCCCGAGCCCGGCGGCGCGGCCATGAACACCAGGCTTGTGCCCGGGTTGGCCGCGAGCATGTCGTCAAGGTCCACCACATCGCCGTTGTCTCTGGCAAAGAGCGTGGGCTCATCCACATCGCCCGTGGGTGGCAGCAGCACAAACCCCGCCGGTTCGCTGGCAAAGAAGCCCGAAGCCACCACGTCGTTCTGGCTGGGCGCAAGGCGGCTCTGCACCACCATCCAGTTGATGTCGGTGTGCTGCTGCAGGGTGAGCGGGCCCTGCACGAGCACCTGCCACCCCACCACGCCCATCACGTTGCTCTGGAAACTGGCGCAGAAGTCGATCACCTTCTGGTGGTCGCCCGGGGCGATGCCCGTGGCGTTGCCGTTGCCGTCAAAGCCGTGCGGGAAGAACTCTTCGAGGAAGGTGCTGAGGGGGTGGCCGTTGTCCTCGCTGGTCTCGCTGCCGTCGTGCAGCAGCCCGAAGGCCCCGAAGTGGTCGGAGGGGAACTTCTTGTACAGGCCGCGCATCTGCGTGATCTCCTGCACCTGCAGGAAGAGCGGCGGGCCGATGAAGTCGAACGCGAAATCGTCGAGCAGGCCCGGCTGGCGGAACGTGCCGTCGTGGTCCACCGCGTGGCAGCCGTTGCAGAACTGCACGTAGATCGCCCCGCCCGCGAGCGCCAGCGGGCTCTTGAAGACGTTCAGGCGGTCGTAGAAGGGGTTGGGCGCGTACGCCAGAGAGAGCGTGAACTTGGTGTACTGGTCCATCTCCTCGGGCGTGAGCAGCCGCCCGCCCAGCAGGCTGACGAACGCGCCGTTGAACTCGCCGAAGTTCTTCTTGTCGCCGCGCCAGTGGAAGGTCTCGTGGTTGGCCAGGCCCTTCAGCGACATCGTCACCATCGGCCCCTTCACCGGGTGGTTCGTGGCGAGGCCCAGCAGGTTGCTGGGCACGCTCTGCGCAACCGCTGCGTGCGGGTCGCCCAGGTCCCACGCAAGGTGGTCCAGGTCGCCATCAATATGGCACATCGCGCACGACGACGAGAAGTTGTTGGCGATCTTCGCCGTGTACAGGAAGTTGCGGCCCTCGCGGATGTCTCTGGGTTCGGGGTTGAACATCTGCACGCGGCCCAGTTCCACCGGTGGAGACTGGTCCAGCGTGAGCACGGAGATCGTCATGTCCGTACGGTTCAAGCAGTAGAGCCGCTGCGCCGCGTCGTCGAGCGCCAGGCCCCGCGGGCCGCGTCCGACATCCACACGCGCCAGCACATCGCCCGTGGCCGGGTTCACCACACCCACACGGTCGGCCCCCAGCGACGCGACATAGGCCTTGGTGCCCGATGGGTCGAAGACGATGTCCACCGGGTTGGCCAGCGACGCTTCCTGCGCGATGGGGTTGGGCTGGCTCGCGTCGTCAAAGTTCGGCACGGCCCCGTGCAGGTCAAAGGGCGCGGGCGGTGCCTGCACACCGATGGGTGAAAGGTCCACCAGCGTCAGCCGGTGCTCCAGAAACCGCCCGTTGATCGTCGTCTCAAGACGCTCAAGGTTGCGCGGGTGAAGATCGGCCACCAGCACGCGCGGCCGAACGGGGTGCTTGGCCATGGCCACGATCGTCGTGCCCACCCTGGGCACTGTCTGCACAACGCTCATCGCCGAGGGCGAGGTCACATCCACGACCAGCACGTCATGGTCCACGCGCAGCGCGGCGTCGCTGGCCATCGCCTGCAGCACCACCTCAGGGTTGGTGCAGTTGAACTCCGCGGCGAACGTGGCCACCACCGCCGGGTCCAGCCCGCCACCGGAGAGCGTGATCGCGTCCACAATGTCGGCCCACGCGCCCTGCGGCGTGCTGTCCACAATCCGGTGGACCGCGGGCGAACCCGGCAGCATGCCCGGATCGGGCCAGGGCGCGAGTTCTGTTGACGTGCTGAAGATCGGCGCGGTGACGCTGAAATCTCGGGCCATCTGGATGGTGAGCACCCACTCCGAGGTGTTGCCGGGGTGGAACAACCGCACACGCCGACCCACCACGGTGGTGTCGTTCCCGGCGTGCAGCGCGGCCACAATCAGACGCTGATTGGCCGGGTCGTAGGCCGCGGCTCGGGGCGTGTTGCACTCCAGCCGCAGCGTGCCCTGCACCTGGCGCGTGGCCGTCTTGATGGCCACGATGTAGCCGCGGTTGTCGGTGGTGCCCAAGAAGGCGGAATCGTGGTCGCTGGGGCCCTGCGTCACCACGAACGCGGTCGAACCCGTCTGGTCGAACAGGATGTTCACCGGCTCATCGCCAACGGGAATCACCGCCACCACCTTGCGGTTCTCGATGTCCACCACGCTCACATCGTCGCTGATGAAGTTGGCCACCCACGCAAAGCGCGAGGGCGAACCCGGCTGCACCGCCACGGCCACGGGGTCAAGGCCAACGGGCACGCGCCCCAGCAGCCGCAAGCGCCCGGTGCCCGCATCAACCGTGTCGTACACCATCAGCGAGTTGTCGGGCGTGTCGGTGGCCAGCAGCACCGCGCCATTGTCGGCAAGGGCGAGCGGGCGCACCATCGGGCTGTCGAAGTTCACAAACGGGCCGCTCTCCAGCGGCGACAGCGGCGGGATGGCTCCCGGCGGCGGAGCGGGCGGGACCGGTGCCGCGACGGCGAGTGCGAACGAGGGCGTATCGAAGATGGACCCGCTGGCGAACGGTGCTGACGTGAATCCCGGGTGGGCCCCGCGCTGCGCGTGCGCCTGTGCGCGGATCTGCGTCTGGGCCTGCACGGGTCCGATCGGGCGCGGCCCCCGCGCCACCACCAGCCCGCTCATCACTACGCCGCACCCCAAAGCAACCGCCGCCAACCAAGCCGCCACCGGAACGCGTGATCGCGTAGACATGATGTCGTCCTCAGGCTCGCGCCTCCGTGGGCCGCCGCGACGGGTTGAACCGGCGCGACGCGGCAGAGCGAGCACTCCAGCCTAACGCATGTTCACCCCGCACGCCACAACCAACGGCCCGTGCTGGCGAGAATCTCACACGCCGCACGCAAAACACCCCAAGTGCAGCACCAACAGGATGAGAACTGAATATGCGTTGCGTGCATGTTTAGACAGGCGCAGGGGGTGCGCGCCACGAGCCGAGCGCGGGCCGCGCATGCAGCCTCACGCCTGATGCCCCACGCCTGACGCCTCGCGTCTGGAGTCTGGCGTCTCAAAAAGCCCACGCGGGGCCGCGGAGCAGGGGGAGAAAGATCAGGGTTTCCGTCCAAGGGCCCTGATCGCTTCTCCGCGACCCCATACGTGGGGGAGAGGGAGGAACACGCTCCAGCGCGGCACTGCGGCCAGTGTCGCGAAGGCCAGCCCGATCCGCCGCGCGTCGGTGATCGCGCCGCGGCCAAGTCCGGGCTTGCCCATATTCCCATGCGGAATCCGCCCGCGCGTGGTTTCAGGAATCTGGCTGCGCGGCGGAAGATGGGGCGGTTTCCTTACTCATCTCCACCGAATCTCGCGCAGCGCGACACCGCCGGCTCTCCCACCGCGTCATAGTGGGCATGAAGTACGCATCCCTCCGCGCCGTGCTGGCCGCAACCGGCATTCTTTGCGCATTGGGCGGACTCGCTGCCACGTCCACCACGGCGCCCGATGCCGGCCCCAAGGAAAGCCCGCCCGGTGTGGCGGTCGTGGAACTCTTCACGTCGGAGGGGTGTTCGAGCTGCCCCTCGGCCGAGCGCGTGCTGAACGATCTGCACGCGAGCAACGCCAAGAAGGGCGGGCACGTCTACACCCTGGCGTTCCATGTTGATTACTGGAACCACCTGGGGTGGCCAGACCGCTTCGCGACCGAAGCGTTCACCGCCCGCCAGCGCACCTATGCCGACAGACTTGGCAGCGGTGTCTACACGCCGCAGATGGTGGTCAACGGCGCGGCTGAGTTCGTCGGCTCCGACCGCGGTCGGGCCGACGCGGAGATTGCCCGCGCCCTGGCCACGCCCGCGGCCGTGCCGCTCACGTTCGAGGTGCAGGCCGGCGATGCCGCCACCGGGGCGCGGCCCGTCGCCATCCACGCCCCGGCCGGGGCAGGGCTGGGTGTGGCCGCGGCGCTCACGCACAGCGGCCTCTCCACGAGCGTGAAGCGCGGCGAGAACAGCGGGCGGGCCCTGACGCACGACGGCGTGGTGCGGGCCTTTGCCACCGGCACGCTGGACAAGGAGGGACGAGCGACGGTCAGGCTTGCCCTTGCCGCCGATGCCGCGGCCGAAGCCGGGCCCCGCGAGGTGATCGTGTTCGTGTACGATGCCAAGACGCCGGCGATCAAGGGCGCGGCGGCGGGCGCGTGGCCATCGGCCTCGACACCGGCCCGGTAACGAACTGCCCGCGCCCCGCACTGGCGTTGCCGCGCCGGCGACGCTCCGATCACACCCAAGAGCCCTCCCGCACGATCGGGCTGCATGTGCTTGCCTGTCGTCTCGCGTCTGGAGTCTGGCGTCTCTCCTCACGCCACCGTCACGCTCTTGTCCAAGTACACATCCTGCACAGCGTTCAGCAGCGCCACGCCGTCCTTCAGCGGCTTCTGGAAGGCCTTGCGGCCGGAGATCAGGCCCATGCCGCCGGCCCGCTTGTTGATCACGGCCGTCGTCACCGCATCTTCCAGATCGCCCGCGCCCTTGCTCTCACCGCCCGAATTGATCAGCGGCACGCGGCCCATGTAGTTGTTGAGAATCTGGTAGCGGCACAGGTCGATCGGGTGCCCGCCCTTGCCGCTCTCATCCGAGCCGCACAGGTCGGTGTACACGCGCTTGTCCCACTTGCCGTAGGCGGAGCCCCCCGTGTTCACGGCCGCGTAGCCGCCGTTGTTCACGGGGAGTTTCTGCTTCACAATATCCGCCTTGATCGTCGCGCCGAGGTGGTTGGCCTGGCCTGTGAGGTCTGCGGATGAGTGGAAATCCACGCTCTTGCCGTCGGGCGTCTTCATCTTGAAACTCGGCGAGCGTGTGTAGCACCACAGCACCGTCACCATGCCCAGGGCGTGGGCCTCCTCGAACATGTCGCTCACATAGGCGATCTCGTCGCGGGCCGAATCGTTGCCGAAGTAGATCGTGGCACCCACCGCGATCGCCCCCATCTCGTAGCACTGGCGGACGCTGCCGAAGTAACTCTGCTTGTGCACGTTGGGGCACGTGAGCATCTCGTTGTGGTTGAACTTCACGAGAAACGGAATCTTGTGGGCCCACTTGCGTGCGCACGCGCCCAGCACGCCCAGCGTGCTGGCCACGGCGTTGCAGCCGCCCTCGTACGCGAGTTTGATGATGTTCTCGGGGTCGAAGTACGCCGGGTTGGGGGCGAAACTCGCGCCCGCCGAGTGCTCGATCCCCTGATCGACCGGCAGGATGCTGACGAAGCCCGTGCCCGCCAAGCGGCCCGTGTTGAGCAGCGTCTGGAAGTTGCGCAGCGTCGGCACGTTGCGGTCGCTCTGCGAGAAAACCCGGTCGATAAAATCAGGCCCCGGCAGATAGAGCGCGTTCTTGGAGACCGTCTTGCTCTCGTGGTTCAGCAGACTGTCTGCCGCGCTGCCGAGCATGGCGCGAACGTTGGTAGACGGCTTGGCTTCGACGAACATGCGGGAACCTCCGAGGAGCAGGGGTGAGGGCGTGCAAATGGCAAAGAGCAAATGGTGCGAGGAACACACCAACCGATCCGGAGCCCGTCCCGCTCAATCGCGGGTGGCTGGGCAACGCGATGATGATACCAGAACGCGCCGCACGCCCCGCTGCCCGGAAAACCCGCCCCCCACCCCCGCACAGGCCCACCTCAGCAAGCACGCATCGGGGCCTGTTCGGGTGCGTTAGTGCATCCGAAACCCGCCGCGGCCCGATGCCAATGCTCCACCGAGCCGCCTCTCATGCAACCACCGACCCCCACCACCGCCCCGCCCGCGACCGGCCACCCTGCGCAACGCGCTGCGCCCATCGCTGCGGGTGTCGGCTTGGTCGCGGCCGTGTGCGTAGCCGCGACCCTGTTCACACTGCGCGACAGCGAGCCCTTCGGGCGCGTGCGGCACTGGGCCGCCAGCGTGGCGAGCGCACCATCTGCTCCACCCGCCACCAACCCCGTGGCCGAGCAGGCCTGGCAAGCCGCGCTCACCGATGCCGTCACCACCGATGCCGCGGCGATCGAGGAGTCCGTCTCTGCCGTCGATGCCTTCTTCGACGAGGTCGCCCTCAAGGGCATCGGCCCCTTCCTCGCCGAGTTCAGCGGCCCCATCGACTCCGCCACGTTCGCGTGGGGTTGGGCGGCCGACAAACTCGCCGTGAGCGACGACAGCGCCCGCATCGACCGGCGCATCCGCACGGCCGCACGCACGCACCTCGGCCTGCCCGATGGCCTCGGCCGCGCCATCGCCTCCGCCACCGAGCGCTTCGACCTGCTCATGGCTCAGAACGACGCGACGCTCCGCCCCCGCCTGATCGCCGTGCTCGACGGGCGCGGCGTGCCGCTGACCGAAACCGCCGCGCTTGCCCTGCAGGCCGATGCCCGCACCCGCGCTGCCGAGGCCACACGCCGCGTGCTCCTGCAAGATGCCGCGCAGGATTTCGGCCTACGCATGGCCGGCAAAGAGGGCCTGATCCTGCTGCTGCAAACCCGGGTCGCGTGGTCGGTCGGCCAGCGTGCTGCCGGGGCTCTCGCGGCCCGCACGGGCCTGTTCACCGCCGGTGCCGCCTGTGCCGGGGCCACAGCCGCCACGGGCCCGCCCGGCTGGGTCGTGGCCGGCGGCGAGATCGCCGCGACGATCGCGCTTGACCTTGCGCTCTCGGCGATTCTCGAACGGCGTGCCGCGGGCGAGTTGCGCACCACCATCAACGACCTGCGCGAACAGACCAAGGCCGAACTCCGCTCGCTCCTGAGCGCCCAGACGCGCCACCTGCGCCAAGAGCGCGGCACGCTCCTCGGCCACGCCGCGAATATCCAACGGGGTGGCGCGTGATGGCATTTCGCGGCGAAGCCGCGATGGTGAATAGCCGTGGGTCGCCGCGAAGCGGCACCCACGGTCAACGCTCCGCCATCGTGGCCGCCGCACCGCGCAGCGGTGCAGGGCCCTGCGTGCCGCGCGTTCTCACCGCTCTGGCCGTGCTGCTGGCCGTCTCCTTCTCCAACCCCGCCCACGCCGGCATCGGCAGCGAACTGGTCGAATGGCTCGCGCGGCAAGGCACCAAGTACGCCGACGACCTGGCGGGCAAGGGCGCTGGCGCGCTCGCACGCGAACTGGATGACCTCGCCGCCAAGGCTGGCTCCGAAGCCGTGGAACAAATGGTGAAGCGCGGCGGGCCGGGCGCCCTGACGCTCGTGCGCGAACTCGGCGAGCAGGCGCCCAACGCCGCGCGCCTCATCGCCGCCAATGGCGAGGCGGGCACGCTGGTGATTCGCCAGGGCGGCCGCGCGGCGGTGGAGGCGTTCGCGGCCCACGGCGACGGTGCTGTCCGCGTGCTGGCCACACACGGGCCAAAGGAAGGCCCGCGCCTCCTCACGCTCTACGGCCCGGCGCTCACCCAGCAGGCCGCGAAGATCGCGCCCCAGCAGCAGGCCGTGCTGCGGGCGCTTGCGCCGCAACTGGAACAAGCCGCGCCCGCCGTGCAGGCCTCCTTCCGCTCGCAACTCGCCAAGGGTGGAGACGACTTTGTGCAGTGGGTGGGCAAGCGCTGGAAGCCCCTGGGTGCCGCGGCACTGCTCACCGTGGGCACGCTCACGGCGTACAAAGTGGGCGATGGGCTGAGCACGGCGATGCCCAACCCGGCCACCAACCCCGGCGCGTTCCTGGTGTGGTCGCTGCCGCTCTTGGCCATCACGCTCATCGTGGCGGGCGCGTGGGTGATGCGGGGAGCGCTGCGGGAGTGGCTGCGAGCGCGCCGGGCCACACCCCCGCGTACAATCGTCTGAAACGAGGTGCACCGTGTCGGCACTCCCCAACCCCGAGCCTCCATCGTCGCGCATGCCGCTGGGCTTCCGCCCGGGTCGCCCAGCCGGCGAACTCATCCCGCCTGACAGCGTGCTGGCGCCCTTCATCTCGGTGGACCCTGCCCGCGTCTCGGGCGAACCGTGCTTCAAGGGCACGCGCGTGCCGGTGAAGATTCTGTTCGACCACCTGCGGGCAGGCGACCCGATGAGCGAGTTCTTGGAGGGCTTCCCGCCGGTTACGGCAGAACAGGCCACCGCCGTGATCGACCTCGCATCGATGGGCTTGCTCGAAGGGCTGCGCCGCCTGTGAGGATTGCCCTTGACAACTGCGTGGACCGTCGGCTCGCACGGCTGCTGCGCGATCACGAGACGCGCCACGCCAGCGAACTTGGGTGGCAAACTTTGCAGAACGGGCAGTTGCTCGCGGCGGCGGCGGCCGGGGGGTTCCACGTGTTCATCACCGTGGATCAGAACATCCGCTTCCAGCAGCGACTGGTCGATCTGCCGCTCCCCGTTCTTGAGATCAACGTGCGCGACACCCGCTTCAAGGCCATCTCGGCGCTCGCCCCGCACCTGCCCGGCGCGCTGGCGCTCACCGCACGCTTCCACTTCGTCTCACTCACGGCAGACGGCATGACCGAGACCCTTGCCCCACGCACCGGCTGAGCCGGGCGAGCACCATGCCCGACCTCTCCGCCAAACTCGTGCCCCTCACCAGTTCACCCAGCGAGTTCGAGGCCGCGGCCATCGCCGCCGCGCTGCGTGAGCAGTCTATTCCCGCACAGGTGTCCGGCGGCACGATCACGGGCTTTCGCGCCGAGGTGCCCGGTGAGGCCCAGGTGCTGGTGTTCGAGAGTGATCTGGAACGGGCACGCAACGCGCTGCGGGCGATCAAGGCTGATTCGATTGATATCGATTGGGACGAAGTGGATGTTGGCGAGGGGGATGACGCGGCAGCCAAGTCCGCGATGCCGACGCCGGACCTTCCGCTCTTCTCGCCCAAGCGCTCGCGCTGGTTCTGGGCGGGCGGGCTGGTGCTGCTCCTGATGCTCACCCAGGTCGCCTTCGACTTGATTCAGGCGGTGTTCAACTGGTAATGGGCCGCGGCCAAAGAGGCCACGGCGCAAGCCGTGGCTTTTTCGCGGCGGGCACGGTGCCGAGAGCTACTCACGAAACCACCCATAAAGCCGCCGCTTGCGCGGCGGCCTCATTGACATGCCCGGCTCACACCAGCCGCGACACGGCCTCCCCCCACCGCTTGGCAAACCCCGCCTCATCTCGCAGGGGCGAGCCTTCCACACGCTCGCGGAGCGCGGCGTGCAACACTGCCCGCCGCGCCGCGGCGTGCGCGAGCGCGACGGCCACCTCCACGTACTCAGCCTCATCGCGTGCCACCAGTTCGCTCAGGCCCACCGCGCGCAACAGACTCACGCCCACGCGCGCGTGGTGGCTCGCCCCCGCCATGCTCACCACCGGCACGCCCATGTAGAGCGCATCGCACGTCGTCGTCGTGCCGTGATACGGGAACGTGTCGAGCGCAATGTCCACATCGTGATACGCCCGCAGGTGGTCGCTCACGCTCGCCGTCGGCGTCAGCGTGCGCACACGGGCCACATCAATCCCCGCCGCCGCGAGCCTTTCCCGCACATCCATCGCCACGCGCTCATCGCTGAGCATCATGCTCTTGAGTACCAGCATCGAGCCCGGCACGCGCGCGAGAGTCTTCCCCCACGCCGCCAGGCACGCATCGCTGTGCTTGTGCAGCGAGCCGAAGCAGCCGAAGCGCACCGGACCCTCGCCCGCCTCTGCGGCGCGCGCGGGCGGTGCCGCGGCGGGCGGCCGGTAGCACACAAAGCAGTCCGGCACACGCACCAAGTGTTCGGTGCACTGTGCGTCGTACACACCCGGCCCTCCCGAAGAGACGGGAGACGTTGCGAGCGGGTCGGTGTGTGCATCCACAAGCCTGAACCCCACGCTCTTCATGCCCGTCGTGGCCGGGTAGCCCAGGTATGACACCTGCACGGGCGCCGCACACCGCGCAAGCAACCCCGGCCGCGAGCCCACCGTGTTGCCCGCCAAATCCACCAGCACGTCGATGTTGTCCGCACGCACCAAGGCCGCGGCTTCATCGTCACCAAGCAGTGTGACGTCGCGCCACGCCCCCGCACCCGCCACCCCCCCACCGCCGCCGCGCTCCACCGCGCTGCGCAACTCGGCCGTCGTGGCGTCGGTTTGCGCGGAGCATGAATACACGAACACCGTGAACCGCGCGCGATCCACGTGGCACAAGAGCGGCAACAAGAACCTTGCCACCGGGTGCTCGCGCAGGTCCGGCGACACGAAACCGATGCGGATCGGCCCGGCTCGCCCCCCATGGCCCGCCCCGCTCGCGACCGGCATCGGCACGATGCCGCGCTCGTTCGCCACGCCCAGTTCGCGGTGTACCGCGGCCAGGCGCTCCGCGCTCACCGCGCTCGACCCCAGCATCGCAAACGCCCGCGCCCCCAGCACCATCGCATCGGGGCCATCGCCCGCGCCGCGCGGCGAGCGGGCCAAGAACTTCTCGCACACCTCCAGCGATTCCGCCACGCGCCCGACCGCACACAACGACGAGGCCAACTGGAAGATCACATCACGGTCGTCGGGCCTGCCCGCCTGCGCCCGGCGCAGAAGGTCGATCGAGCGCATGTAGCCGCCACGGGTCCATTCCAGGTTGCTCAGGTTGAAGAGAGCCAGGTCGTCTGCCGGGTTGAGCGTCAGCAGCCGCTCGAACACCCCCGCCGCCTCTGCCCCGTGCCCGGTCTCCACCAGCAGCCCGGCCAGCGTGTTCATGCACGATGCGCTCGCCCCGTCAACCTCGCACGCACGACGTGCCGCGGGCAGAGCCTCGCCCGCGCGCCCCACGCCGTGCAGCGCGATGGCCAGCAACTGCCACGCTGGTGCCCACGCGGCATGGGCGCGCGTGAGGCGCTCGAGGGCCGCGATCGCCTCGCCCGGTCGCCCCGCGTTGATCAACTCCTGGGCCGCCCGCAGTTGCCCGACCGCGTCCATGCGTCAGCCTCCGCAAACAGACTCCAGCCCCACCCACTCATCAACGCGTCAACTCGTGACAAACCTCTTCATCGCCGCGCCTGAGAGTTTCTTGCCAACCTCCCACGCCGGACCGGGAAACTGATGGCACGCCCCCACGCACGCCGCGAACGCCGCGACCACCTCATCCGCATCCTCGCGGCTCAGCACCAGGGGCGGGATGAGTTTGATCACGTCCAGCCGGTGCCCGGCCACCTGCGCAATCACCCGGTGGTCGCTCATCAGCGGCATGATGATCGCCTGGCAGAACAAACTCGCGTCCAGTTTGTGCAGTGCATCCCAGCCCATGCGCAGCATCATGCTGGCGGGCCGCTGGAACTCGATGCCGATCATCAGGCCCTTGCCGCGAACGGCCTTCACCATCTCGAAGCCGCCCAGCACCCGCCGCAGGCCGCTCATGAGGTGCTCCCCCACGCTCGCGGCGTTCTCGATGATCCGCTCGTGCTTCAGCACGTGCAGGGCCGCGAGCCCGGCCACCATCGCCAGGTCGTTCTGCCCGAACGTGGTCTGAATCCGCGAGCAGTTGCTCATGCTGCTGAACACACTCGCGTTCACGCGCTCGGTCATCAGCACCGCCGCCACCGGCACATAGCCGCCCGACAAACCCTTGGCGATGGTGATGAGGTCGGGCTGCCAATCCACACCCGCGCCAAAGTGCTCGCACGCGAACCACCTGCCCGTGCGGCCCAGGCCCGTCTGAATCTCATCCAGAATCAGTTTCGCCCCGTGCAGGTGGCACAGGCGCGAGGCCTCGCGCAGGTACTCATCCGCGGGCAGATTCACGCCCTTGCCCTGGATCGGCTCCACGATGAACGCGGCCACATCGCCCCGGGCCAGTTCACGCTCCAGCGCCGCAGGGTCGTTGAAAGGGACCTCCGTCGTGTCGGCCAGCAGCGGGCCAAACCCCTCGCGAAACTCGGAGTTTCCGGTCACCGAAAGCGACCCCATCGACAGGCCGTGGTACGACCGATGGCAGTAGACGATGCGCGCCCGCCCCGTTGCCGCGCGGGCGAACTTGATCGCGGCCTCGTTCGCCTCGGTTCCCGCGGAGCAGAAGAAGACCTTCGTCAGCGCATCACCGGGGGCAATGGCCAGCAACTCCTTGGCGAGCAAGCCCGACACACGGAAGGCCCCGATGCCCAGGAGGTTGGGCAGGTCCAGGTCCATCGCCTGCCGCAGCGCATCGCGCACCACAGGGTGATTGCGCCCCACGTTGAAGACCGCGTAGCCCCCGAGGCAGTCAATGTACCGCTCGCCCTTGTCGTCCCAGAGGTACGCGCCCTCGCCGCGTGCCCACTTCTGGTCAAAGCCGATGGTGCGCAGCACCCCCGCGTAGGCCGGGTTGATGTGCGCCTCGTGCAGGGTCAGGGTCTGGTCGAGCGTGGCATCAAGCATCGCCCGCACATCCAGCGGCGGCGTGGCCACGCTCGCTGGGGCGAGCCCCAAGGGCGGCTTCCGGCCCGACGCCGCGGGCACGACTTGGGAAGACAGCGCGCTGATACACGCAGGATACGCGCCCGCGGCCAGCACGCCGGAGGGGATTTATCCTCCCTTGCGGGCCGCCACGAACATCATGCTCCCCGCCAGATCGCGCCGATGCGCCAGCGCAAACCACGCCCGCGCCACCGCCAACCGCAGCGGCCAAAACCGATACGCCCGGTTCATCTCCCGGGCCCGTTCACGCTCGAACGAGAAGCACGCCCCCGGCTCGCGCGGCTGCGTGCCCCGCAGCCGCATAACCGCACGCCGCGCCGCCATCTCCCACGCCGTGTACGACAGGCGGCTCTCCACCCTCAGGCCCGCTCGCCCCGGTGGGGCGGACGTCCCGTCCGCCGCGTGAATCGCCCGCTCCAGCGTTGCCGGTGCAAAGTCGCTCACGTGGCTGTGCGGAATCCACTTGGGGAACTCGGGGCCGAGCGCCCGCACGGTCGCGTTCTCGAAGTTGTCGGTGTTGATGACCACCAGCCCGCCGGGCTTGGCGTAGCGGGCCAGCGTGGCGATGAAGGGGATCGGGTCGGGCACGTGCTCGATCACCTCAAAGCAGGCAACACAATCAAAACTCGCTTCTTGAAGACCGGCGTCTTGAACGAGATTGGCGACCACGTTCAGGCCAAGCGATTCCCGCGCGTAACGGGCCTCGTTCACACTCGGCTCGGTGCCGGTGCAGGCAATCCCTCTGCGCCCGAGCCGCTGCAACAGAAAGCCGTAGCCCGTGCCCACATCCAGGAACGATTTCACGCGTCGCAGATCGATCAGCCTCGCCAGCGCGGCCTCGTTCACGAAACTGTTGAGTTTCTGCCCCTGCCGGTGCCACGGGCTGTGGAACACCTCGCGGTAATACGCCGCCATCGTCTCGGGCGACATCACCACCGCCGGATGGATGAACCCGCACGCCGCGCAGCGACGCACGGGGATATCCGGAAACGGCATGTGCGCATCAAACACGTCGCCCTTGCACAAGGGGCAGGGCCCGCGCGCCACAAACCCCGCGGGCACGCCGCTCGCGCCGGGCATCTGACGGCTTCCTGCGGCTGACACGCGCCACCTCCCACCGCCCCTTGTGAACTCTGAACTGTGGACTTTGAACTCTTTCTGCTGCGCCCCCGCGCTACCGCTTCGCCAACAAGTCCCTGATCTCGGTGAGCAGCACCTGATCCTTCGTGGGCGGGGCCGGCAGCGGCGGCGCCGCGGCCTGCTCACGCTCAAACCGCTTGCGGGCCGTGTTGAAGACCTTGATCACCATGAACACGCACATCGCCAGGATGATGAAGTTGATCGTGATGGTGATGAAGTTGCCATACGCCAGCACGGGCCCGATCTTGCGCGCATCCGCCAGCCCCATCGGCGTGGCGGTCGCCGCGGCGGCGTTCACCGCGGTGCGCACCTTCTCGTTCAGGCCGATGTAGAGGTTCGTGAAGTCCACGTTCCCGGGGATGGACACGATCGGCATGATCATGTCCTCGATCACCGAGTTGATGATCTTGCCGAACGCCGCGCCGATGATCACGCCCACGGCCAGGTCGAGCACGTTGCCCTTGAGCGCGAACTCGCGGAACTCTTTCACCATGCCCATCGAGAAACTCCTTGGATGCCAGCCACACCGCGGGCCGTGCCACACGGCTGAGGGGACCGCGAGCATACTCCACCCTAGCGCGTCCCCGCAAGTTTCCGCACCGTCATATCGAACGTCCGCGTCATGCTCGCGTGCATCATGTACACCACCAGCCCATACACGCACGCCCCCACCAGCGAGCCGATGAGCAGCCCCACCCGTGCCGCGGCAAGGTCGCTCTGCTGGATCGTCCGCGCCATCGCGTCCTCCGCCTGCACCGTGGCAAACACCGCCGACGCGGGGCTCAGGCCCGCCAGCACCGGCCCGATCAGCGGCAGGTCGCTCCCCGCGTTCCACGCGCACAGGCCGATGGTGCCCGCCACCACCGCCACCACGCCCACCGTCGCCATCACGCTGCCGATGGTGCCCTTGCTCTTGAGGCTGAACTGGATGCCGATGATGGCGCAGAACGCCACAAACGGCACCGCCACGATCGCCGCAACCAGGCCCGCCTCGGGCAGCACCACGGGCACCATCGCCGTGGCCGCGGTGCCGCCGCCCGCAGCGGCCGGGGTGGTCAGCGTGTACGTGCTCGCCACGCTCACACCGCCCCCACGCCCGAAGCCCCCCAGGCCCACGTACGCGCCCGCGATGATCATCGTCGCCAGCGGCGCGGCCAGCATGGGCACGGCGTACGCCATGAGGCCCTGTATCTTGCCCCACAGATACTGCCTGGCCTGAATCGGCGTCGTCAGCAGCAGATCCAGCGTGCCGTCCTCGCGCTCGCGCGACACGCACGTGGCCGACATGTTCAGAACCACCAGCGCGATCACCGCCATCTCCCCCAGCACCACATACAGCAGCACAGCGCGAAAATCCGCCACGCTCAGCGAGCCGCTGTGGAAGAACCACACGATCACCGCTCCAAGCGCGATCCCCGCCCCGATGAAGACATACCGCGCCAGCACACGCAGGCCCGAGGCGTTGCGTGCCGCGGCCTCGCGCCAGGCCACGGGGTTGTGCCACACCGTGCGCCCCACCTTGCCGCCGGGTGCCGCGCTGCCGCGGCGAAGGAGGCGGTCCAGCACGTTGGCCCGGCGCACACCCACGTTGCCCGTGATGGCCGTGAACCCACCCAGCCGCACCGTGGCGATCGACGCGAGCACGAGCACCACGCTGAACCCGGCGGAAAGAAGGCACCACGTCGTGACGGGCCGCTCCAAGAACCACGCGCCAAGGCCCGCCCGGCTCCCCGCCGCAGCACGCGGATACCCGGAAGGGTCGAGCAACGCCCGCAGCGTGAGGAACGGGTTGAGGGCGGTGACCCACGACACCGTTGCGCCGCCAAACCGCACCGTGTCAATGGCGATCGTGACCGCCACGTACGACACCACGCCGATGTAGAACGTAAAGACCGCCCGCCTGCCCACCAAGCGGCTCACAGAGAGCGCGATGGCCGCGGCACCCACCAGCAGAGCCGCGCACGCCGCGATCAGGTAACTGGCGAAGATCGACCGGCCCGGCACCCCGCCGAAATACTGCGTGGTGGCGAAGAGGGGCAGGCTGGAAAAGAGCAGGGCAAGGATGAAGAACAGGCGACCCAGAAGGTTGCCCAGCACGATCTGCGTGGCCGAGAGGGGCGTGGTGAGCAGGATGTCCCACGTCTTCGGGTCGGCCTCCTGGGCGATGGCCCCGGCCATGAACACCGGCGCGAGGATGCAGATGAGCGCCACCTGCAGATACGCGATGTACTGAAACGAGAGCGACCCCGCCGAGGCGAGTTCGCGGTACGAAAGGTCGCCGCTCTTGGTGTTCCACAGAAGCGCATAGAGCAGCGCGACGATGAGCACGCCCAGGTACGACGCCCGCATGTACATGTGGCGCGACCGGCGCGAGCCGTTCTGCACCAGCCTCACCGCGATGGGGTTGGTGGGGCCGAGGTTCAGCAGCCAGCGGAGGATCAGGGGCATGGGCGGCGGAGTGTACGAACGCCACCGCCTCCCGTGCCACCGGCTCCAGTGCCACCGACTCGCGAGGCTCTGCGAGTGAGTCGGTGCCCATCACGCGGACGCAAGCCGCCACACCGCCCCCTCAAACGCCCTTGCCAGCGCCGCCCCATCGCACAACGCACTCGCCAGCACCCGCGGCCGCAACTCACCCCGCAACGCCGCCAGGCGCGCCGGGTCGGTGGCCAGCGCCACGGCCTTCTCGACGTACTCGCCTTCGGTGCGGGCGACCCACTCGGAAAAGCCTGCCGCGTGAAGCAGCGATTCGCCCACACGCTGCACGTGCGTGCGCCCGCTCAGCGTCACGACGGGCACACCCATGAACAGGGCCTCGCAGGTGGTGGCGGTGCCGCAATACGGGAACGGGTCGAGCGCCACATCCACGTGCGCGTAGGTCTCGTAGTGCTCGCGCTTGGTGGGTGCGAAGGGAAGAAAGTCCACGCGGCTCACGTCCAAGCCGTTCTCCGCCAGCATCGCCGTGAACACCTCACGCACGCCCGGCGAATCGAGGCCGATGGTCTTGAGCAGCAGGCGAGAGTTCGGGAGGCGCGCGAGGATGCGGCCCCACACCCGTGCCGCGCCGGGCGTGATCTTCATGAAAAGGTTGAACGAGCCCAGCGTGATCGGGCCAGCCGCGGGCCGCGCGGCAGGTTGCGGCGCATCGGCGGGTGGCCCAAACGCCAGGAAGCAGCGGTCCAGGCGCACGAGCCGCTCGCTGTGCCACGCATCAACCTCTGCCGAGGGCGGGTCGGTGATCGCGTCCACGATGCGAAAGTCCACACCCGGCACGCCGGTGGTGCTGGGGTAGCCCAGGTACGTTCCCTGCACCGGTGCGCAGCGCGCGGCGAGCGCGGCGATGCGGCTGCCCTTGGTGAGACCGGCCAGGTCGATGAGCACGTCCAGTTGATCGGCCTTGAGCCGCGCGGCCAGGGCTGCGTCCGTGAGCGTGTCCACCATCGTCCACGCGTCGGCCAGGCCGCGCAGGCGCTCGGAGACACCGTCCACCTTGGGCGCAGTCATGTAGAGGTGGGCGCTGTGACGGGCCCGGTCTCGGTGGCGCAAGAGCGGTTCAATGAAGAGAGCGACCGAGTGCGAGCGAAAATCCGGCGAGAGGTAGCCGATGCGCAGCGGGCGGCCGGCATCACGCGCCGCGAGCGCCCCCTCGGGCGGCGGCGCTCCGGCGCCCGCACGGCCCGCGAGCAAACGGCCCGCATGCCGGTGCGCCGCAAGAACCTCCTCCGGCCTCGCACCCTCGTGATAGTTCAGCGCCAGGGCGAGGTTGGATGCGGCCTCGGCATCGCGTGGATCGAGTTCCACGGCCCGCCGCAGCAGGGGCAGCGCACGATCGGTGCGGCCGCAGAGTCGCCAGAAAAGGCCCAATGCCCGCACAGACGCGCTGTGCTCGGGGTCGATGGCCAGCGCCCGCTCATACGCGCCGATGCCTTCACGCGTGCGCTGTGCTTGCAGCAGAGCGTGGCCAAGGTTGGCGTGGCCGGTCGGATCGCCCGGCATGGCCTCCGCCGCGCGAGCAAACCACCCGAGCGCGGCTTCGGCCTTGGATTGGGCCGACAGCACCAAGGCCATCGTGTTGGCGAAGTCTGCCCGCCCCGGCGCGCCGGCGAGGGCCCTGGCCACGAAGAACTCCGCCTGCACGCTCTGGCCGATCGCCAGCAGGCAGAGCGCGCTCAGGTGGTTGGCCTCCGGGTCGGCGGGCCTGCGCTGCAAGATGCGGGTGAGGAGCACGCGAGCCGCGGCATACCGGCCCGATCGGTAATGGTCGAGAACGGCCTGCATCGGGTCCGGCGCGGCGGGCATGGGGGCTCCTGCCGGCTGTCCATCGGGCCGCGGGAAATGGGATGGCCAAAAACGAAAAACGTCCGCGATGCGGACGGCTGCCAACGTGAGCCCACTCTCCAAAAACGAAGAGGACCCTGTGAACTCAATCACAAGGCCCCTGGAGGAGAGAGTACTGGGTAAAAGGGGCCTTGCGCGATTCGACGCGACACGACCCTTCGATCAAGATCATACATCAATACGGCCGCAAGGCAAGCACAGTTCCATTTTTCGGATTAAACCCCACCCCTTCGTCAGGTTATCCACCGTTTTTCACCATTCTAGGCCGTACAAGCCTCTAATTGTTTGGTTTTTGATCGCATAAACGGCCCGCCAATCCTGACAACGCGGTTCCGAGCCGCTCCCCGAACGCCCCCCCGTCGCACAGCGTCGATGCCAGAAGTTGCGGTCGCAGCGTGCCGCGCATCGCGTTCAGACGGGCGCGGTCGTGCGCAAGGGAGGCGGCAAGCGCCACGTATGCGTCATCGCTCGTGGCGAGCAGCCCTGGCACGCCGACCGCGCTGAGCAGGGAGAGGCCGACGCGCGACGCGTGCACCGAGCCCACCTTGGAAACCACGGGCACGCCCATGAGCAGCGCCTCGCACGTGGTCGTGGTGCCGCAGTACGGGAAGGTGTCGAGCGCGATGTCCATGCCGGCGTATTCGGCCAGGTGCGCGCCCAGGCCCGTGGTTGGGCCGCGCAGTTCAACACGCCCGGGGTCGATCCCCGCGCGGCGAAGGCGGATGTTCACGCTCTCACAGACCTCGGCCTGATCCAGCCCCGCGGTCTTGATCAGCAGCGTGGAACCGGGCACCGCATCCAGCACGCGCCCCCAGAGGGCCAGCAAGGCTTCGTTCACTTTGCGGAGCGTGTTGAAGGAACCGAAAACGATGCGGCCGTCGCGGTTCTGCGGCGGTGCCACGGGCGGAGGGTCAGCCGGCGGGGCGTAGCAGAGGAAGCACCCCGCCAGGCGCACAAGGCGTTCGAGGCCCGCGGCGGTCGGCTCCGTCTCGGGCGGGTCGGTCAGTGCATCCACCAACCGAGCGTCAATGGTGGGCACGCCCGTGATGCTCGGGTAGCCCATGTACGAGACCTGCACGGGCGCGGGGCGGCGGATCATGACCCGCTGGTTGTGGCCGGCCATGAGGCCGGAGAGTTCGACGAGGATGTCGATGCGGTCATCGCGGATGGTGCCGGCGACCGCCGCGGCATCGGCCTTGGGAAAGGTTCGCCACGCGGCGTGGGGGTCATCGGCCAGCAGCGTCCGCAGGCCGGCAGACTCGGCATCCTCCTCGTTGGTGGTGGAGTAGATGTGGAGTTCAAAGCGGTCACGCGGCAGGTGCTGGAGGATCGGTCGGGCGAAATAGGCGACAGAATGGCGGCGCAGGTCCGGGCTGAGAATCCCGACACGCAGCCGGGGCTGCCCGGCCGCGGGCACGGGCGCAGGATGAGCGGGGCTTTGCTCGGCCAGAAGGTGGCCGAACCGCCGGTGGGCCTCGATGGATTCGTCGATCGACACGCCGGGGACGTAGTTGAGGCCCGTGGCCAAGCCCTCTGCGAGGGCGAGCGACTTGGGGCAGAGGGCGCTGCCCGCGCGATACACATCCGCCGCGAGTTCGACCTGGCCGAGGTTGAGAAGCGCCACGGCGTGCTTGAGGTGCAGGTCGTCATCCTGCGGAGAGATGGCCGCGCCCGCCGCGGCGGCCACGGCCATCTTCCCGTACTGGTTGAGTCGAACGTGCACCGCCGCGGCGTGCCGGTAGCGCTCAGGGTTGGTAGGGTCCAGATCCATGGCGTGGCGGGCGGAGTGCTCGGCATCGGCGAACTTGCCGGCGGCCACCTGCCACATGGTGAGGATCGTCCACGCGTCGGCGATGTGCTCGCGACCCCTGAGGGCGCGGCGGGCGTAGTACTCGGCCTGCGGCAGTTCGTGGAGTTTGATCAGCGCATCGGTGAGGAGCGCAAGGGCATCAAAATCGTCGGGCCGCTGCTGGAGCACGGCGAGCAGAAGCGGCTTGGCCTGCGCGAACCGCCCGCTTCGCACGTGCTCCTGCGCGAGATGGATCTTGGGGTTCACGAGAAAGGCACCAGGCTCCAGACTCCAGACGCGAGGCAAGACTATGAGGCGGCGGGCCCATCGTGCAACAATCGCCCGTGGCACGAAGCACGCTGACCATCTCCAGCCCGAGCGTTGAGCAGACGCTCTTCGTGGGCCACTGCCTCGGGCGTGTCTTGCGCCCGGGCGACGTGCTGGCCCTGGAAGGGCAACTGGGCGCGGGCAAAACCTGCCTGGTGCGCGGCCTAGCCCAGGGCATGGGGCTGGACGACTCGCCCGTCTGCAGCCCCACTTTCGTGATCGTGAACGAGTACACCCGTGCCGCGCCCGGACACGCGCCCGCCACGCCCCTCGTGCACGCCGATGCGTACCGCCTACACGGGCCGGACGATCTCGACTCGGTGGGGTGGGAACGCCTGAACGACGGGAGCGCGGCGGTGGTGATCGAGTGGGCCTCCAAGGTGCGGGCGGCGCTGGAGGGTGAGCCGTCGCTCGGCTTGGTGGAGATGGAAGCGACAGGCGACTCGGCTCGCGTCCTGAGCCTGAGCGTGCCAGCCGCGTGGACGCTGCGGCGCGAGTGGCCGGGCGTGGCGGCGCTGGCGGATGGGGCACGCTCGCGTGTGCCAACCACGTGCCGCGTGTGTGCACGCCGGGTGATGCCCGATGCGCGCGACTGGCCGTTTGATAGCGTGCGCTGCCGCGATGCGGACTTGGGGCGGTGGCTGAGCGGCCAGTATGTGATCGGCCCCGAGTGAACGCCGCCGTGGGTCGGAAGGACTGTTTCAGAACACCCCCTCCCAGAGGGAGGGGCGGGGGGTGGGCGAGTCTTCGTCTGTTCTGAAACAGGCTTTTACGTGCCACCCGGGCGGAGGCTGCTGAGCACACCGGCCTTGTCCAGCGTCTCTTCCCACTCGCGCTCGGGGTGGCTGTCGGCCACGATGCCCGCGCCCACGCTGTAGTCGAGCGTGCCGTTCATGATCTCGCCCGGGCGCAGCGCATCCGCGTGCGGCCCGCCGCTGATGAGGGCCGTACGGATGGCCACAGACAGCGCCAGGCCCCCGTCATCGCCGAAGAAGCCCAGCGCGCCGCAGTACGGCCCGCGCCGAACGGGCTCGAGTTCTTCGATGATCTGCATCGCGCGAACCTTTGGTGCGCCGGTCACCGAGCCGGGCGGGAAAGTAGCTCGCAGCAGTTGGGCGATGCCGACATCGGGCCGCAGCACCGCGGAGATGCCCGCCGTGGTTTGCAGCACGCCACTGGCGTGGCGCTCCACGCGCCGCGGCGTATCCACACGCACACTGCCGGGCAGAGCGACACGCCCCAGGTCGCTGCGCATCAGGTCCACGATCATCGTGAGTTCGGCCCGGTCCTTGTCACTCGCGAGCAGTTCCGCCGGGTCGGCATCGGCGCGGCGTGTGCCCTTCATGGGGCGCGTCTGGATGCGGCGCGTGGCCGGGTCAAACCGCAGAAACAACTCGGGGCTGGCCGAGGCGATCACGCGCCGGCCCTCCGCGGTGTCGGCCTCGATGTACGCTCCGTGCCAGGGGCGCGCGGAAGCGGCGAGGTGCGCGAACGCCGCGCGGCAGGAGCCATCGAACGGGCTGCTGAGGCGATGGGCGAGGTTGACCTCGAAGGTGTCGCCAGCGAGAAGGTGTGCCCCGATGCGGTCTACGCCCGCGCAGAAGCGGGCGTGGTTCGCGGCGAGCTGGTGCTGGTCTGGCGGTGCGAGCGCGTAGGTGCGTGCCTCTGGCCGCGGGCCGGACCGGACCATGCCATCGGTGAAGGCGCGCAGGTCACGGGCGGACGGGCCACTCCCCACCAGCCACCACTGGCGGGCGTTGTGGTCATACGCCAAGTATGCATCGCAGCGGCGCAGGCAGATCAGGGGCCACTCGCGGTCAGCCTGCCATGTGGGCGCGGCGGCGGGCGCATTGGCCCTGTGCGCGCTCGCGGGCTCGATGATGCGGCCCAGGTCGTAACTCAGCCATCCAATCCAGCCCGCGCACGGGGCGCTGTCACCCGCATCGCGTGCCACGGCCGTGCGGGCGAGCGTGGCCGCGAGTTCTTCGGGTGTGCTGAGCAGCGCGGTCTCGCCCGCGCGGGCGAGAATCGTCCAGCGCGGTTCGGGCGTGCCGTCCGGCGCGCCCTGCGCATCGCCAGACCAGACGGACGCGAGCGGCCACGCAGCGGGCCATGCGGCAAGCACATCCAGCGGCTGGAGGTTGCAGAGCGAGATGGGCTGTGCGCAAGCGACGCGCGAGGATACGGTCTCGCCCCGGGGTGGAAGGCTCGTTGCACGGGGTCCATCGCCGGGAATCACGGCCTTCATGGTGAAAGCACTGTCCTCGGCGCGTGGGCCTTCCTAAGATTCGTTGCCCCTGTGCTGCACGCTTTGCCCTTGATGGGGCACGCCGCGTGCGCCGCAACCGAACAGAGACCGTTTGCAGCGGCTCAGCGGGGGCAGAGTGAGGTTTTTTCTCATGCCGACCGCGACCGCTCGTGTTCACAAATCCAACGGCACCGTCAACGGATACAAGTCGGCCCTCGAGCCGATCTCCGGGAAGGCCACGCCGTCCAAACTCCAGGCCAAGAAGATGGTCTACTACTTCGGCAGCACCCGCACCGACGGCGATGCCACCATGAAGCAACTGCTCGGTGGCAAGGGCGCCAACCTCGCCGACATGACCAGCATCGGCCTCCCCGTCCCCGCCGGCTTCACCATCACCACCGACACCTGCGCCGCGTACTACAAGGCCGGCCAGCGCCTCCCCGTGGGCCTCATGAACGAGGTCCACAAGAGCATGAACATGCTCGAGAAGGAGAGCGGCAAAAAGTTTGGCTCTCCCGAGAACCCCCTGCTCGTCTCCGTCCGCTCGGGCGCGGCGGTCTCCATGCCCGGCATGATGGACACCATCCTGAACCTCGGCCTCACCGATGCCGCGGTGGAGGGGCTGGCCAAGGCCACGGGCAACCGCCGCTTCGCGTACGACGCCTACCGCCGCCTCATCAACATGTTCGGCGACGTGGTCATGGGCGTGGACCACGAGTTGTTCGAGGAGGCCTTCCACAAGATCAAGGCCAAGTACAAGGCCACCATCGACACCGACGTGCCCGAGAAGGGCATCGTGGAACTCTGCGAGGCCTACAAAGAGGTCTTCCGCAAGCGCGTCGGCGAGATGTTCCCGCAGAACCCCTTCAAGCAGTTGGAACTGGCCATCGAGGCCGTGTTCAAGAGTTGGAACGGCGAGCGGGCCGTGAGTTACCGCCGCCTCAGCAACATCCAGGGTCTGCACGGCACGGCCGTGAACATCCAGGCGATGGTCTTCGGCAACATGGGCGACGATTCGGGCACGGGCGTGGCCTTCACGCGCAACCCCTCGACCGGCGAGAACAAGTTCTACGGCGAGTTCCTCATCAACGCCCAGGGCGAGGATGTGGTGGCGGGCATCCGCACGCCCCAGAGTTGCGACGAGATGCCCAAGTGGGACAAGGCCGCCTACACGCAGCTGCTCAAGATCAAGACCAAGCTCGAGAAGCACTACAAAGAGATGCAGGACATCGAGTTCACGATCGAGCGTGGCACGCTCTACATGCTGCAGACCCGCACCGGCAAGCGCACGGGCTTTGCCGCCGTGAAGATCGCCTGCGACTTTGTGAAGGAGAAGGTCATCACGGAGAAGCAGGCCATCCTGCGCATCCCCGCCGGCGACCTGACCCAGTTGCTGCTCCCCTCCTTCGACCCCACCAAGAAGAAACTCGCCACCCTCCTGGCCAAGGGCCTGCCCGCTTCCCCCGGCGCGGCCGTCGGCAAGCCCGCCTTCACCGCGGCCGACGCCGTGAAGCGCAAGCAGGCGGGGGAATCCGTGATCCTGGTGCGCAAAGAGACCAGCCCGGAGGACGTGGAGGGCATGCACTCCGCCGCGGGCATTCTCACCAGCACCGGCGGCATGACCAGCCACGCGGCGGTGGTGGCACGCGGCTGGGGCAAGTGCTGCGTCGCCGGCGCGGGCGATCTGCACATCGACGCGGCGGGCGAGAAGTTCTCCGTCGGCGGCAAGACCTTCGGCAAGAACGACCTGATCTCCATCGACGGCGGAACGGGCGAGGTGTTCCTAGGCACGATCTCGACGACCGAGCCCAAACTCTCCGGCGACTTTGCCACGGTGATGCGCTGGGCGGACAAGTACCGCACGCTGGCGATCCGCACGAACGCAGACAGCCCCGCAGATGCACGGCGCGCCCGCGAGTTCGGGGCCGTGGGCATCGGCCTGTGCCGGACAGAGCACATGTTCTTCGAGGGCCCGCGCATCAAGAGCATGCGGAAGATGATCCTCGCCGAGACGGTCGGGGAGCGTCAGAAGGCGCTGGATGAGTTGCTGCCGTACCAGCGCGACGACTTCGTGGGCATCTTCACGGCCATGAAGGGCTACCCGGTCACGATCCGCCTGATCGACCCGCCGCTGCACGAGTTTGTGCCCCACGAGAAGAAGCAGCAGGAAGACCTGGCCAAGGCCATGGGCGTGCCGGTGGAGAAGGTGCAGCGGCGCGTCTCGCAGTTGCACGAGGCCAACCCCATGCTCGGCCACCGCGGCTGCCGCTTGTGTGTGACGTACCCCGAGATTCTCGTGATGCAGGTGACCGCGATTGTGGAGGCCACGCTCGACTGCCTCGCCAACGACATCAAGGCCCTGCCCGAGATCATGATCCCGCTCGTGGGCACGCGCAAGGAACTGGCCTACCTCCGGCAACTCACCCTCGAGACCATCGCGGCGGTCCGGGCCGAGAAGGGCTGGCAGAAGCGCCTGGAGATTCCCATCGGCACCATGATCGAGATCCCCCGCGCGGCCGTCACGGCCGACGAGATCGCCGAGCAGGCCGACTTCTTCAGTTTCGGCACCAACGACCTCACGCAGATGACCTTCGGCTTCTCACGCGACGACGTGAACATGTTCCTGCCCGACTACCTGCGGCACGAACTGCTGGACGCCGACCCCTTCCAGACCATCGACCAGACGGGCGTGGGCCAACTGGTGACGATGGGCGTGGAGAAGGGCCGCGCAACCAACCCCGGCCTGAAGATCGGCGTCTGCGGGGAGCACGGTGGCGACCCCAAGAGCGTCCACTTCTTCCACAAGGCCGGGCTGGATTACGTGTCGTGCTCGCCGTATCGCGTGCCGATCGCACGCCTCGCCGCGGCCCAGGCCGTCATCATGCAGCAGGGGTGATGCCAGGTCCGAGCAGGGCTGTCTGGGCACGGCTGTCAACTTATTGGGGCGGCAGCTAATGCCCCCCTACCAGTTGGGGTGGGCTCACCCACGTGGTTCGGATAATGCTGGCACACGCGGCACGCTATTTCTGTTTCGAGAAAGATGACGCCTCGTTGTTTCTGTATTTATCCAAAAACAGAAATAGCACGTGGTACACTTCTTCGATACAGAAATAGCCATGAAGCGCGCTCAGTTTCAACCCGGGGCTCCCGGCCAGTTCGTGGCAGCCGACTTTATGCAAGCCAGCGTGGCTGGCAGCACGGTGCATCAGGTGCACGCGTTTGTCCCCGACCCTCTGCCCCCCGCACTCGACTGGGTGTCCATCACGGGGAGGCTTTTCGAACTCCTGGACCGCGCCAAGACCGCGCTGCTGCGACTCGAAGGGCTTGTGGATTCGTTGCCGGCGCCGTACATCCTGCTCTCACCGCTGCGTGCCCGAGAAGCGCAGGCATCGTCCAAGATCGAGGACACCTTCGCATCACTTCGCGACATCGCCGCAGCGGCGCTGACTCCCCCAACAGAAGCCTCTGTGCCCGGTCATCAGGCTGTGGAGGTGGTGCGCAATGCCGCGGCCATCAAGCACGGTCTTGAATCTCGCCTGCCTGTTTCCAGGCGGCTGCTCTGTGACATGCACCGCGTGCTCGTGGTCGAACGCGCGAAGCGGCCGGGGCAACTGCGCGATCTGCAGGTCTGCATCGGCGATGAGCAGCGTGGCGCCGAGCACGCACGCTTTGTGCCCCCTCCCGCTTCGCAGGTTGAGGCGTGTCTCTACGCGTGGGAGCGATTCCACAACCCCGGCTCCATCGGCGTGCCGCAGCGCCAGCGCCTCCCCTACTTCATCGAGTTGGCGCTGAGCCACTACCAGTTCGAAACCATCCACCCCTTCAGCGACGGCAACGGTCGCCTCGGGCGTGCTGTGGTGAACGTTGCTCCTGTCAAGGACGGGGTGCTCAAGCATCCGGTCTGCAACCTGAGCGAATGGGTGCACTCCAACCGCCAGGAGTACTACGACCGGCTCCTCGCCGTCAGCACGCACGGAGACTGGGAGGGCTGGATCCGCTTCTTCCTGACGGCGATCGCCGAGCAGGCCGCACAGGACACGCTCCGGGCCGAGCGCCTGCGCAGCCTGTATCAGCGGTACTTCAAGCTGCTTGACGAGGGCCGCAACTCAATCCGGGCGATGCGCCTCATCAACCACCTGTTTGATACTCCTGCGGTGTCCGTTTCGCGCGCCGCATCCATCATGGGCTTGGCATACTCCGCCGCGCAGCGCCATGTGCAGTTCTTGATCGACCAGCGCGTGTTGCGGCAGCTCGGCGATTCGGCCCGCGACCGCGTCTACATCGCCGAGGGCATCATCAAGGCCATCCGCGGCGACGGCGAAGACTGAGCCCGCTCCTCACCTGAACAACCCCGGTCCCTCAGCCGCGCTCCCCGCCCCACGCCCATTGGCCGTGCGCGCCCACCTTCCGCCCACGCGCCCCGCACCCTTCACGCCCGCCGCACCCAGCGCCAGTTGCCCCGGCCGCACAAACGCCGCGCTGTTGAGTGCGGGCAGGCGGCGCGTGAGGTCGTGACGCTTGGCGAACATGGAGAACGTGTCGCGGATGGTGGCCGCGAGCGGGCCTGTGCCGCGCTGGCGGTTGAAGAACGCCGCGTCGTACAACTCGCCGCCGCGGCACTGACGGATCAGGCTCTCCACGTGCGCCGCGCGATCAGGAAAGTGCCGCTGGAGCCATTCCAGAAACAGTGCCTTGATCTGGTGGGGAAGTTTCAGCAGCACCATCCCCGCGCTCTGCGCCCCCGCCTCTGCCGCGGCTTCCAGGAGCGCTGGCAGTTCGCGGTCATTGATGGCGGGGATGATCGGCGCCGTCATCACCGCCACAGGCACGCCCGCGGCCACCAGTTCGCGGATCGCCGCCAGCCGCTCCCGCGGCACGCTCGCACGCGGCTCCATCTTCGCCGCCAACGCCGCATCCAGCGTCGTGAGGCTCACGGCCACCCGCACGCCTCTCCACGACGCCATCTCGCCCAGCACATCAAGGTCGCGCGTGATCAGGTGGTTCTTGGTGATCAGGCTGATCGGCTGCCTCGCGCCAGCGCACACCTCCAGACACCGCCTCGTGATCCGCAACTCACGCTCCACCGGCTGATACGGGTCGGTCACGCCCGACAGCACGATCGGCTCGCCGTTCCACGCAGGCTGCGCGATGAACTGCCTCAGCAACTCCGGCGCACGCGGCTTGGCGATGATCTTGGTCTCAAAGTCCAGGCCGCTCGAGAGCGCGAGGTATTCATGCCCCGGCCGCGCGTAGCAGTAAATGCACCCGTGCTCGCAGCCGCGGTAGGGGTTGAGCGACCAGTTGAACGGGATGTCGGGCGACTCGACCTTGTTCACCACGCTCTGCGTGTCATCCGTGAACACCTGCGTGCGCACCTGCACGCCCGAAGGGTGGTCGCGGAGTTGCTCGTCAAGGTGCTCGCCCAGCACGTGCAGGCGCACATCCTCGAAGCGGTTGCCGGGGTTCAGATTACTGCCGCGCCCGCGCACGGGGCCGTTCGTGAGAGCATCAACATGGTCAAAGTCTGGCCCGGCGGACATACCGAATGATACCCGAACGAACAGTGCCAGGGTGCCTACGCTGCACGCATGAAGATTCTCGATGAGCCGGTGTCCGTGGTGCAGACGCGTGCGGACTCGCCCGTGGGCATGCTGCGCCTCGCCGCCACCGATCGCGGCATCGCCGCGGCGGAGTTCGTGGGCGCATTTGAGCAAGCCCCCGCGGCGAGCAACGCCGAACCGCGCGATGACACCGTGGCCCTCGCAGCCAATGGCACAGCGCCGCCGGCACACGGCGCGATGCCCGCAACCGACACCGCAATCCCGCCGGCGAACTCCGCCACGGGGCACGAGCGAGCCCTCGGCCACTTGGCGCAACTGGAGCGCGAACTTGCCGCGTACTTCGCGGGCACGCTCCCGCGCGGCACGTTCACGGTTCCCCTCGACCTGCGCGGCACCACGTTCCAACTGGAAACATGGCACGCGCTCTGCGCAATCCCCTTCGGCACCACCATCTCATACAGCGAACTGGCACGCCGCATCGATCGCCCCACCGGCCAGCGCGCCGTCGGCGCGGCCAACGGCGCCAACCCCATCGCGATCATCGTGCCCTGCCACCGTGTGGTCGCGGCAGACGGCTCCCTCCACGGTTACGGCGGCGGGCTGGAACGCAAGGCGTGGCTCGTGGGGCACGAACGCGAGCACGCACCCGGCCGCCGGCCGGGGTTGTTCAGGTGAGTTTCTCAGCGTTGGCCCGTGCCATCGAAGTCGCCGCGGCGGCGACTTCGATGCGCAGGCGGTCCGCCGACGTGGGCACGGTGCCTACCGCCGCCTTCGAGGCCGAAGGCCTCGAATGAGACAGCCGGGGGCAACGCCCCCGGTTGGCGTGTCTCTTGTTGTGTACGACCCCGCCGGGGTCGTACGTCCATGGGGCGTGCCTTATTGGTGCGGCGCTCGGTCGCTTGTACGCTGCCCGCATGGCACAGACCCTCACCCGCCTCCTCGTCCACGTCGTGTTCTCGACCAAGGGCCGCGAACCGCTTATCCCGCCCGAGATCGAGAACGACTTGTATAAGTACCTCGCCGGCATCAGTCGCAACCACGACTCACCACTCTTGGCTGTGGGCGGCACGGCCGATCACGTCCACCTGCTCGTCGCATTGTCCAAGAACGTCGCCCTGTCGGCGCTCCTGATGCATCTGAAGAAGGACTCCTCCAAGTGGATCAAGACGCGCAGCCCCCGCGCCCGTGCCTTCGCTTGGCAAGAGGGCTACGGCGCATTCACCCTGGGCGCATCGCAGGTGCCCGCCGCGACCAGATACATCGCCGGACAGAAAGAGCACCATCGACGCAGATCCTTCCAGGATGAACTGCGCACTCTGTGCCGCAAGTACGATGTGGCGCTCGACGAACAGCACGCGTGGACATGAGCGTGTCTTCCGGGCCTACGGCCAACGTCCATGGTTCGGGACATCCGACCGGGTGGGCACGGTGCGTGTCGGTTTTGAGGCCGAAGGCCTCGCATGAGACAGCCGGGGGCAACGCCCCCGGTTCACGTGTGTGTCGTTGTGTACGACCCCGGCGGGGTCGTACACGGATTGGTGGCACCTCCGGGGGCGGCGCTCTCGGTCCGAGCGGCACCATGCCTGCCAACGCGTTCGAGGCCGCAGGCCTCGCATGAGACAGCCGGGGGCAACGCCCCCGGTTCGCGTGTGTGTCGTTGTGTACGACCCCGTCGGGGT
>JBJXEW010000061.1:0-2502 GCA_046156035.1 Phycisphaerales bacterium | reverse complement strand
GCGCCGCCTCCGCCTCCCGCGCCGCCTCCTCCGCCCCCGGGCGCGCCCGCGTCGCCTCCGCCGTCGCCGCCCTCCGGGCCGTCCTTCACCGGCAGGCCCAGCGCCATCCGACGCTGTCTCGTGCGCTCGAGCAGGTGCGGGGGGATTTCAGTCACGTGCGCTTCTTTCTGGACACGCAGCCGGGGGCAAGCGCACTGCTGCATTCTGCAATGCAGGCAGGTGCATGCGGCGCGACCGCGGAGCTTAGGGCGGGCCCGCGCGGGCGAGCCAAGCCGTGCTCGCACCGGGCGCAGCGGCGGGGGCCGAACCGGCCGCCCGATACGGGCGTCCTGCGACGGTTCTGCTAGACCAACCGGGGTTTGGCCCTGCAGCGCGACGCAGCGCGGCGCCCCGTAGAGCTACGATTGTGCCAAGTTTCACGAGGAGGTGGCGGCCGAGTGGTCGCTCTGGTCACGTCCACGCTCATCTTGGCGGTGGTGCTGATCGTTCCGTTCGCCCTCGCCTACCAGCGTCTGCCGCTCAAGCGCCCCCTCACCTGGGGTGAGGCCATGCTGGCGGCCACCTGGGCCTTCTTCGTCATGTTCTGGGCCTACGGCGTGGTCCCGCACCAGTGGCTCACGCTGGCCGACAACGAGTGGAACTGGCGGCCGGACCGCATCTACGTGGGCCCGGGCGGCATCTTCGAGACGCTGCTGCCGTTCACGCTCAACTACCAGGTGCTGCGAGACATCATCGCGGTGCTGATCTATGTCGTCGGCCTCGGCGTCAACGTGGCGCTCTGGGCGCTCTGGCAGGACCGCGCGAAGCGCCGGGACAAGCAGGCCAAGGCCGCCGCCGCACTTACCCGCTCCACCTACGGCCGACCCCTCGTCCGCAAGGGCTGACCCCGCTCCCCGGAGGAGACCCGAAAGAGACGCCATGGCCCGCACCGACGCCAACCCCCCGATGCCGGAGTTCCGCACCGACTACGTGCTCTACGAGGTCGATGCGCAGTGGCTCAGCCAGGCGGTCAAGCCGAAGCAGTTCATCCACATCGACCAGTCCGAGTGCATCCTGTGCGAGGGCTGCGTCGACATCTGCCCGTGGAAGTGCATCCACCTCGTGCGCACCGACGCCGTGGTCGAGGCGTACGACACCGAGCTGCCGGGGATCGACCCGGCGGACCAGACGATGTTCGTGATCGACGACGACGTGTGCACTCGCTGCGCGCTCTGCGTCGATCGGTGCCCCACCTGCGTGATCATCCTCGGCAAGGTGGGCGACCCCGACCCGCACGGCGATCTGCACCAGCGGACGAACACCCACGGCTACGCCTACGGCATGCGGCTCGGCTAGCCCATGGGCGCCAAGCTCCGCCGCGCAAGCGCACAAGTTCCCTCCGGCCGGGCGGATTCCCTATTGTCGGGCCCGCGTTGTCGGCAGCGCTCCTCCGCCGAGGGGCGCCCAGCGGGAAGGCCGTTGCCGTAATGTCCAGCGCCGTTGAGTCGAGGGCCGTGATGTCGAGGGTGAGGAGATAGCCGGTGGCGAAGACCGCACCCCGGCGGGGCGAGCTGGTTTCGGCCAAGCTCGGCGAGATCGGCGACAAGGTCCAGGACTCCCAGGCGTGGAACTCGATCTTCCGGCCGGGGTCCGTGTTCCGGAAGGGCTACTCCGACAGCCCCCGAAACCGCTCGTACGTGATCATGAACAGCGTGCTGTACCACCTCCACCCGGTGAAGGTGAAGCGGCACGCGGTCAAGGTGAGCTACACGCTGTGCCTGGGCGGGCTCAGCTTCTTCCTCTTCATTCTGCTCACGATCACCGGCATCTTCCTGATGTTCTTCTACCGCCCCACCGCCGCACAGGCGTGGGACGACATCTCGGCGCTGCAGACCTCGATCGCGTTCGGCCTGCTCGTGCGCAACATGCACCGCTGGGGCGCGCACCTCATGGTGCTGTCCGTGTTCCTGCACATGGCGCGCGTCTTCTACCACGGCGCCTACAAGCCGCCCCGGGAGTTCAACTGGGTCATCGGCGTGAACCTGCTGATGTTCACGCTGCTGCTCTCGTTCACCGGCTATCTGCTGCCGTGGGACCAGCTGGCGCTCTGGGCGGTCACGGTCGGTACGAACATGATGGGCTACACCCCGGTGTTCGGTCGGCAAGTGCGATTCGTGCTGCTCGGCGGGGCCGAGATCGGCACGGACACCCTCCTGCGCTGGTACGTGCTGCACGTCCTGATGCTCCCGTTCGTGGCCGTCATCTTCATGGCGATCCACTTCTGGCGGGTGCGCAAGGACGGCGGCATCTCCGGACCGCTCTAGAGATCGTCATCGAGCCAAGGGCGCACCCCTCATGACCGAGATCCCCGAACATCTCCGCAAGCGGGCCGAGGAGGCACGCCGCAAGGCCGAGGCCCGCAAGGGCGGTGGCGACGTGCCCGCCGATGCGCCCGCGGCAGCTGCCGGCGGCGGGGGCGAGGGCGCCGCTCCACCGCCCACCGAAGGAGGCGGCGGCGCGAGC
>JBJXEW010000042.1:0-16990 GCA_046156035.1 Phycisphaerales bacterium | reverse complement strand
CACGCTCCATGGTCGCGTACAGCGCCTCCGCATTCCGTCCACCAAGGGCATCCGTGGATTCCGCGACGCTCATGTCCGTGAGGCCCAGAGAACCGGGATGCACCACGACGGCCCCGATGTGTCGTATGAACCGGATCGCCTCGGGCAGGGCGATGCGTCGATGGCCACCGGCGGTCCGGGTGGCGTTCAACAGGCCCTCATCCGCCCACCGCTTCATGGACGACTCACTCACACCGATGGCGTGGGCCAGTTCCTTGGGTGAGATCGGGTGAAGCATGGTGAAACCTCTGAACGACCTGGCTGATTCTAGCCATCGGTGTTTCGACGATCCAACGAGCCTAGGGCATGGACTTGGCCGGATATTCTCCGCATAACTTGTACCGCTTGGCAAATGGCGCCCCCACTGGCACTTGACCAGAGTACAGAATCGGCCTATGGTAAAAGAACGTTTTGCACGATTTTGGCGCATAATGCGTCAGCAGGCTGTACCGACCAAGCCACGCCGTTGCAACAGATTCCCGCACCCGCGGGCCGGATGGTGATGTGTAAGACCTTCCCGGCCCGCGGGCTTTGCTTTGTGATCCGCGGGGCCGCGCGATGCCCACCCTCCTCACGCCCATGAACTCGCTCGTCTGGTTTCGTTCTGACCTGCGTACCGCGGACAACCACGCGCTCTCGGCGGCCCTGCGCGACCCCGCCGCGCCGGGCCAGACAGGTCGTGGCGTGGTCGGTTTGTTTCTGCTCTCTCCGGGCGAATGGACTGCCCACGACTTCGCACCCGTGAAGGTGGAGTTCATCCTCCGCACGCTCGCCGACCTCAGCCGCGGCCTGGATCGTCTGGGCATCCCGCTGCTCATCCGGCGAGCCGAGCGACCCGAGCAGGTCGCCGAAGCAGTTCTGCACGCGGCAAACGACGCGGGATGCGACACGATCCACTTCAACCGCGAGTACGAACTCAACGAGGCCGCCCGCGATGCTCGCCTCGCAGAGACGGGCGCGGCACAGCGGGTCCGCGTCTTTGCGCACCATGACCAGTGCGTGGTCGAACCCGGAGCAGTGCGCACGCAATCGGGCACGCCGTTCACCGTCTTCAGCCCTTTCAAGAGGCGCTACTTTGATGTCCTTCGCGAGCGCGGCGGTGCACGCCCGCTGCCAGTGCCGAGCAAGCCCCGGGCGCGGCCAAGCCACATCGTCCCCGATCCGGTGCCCACCAGCGAGCCCGGATGGACTTCGGGCGTGCCCGCCGCGCTCTGGCCCGCCGGTGCACACGAGGCCCAGCGGCGGCTTGACGGGTTCATCGAGGGGCGGATTCTCCGTTACAAGGCCGATCGCGACACGCCTGCAGTTGACGGCACGAGCACCCTCTCACCGTACCTCACAGTGGGCGCCATCTCAGTCAGGCAGTGCTTGGCCGCAGCACTGGCGGCGAACGACGGGCGGCTTGATACAGGGCACGAGGGGGCCGTCCAGTGGATCAGCGAACTGGTCTGGCGCGACTTCTACAAGCACATCGTGCAGGCCTTTCCCCGCGTGTGCAGGCACCGCGCCTTCAAGATGCCCACCGAGCGCATCGCCTGGCGCACCGAGGATCGCGAGTTGGCCGCGTGGAAGGCGGGCCGCACAGGCTTCCCCATCGTGGACGCAGCGATGCGCCAACTGACCCAGACGGGCTGGATGCACAACCGTCTCCGCATGATCGCGGCGATGTTCCTGACCAAAGACCTGCTCATCGACTGGCGCCTGGGCGAACGCCACTTCATGCTCAACCTGATCGACGGTGATCTCGCGAGCAACAACGGCGGATGGCAGTGGTCGGCCAGCACCGGCACCGACGCGGCCCCCTACTTCCGCATCTTCAACCCGACCTCCCAGAGCCGCAAATGCGATCCCGACGGCGCGTTCATCCGCCGGTTCGTGCCGGAACTGGCGGGCGTGGAGGGCACCGCGATCCATGACCCCTCGACCTTGCCCGGCCTTCTGCGAACCACCCTCGACTACGCTGAGCCGATCGTGGACCATGCCCTGGCGCGCGACCGTGTGATGGCCGCGTTCAAGAACATCAGCGCGGCATAGGCATCCTGCGCACTTCACACGGCGACAGGTCTTGCTACCATCGGGCGATGCTGATTTCGCCCGCCGCCACGGATATCGGTTCGTACCTGCCGGTGCTGCTGCTCATCGCCATGGCGATCGGCTTCGCCGTGGCCAATCTGGTGCTGTCGAAGATGCTGGGGCCGCAGCGCGACGGCAAGACCAAGGGCCTGACGTACGAGTCCGGCATGAACCCCATCGGCGACACGCGCAAGCGCTTCAACGTGCGGTTTTACCTGATCGCCATGGTCTTCCTGGTCTTCGATATCGAGATCATTTTCCTCTACCCATGGGCCGTCGCGTTCCCGAACCTTGACCACTCGCTGGCGGAGGGCGGTGTCTGGCTGGGGCGCATCCTGTTCTTCCTGCTCACGACGGTGGTGGCGTACATCTACGGCATCCGCAAGGGCGTGTTTCGGTTCGAGTGAGCGGTCTGCCAGTGTCGCAATCCCGCCCCCGCGCACAGGTCCCCAACCCCATGCCGCGCCGGCTTTCCTTTTCCCAGAGACTTGCCTCCGGCATGGTCGCGCTGGCCTGCCTGGGCGTGCTGCTGACCGCCGCGTGGCTCCAGCCCGATCCACGCGGGTTCGGCACGCACACCCAACTGCCCATGCCCCCATGCCAGTTCCTCGCGGCCACCGGCAAGCCCTGCATGACCTGCGGCATGACCACGGCCTTCGCCAACGCGGCTCACGGGAACTACGTGCGGGCATGGCGCGCGCAACCCTTCGGGCTCGCGCTGTGCGTGGCGGGCGCCGTGGCGTTCTGGGTCGGCCTGATCGGGGCCGCCACAGGCCTGCGGATCGCCGCACCGTTCGCGGTCTTGTTGCGACCGATCTGGTTGTGGACGCTGGCCGGAACCGCGGGCCTTGCCTGGGCGTACAAGGTTGCTACATGGCCTGCGTAACATCCGGCGTGTGCAGCACTTGGACAACCCGCCCCGCGCTCAGGGCAGTCGCCCGCGCCCTCGGGCTGGCGTTGTGCGCCGCCGTGGCGTTGCCCCTTGGAGGGTGCTTCATGGGCCAACTCATCGGCGGGATGATCGAATCGGAGCGCCGGCAGGGCACGCGCGAGGTGGAAAGCGAGTACACCGGCCTTGAGGGCAAGACCTTCGCCGTCGTGGTCGCGGCCGACCGGGTGATTCAGGCCGACTTTCCCGAGGTGATCGGCAAGGTGACACAGGACATCTCCGAGCGCCTGGCGCAGGAGGTGGGAGCGAGCGGCTACGTGCCCGGGCAGGCGGTGCTGGAGTTCCAATACAACAACCCGCGCTGGGTCACCATGACGCTGGGCCAGGTGGCCAACGAACTGGGCGTCGAGCGGATCGTGTACGTTGACCTGGTCGAGTATCGACTCAATGACCCGGGGAACGCCTACCTGTGGGAGGGGTCGGCCCAGGGCATGGTGGGCGTGATCGAGGCCGACTCCAACGCCCCCGATGAGTTCGCGTTTCAGAAGCAGTTGCGGGTGAAGTTTCCCGACGATCAGGGCCTCAGCCCCAGCGATGTGCCGCGCGCCGCCGTGAACACGGCGCTGGTGAAGCGCTTCATCGACCGGGCCACGTGGCTGTTCTACGACCACGAAGAAAAGTACTACGCCGATTACTAGCCATGCGCCGCCCACACCCATCCCGCGTACCAACGTTGACCGCCACGGCCGTCCGGGCGTTCGCGTGGTTTGCCGCGCTGACCGCGCTGGTGGCGGGCGGCTGCAACATCGCGGGCCCCGCGTTCTACTTCCTGCACGGGCCCGAGAAGACGCCCGCCGCCTACACGCTCGACCAGGCCAGATCAACGGTGATCTTCATCGACGACCGGACCAACCGCATCCCCAGCCGTGCGACGCGCGACCTGATCGGCAAGACCGCCGAGGAAGAACTCCTGAACCGGGAGGTCGTGGCCGACATGGTGCAGTCGCGCAAGATCCAGACCGTCGTGGCGCGCGAGCGCTACGGCAAGCCGATGGGCATCGCCGAAGTCGGTCGGGCGGTCGACGCAAAGGTCGTCATCTACGCGTGGGTAGATCAGTTCACGCTCGCGACCGACGGCCAGACGTTTGCCCCCGCCGCGGCCCTGCGGCTGAAGGTGGTGGATGCCGACTCCGGCGAGCGACTCTTCCCCGGCCCGGAGACCGACGGCTGGTACAGCCTCAGCGTGGTGGTGCCCCCGCAGCAAGGCAGCGTGCCCGACAGCACCGCGCTTCGGCAGCAGGCCGAGCAGAACCTCGCTCGCTACGTCGGCCAGTCGCTGGCGCGCGTCTTTTACGAGCATGAGTCCGTCCGTTCGCCCGCAGACCTTGAAGATGTTTCCCGGCCGTGAGCCCGTCCACCCACACCCTGCCGCGTGTGCTCCACCTGGCCGATGCCGCCGGCCCCGCCGGCGGTGAGGGCACCCTCTGGGCGTGCGCGTGCGCCGCATCTCTTCCCGCACTGGCCCACGAAACGTGGGGCATCGGTCGTCGCGAGGCGCAGCACGCGGCACACGCCCTGGGTCTCAAGGTCGCCCTCTGGGCCTGTCCATCGCTTGGCCGGTCGCAACTCGCCTGGCCCCCGTTTCGGCGCGCCCGGGCCGAGCATGCCAAACCCGCGTGCGTGGTGGCGTGGTCACGACCCGCCGCAGACCTGGCGAGGTTGCTGTTCCGCGAGCGTGTGCCGATCGTCGCCGCACGGATCAGCGTGCCCGGCGCGCCCGGCCTGCACGCCGCGGGCATCCGTCACACCCCCGTGCCTCCCCCCCTGCTCCCCCTCCCTCTCGGACCCGCGTCGGCGCGTCAAGATGCCCGCAACCAATTGGGACTGCGCGACAACGACGCGGCCATCCTCTTGCTCGCCGACACGAACGCGCACGCCGATGCCGCCGTGTTCACACGCTGGCTCTCGATGGCGGCGACAGCCGGGCACAGGGCCGTCGGCCTTGTGCGTGATGGCACGCCCGGACTTGCCCGCGCTGCACGCTTCCTTGCCACCACCGGCGCGGGCGCTGAGGTGATCCGGGTCCGCGGGCCACTCATCGACGCTGTGCAGGTCGCCGACGCCGTGGTGTGGCCGCGGCCCGATGCGGCGTGGCCGGACACAAACCTGGTCTGGGCTTCGGCGATCGCCGCATCCGGCATCCCCGTGTTGGCGGCACCGGGCGCCGCAAGCCTGTGGCTGCTGGGCGAGTGCCCCGGCGTGCAGATCGCGCGGGGGAGCGCCGATCACCAGATGGCCGACCTGCTGGCGTGCTTCGCCGACCACCCCGCCCGCGTGCACGCCGCCGCCGCGGCCAACGCCGCACGCCTGCGCAGCGGACCGGATGCGTGGCGGTTTCACGAGGAGTTGATGGACGCCATCACCCGCGTAAGCGCGGCGTGTGTCTCCGCGTGATATGCTCGCCCACATGAGCGAACGGATTCGCGTGCTGATGGTCTGCCTGGGCAACATCTGCCGCTCGCCGCTGGCGAAGGCCGTGTTGCTCGACCGCGCTGGCCAGCGCGGCGTGGCAGATCGGCTTGAGGTGGATTCGTGCGGAACCGGCAACTGGCATGTCGGCGGGCCGGCCGATCCGCGAACAATCACCGCGGCACACCGGCACAGGGTTGAACTCTCGCACACAGCGCGGCAGTTTGATTCGCGGCTCGACCCAGCGGGCTTTGACTTCATCCTCGCGATGGACCGTGCCAACCGAGGAGACGTGCTTCGGATGGGAGCCCCGGAGGCACGCGTGCATCTGCTGCGGTCCTTCGACCCCGCGCTCGTGGGCGGGCCGGAGCATGAACTCGATGTGCCCGATCCGTACACCGGCGACGACGACGCGTTCGACCGCGTCTACGCGATGCTCGTGCCCGCGTGCGATGGCTTTCTCGACGCGGTGCTGGTGGCGGGTGAGCCAGCGGCCGGTGGCACGGCGCAGCCGCACCCTGCGACACCGAGACGGCTCCCCGCGTTCACGCTCATTGAACTGCTGGTGGTCATCGCGATCGTGGCCCTGCTCGTGAGCGTGCTGCTCCCGGCCCTCGGTGGGGCCCGCTGGGCGGCCAAGGGCGCGGCGTGCCTCTCTCGCACCCAGCAACTCGGCGTGGGCGTCTCGCAATACCTGAGCGACTTCCACGACAGCCTGCCTCAGGTGCGCGTGCCCGTGGCCCCCGGTGTCACGGCCAACATCGGCGCGCTCTTTGGCGGCAAGAAGGGAACGCTCCCGGCCTATGGCATCAACACCTACGGCGGGCAGCGACGCCCGCTGAACACGTACGTCTTCAGCGGTCAGGCCCCGCCGGATGACTCCGATGAACCGTTCGAACTTGAGGCCTTCCGCTCGCCCGGCGATGCCGGCGGCACGATCCCCGGAATCGGGCCGGTGCTCAGCCTGTATGACCTGCTCGGCTCCAGTTACACCCTCAACGACCATGCGCTCGACGGCGAGGAGGCCGCGACGCTGATCCCTGCCGCGGGCGGGCGTATGCCACCGATCTTCACGCCCACCAAGACCTGGCTGCTCGGGGCGCACCCGATCTACAACCATCAGGAGGGTGGCGACCGCGGCATGCGTTGGTACGGTCGCAAGGCGGCAGCCGCCGCGACGCTGCTCTTTGCCGATTTTCACGCCGCCGGTCCCTTGGACCTGCCGCCGGGCGTGGTGAACACGACGGACCGCTACACGTTCCTGCCCCGGCCCGATTGGCTGCGACCATGAGGCGGCAGGTGCGCAGCGGTGCGGAGCGGTGCGCACGCTCGCCCGTGTACACTCGCCCATGCCGCACGCACCGCTGAGCGTCCGAGACTTCCAGCAACTCATCCGCGCCAAGTACGCCGCCACCGACGCCGCCCGCGGCACGCCGGCGACGTTCATGTGGTTTATCGAGGAGGTCGGCGAACTCTCCACCGCCCTGGCCAACAACGCACCCGGCAAGAGCCCAACACCCGCCGAGCGGGCCAACCTGGCCGAGGAGTTTGCGGATGTGTTCGCGTGGCTCTGCACACTGGCGAACATCAACGGTGTGGAGATGGAGGCCGCGCTGGAGAAATACACCGTCAAAGGCGTTGAGGGTGTGAAGAACTGACCCGCCACGCCGCGGGCGTCCGGCGTGTAGGATTGTGCCCATGCTCCGCCTGTGCGCCGATCTTTACGCGAAGCGGATCGTCAACGTCAACGTGAACATTGTGCTTTCGGGCCTGCTGGCCCTCATCCCCACGCTGGCGGCGGTGCACTTCTCCCGCTATCTCGGCGTGAACGATCAGGACAAGATCGCCATCAGCGCGGTCACGTTCGTGGCCGACATGATCAGCGACGTGGTGATCTACTACATACTCCACTGGCTGGCCAACCACTCGCCCGTGGCCACACGCCGCGCCCTACAACGGGCCGAGGAACTGGTCAAGACGCAGTCACTGATCAGCCCGGAGAGGCAACTGGCCCGCAACGTGACGCACCCGGTGTCGTTCCTGAGGGACGCCACGATCGTCCAATTGGAGCGCATGTGCCTCTCGCCCGTGCTCTACGGGGTTCTCTTGGGCTCGCAGCAGTACCTCCTGCGCATCGACATGGACCGTGTCTGGGCGACGGCGATTTCGTTCTGTGTGGGCATCGCGCTCACACGCTGCCTGCACACCCTCTGGATGCTCCGGCAAGACCGCAAGGCCCGCCGCGCCAGACAGGACGCGGCTCGAGCAGCCAACGCCGTGCAGCCTGGGAGCGGCGGAGCCAACCCCACCCCCCTCTCCCCCGCACCCGCGGCGTCCGTGGCACCAACCCCCCTCGCCCCCGCGCCCGCCAACGCCCGTTGAACCGGTCCGTTTATTCCGGCGTGGCGTGCGCGACTTGTGCCGGTTTTTCACGTCCGCCGCATCGCTCACCGCAGCCGGGCCGTAGATAAGCGGCGGCCTACGCTGCCTTCGGCTGGCTGGGGCTGCTCGGGCGAAACACACCATGACCGATCGCTTTTCAGAGGCTGAAGGCATGACGAGGCGCGGCCTCATCGGCGCAGGCCTTGCGCTCTGGGCGTGGGCCGCGGCAGGCTGCAAGACCGGCCCGAGCGCCAACGCAGACCAGGGCACCCTCACAGATCCCTCGCGGCCCGGCAGCGGCCCGTACATGGACAAGCCCCTGCCCGTGGCCACACCGCTGGGTGTGCCCATCCCGATGGGCCCCGGTGTACCGGTCCTGGCTCGCGGCGCCTGGACGAGCGTGGGCGTTGCTCGCCCCAAGATGATCAATCCGATGAACGGCGTCCGCCGCATCACCGTGCACCACGAGGGGGCGACGGTGTTCACCGCGACCGGCCAGGCCGATGCCGCTCGCCGCATCGAGAGTATCCGGCGCGGCCACGTGGGTCGCGCCACCGACGGCCAACCCTGGGCCGACATCGGCTACCACTACATCGTCGACCCCGCAGGCCGCGTGTGGGAGGGGCGGAGCGTGCAGTATCAGGGTGCCCACGTCCACCTCAAGAACGAGAGCAACCTCGGCATCGTGGTGCTGGGCAACTTTGAGAAGCAGGCCCCCACGCCCGCGGCACTGGCAACGCTCGACCGCTTCCTCGCCGAGCAGATGCGCCGGTATCGGGTGCCCATCGCCAACGTGCTCACGCACCGCGAGTTGAACCCAACCGCGTGCCCGGGCCGCAGCCTGCAGAGCCACATGGTGGCCGCACGGGCGGTGGGCGGCACGCTTCGTCTGGCACTCGGCGGCGCGGGCGCAGACTCCATCGCCTGAACGCGTGCCGCTAGCCCGGAGCCCCGACCACCTGCCACTGCCGGATGGCCTCAACGGGCCAGACAAGCATGATCACGTTGAGCGTGAGGTTGTCGCGGATCCACCAGAGCAGCACCAACTCCGAGGCGATAAACACGAGCAATGTCGCCAGGGGTCCGATCCGCCGCGCCAGCACAAATGCCAGCACGCAGCACGCCATGTCACCGAGCGCGTTCACCACGCTATCGCCCATGTAGTCCAGAGACATCGTGGCCGAGCGGTAGCGTTCGATGATGAACGGGGTGTTCTCGAGCACCTCCCACGCGCCCGCCAGCAGCGCCGCGAACACGACGTGCCAGCCGGCCGTGGCCCGCACGGCCGCGGCCAGAGGCGTGCGCAGCAACACGGTGAGCACGAGAAAGAAGACCAGGCCGTGCGACGTGTGCGACAGGCTGTAGGGGTCGAGCAGGTGCTGCGAGCAATGGCTCGACCAGACGTTGCCGGCCCATGGCGCCAGCCCACCGCAGGCACACCACCACACGCGGCCCATCAGCACGAGGGCCACGGCAGAAACCGCGAAGATCAACGCGAGTGTCGCCGCAGGAGCAAGCGTGCGTCGCGTGGCTGATCGCGTTGGTGGCAGATCGGGCATAAGGCTCTTCCTATGGGCAAGCGTATTGTCGGCTATGGCGGAGCCGGATCAACACACGAGCACGCGGCTACCCGCCGGTGCAGCCCGCATCGTGATCGCCACGGCCAACCCGCACAAGGTTCAGGAGTTGCGGGCCTTGCTGCGCGTGCCCGGCGTCGAGTTTCTCGGCCTGGACGAAGCCGCGCGGCTCGCTGGCGTTTCTCTCACCGAGCCCGCCGAGACTGGCACCACGTTTGAAGCCAACGCCACGATCAAGGCCGAGTCCTACGCGGGCCAACTGGGCATGCCCTGCCTTGCGGATGACTCCGGGCTGGAGATCGATGCCCTGGGCGGGCGGCCCGGCATCATCTCATCGCACTACTGCACCGACGGGCGCGAGGCGGGCATGAGCCGCGCCGAGCGGGACGCGGCGAACAACCAGCGTGTGCTGCGCGAACTGGCTGGCGTGCCTCCGGAAGAGAGAACCGCCCGCTTTGTCTGCGTGATGTGTCTGGCCGCGTGCCCAGGCAGGGCCCTTCGTGGAAGGCTGGGTGGGGCTCTTGGTGGGGCGGACGTCCCGTCCGCCTCGACCCCCATCCTTGTCCGCGGCACATTTGAAGGCCGCATCGGCCTACCCCCACGCGTTCCATCCGGCACCGACGGCTTCGGCTACGACCCGCTCTTTCTGGTCGCGCCAGACTTCACGCGCACCGGGGCCGAGTTGCCATCCGACGAGAAGAACCGCATCAGCCACCGCGCCGCCGCGGCCCGCCTCATACTCGCCCGCCTGCGTGAAATGATGTCCACATCTCACCCGTCGCCTTGATTCGCCCGCGGGCCGGGCTATCTTGAACCTGTTCTCGGTGATCCGGGGACCCGCCTCGGGCGGGCGCCGGGTTGAAAAGGGAAGCGTGGTACGGCCCCCAGCATCGCCGCGAGCCCGGCGCTGCGAGAGCCAAATCCACCGCGGACGCGCCGCCGTATGGGGCAACAGGTCCGGTCCACAAGCCACTGTGCGCACACGCCCACCCCGGCGCGTGCGTGCGGGAAGGCGGGCCGAACCGCTTGCAGCCCCGAGCCGGAAGACCTGCCAAGAACAGCGTGCCTGTCCGCCCTCGCGTTTCCAGGGGCGTCGGCGAGTCTGCCCCGTGCTTTCCGGGTCAGCACCTCCGACACCACAACCCCCCGCGTTGGCAACTCCCCGGTGCTGTGCCTTTGGGCACGGCTTCCGGCCCCTGTGGAAGCCGCTCCGCGCGAATCGGAGTGTGAACGAGAGGGTTGTCAATATGAATCGCTTTGGTGTGTGCGTGGCCGCGCTCGCGGCCGGTTTGTCCATGGTTTCTGCCTTGCCCCGTGCCGCGCGGGCGGCGGGCAGCATCCCGCCCTACACGCTGGTGGGCTCCTTCCCGCTCTCCGCAAGCGCGTGGGACATCACGGCCGACGGGCGCGTGATGCGGATCGTGGGCGACACGCTCTCCGTGCAGGATGCGCCCAACGCGCCAACCTACTCGCCAATCGGCAGCGTGGCACCGGGCCTCGTGAGTCCCTTCGGGGCCTCCTTCCTGCGCATCGCCCCCGACGGGTTCCGCGTGGCCATCGGCGATAACAACTTTGGTCCGGGGGCCAGCGTGCTCATCGCCAACACCGCGTCGGCCCTGCCGGGGCCCGTCCCGACGGTCTCCATCGCCTCACCCAACACCGACGCGGCGTGGGCAGACAACCAGACGCTCTACGTCTCGGGTTACGGGTCCGGCAGCGAACTCAACCGGCTCGACACGGCCGCGCTCACATCTCAGACCGTGATCTCGGGCATCGGCGAAGGCTCCGGCGGCGTCGCGATCCGCGCGGGGCTGCTCTATACAGGCATCGGCTTCGACTTCGGCGCGGCCACGGGCGACATCCGCGCGTTCAGTCTCGCGGCTCTGGCCAGCGCCGCTGCGCCCGTGGCGTTCTCCACCGGCACGTTCACCACCAACGCGCTCTCGGCGTCGTCGCTTGGTTTCGACCCCTTCGGAAATCTGCTCGTCGGCGGGGGCGATTTTTTCAGCGGCTCGCCCGACTTCGGCTACGCCACCGTGATCGATACCGCGTCGCCGCTTCAAGCCCGCCTGCAACTCTCGCCGGCCGGACCAAGCGCGTTCTACGGCATCCGCTTCAACACCGCCACGGATGAACTCCTCGTCGTGGCCGACGGCACCGCGTACCGCTACGCCATTCCCGCGCCAGGCGCGGCGGTCGCGCTCGCGTTCCTTGTGCCACTCGCCGCACGCCGCCGACGCACGCCACGCACGCCACGCACGGGTGGTGTCTCATGCTGACTCACGCACTCCGTCTCTCCGTGACCCTGTGCCTCGGTGGTTCTGCCCTGGCCGCGTCTCCCTTCGCCACGCGCGTGATCGAGTATCTCCCCGCCCCAGGCCAGAACGTCAACAACTCGCTCCTCAACAACCCCGCCGCGGCACTCGGCCCGCCCGTGGGCGGCGGCCTGAGCACGCCCGACAACTCCAAGATCGTCACGCTGGGGGCGTTCGGCGGCACGATCACATTGGGCTTCGATCACCGCATTCCGGCACGCCCGGTGGCCGCGGACAACCCGGCCGGTGCGTGCGCGATCGTCTTTGGAAACGCCTTTCATGTCGGCGGCGACCCGAACCGCCGCTGGGCCGAGGCAGCCGTCATCGAGGTGGCGCGGGATGACAATGCCAACGGCCTCGCGGATGATCCGTGGTACCTGATCCGCGGCTCGCACACGCCCGCGCTGCCCGCAACGCCCCTCTCCGCCTTTGTCACCAAGGGCTACGCCGACCCCGTGTTGCTCGGCCCGCCCCCACTCCTTCCGGCATCATGGCTGCCTCCCGGGCGCGCGGGCACATCGTGGACCGTGGGCACGTACCAACTCCCCTCAGGGGTGTTTGCGAGCAGCACCGTGCCCATTGTCATCAATCCCCTCGGTGCCGCCGCGGCGGAGCAGGGCATCTGGGGTTACGCCGATTGCTCACCCACGCTCCTGCTCGGCGACCTTGATGCGGACGATGTGGTTGACGATGCAGCGATGACACCCGAAGACTTCTACACGCTCCCCGGCAACCCGCTTCTTGCTGGCGTCTCACCCGGCTCCTGCGGCGGCGATGGGTTCTCGCTCGCGTGGGCGGTCGATCCGGCCACCGGCCTGCCGCCAAGTTCGCCGCTCGACGGCTTTGATTTTCTCCGCATTACGACCGCTGCCGATCGGCTCTCCGGCCCGCTGGGCGAACTCTCCACCGAGATCGGCGGCGTGGCCGAGGCGATCCCCCTCTCCGCCCGCCTGCCACCCCCCTGCCCGCTCGACTTCAACCTTGACGGTGTCATCAACCCCGACGACCTCGGCGACTACATCACCGGCTACTTCCAAGTTCCCTCCGACCCGCTCACCGAGTTCAACGGCGACGGCGTGATCAACCCGGACGACCTCGGCGACTATATCACCGGCTATTTCACGGAGCCGCACCCGTGCTGAAGCGTGCCTTCACACTCATCGAGGTCCTCGCCGTCGTCGCCACCATCGCGACGCTCACGGGCCTGCTGCTGCCCTCGCTCGCCTCCGCCCGCCACGCGGCCCGGTCCGCCGCGTGCTCCGTCTCCCTCGGCCAACTCGCCCTCGCCGTGCAGGTCTATGCGCTGGACTTCAAAGATGCCGCGCCCCCCGGCGCGGCAGAGTTCCTCAAGAACCTCTCCCGTTGGCACGGCTCTCGCGCCAAGGCAAGCCAAGCCTTCTCCCCCGCGGGCGGATCGATGTCGGCGTATCTGGGCCAGGAGTCGGGCGGCAATGCGGATGGTGGGGGCCGGGTGTGCCCCACGTTCCGGCCCACGCTCGCCGCCCTCGCCGACCGCCCATCGGCCGCCACAGGTGGCTTCGAGCGCGGCTGCGGCGGCTACGGCTACAACAACACGTATCTCGGCGTGGCACGGCGCACGTTCTCCGATGGTTCCTCGGTTGTCGCGTCCGACCGCGTCGGGTCGCCTCTTTCACGCTTCGTGCGGCCCGCGGCCACGATCGCGTTCGCCGACAGCGCGTTCGCGTCCAGCGCCGCGCCCGGTGGGCTGATCGAGTATTCGTTCGTTGAGCCGCGCTTCTGGCCGGACAACCCTGCCCACCGCCCCGACCCGTCTATGCACTTCCGGCACACGGCCCGCGCGAACATGGCCATGCTGGACGGCCATGTGGAATCTCAAGCCCGCACGTCCACCTGGTCCAGCGGCATGTACGGCACGCCCGCGGTCGGCCCCGCCACCGGCTGGCCGGGCATTGCCGACACCAACGAACTCTTTGACTACGAATAGTGCTTTGCTTCCGCACCCCCAGTGCCCAGTGCCCGATGCCCAGTGCCTTCTGTCTCCCATGTCCGTCACACACTGCATCTGCCACAACGTCCCCTTCTCCCGCGTGGTGGCACTGCGGGCCCAGGGCCGCACGTTCGAGCAGATCCGCCAAGAAACCCGCTGCTGCACCGGCTGCACGCTCTGCGAGCCGTACGTGCGCCTCGCCATCGAGACCGGCCGCGAGACCTTCCCCATCCTCTCCAGCGGCGAGATCGAGGCCGTTCTTGCACGCGCGGCACCCGGACCTCCCCTCGCTCCGGACACCCCCACGGCTTGACGCGCGGCACTCGTTCCGGGCCACTGGCATTCGGCGGGCAAACTCGCCACAATACCCGCATGAGCATGACCCGCGTCGGTTCGACACATCCCTGCCGCTCCCCTGCCCCCCCCCACGCCGACGCGGGGGGAGGACTGCCGCTCGACCCCGTTGCGCTCCATGCTCCGGCCGCCCCGCCCAAGCCCGCGCTTCCCGGAACCGTGGTGCTCCGGCCCGATGCCGACGCCCTCATCGACGCCATCGCCGCGGACATCATGATCCAGGCCGTGAACTGCGTGCGGGCATTCGGCGATTTTCACATCGCCCTCTCCGGCGGCTCCACGCCCTTCCCGCTCTACAAGCGACTCATGTACGACCCCCGCTACCGCGAGTTGCCCTGGAAGCGCACGCACCTGTGGATCGTCGACGAACGCCGCGTGCCCTTCGACGATGACAAGTCCAACTTCAAGCACATCCGCGAGATCATCGCCGACCACGCCGACATCCCCGCAAACAACGTCCACCCCATGATGGCGATGCAGGACGATGCCGACACCGCCTACGAGCGCGAGATGCAGCAGGCCCTCGCCTGGCGCGAGAAGGGCCAGGACCGGCTCGACTTCGTGCTTCTGGGCATGGGCGGCGACGGCCACACGGCCAGCCTCTTCCCGCGTTCGCCCGCCCTCAACAGCGGCGAAGAGCCGCGCATGATCCTCATCAACAGCGGCCCCAACGTGACGCCGCCCGACCGCGTCACGATGACGTACTACCTCCTCAACGCCTCGCGTTTCATCGGCGTGATGTGCGTGGGCGAAGGGAAGAAGGCGATGCTCGCCAAGATCGCCGCGGCCAAGAACGCCGGCACATCGCACGAAGACCTGCCGATCCTGGGCGTGAAGCCACACTCGGGGGAGATGCGGTGGTACCTGGACTACGCGGCCTGTCCGTGAGGGAAGGGGACAGGTGCGAGGGGACAGGGGACAGCCGGAAAGGCGGGGCAACCCCGAAGGATCGAGGAAATGAGGGTGGCCGGGTTCGCGTTCCGGTGGCACACTTCACCACAGAGCCGCCCCTGCCGGCCCCCCGCCCCCAAGGAATTCCGCATGAAAAGCCCCCCGATCGCTGTGTCTGTGCTCGCCTTCGCGGGGCTGGCCGTGGCCGCGCACGCAGCGCCCAGCATGGTCGATCCGCTGTTGCGGGCGGACACCGTCGCCAGCGGCTTCGGCACGTCCATCTTTGATTGCTCGCCGGGCTTTGTCTTCGTGGGCCATCGCGTGGCGCTCGTGGTGAACCGCGTGGACGGGCGCGTGCGCCGCGCAGATGTGCCCGCGGTGGGCGGTGCCGCCGCCGCGCCCGGGGCCACCGTGCTTGATCTCGACATCGTCTCCGGCACATTCGGCAACTCGCAGAGTGAGTGGGGCGTGCAGGCCATCGCCCGGCACCCGGACTTTGACCAGAACCGCTGGGTCTACATCCGCTACGACCTTTCGCCCGTTGCCGGCACCGACACGCCGCAGACGGCCTTCAACCCCTTCACCAACCCCAACGCCAACGTCATCGACCGCTTCGTGTGGGACGACGCGGCCAACGGGGGCGCGGGCGCGCTGGTCTTCGACACGCGCATCTTCAGCACGCCCCTGAGCACCGAGTATCACCACGGCGGGCCGATTGTGTTTGATGCCGACCGGCGGCTCATCACCACCTACGGCGAACTGCGCAACACGTTTCAGTTCGCCGTGAACGTCAACAACCCTGGAGCCACGCAGCCCTGGGGCGTGGTGCTGCGCCTCACCGACGGCGGCGCGGCGGCCCCCGAGAACCCTTTCACGCCCGCACTCGGTGCGCCCGCGGGCTTCGAGCACTGGATGGCCTACGGCATCCGCAACTCCTTCGGCCTCAGCATCGACCCCGTCACCGGCGACTTGTGGCAGAGCGAGAACGGCGAGAACCGCTACGACGAACTCAACCGCATCACTGCCGGTTTCAACGGCGGGTGGCTGCGCATCGCCGGGCCCACCACGCACCCGCAGCAGACGGGCAGCATCGCCAACCTTGCGCCGATGCCCGGCGGCATGTCCTTCTACCGCGAGCCGGTCTTCTCGTGGTTCCGCACGGTGGGCCCGACGGATGTGCAGGTGTTGCACGGCTCGCGCCTGGGCCCCGCGTGGGACAACGGCCTTGTGGCAGGCAATTTTAATAGCGGCTTCGTGTGGCTTCATCGCCTGAACGAAACCCGCGATGGCCTTGTGTACACGCACCCGGGCCTCGCCGATCGCGTCGACGACCGCACCAACGGCACGGCCGAGCCCGTCGGCACCGAGGCCGCCGAACTCCTCTGGGGCCGCGGCTTCGGCGCGTTGTTCGCGGGCGCGCTCGCCGTCGAACTCGGCCCCGACGGGCGGCCGTACGTGCTCACCACCGACGGCCTGCTGATTCGCATCTGCCGCGCGTGCCCGCTCGATATCGATGCCAACGGCCTGCTCAACCCCGATGACCTGGGCGACTTCATCACGGCCTATTACAGCCCGCTGCCGCCGGTGTGGTGCGACTACAACGACGAGGGCATCATCAACCCCGACGACCTGGGGGATTACATCACCGACTACTTCGGGCCTGTGCTGGCGGGGTGCTGAAGGCCGAAGACATTCACCACAAAGGCACAAGGGACACAGAGGGCGCAGGGCCGAGGGCCGAGTGTGCGAAGTGGCAGTGAGGCACATGCTTGCCCGGCTTTGTTTCGCTCTTCGGTCTTCGCTCTTTGCTTTTCGGCCTTCTCTCTGCGTTCCTCCGCCGTCTCTGCGCCCTCTGCGTACCGCCTTCCGCCGCGCAGCGAGCCCCCCAGCGGCGGGTTCTTGCGCGCTCTAGAGGGTGTTATGGACTTTGTGGCTGGGGTTCCGATGAAGGGGTATGGCAAGGAAGCCGTACCCGACGGATGTTAAGGATGACGAATGGGCCTTTGTGCTGCCGTACCTGACGCTGATGCGA
>JBJXEW010000002.1:0-41733 GCA_046156035.1 Phycisphaerales bacterium | reverse complement strand
TTGACGCCCGTGGCGTTGCTGTCCTCGCCGTTCGCCCCGACCACGACCGTGTCGCCCGAGACGGCCACGGAGTAGCCGAAGTTGTCGGCCCCACCCGTGTTGGAGGCCTTCAGGTAGGCCTGCTGGGCGATCGGGTCGATGGTGAGCGGGTAGCGCGCGCCAGCGTCGTCGATGGTGAGCAGGAGGGCCTGCGTGCCGGTGGCGGTCGTGATGCTCTGGAAGGACGCGGCCAGGTGCACGCCGTCGGCGTCGAAGACCTTCAGGTTGTTGTACGTGAGCGCCGTCGCTCCGCCGCCCGTCGTCGTCATGAAGGCCACATCGCGCCCGTTCTCGCTCACACGCGGCAGCAGGTCGCCCCGCACGGCGAGGGTGAAGTGCAGCATGCCGCCACTACTTGCATTGGCGCCGTCGGCACCTTCGGGGCGGTGCTTGAGCGTGTAGCCGTGCTCGAAGCCGCGCTGGTCGTTGATGTACCACTCGGTGAGGGACGGGCTCCACTCGTACTCGACGCGGGTGCCGCGGGTCTGAACGCAGGCGGTGTCGCTGATGGTGCGGAGCGCGCCGGCGCGGCCGTAGGCGGCGAGTTCGAGGCCCCACGACCAGCCGGCGGTGTGGGGCGTGGTGAGGAAGCCGCGGCCGTCAAAGCGCGTGAGCCACTGCTGACCGGGGTTGCGGGCGCGGAAGTGGCCGGGGACGGCTTCGTCTGCGAATGCCGCGTGGCGGCTGGCCTCGTACGCCCCGCGAATGCTGGACCAGTCGGAAGTTGAGAGGTCCTTGGGGACTGGACGCTCGTCTGCCCGCGTGGGGGCGGCGAGCAGCAGCAGGCCAATGGTCAGAGCGAACAGGGGGCGGAGCGTGGTGAGCACGTGAAACCTCCGGGCGAGAGCCGCCCTTTGTCAGGGTCGTCTGGTGCCCGCTCGGCACCGTTTGCAGGGCAAGTATGCCCGCGCGAGGAGCAGGGTGCAAGCGGAATAACGGCCCGCCAGGGCCGAATTCACGTCGGCGAGGCCCGCACGGGGGCCCGGCGAGGAGGCGGCGAGGGTGGTGAGCGAAAAGCACCCGCACCACATTCGTGGTGCATTGTCTGTTGAGGCGCGCCGGCGGGTGCGGTGGTCGGCCGTTGGGGCGACAGGGGTGTGCCGGGATTGGTTCGTGCACCCTTTCAGGGTGCATTCACAGGGGGGCCGCTACCGGGGGTGTCGTCGGTCGCCACGGCGACCTCCTCAACCCCCGGCTATTTTCTTTCAGCCCTTCGGGCTGGAACGCAGAAGTTCAACTGAGCCACCCCCCGCCACGGCGGGCGAGGGTCGGAGGGGCAGCGGCGCGGGCGTCAGGCGGCGCTGCGGTGATCGGTCGCGGGCGAGCGTTCGGCACCTTCGCTGGCCGCGCGGCGGCGCGGGTGGTGAGCGAAAAGCACCCGCACCACATTCGTGGTGCATTGTCTGTTGAGGCGCGCCGGCGGGTGCGGCTTCGCCGCGACCCGCCGCTATTCACCAGCGCGGCTGCGCCGCGTGAGGCTTTGGAGCCCGGGGATAGGGAAGGCGGACAGGATGTCCGCCGCACCAAGGCCCACCACCGCTCACTTCGCCTTGAACGTGCTCTTGAAGGCGTTGCAGGCGTCGAGGAGTTGCTTCTCGACGGCCTTGATGTCCTTCTTCTCGGCGAGGGCATCGCGCGCGGCCTTGCCGGTGCCGTTGAGGTAGGCGATGAGGCCCGACTCGAACTCGCGCACGGCGGTGACGGGGATGTCGTCCATGAGGCCGCGGCTGGCGGCGAAGATGGAGATGACCTGATCGACGACGGGCATGGGGACGTACTGCGGCTGCTTGAGGAGTTCGACCATTCGCGCGCCGCGGTCGAGCTGGCGCTGGGTGGCCTTGTCGAGTTCGGTGCCCAGCTGCGCGAAGGCTTCGAGTTCGCGATACGCCGCGAGATCGAGGCGGAGCGAGCCGGCGATCTGCTTCATGGGCTTGATCTGGGCGTTGCCGCCCACGCGGCTGACGGAGATGCCGACGTTGATGGCGGGGCGGACGCCGGAGAAGAAGAGTTCGGGCTCGAGGTAGATCTGGCCGTCGGTGATGGAGATGACGTTGGTGGGGATGTAGGCGGAGACGTCGCCCTCCTGGGTCTCGATGATGGGGAGGCTGGTGATGGAGCCGCCGCCGTTGTCGTCGGAGAGTTTGGTGGCGCGCTCCAGGAGACGGCTGTGGAGATAGAAGACGTCGCCGGGGTAGGCCTCGCGGCCGGGGGGCCGCTTGAGGAGGAGGGAGAGTTGGCGGTAGGCGACGGCCTGCTTGGAGAGATCGTCGTAGATGCAGAGGGCGTGCTTGGGCATGACCTTGCCGGAGGCGAGTTTGGAGCCGGGTTTCCCCCCCGTGTTGCCGCTCCACATGAAGTACTCGGCCATGGCGGTGCCGGAGTAGGGGGCCACGTATTGCATGGGGGCCGGGTCAGAAGAGCCGGCGTTGACGACGATGGTGTAGTCCATCGCGCCGTTCTTGCGGAGCGTTTCGACGGTGCCGGCGACGGTGGACTCTTTCTGGCCGACGGCGACGTAGATGCAGACGACGGCGTCTTCGGTGCCCCAGTACTGCTTCTGGTTGATGATGGTGTCGATGGCGACAGCGGTCTTGCCGGTCTTGCGGTCGCCGATGATGAGTTCACGCTGGCCCTTGCCGATGGGGATCATGCTGTCGACGGCCTTGATGCCGGTTTGGAGCGGCTGCGTGACGGGCTGACGGTCGGCGATGCCGGGGGCGATGATGTCCACCTTGCGGAACTCGGTGGCGTTGAGGGGGGGGCCGTCATCGAGCGGCTGGCCGAGGGGGTTGACGACGCGGCCCAGGAGTGACTCACCCACGGGCACTTCGAGCAGGCGGCCGGTGCCCTTGACGAGGTCGCCCTCTTTCACGGCGAGGTAGTCGCCGTAGATCACGGCGCCGACGGTGTCGAGTTCGAGGTTGAAGACCTGGCCCATGACGGAGCCTTCGCTGCTCTGGAACTCGAGCAGTTCGCCGGCCATGGCCTTGGAGAGGCCGTAGATGCGGGCGATGCCGTCGCCGACCTCGACGACGCGACCGACCTCGGAGACTTCGAGTTGCGAGGAGAACTGCTCGATCTCACGCTTGATGACGGAGGCGATTTCGTCGGTGCGGATCTTCATGTGGTCGGTCCTTGATCGGTGTCGCCCTGGCCGAGCCGCGGCCCGAGGGGGAGTGAGGGTAGGAAGGGGTTGGTTGCGCGGCAAAGGGGAGCGGGGCAAATAGCAAAGGGCGTGAGGCGTGAGGCGTGAGGCGTGAGGGCATTTCCCTCATCGGTGATGCGGAGTGGTTGGCGTGGGGTGGCGCGGCGTGGCGGAGAGGGTCCGGGCGTAGGATGCCGCTCGCTCGGGCGGTTGGGCCGGAACACGAGTTCGCGGCGAACCCCTCCCCAGCGGGTTGTGGTGCGCACGGCCTCGGCGGCAGCCGCGCGGTGGGCGGCACTAATCGTGCGGGCAGGGCGCAGCGGGCGAGGGCCTTGCGAAGGGTTTCAACATGGGCACGAACGGAACAGCCGGGGGCGGCGGCGATGACGGCGCGCGGGCAGAGCGCCCGGTTGTGCCCGCTGTGGCGGCGGTGCCCGCCCGCGTGATGGTCGACTCGGCCGAGTGGCTGCGTGTGACGCTCTCGTGCATCGGGGATGGGGTGATCACGACCGACCGGAGCGGGCGTGTGACGTTCCTGAACCCGGTGGCCCAGGCCCTGACGGGCTGGACGCAGGAAGAGGCCACCGCGGGCGGGGGCGTGCCGATCGAGCGGGTCTTCAACATTGTGAATGAGGAGACCCGTGCCAAGGTGGACAACCCTGCGCTGCGGGGGCTGCGCGAGGGGATCACGGTGGGCCTGGCGAACCACACGATCCTGATCTCCAAGGACGGCACGGAGCGGCCGATCGACGACAGCGCTGCGCCCATCCGCAGCGCGGGGGGCGAGACGGCGGGCGCGGTGCTGGTGTTCCGCGACGTGACGGAGAAGAAGCGCCAGGAAAAACTTGTGACCGACGCGTTCGACTACGCCTCCAACATTCTGGCGACGCAGCGCGAGCCGTTTCTGGTGCTGGACAAGGCGCTGCGCGTGGTCTCGGCGAACCGGGCGTTTTACAGGGTCTTTCGTGTGGAGAAGGACGCGACCGAGGGCCGCTTTGTGTACGACCTGGGGGACGGGCAGTGGAACATCCCCAAACTGCGCGAACTGCTTGAGGATGTGCTGCCCAAGAACCACGTTTTCGAGGGGTTTGAGGTTGCGCACGATTTTCCCAGCGGGGTGGGCCACAAGACCATGCTGCTCAACGTGCGCAAGGTGGTGCGGCCGGGGAACAACTCCGAACTGATCCTGCTGGCGATCGAGGACATCACCGAGCGCAAGCAGGCCCAGGTGGCGCAGCGTGACTCGGAGGTGCGGTACCGCCGGCTGTTCGAGACGGCCAAGGACGGCATCCTGATCCTGGATGCCAACACCGGCAAGATCACCGAGGCCAACGCGTTCATGTGCGGCCTGACGGGCATGGAGGCGCGGGAGATTCTGGGCAAGGAACTGCACGAGATCGGCATGTTCAAGGACGTGGCACAGAACAAGGAGGCCTTCCGCGAGTTGCAGCGGACGGGGTACATCCGGCACGAACACCTGCCGGTGAAGCATCGTGGCGGGGCCGAGGTGGAGGTTGAGTTCGTCGCCAATGTGTATAGCGAGGGCGAGAGGCTGGTGGCCCAGTGCAACGTGAGGGATATCTCGGAGCGGAGCCGTCTGGAGAAGGAGCTTGCCCAGCAGACGGCGGCGCTGGCAGCGCAAGCCCGCGGGAAGGACGAGTTTCTGGCAATGCTGAGCCACGGACTGCGCAACCCGCTGGCGCCTATCGGCTCGGCGGTGCACCTGATGCGGCTGCAGGAACGCAGCGCGGGGGGAGGCGGCAACCCGATCCAGCAGCAGGCCCGCGAGATTATCGAGCGGCAGGTGGCGAACCTTACCAAGATGGTGTCGGACCTGTCGGAGGTTTCGCGTGTGGTGAGCGGACGCATCAGGCTCGATCTGGAGCCGGTGGACCTGCGGCGGGTGGTGGAGCACGCGCTGCAGACTGTGGCTCCGCTGCTGGCGCAGCGCAGGCACTCGGTGTTGGCGAATCTCTGCGCCGAAAGCGTGTGGGCGGAGGTTGATCCGGCGCGGATCGAAGAGGTGCTGGTGAACCTGCTCAACAACGCCGCCAAGTACACGCCCGACGGCGGGCGGATTGGCGTGGCGTGCGAGCACCATGTGGAGGCTGGGCAGCACCAGTGCCTGATACGCGTGAGCGACAACGGGGTGGGGATCGACGCGGACCTGCTGCCGCGGATCTTCGACCTGTTCACGCAGGCGGATCGGTCGCTGGCCCGCTCGTCGGGCGGGCTGGGTATTGGCCTGTCGCTGGCGCAGCGGCTGGTGACGCTGCACGGCGGCACCATCTGGGCGGAGAGCGCCGGGGCCGGCCAGGGGAGCGCGTTCACGATCAAACTGCCGCTGACAAGTGCGCCCATCGGCCACGGTGTGTTTGGCGAGCCGCCGCGGGCTCAGGGGCAGGCGGGCGCTGACGGTCCGTCGGGCCTGGCGGTGCGTGTGCTGGTGGTGGATGACAACGTGGACCTGGTCACGATGCTTTCGGCCGCGCTGCGACTCAAGGGCTACACCGTGCAGAGCGCGTACACGGGTCCGGACGGGCTGAGGGTTGCACTGGAGTGGCGACCGGATATTGTGCTGCTGGACATCGGCCTGCCCGGACTCGATGGCTACGAGGTGGCGCGGCGGCTGCGCTCCGATGCCGCGGTGGCGGGGGGCACGCGGATGCGGTTGATCGCGATCACCGGGTACGGGCAGGATTCGGACATCGCGCTGACGAACGAGGCGGGCTTCGACGGTCACCTGACGAAGCCGTGCGACTTTGAGGATCTCGAAAAGATGATGACCGCGCCGACCGCCAGCATGTGATGCGCGTTCCCCCACGGCGGATTGTCGGTAGGATGCTCGATTCATGGATGCCCATCCCGACATCCCGGATTCGACCCCGCCGATGCGTGTGCTGTGCGTGGATGACAGCGCGGACATGACGGCGGTGATGCGGATGGTGATCGATGCGGAGCCGATGATGGAGTGTGTGGGGTGCCTGGCGAGTGCCGATGACCTGGTGGAGCGGGTGCGCGGGCTGAACGCCGGGCCCGCCGGTGCCGCGCTTGGCCCGCTGGTGGTGCTGCTGGACGCGACGATGCCGGGCAAGAGCCCGCTGAAGGCGATGAGCGAGGTGGCGGCGGCGTTTCCCGAGGTCAGGACGATTATTTACAGCGGGCACGACGACGAGGCGTTTGTGGATCGCGCCCGGAGCGCGGGGGCGCAGGGGTGTGTCTGCAAGAAGGATGATCCGGAGACGATCGTGCGGGCGGTGCGCGAGGTGGCGGCGGGCGGGGAGTGGTGGCCGGGGGCGCGCACGCGGGGCTGAGCGCGGCGGAGCGGGGCGCTGGGTGTGAGCGTTGTGTTATGAATGTGTTGTGCGGCGAGGCGCCGGAGCGCACGTGTGCCGGTGCGTGCGCACCGGGCAACCGGGGAACTTTCCGACGTGGCAACCCGCGGTGTGGACGCCATGATACTTGCATCACTTCCGCGTGCCCGTGAGCGGGGCGGAGAGGAGTGGCCGCGGCAGCGCGGCGGCAGGCGCCCGGAGGGCCGGGCGAGAAGAAAGAAGCACGCCCGTGAAGCACCGCACCGTCGCGATTCGTTTGCCCGCACTGGTGCTGGCCCTGGCCGCGGGAGCGGGCGCGCAGACGCCGCAGCCGGCGGAGCCCCGGCCTGCGAACCAGCCGAACCAGCCGCAGCAGCCGGCGCAGCCCCGGCAAGGGGAGCAGAGGCAGCAGGGGCAGCAGCCCTCGCAGCGTCAGCAGCAGGCGGGCGAGGTGCTGGAGCGTCGGCGCGATGACGAGCGCAACGAGCGGAACGAGCGTGACGACAACAACAGGGCCGAACTCATGTCGCTGGCGGGGACGGTGGAAGGGTTCAACATCAGTGAGACGGGCGCGGCGGATGCCATCATGCTGATGACGACCGAGGGCACGCTCGCGCAACTCAACTTTCCGGAGGATCTGGAGGAAGCGTTCGCGAAGTCGGCGAAGGTGGGCGATAAGGTGACGGCGTCGGTGAGCCGCCAGCACCGCCGATCGCGGTCGGAGGGCGGGCGCGACGCCTTCTGGCGTGGTCGCGACGACAGGCGAATGCAGGATGATGAGCGCGGCACGAGCAATGGTGGCACGAACGAGCGTGGCACGAACGATGATGGCACGCTCCGGGAGGACGGCAGCGGGCCTTCTACGCGCATTGGCGGGCAGGACCGCACCGGCGCGGAGGCGCCGAGGCAGGGTGAGAATCGCACCGGTGCACAGACCCCCGCGCAGGGGCAGAACCGCACGGGCGCGGAGGCGCCGAGGCAGGGTGAGAATCGCACCGGTGCACCGACCCCCGCGCAAGGGCAGAACCGCACGGGGGCCGACGCCCAGAACCAGGGTCAGAATCGGACGGGTGCCGAGCCGGATCAACAGGGCGGTGCGCGTGGTGATGCGTCGCGCGGCAGGCAGGGCCAGGACAACGGCAACAATGCGGGGCGCACGCCGGACGAACGCGGGACGCGCGATGCGAGCGGTGTGTTGCGGAGCGACCGCGATGACCGCAACGACCGCGATGACCGCAACGATGTGGACAATCGCGACGATCAGGCTCCACGCCATCGCGTGTATCTGCTTGAGTCGCTGACGAACGCCGCGGGTAAGCCGGTGGATCGGCACGGGCTGCGCAGCCCCGGCATCCCGCTCAACGGGATCGTGAAGAGGCTGAACTACTCGCAGGACGGCGAGGTGAACGGCTTTGCGCTCGACGACGGCACGGTGGTGCTGCTGCCCGCGTCGGCGCGGGCAGGCGTACGTGTGGCCGTGGGGCAGAAGGTGTCGGGAGAGGTCTCCAAGCGCTTTATTGATCCGAGGCTGACGGTGCGGCTGGTGGAGGCGGTGAGCATCAACGGCGAATCGTTCCGTGGTGGCTTGCGCCGGGGCCAGGGCTCGGGCGACGAGCAGGCTGGCACACAGGGCGGTCAGGGGCCGGCGACGGGTGAGTCGCGTCCGAGGTGATCGCGGCCCGCGGTGCCCTCGTGCAAGGCCGACAAAGAACATATCCGCTGCCCGGCAGCGTGTGCAGAACAGACGACGGATCAATCTCCGCAGAAAGAAGACCCTTATGAAGATTTGCACGCACGTTCCCGTTCTGACCGCTCTGATGCTTGCCTTGGCCGCGGGTGCCGCCGCGCCCGCCGGTGCGCAGGCCCCCGCGTATGGCACACGCGAGGCGGGCGAGGCCGCGCGGACGACGGACTTCCGCTCGTGCCACTGGCTGAGCGACCGCAAGGTGGTGAACCACAACGGCGATGAGATCGCCGAGTTGTCGGACCTGATCGTGGACCGGGGTTCGGGGCGGATCGAGTATGCGGTGGTCAAGACGGGCACGACGTTCGGCCTGGGCGGCCGGGCCGTGGCGGTTCCGTACTCGTCGCTGCGGACGGAGGCGGGCAAGGACCGGTTTGTGCTGGCCTCGACGGTGGAGCAACTCAAGCAGTGGCCGGAGTACACGCCGGAGCGTTGGAAGGCGATGAAGGACGCGGACAAGAACGACCAGAGCGAGTTGCGGCGGAGGTTCGCGGCGGACGCCGCGGTGCCGGGCGACCCGTACTCGGGGAGTTTCGACACGGCCCAGAAGACGCGTGTGGAGGGCGAGGTGACCAAGGTTGAGCGCGTGCGGACGAGCACGTTCGGCGAGCAGGTGATCATCACGGTGGAGGCGCCGGACAAGACGACCAAGCGGGTGGCGCTGGGCCCGTCGTGGTACATCAACGGCACATCGGCGGCGCCGATGCGTGGCGACAAGGTGGTGGTGGAGGCGTTGCCGCTGCCGCGCGACCCGGACCAGTTGCTGGCGGGCACGAGCGTGCGTGCGGGCGAGCGGGAGTTGCGGCTGCGTGACAGCAACGGGCAGCCCGCGTGGGCGCACCGGAGCGGCGAGCCGGGCCGGGCGAACGGGAGCGAGGCGGGCACGGCGTACTCACGCTACCTGTTGCTGAGCGATCTGCCGGGCATGAAGGTGGACTGCCGCGGCAGCGAGTGCGGCAAGGTTCAGGACGTGATCATCGACCGGAACTCTGGCGAGATCGGGTTCCTGTCGATCGACCCGAACCAGAACTTTCTGGGCATGAGCGACACCAAGCGCCTGATTCCCTGGTCGGTGGCGACGGTGGCTCTCGACGGCACGGTGCGGCTGGACGCCTCGAAGGAGATGGTGCTGGCGAGCCCCGAGACGCCCGGCGACCTGGCGACGCTGAACGGCGGCACGCACGCCGAGCGGGTGTACAAGGCCTTTGACGTGCCGATGCCGCGGTTTGAGCCGGATGGTGCGTTGTCTGGCCGTACGCCCGACATGGGCGACGCGTGGTGTGCCCGCGGGCCGATTCTGGGGGCGATCGAGCGCGACTCGTTCCGGGAGATCAGCGGTCAGGTGGTGGAGGTGACGGAGGTGGGCTTCCAGCAGGGCGTGCAGGCGGCACGGGCGCTGAGGATTCGCCTGGCGGGCGACGGCGGGGGTGAGCAACTGGTGCTGGTGGGGCCAGCGGGGAACATGAAGAATCAGAAGAACTTTTGGGCGACAGGCGATTCGGTGAAGGTGGACGCGTATCGCACGCGGATCGACGGCCGCCAGTACTGGATCGCCAAGTCCATCGAGTGCAAGGACGCTCGCGTGGTGCTGCTGGACGCGGACAACGCCCCGATGTGGGAGCGCCCGTAAGCGGCACCACCCGCATGTGCCGCGGGAAGTGGAAGGACGCGGATGTGGAAGGCGAAAGCCTCTGCCTCCGCTTGAACTCTCGGTGCGATGCGAGCCGCCCCCCGCGGGCGCGTGGTGCCGTGAGTGCTGAAAGGCTCTCTTTTCTCGGGAGACGTTGGGGCGAAAGCCCTTCGCCTCCAATGGGATGACGTTCGCTCTGGGCGCGGCGCTTCGCGCGTGATGGGGGAAGTTTGCTGCATGGTCCGGGCGTTTTGGGCCGGCATGATTCGATGACCGCCGCGGCGACCATGTGCCCGGGCGGATGATGAGGGTTGGTCAACGGAGTTCAGTCGATGACGATTTATGTCCAAGATGTTCCCGTCACCAGGACACCCTGGCTGCGCCTTGCTGCGCTGGCGGTGGTGATGGCCGGGGCCGCGGTGCTGGCCGCGTGCAGCACGACGGAGGGCTTCGGCAAGGACGTGAAGAACCTGGGCGGGGATATTGAAGAGAGCGCGGCTGAGAACAAGTGAGACGGCCGTGTGGTGGCGCGGTTACGCGCAGGCGCATCGAAACCCGGGCCGTTCTACGGCCTCTGACCAAGAAGGAACCGTTCATGAAGACCCTTACGAACACGTGCGTTGTCGCCTCGATTCTTGCGTTGGGCGCGGTCGGCGCGTGCGAGAAGAACACGCGGTCATCGTCGGGCGAGCCAGCGACGAGCCGCGTGAACCTGTCGCTGGAACCGAGCACGCGGTCGCTGATGGTGGGTGAGATCGTGACGATCACGGCCCGCAGCGAGGACACGTACGGGCGCAACTCGCAACTGAACTGGTCGAGCACGGCGGGCAAGGTGACGACGGAAGAGAACGGGCGCATCGCGCGGGTGAAGTTTGAGCAGCCGGGGACGTACACGGTGAGCGCGGTGCTGATGATCGACGGGCGCGAGGCTCGCCGCGAAGCGGTGGAGATTCGCGTGAAGCCACTCTCCTGAACGAACGGGCGGGCCTCAGGGGCATGGCGGTGATTCGCCGGCGATGGCGTGTCTGCTTATCGGCCGCTGGTCGGTCGTCGTGGTCAAGCGTGGCTCGCGGCGGGCCGACCACTTGCTCATGGGCTTGCTCGAACAACTCACGGGTCTCTCCATCTTCGGTCGGACGCCAACGCCGCGTGCGGCCAGGCGTTTTCGCATCGAGGACACGGGCAGCACGCTGGGGGCGATCGTGGATGTGTCGGCCACGGGCTGCCGCGTGAGGTGCGCTGGCGTGCCGACGCTGGTGAAGGGGCAGGGTGTGCCGCTGCGGATTCAATCGGGGACGACGGTGCTGTCGCTGAGTGCGCTGGTGGTGTGGGCGGGGCGTGTGTCCCAGGGATGGGAAGTGGGCCTGCGGTTTGTGGGCGTGGGCAGGGCCGAGGCGCATGTGCTGAAGCACCTGTGCGAGTTCGGCTGCTTTCCATCGGGTGCGGGGGTGCACGGCGGCGGCGCGGAGGCGGCCCCTGCGGCGGCCGCGCGTGTGGAGATTGAAGACCTGTACGCCGTGCTTGGCGTGCGGAGCGGGTCGAGCGGGGAAGAGGTGCGGCGTGCGTACCACCGGCTGGCGCATGAACTGCATCCGGACCACAACCGTGACGACGGCGCGGCGGAGCGGTTTGCGCTGGTGAGCAAGGCGTATTCGGTGCTGCGCGATGCGGGCACGCGTGGGCGGTATGACGCGATGCTGAGCGGGGTGCGCCGCGCGGCGTGAAGGCCGGGGGCGTGGTCTAGACCCGCATGGCCGAGCGCATCTCCATGCAGGTGAGGGTGAGTTCTCGCAGGGCCTGGGCGAAGGCGGGTGAGGTTTCGACGAACTCGACGCCGGCCTGCTGCGTGTCGTGGCCGGAGCGGCGGACCCAGGCGACGCGCGCGATGGCGGCGAGCGACTGGGAGGCGGCGCGCAGTGTGAGCGGCAGGGTCTGGCCGACCTGCACGGGGCAGAGTTTGCCGCAGTCGATGCGCATGCCGCTGGCGGAGACGTCGAGGATGGCGCCGAGTTCGCAGGTGAGCAACTCGCAGCGGAGGCGGCCCTTGGTGCGCTTGTTGGGGCCGCTGTGGCCGTTGGCGAGAGGGAGCGGCGACATGTTGCGGATGGGGCGCATGCACGGAGGATCGGCCGGGGCAACGGGCTGCGCGCGGGGAAACGGGGGCGGCCGTCCGAGAAGCGGAGTGCCCGACCGGCACGCAACGAAAAAGCCCCCGCCAAGGGGCGAGGGCTTTGCGGGCGGGGGCGGGAAGGACACCACTCGGAGAGTGGTGGTACCCGGAAGACACCACTCGGAGAGTGGTGGTACCCGGAAGGCACCACTCGGAGAGTGGTGGTACCCAACGCGGGGCGCGGGCTTAGAGGATGTCGCCGGACTGGTTGATGGCGTCGAAGAGGTTGTTGAGCAGCGAGCGGTTGGAGGAGTTGCTGGCGAAGAGGGTGCCGCCGGAGGCGACGTTGCTGGCCTTCTTGAGGATGTCGAAGATCGACATGACGGAGTTGTTGCTGACGCCGATGGCGGAGCCCGCGGAGCCGACGGAGAAGGTTTTGGCGCCGGTGCCGCTGGAGGAGACGCTGAAGCCGTAGGCGGCGGCGTAGGTGCCGCCGGCGAGGTCGGTGTCGGTGGCGTAGACGGCGAGGGCGACGGCCATGACCTGGGCATCGATCTTCATGCCGCTGATGGCGAACTTGCTCTTGAAGGCGGAGGCGACCTGGGTGTTGGTCTTGCCCGAGAGGTTGTTGGCGGTGCCCGCGGCGGAGCCGAAGAGGTTGGGGAAGTTGCTGGCGAGCCAGTTGCCGAGGTTCTTGGCGTTGGACGAGCCGTTGAGGCTCTTGATGAGGTTCTGGCCGTTCTTGTTCTGCCAGAAGCCGATGGTGGCGGTGCTGCCGGCGCCCAGCGTGGACCCGCTGGCGGCCCTCTCGCCGAAGTTGTTGTTCATGGACTCGGCGTTGGCGGGGAGGACGATGGAGGCGATCTTGTCGTTGGTGACGGTGCCGCCGAGCGTGCCGGCGGTGTCTTTGCCGTCGGTGAAGGCGCCGGGCTGGGTCTCGGTGACGGTGTAGGTGCCGGGCTTGAGGTTGCCGAAGACGTAGGAGCCGTCGGAGTAGGTGGCCTTGGTGATGCTGACGGCCTGGCCGTAGATGTCGGTGCCGGTGAGTTTGACGCTGACGCCCTGGAGGCCGACCTCGTTGTTGTCGAAGGTGCCGTCGTTGTCCTTGTCGATGTAGACGTTGCCGGAGATGGCGGATTCGTTCATCACGCAGGCGTTGCAGCCGTCGTTGTCGGCGGAGAAGAGCCGCGTCTGAGCGGAGTAGAAGATGTTGCTCCCGGCCGGGCCGAACGTGTCGATCGGGGCACCGCAGACGAAGTCGATCTGGTAGTTGCAGTCGGGGATGATGACGGTGAGGGTGTAGGTGCCGGCGGTGAAGAAGCCGGTGGCCAGGTCGTAGATGTTCTGGAGGTAGGCGTCCGCGGCGACGAACGTGGGGCCGGGGGCGGTGTAGGAGACGAGGGTGAACTGGTGGGGCGTGGTGACGAAGGAGGCGACGGTGAAGATGACGGTGACTTCGTCGCCCTGGTTGGTGTTGCCGCGCAGGTCGCTGACGACGGTGGTGCCGTTGATGAGGAACTCGTAACTGGAGATCGTGGACTTGTCGCACTGTTCGGCGTTGGCGAAGTCGATGCCGTTGATGGTCTGGCCGGCGCCCACGCTCACGGTGTACTCATCGGCGAGCGTGGGGAAGGTGCGGACGTAGTTGGCGGGGACGATCTCGCGCACGACATAGGTGCCGGCGGCGAGGCCGGTGAACGCGTAGGTGCCGTCGGCGGCGGTGGTGGTGGAGAGTTCGCCCGAGTCTTTGGCGTTGTTGCCGTTGGCGTCGATGTAGACGGTGACGCCGCCCAGGCCGGTGTCATCGTTGGTGAGGCCGTTACCGGTGACATCGAGCCACTTGGTGCCGCGGATGTTGCCGGGCTGCGGGGCCTGGGGGTTGGCGTTGTAGTTGGCGGGGTCGGTGTCGGTGATGGGCCCGCCCAGCGGCTGGCCCTGATTGTTCACCGGCGTGCCGTAGACGGTCGCGATGTTGGTGTGCTGACCCGCCACCACGATGACGGTGGAGGTGTAGAGCCACGTCTCGCCGGTCTCCAGAATCATGTTCTGGTTCATGTCGCCGACGTTGAACGAGCCCGCGAGCGTGGGGGTGGGGCTGTAATCGTCGGCGGTGTTGCCGGGGGTCTGATTGTCGTCGACCACTACCACGTTGGCGAGGGGGATGATGCCGGGGTTGGTCACCACGAAGGTGAAGACCGCCGTGTTGCCCACGGTGAACGTGGGGCCGGGGCCGGTGTCGGCATCGGCACCGAAGCCGGGGAGCACGGGGCCGCCGCCCGAACCGCCGCTGGAGAGGTCCGCGCCCCTCTCGTTCTCGCCGGCCAGGAGGTTTTTGGGGCCTTCAAAGTCGGCTGCGCCGTAGGCGTTCTGCACGAGGGCGATGATCGCGGCGGTGCTGTAGGCGTACTCCACGTTGGGGTGAGCCGCGTTGAGCAAGGCGGCTACCGCGTGGCGGCCGAGGGCCTGGTTGCCGCCGCCGCCGCGCCCAAGGGCACCCAGCAGCGTGAGCGAAGCGTCTTCCTGAGCCGCGCTGAGGCCGAAGACAGCGTTGTAATTCTGGTTCTGGGTGTAGGTGAACCAGTCGTCGAAGTGATGCGACTGCTTCCAGTAGCCGGGGGTGAGGCCCTCGCCGCCCTGCGCGGCGACCGAGTTGACATATTTCTCGAGGTCGATGAAGGCGAGGACCTCGCCGAAGTTGTTCTGCACGCCGTCAAAGGCGAACGGCAGCATGATGTTCGAGAAGCGGTCGTTGCTGGTGGAGCCGCCGGGCGTGCCGATGGTGTCCTTGCCGTCGAGGAAGGGCGCGGGCTGCGTCTCGTCGAGTTGGTAGGTGCCGGCGCGGAGGTTGCCGAAGAAGTAGTAGCCGGTGGCGTCGGTGGTGGTGCTCAGGCTGACGAAGTTGCCCAGGTCGTCGGTGCCGGTGAGGGCGACGGTGGTGCCGGGGATGGGGCTTTCGGTGTTCTGGAAGGTGCCGTCGTTGTTGCGGTCGTAGTAGACGTAGCCGGAGATGCTGGAGGCGAGGACTTCGCCGAAGTTGTTCTGCACGCCGTCGAAACCGGCGGGGAGCAGGATGTTGCTGAACTGGTCGTTGCTCGTGCTGCCGCCGGGCGTGCCGATGGTGTCGATGCCGTCGAGGTAGGGGGCGGGCTGTGTCTCGTTGAGTTGGTAGGTGCCGGGGCGGAGGTTGCCGAAGAAGTAGTAGCCGGTGGCGTCGGTGGTGGTGCTGAGGCTGACGGGGTTGCCCAGGTCGTCGGTGCCGGTGAGGGCGACGGTGGTGCCGGGGATCGGGCTCTCGGTGCCCTGGAAGGTGCCGTCGTTGTTGAGGTCGTAGTAGACGAAGCCGGAGATGCTGGAGATGGGCGGTGTGCAGACCTCGCCGAAGTCGTAGCCCACGCCGTCGGAGCCGCCGGGGATCACGATGCCGGAGATGACGTCGTTGCCGACGGTGCCGCCGAAGGTGCCGGCGGCATCCGGGCCGTCCTGGGTGCCGGCGGGCTGGGTCTCGGTGAGCGTGTAGGTGCCCGGGCGCAGGCCGTCGAAGATGTACGCGCCGTTGGAATCGCTGGTGGTGGTGAGGTCAACAGCGCGGCCGGCCTCGTCGGTGCCGGTGAGGCGCACGGTGGTGACCAGGCCCGTGTCGGTGGGGTCGTAGGTGCCGTTCATGGTCGGCAGGTCGCAGTAGACGTGGCCGGAGATGCTGGAGGGGGCGGGGGCGGGCACGGGGCCGATGAAGCCCTTGGCCTCGGCGGTGAAGTCGGCCTCCATCTCGCCGACCATGGTGGACTGCTCGGCGGTCTGGATGACGCCCGCGTCGCGCCCGGCGAAGAACGGGGCCAGGATGCCGCCGGTGACGACGAAGCGGTAGTCGAAGTTGTCGGTGGGGCCGTCGTTGTTCACGTAGCCGAACTGGGCGAGTTCGCCGGTGAGGAGCACGCCCTGCTCGGTGAGGGGGTCGATGCTGCCGCTGTTGTCGAGATCGATGCCGCCGCGGATGACGAAGTCGTCGCCGTTGGCGTTGACCTGGCCGATCAGGGCGGTGTCGCCGGCCTGGGCGCCGCGGATGATGGTGCCGTTGGCACCGATGCGTGCGTGGATCTGGAAGTCGCCGTCGTTGGCGATGATGTCGCGCGGGCCGTCGGGGAAGAAGATGGTGACGGGCGTGGCGGTGACATCGAAGCGGCCCGAGGAGGCCTCGTACGAGGTCTGGCCGGTGCTGTTGTAGAAGCCGATGGGCAGTTCGAGCAGATCGGAGCCGATCAGGGCCATGAGTTGGCGCGCCTCAAGGGGCTCGAGGTGCTTCTGGCCGGCGGCGCGAACCAGGCTGCGGGCGTCGCTGCGGGTGGGGGCGGAGAAGCGGGAGGTGCGCGTGGTGAGCATCATGGGCGGGCTCCGGTCTGAGATTTTGGGCGGGTCTGGGGGAATCGGGAAGCGTGCGAGTCTGGGGAAAGCGTGTGTGTCCGGAAAAGACGAGAGCGCGGGACGCCGGACTGCCGGAGCAGTCCGCCCGCGCTCTCGGGCGTTTCGATCGTTCAGCGCCGACGACGGCCGGCGGCGAGCAGGCCCACGAAGCCCAGGGCCGCGGCACCTGGTGTGGGGATGAAGAAGGTGTCGGCGTTGCCCGTGGCGGGGATGATCTGGTTGGGCTGGTTGTTGAAGGACGAGCCGAAGGAGGGCACGCCGCCCGCGAACGAGAGGCCATTGCCGATGAGGATGACTCCGATCTCGCCGTTGACGGGGAGGATCTCGCCGGTGTCGTTGAGGAAGACGAACTCGAACTTGCGCGTGGCGCCGAAGCCGAAGGCCTGCAGGCGGTTGGACTTGAAGAGGACGCGGTCGTTGGTGATGAAATTGCCGCGCACTTCGAGCGAGGCGCTGGAGGCGTTGCCGGCGTTGTCGATCACGGCCTGCAGGGTGAAGAGTTTGTTGCCCAGCGTGTTGTTGATGCCGAAGCCGGGGAAGTTGAGGTTCTGGCTGAGGCCCGTGGCGCTGAACGCGCCGGTGCCAGCGTTGTACGTGACTTTGATGAAGCCGGCGGAGGCATCGGGCAGGCCGCCGACAAGGTTGAGGGGCGCGGCGAATGCCGAACCCGTGAGGGCGGCAACGATGGACATAGCGGTCAACGTGGTGGGACGAAGCATGCTCTCTCCTCTAGATGTCGCGCTTCCGCGCAACAAGATCGACGGGGAAATATACTCGATTGTGGGCGGTTGTCAGCCTCCGACCGCCCCGGTATCGCGTTTTTTCGCAGATTTCGGGGTTCTCGGGATGGAACAGACGTCGCAGGCGGACCGCGGCGTGAAAATAGGTAATCTGCCCGAGTGGGAGTGGGAAACCGCCTGAGTGGATCACCCTCGGAAGCGCGGATTGTGATTCCCTACATTCACACACGATGAACCCCCAGACCCTGGAGACGCCGACCACGCCCGACCAAGTGCAAGCCGCGGCGGAGCGTTTTCGGGCCGACTACGCGGCGGTGCGAGAGCAGATTGCGCGTGCGGTTGTGGGACAGGTGGCGGTGGTCGACGGTGTGCTGGCCGCGCTCTTTTGCGGGGGGCACGTGCTGCTGGAGGGTGTGCCGGGCGTGGGCAAGACGCTGCTGGTGAGGTCGCTGGCGCAGGCGGTGGACTTGTCGTTCGGGCGTGTGCAGTTCACCCCGGACCTGATGCCGGCGGACATCACCGGGACGACGGTGGTGATGGAGACCCGCGGGGCGGGGGGCGAGACGGTGCGGCAGTTTGTGTTTCAGCGCGGGCCGGTGTTTGCGCACATTTTGCTGGCGGATGAGATCAACCGGGCGACACCCAAGACGCAGTCGGCGATGCTGGAGGCGATGCAGGAGGGAAGCGTGACGGTGGGGGGGAAGACGCACGCGATCGAGGCGCCCTTCTTTGTGATGGCGACGCAGAACCCGATCGAGCAGGAGGGGACGTATCCGCTGCCCGAGGCGCAGTTGGACCGGTTCTTCTTCAAGTTGACGGTGGGGTACGCCAACCGCGAGCAGATGAGCGAGATTCTGGACCGGACGACCGCGGGCGCGCCCGCGCGGGTGGAGCGGTGCATGGATCGAGCCGCGCTCTTGGGGCACCAGGCGTTGGTGCGGCGCGTGGCGATCGCCCCGCACGTGCGCGACTACGCGGTGCGGCTGGTGCTGGCCACGCACCCCAAGACGGACGGGCTGGGGGGCGGAGAGTTTGCCACGCCGATGGTGAACCGGTTTGTGCGTGTGGGGGCTTCGCCGCGTGCGGCTCAGGCGCTGGTGCTGGCGGGCAAGTGCCGGGCGCTGCTGGACGGGCGCGCGGCGGTGAGCACCGACGACCTGCGCTGGGCCGCGCTGCCGGCGTTGCGGCACCGGCTGGTGATGAACTTCGAGAGTCAGGCCGAGGGTGTGGCGAGCGACGCGGTGGTGGCGAACATCGTGGACACGCTGCCGGTGAGCGCGGGGTTGTAAGGCCTGTGCCGCGCGGGGTCGGGCTGGCGCTCAGATCGCTCGCGTTGTGAGTTTGCGCGAGAGGAAGGCGGGCAGGCTCTTGACGAAGAGGCCGATTTCATCGCGGACGCGGCGGTAGTGGTGCATGGCCTGCTCGTCGCTGGTGCAGGCGCGGGCGAGTTCGGGCGGATCATCGAAGCCGACGTGGATGACGCGGGCGGCGCCGTGGCCGGGCGAGCCCGGGAACATGGGGCAGGTTTCGTGGGCGTGCCCGCAGACGGTGATGACGGCATCGAAGGGCTGACCGGCGAGATCGGCAACGGTCTTTGAGCGGTGGAGCGAGACGTCGATTCCGACCTCGCGCATGGCGCGGACGGCGAGGGGGTTGAGGCCCTTGGCGATGGTGCCGGCCGAGGCGGCGTGGAGCACGCCCGCGTGCATGGCGCGGGCAAAGCCCTCGGCCATCTGGCTGCGGCAGGAGTTGCCGGTGCAGAGGAACAGGACGTGCATGTGGCGATGGCCCTTGCTGGTGCGAACGTGCGGGGTCCGAGAATAGGCGATTGCGGGCAACCTGTGTCGGCGGCGTGATGCGGGCGGGAGGCGGGTGGACCGTAGAATGGGGGCCGGGTGGACCCGGCCGCGCCGGTGGACGATTTGCCGGTGGTTGCTCATGGCTCAGGCACCTCCGTCCCAACCCGAGTCTGCTCAGATCGCGCGCGGCGAGGATGAACTCGAGGCGCAGGTGGGTGCGCTGCTGGCGACGGTGGCGGCCACGACGGGTGAGATCGAGGACGTGATGAGCGAGGCGGAGCGGGAGACGCCCGTGGAGCCGGGCCTGGATGACCAGGTGCGGGGGGCGCTCGCCGGACGCGGGCCGGTGGCGACCGATCCGCCCGCCGAATCCGCATCGATCGGGCCGGAGATCGGAGCGATTGATGTCTCGCTGGCGGCGAAGGTGCAGGCCGAGTTGGATGAGTTCCGCGACCCTGCACAGGAAATGGCCGAGGCCGACGCGCTGATGCGGCAAGTGCGGATGCAGGATGCGCCCGCGGCTGCTGACGACCTTGCGCCGGCCGATGACCAGCCTTTCGCGGCGGGCGGAGCGCAGGGTTCGATGGCACCGGTTGGTGCGCCCCGGGTGGAGGCATCGCCGGCGGCAAGTGAGGCAGCATCTGCGCCGGAACCGGCGGCCCCGGACCCTCCGCGGGCGAGTGTGCCTGAGCCCTCGATGCCGGTGGCGGAGCCCGCGCCGTCGGTGGCCGTCCGCGAGGCGCGGCCCGCGGCGAAGGTTGCGACCGTGGCGGCGGCGGCGAGCGAGCCGGTGGTCCAGAGTGCCGCGGCTGTGCGTGGGCCTTCGCGGGTGCAGCGGGTGATTGTGTCGTTCGAGGAAGCGGTGGAGCCGCTGGCGCTGCGGCTGGGGAGCCTGCCGGCGATCCTGCGGCAAACGCTGGGGTGGGTGGGTGTGCTGACGCTGTTCAACGCGGGCGTGGTGTGGGTGTGGGTGCTGTTTGTGGCGCCGCGGGCCGATCTGGTGGATGTGGACCCGAGGAGTTTTCTGGCCGCGCCGGAGGTGAAGGGCGAGCACGGCGAGGCTAAGAAGGACGCCGGGCACGGCGAGAAGAAGGATGCCGCCAAGGACGGGCACGGCGCGGAGAAGAAGGCCGCGGCGAAGAAGGCGGAGAAGAAGAAGGACGACCACGGCGAGAAGAAGGATGCGCAGGCGAAGGGGAAGGATGCCAAGGGCGGCAAGAAGCAGGCGAGCGCGGGGGGGCACTGAGGTAGAGAGGGGACAGGTGAGAGGGGACAGGGGTTAGCGGGAAAGCGGAGCGGGCTCGCGCTCGGGCGGGGGCCCATCGCCGATGGGCGGGGCAGGCACGAGGCTGGCCGACTTGATGACGATGGGTTCGAGCGGTTTGTCCTTGGGATCGACGGGCGAGGCGGCGATGGCGCGCACGGTGTCGCCGCCCGAGACGACCTGTGCGAACGCGGCATAAGCGCCGTCGAGCGCGGCGGCGGCGGGGCGCGAGAGCGAGATGAAGAACTGTGAGCCGGCGGTGTCGGGCTGGGTGAGGCGGGCCATGGAGACCACGCCGAACTCGTGGCGCAGGGTGCTGGGTTCGAGCGCGATGGCGAAGCCGGGGCCGCCGATGCCGGTGCCCAGCGGGTCGCCCCCTTGGATCATGAAGGGCGAGCCGGAGGCCGTGGTGGCGATGACACGGTGGAAGGTGGTGGTGGCGTAGAAGCCGCCCTCTACCAGATGGCGGAAGTGCCACGCGGTGTTGGGCGCGCTGTCGGGCCGGAGGGCGATGGTGATTGGCCCGGCGGTGGTGTCGAGGAGCACGCGCTGGTCGGTGTAGATGCGCAGGCCGGAATAGGTGATCTTTGCGGGCGGGGTGAAGCGGACGCTGAGGCCGCGCGGGTCGGTGATGGTGGCGCGGCTGGGGGTGAGGAGTGGTTGGAGGACGAGCGGCGTGCCGAGGCGGCGACCGCCCGAGACCAGTTGCACGCAGAGGAGTTCGGGCGGCTGCTCCGGAGATTGGCGTGTCCACAGGATCGGGAAGAGCGTGGAGAGATCGACCAAGCCGGCCACCACGGGGACGCGGCTCAGCGTGGTTCCCGGCGCGCCGGGGTCGGCGGGGCGGATGAGTTCCAGTTCCAGGTCGGGCGCGGGCGGTGCCGGGGTGTCGGGTGAAGTGCTCGGCTGCGGTGGCACGGCTTGTTCGATGCGAACCGGGATAGGTCGATCGACGAGGTGGTAGACCTGGAAAGTGGAGAGTTGTGCCGCGCACATGCGGGCGCAGCAGAGGGCAAGGGCGACAGAGAGGAACCGGGTGGCCACGCCCAAGCGTAGAGCGGGCGGCGTGCTACTTGGGCTGCGAAGACGGCCATACGCCCGTATCGAGCGTGGCAGGGTGGGGCTGGGCCTGCCACGGGAACGTGGGTCGGGGCCACGATGAGCGGCTGCCGCGCGGGTTGGTGCGTGTGAGCGCGAGGCGGAGGTGCCCTTGTGCATCCAGCGCGCTGGCGGGGATGGGGATGCGTGCAAGCCAGCGTTCTGGTGAGCGGGCGATGCGGATGGTTTCGGGTTGGGTTTGGGGGCGCAGCAGCGCGCCGGTGGAGAAGATGGTGAGGTCGGGTTCGGTGGTGGTGGCCTGGGTGAACCAGACGCGGATGCGGTCCTCTTCGGGCTTGGCGGGCGAGGCGGGGTCGGTCCGGGCCTCGACCCAGAGGCACCACTCATCGGCGCGGCTGTCTTTGGTGATGAACGCCGCGGTCGCCCAGCGGGGCTCGGTTGCGGTGGGGTCGCCGCCGCGGGCCTGGGCGTGCGTCCACGCGGTCATCGTCCATTCGGGAAGGAAAGTGCCGGTGTTCAGGCCCGGGGGGATGACGGGGAGTGTGCCCGTGTCGGCGCGCGGGGCGCTGATGAGCGCGGGCACGGCGGGGCAGGAGCGCAGCCACGCGGCGGCCTTGGCGGCACGTTCCTGCGGCCCGGCGCGGTCGTCGAGCAGGGAGTCGAGGAGTTCGGCGATCTCGTCTTCCTCGCTGGGCCAGAAGGGGACGAACAAGGTGCCGTCGGTTTCGCGGGCTGGCTTGGCCGGGGCGAGGGCCATGAGGCGATGTGCGAGATCGTGCGCCAGCGGGGCGGCCGTGCCAGCGAGCGACCCCAGCGCGGCCGACCAGCGCAGGGTGGTTTGCTCGGCAAGGGCATCGGCCACGCGGTCTCCCGGCCGGCGCGTGCGCACGCTGCCGGGCTGATCGGCGAGGCGCGCCCGGACGGCGGCCTCGCCTTGCAGGGCGCGCAGCAGCGGCTCGGCCCGCCAACGCTGCAGGGGCGAGTCGAGCATGGGTTCGAGCATGGAGACGAGCACGCCGGCGGCGCGCGGGTTGCCGGCGAGCGGCTGCAGGACGGCGGCCGCGGCATCGTCGAGGACACGCGTGCCACGGGGGACATCTGGTGGCGCGGTCTGGATGGCGAGGCGCTCGGCGCCGATCTCGATGGTTGGCAGCGCGGGCGCTGCGCTGATATCGACAGCGACCACCCACGCGGCAATGTCGGGGGCGCGGGGGTCGGTGAGTGAGCGGGCCACCCAGCGGCCGGGGCGGCCCATCCAGTGTGCCGGCGCGAGCGCCTCGGATGGGCGGTGGTTGTAGTCGATACCCAGGCAGATCAGTTCGGCCGGAAGAGGCGTGCCGCCCGGGCCGCGCACCGGCGGGCAGACCGGCGGTGTGCTGGTGCCGATGCGCACGGGCACCACGAGGCGATCGGCATCGGGGCGGATGAGGATGGCGCGGCCCGGTGAGGCGAGGCGAAGAGGTGCTTCAGGCGGCGCCTCCGGCTGGGAGGCGATGCCGGGGCACGCGGGCGCGACGCAGAGGGTGGCGAAGACGACCGGCCACCAGAAATGGAAGGGGCACGCGCGAGTACTCGGACGTACTCCTTGCGCACGATGTGCGCGAGCGGGGGCGGGCGCGGCGGGTTCAGGGAAAGTGGAGGCGGGTCGCAAGTGGTTCATGGGCCGATCCGATAAGGTTACGGCTCACGGGGCTGGTTGCAGACCGCGGGCGTGCCGGCGCGAGCGAGCGCAGGCCATGGTTTGCAACCGCGGGAATGTGCCATGATCTCGTGCCTGCCCAACGGTTCGGTCCGCTTCCGCGTGTTTCTGCCGCACGCTTCGAGCGTGCAACTGGTGGGCACGTTCACCGATTGGCGTCAGCAGGCGGTGGCCATGGACCGCCAGCACCCGGGGTGGTGGGAGGTTGAGGCGCCGGTGGAGACGGGCGAGCACCAGTTCTGCTACCTGGTGGACGGCCACCTGTGGCTGGCGGATTACGCGGCCCATGGTGTGAAGTTGAACGGGTATGGCGGGTGGGTGAGCCGCCTGCACATCCAGACCACGGCTGCTGTGGCCACGGTTGCGGACGAGCCGGTGGCCCTGGCCGCCTGAGGCGGGTGCCACAAGCACGGTACTCTCGGAGCGGCACGGACCCCCACGGTCTGTGCCGCTTTGCTTTTTGGGGGCGGGGTTGTCAGACTCCGCGGCGCTGTCGCGGCGGTCGCGGCCGGTTGAACGTGCGGGCTTCATGAGCGAGGAACAGACGATGAAATCACTCGTGCCGGGGTGCGTGGCGGAGTTTTTGGGAACATTTGCGCTGACGTTTTTCGGGTGCGCGGCGATCATGCTTCGTGCTCCGGAGGTGGGGGGCCATGGAAGTTTGATCACGGTGGCGCTCGCCCACGCGCTGATTTTGTACGTGTTCGTCGGGGGGTGCATGTACATCTCGGGGGCCCAGTTCAACCCCGCGGTGTCGATCGGCGCGGTGATTGCGGGCAAGCAGGGCGTGGGGCGTGCGGCGGCGTTCATCGTGTGCCAGTTGGCGGCGGCGGCGGCGGCGGTGGCGCTGCTGGGCGTGCTGCTGCCGCGGGAGGTGTTTGACCATGAGCCCGCGCAGCACGGAGCGACGATCGGCCACATGACACGGGCGGGCCTGGTGTGGCAGGTGATCGGGATCGAGGCGATCATGACGTTCTGCCTGATGTTCGTGATTCTCACGACGACGGTGGATGAGCGTGCGCACAAGATGGGGGGCCTGCCCATCGGCCTGACGGTGGGCGCGTGCATTCTGGCGTTCGGGCCGCTGACGGGATCGAGCATGAACCCGGCGCGGAGTTTCGGGCCCGCCTTGGTGGGCGATCACTGGACCATGTTCCACGCGTACATCATCGGGCCGGTGGCGGGGGCCGTGGTGGCTGCGCTGGTTTGGAAGGCGCTGTTTGCCAAGCCAACGACCTGATCGATGAGCACACACCGCGTGTATGTGGATCGCGAGTTGATCGCGGGCGATGTTGGCTGCACCATTGTGGTGGAGGGCGACGAGGCGCGGCACGCCGCGAGCGTGAAGCGATTGACGGTGGGCGAGACCGTGGAGGTGCTCGACGGGCTGGGGGCGGTCGCGTCGTGCGTGGTGGAGGGGATCGACCCCGGCAAGAACAAGCGCCCGCCGATGCTGCGGCTGGTGGTGCGGGCGGTGGCGCGGGCGGAGCCGGTGCGGCCGCGCGTGCGGGTGCTGGCGCCGATTCCGAAGGCGGACCGGCTGAGTTGGATGATCGAGCAACTGTCGCAGGTGGGCGCGGCGAGTTGGACGCCGCTGACGACGGCCCGGTCGGTGGGGATGGCAGCGGACCTGCGGCCGGACCGGCTGGCACGGATTGCGCGCGAGGCGGCCAAGCAGTGCGGGCGGGCGTACACGCTGGTGATCGATGCTCCGGCGGACCTGCGCACCATCGACATGGGCGACTTGGCACGCGCCGGGGGTGTGCTGGTGGCGGATGCGGGGGGCGAGCGCGGCGGGATTGATGCGGGCGGCACCGAAGCATGGAGCGTGTTCGTGGGGCCGGAGGGCGGGTTCGCGGCGGAGGAACTGGCGAGGTTTGAAGCCGCGGGTGTGCGGGGCGTGGCCCTGGGGCCGCACGTGCTGCGGCTGGAGACGGCGGCGGTGGTGGCGACGGCCATGCTGCTGCGGGGAGCGCGGACGGACCCGGGCCGCTAACCTGCGGTGTTCATGGAGGGCTTGTGTATGCAGACTCTTGCGCGGTGGGCCTGTGCGTGCGTGGTGGTGTGCGGCGTGGTGGCACCCCGGGCCGCCGCGCAGCAGATGGACGTGGACAAGGCGCAGGCCGAGAAGACGATCGCCCGAGCGATCGACTTCCTCAAGAGCAAGCAAGACGCGGAGACGGGCGGGTGGAGCGTGCCGCCGAAGGGGACGGCCGCGCCGACGTTTCCGGCGATCAGCGCGCTGGTGTTGAACGGGATGTTGATGCAGCCGGGGATCAGGGCGGATGACGCGGCGGTGAGCAAGGGCGGGGCGTTTGTGCTGGGTTTCGCAAAGCCCGACGGCGGGATTTACGACACGATGCTGCCGACGTACAACACGGCGATCTCGCTGTCGGCGCTGGCGCGGCTCAACACGCCGGCCGCCAAGGCGGCGGTGGGCCCGGCGCAGGAGTTTCTGCGGCGGAGCCAGTGGGGTTCGAGCGAGCCGCTGGGTGTGGGCGGCGCGGGCGGCAAGGAAGCGCCCGCCGCGGTGGGGAGAGAGCATCCGTTTTACGGCGGTGTGGGGTACGGCAATCGGGGGCGGCCGGATATCTCGAACCTGGCGTTCTTCCTGCAGGGGCTGCACGACAGCGGCGTGCCGACCGACGACCCGGCGGTGCAGCGGGCGCTGGTGTTTCTGCAACGCTGCCAGATGCTGGCGAGCGCCGGGGGCAAGACGGTGAACGATCAGCCCTTCGCGGCGGGGAGCAGGCAAGGGGGCTTTGTGTACGCGACGGCGGAGAACGACAAGACGCTGGGGGAGGGGCAGAGTTTCGCGGGGCGGATCGAGGAGACGCTGGACGATGGCACGAAGGTGAGCAAACTGGCGAGTTACGGATCGGTGACGTATCTGGGGTTCAAGTCGTATATCTATGCGGGGCTGGCGCCGACGGACCCGCGTGTGCGGGCGGCGTACGACTGGATCAAGCGGAACTACGACCTGAGCGTGAACACGGGCATGCCCGCGGAGGAGGGCCGCAAGTATGACGGGTACTACTACTACCTGCTGGCGATGGGGCGGGCTCTTGATGCGGGGGGTCTGACCACGATCAACACGATTGGTGCGGACGGGGCCACGGCAGCGCGCAACTGGCGGGCGGATTTGCTGGCGCGGCTGGCGGAGTTGCAGCAGGAGGATGGGAGTTTCAGGGTGTTGGATGATCGGTGGATGGAGGACAACCCCGTGCTGATCACTGCGTATGGGTTGATCGCGGCGCAGCATGCGCTGCGGGGCGATGGCGGGGCGGCGGCGGCCAGCGCAAAGTGATGGGCGGGCGGGAAGAAGTGGTGGACGTGCGTATCGTGCGCGACGGGGTGATGAGCGGGAACGCCGAGGGAGTTGAGCATGAAATCGAGCCTTGAGGGACGTGTGATTCTGGTGACCGGGGGGACAAGCGGCATCGGCGAGGCGACGGCGCTTGCGCTGGCGGATGTGGGGGCGCACGTGGTGCTCACGGGGCGGCGTGAGAAGGAGGGAGAGGCGGTGGCGGAGCGTGTGCGCAGCCGCGGCGTGAAGGGGGCGTTTGTGCAGGGTGACGTGGTGAAGGAGGCGGACCAGGCCCGGTTCGTGAGCGAGGCGCTGAAACTCACGGGCCGGCTGGACGGCGCGTTCAACAACGCGGGCGTGGAACTGATGGGCGTGAACACCGTGGACGCGACGGAGGCGGAGTATCGCCGCGTGTTTGATATCAACGTGCTGGGCGTGCTGCTGAGCATGAAGCACCAGTTGCCGGTGATGCTCAAGGCGGGCAAGGGTGCGATCGTGAACACCGCGAGCATCGCGGGGCGGATCGGCATGCCGGGGGCGGGCATCTACATCGCCACGAAGCACGCGGTGCTGGGGCTGACGAAGACGGCGGCGATGGAGGTGGCCAAGCAGGGCGTGCGCGTGAACGCGGTGTCGCCCGCGGCGATCGAGACGCCGATGCTCGATCGGTTTACGGGCAACAACGACCCCGAAGCGGTGAAGTACATGACGAGTTTGCACCCCATCGGCAGGCTGGGCAAGTCCGAGGAGGTTGCCAAAGCGGCGCTGTTCCTGCTGTCGGATGATGCGTCGTTCATCACCGGGCACGATCTGCTGGTGGATGGCGGGTTTACGGTGCCGTGAGGCGTGAGGCGTGGGGCGTGGGGCGTGGGGCGTGAGGCACCAGACGCCAGCCGCCAGACGCCAGACATCAGACGCCAGTGCGGGCACTGAAGAACGAAGAACGAAGACGGGGACCTCGCAGTCATGACCACACTCACGCCCGATGCCCTGCTCACCCAACTGCGGTGGCGCTACGCCGTCAAGAAGTTCGACCCGGCCCGCAAGATTCCGGGCGAGGTGTGGAACGCGCTCGAGCAGTCGCTGGTGCTGGCGCCATCTTCGTTCGGCCTGCAGCCGTGGAAGTTTGTCGTCATCACCGACGCGGCGGTGAAGGCCAAACTTCCGGCCATCTCGTGGGGCCAGACGCAGCCGGCGGAGTGCTCGCACATGGCGGTGTTCGCCGGGCGCACGCAGATGAAGGCCACGGATGTGGAACGCTTCATCGAGCGTGCGGTCGCCGTGCGCGGCGAGGGCGCCCGCGCATCGCTCGCGGGGTACAAGGACGTGATGCTGGGGTTTGTGGCGAAACTCACACCCGAGCAGGCCGCGGGGTGGGCCGCGCGGCAGTGCTACATCGCGCTGGGGCAACTCATGGCCTCGGCGGCGGTGCTGGGTGTGGACACGTGCCCGATGGAGGGCATCGTCGTGGCGGAGTACGACAAACTGCTGAACCTGCCGGCGCAGGGGTACATCACGCTGATGGGGTGTGCGCTGGGGTACCGCGCGGCGGATGACAAGTATGCCGGTGCGCCGAAGGTGCGATTCGAGACGAGCGACGTGGTGATGCGGGTGTGACCGGCCCTTCAGGTGAGGCCGACCCACGAGGGCTCGGCGACCTGCGACCAGCGCGAGCGGATGGCCGCGTAGTCTGCGGCGGAGAGCGGGCCCGCGGCGAGGACGCGGGCGTTGTCGGCCACGCGCCCGGGGCGGATGGTGCCGACGATGGCGGTGTGCACACCCGGCACGCTGAGCGTGAAGCGGAGGGCCAGTGCCGCGCTCTCGCTGGCGGGGCGCGAGAGGAAGGGGTAGCCGAGGGTGTGCAGGCGGCCGACGTATTCGTGCCCGTACGCGCCGGGCTGGAGGTTGGCGATCCACGCGGCGTTGGCGATGGGGCGTTTGGCGATGATGCCCATGTCGCGGCGTGCCGCGTCGGCCACCCAGCGGTCGATGCCCAACTGGTCGGCGATGCTGATCGTGGTCTGGAGCGTGTCGAAGCGGCCGGTGGCGACGGCGAAGGCAGCGGCCTCGTTATCGCCGCTGTAGCCGATGAAGCGGGTCTTTCCCTGCTGGCGGGCGCGTTCGAGGGCCTCGATGCACTCGCCGCGGGAGAGGGTCTCGACACCGCAGGAGTGGAGTTGAACGAGTTCGACGTGGTCTGTGCGGAGGCGGGAGAGCGAGCGGTCGATGGTGCGGGTGATGGCGGCGGCGGAGTAATCCTCTCCGGCCGACCAGCCGTGCTCGTGGCCGACCTTGGTGAAGAGGTGGAAGCGGCCGCGGCGACCCCCGACGCCGAGCGTGCGGCCGAGTTTTTCTTCGCTGTCGCCGTAGCACTCGGCGGTGTCGATGACGTTCACGCCCGCGTCGAGGGCTTCGGTGAGGAGACGGTCGACGGTGTCATCCGTGGCTTCGGCGGCGCGGATCTCCGAAGCGCCGATGCCCAAGGCGCTGACGGTGAGGCCGGTGCTACCGAAGGGGCGTGTGGTGAGGCGGCTGGTCATTCAGCGCTCCCGCTGGCAGCAAGGGCGGCGACAACTTTGAGCTGTTTGAGCGCGCGGGCGAGGCTAAGCGATACCAATGCGGCTCCCTCTGGGGACCATGATTCGATTGCGAACCGGGCGAGGACGCTGTTGTACGCTGGCCCGATGGCGCGGCCGCCAGTAGCCGACGGGACCATCTCGCGGGTGATCCGTGCCGACTGAGACCGACGTGCGAGCGCGACCACTGTGGCTTTGGGGTCCAATTCCAGTTCCGGGTTTGCCGGGATCGACTGGCGCGGTACTTGAAGGGCCTTTGCGAAGTTCGCACGGTCTGCCATCAACCACGCTTCGACCTCGCGCACCGCCACGCGAAAACACATCAGTGGCGCGCGCCGGGTGAGAACCTCGGCGACAATAGCTCCCGGACAGCGGGCATCGGCATCCTGGTCTATGAGCACGAGCCAAGGATTGCGTCGAGCGGCCTGATTCCACGCAGGACCCTTGTCAAGCAAGAACGGCTTGCCCTGCTTTCCGTAGACGAGGCCCAAGTCCGCGCCCACGTGTTCGACGAGGCGCCGCGCAACCGCTTCGTCCAGTTCGCCCTCAACAGCGCACGAAAAACTCACGCGGGTCATGAGCCGGTTGCTCCGAAGAGCAACAACTGGTCACTTCGGGGGGGGCGGGTGTGTGGCAGCACAGCGTCGGAGAGCGACAATCCGCCATGCACAAGTTCGACGAGCTCCGTGAAGTCCTTCGCGGCCTTGACCCGGGTGCCCTCGGGGTGAGGGACGAGCACGAGCACCTCGTCGAGGCCGATCCCTCGGTCGCGCAAGAGGTCAGCCGAATGCGTTGTGGTAATGATCTGCCGCGACGAATGGCTCTGGACTCGAGCGAACAGTTGAGGTAACCGAGACACCACCTCCGTGTGGAGGGACAGTTCCGGCTCCTCCAGGAGGAGCGGACCGGAGCCGTCCAGAATGGACCAGAGCAGCCCGAATAGGCGCAGGGTTCCGTCTGAGAAGCGGTCTTCAGTCTGCCATGCACCCTGAGGCCGCCAGTGATCGTACTTCCCGCGGAGGTGGGGCACGCCAGCCTGATCGCGCCAGAGTTCGAGTTCGCGTAGTTGGGGAACCGCCGTTGATAAGGCTTCGCGGATGCGCTTTAGGCGAGCGTTAAGCGTGTGCTTCTGCGTCAGGGCGAGCTGTTCGAGAAAGTCTGCTCCGAACGGATCGTTTCGGCGGCCCGACCCGCGATCGGGCTCGCGGATGATCTGCGGTACGAGATGCAAGTAGCGCACGCTTGCAAACGTGTCGACAACTTCCCTGAAGTTCTCGTTGGAGTTGATCTGTTGAAGGTGGGTCTGACTCAGCAGGCGATTATCGTGCTTGTCCCGGTCAAGCGGGCGTCCCAGTACCTCTATCGAGTCCCTCACCACGCGCTCGCGTTTGACAACGGGGTTGCGCTGCGAGTCCTGATTGAACACGAGTTCGTACGTCCATCGGTTCGGCCGCGACGCATCTCCGAGCCACGCGGCGACGCGGATATCCGATTTCTGGCGTGCCGCAAGGCAGCGAAGGCTGGAAACGCCGCCGCGCTTCTTGACGGCCTCTTCCAATCCACCGGGCAATGCAACATCCTGCAAGAAACGGATCGCGTCTAAGAGGTTCGACTTGCCCGACGCGTTTGGGCCCACCAAGAACGCACGACTGGGCAGCGGCACTTCGACCTTGCCGAAGTTTCGCCAGTTCTCAAGCTCAAGGCGTGTGATATGCAATGGCAGTCCGTTGGGGGTCGAAACCTTAGCCCGCCGCCCGGATCACGAGGCAATCGTTCTGCCCGCCGAAGCCGTAGGCGTTGCAGAGGCAGGCGTTGATCGCGCTCTGGCCGCGTTCATTAAGAATCGCCCGCGACGTGTTGGGCACATAATCAAGGTCGAGGTTGGCGTCGGGCGTGCCGTAGTTGATGGTGGGGGGCACGTGGCCGGTGCGGATGGCCTGCACGCAGGTGATGACACCGCTGACCCCTGCCGCGGCGATGAGGTGGCCCATCATGCTCTTGATGCTGGAGACGGGGATGTGTGGCGCGTGCGGGCCGAAGGTGTGCTTGATGGCGTGGGTCTCGATCTTGTCGTTCTCTTTGGTGCCGGTGCCGTGGGCGGCGATGTATTGCACGGGCGTGCGGCCTGCGCTGTCGGGCTCGCGCGGGTTGATGCCTGCGCGGCGGAGGGCGCCCATCATGGCGGCCTGTGGCCCTCGCCCCTCGGGGTGCATGTCGGTGGTGCGGAAGGCATCGGCGGAGGAGCCGTAGCCGGCGACTTCTGCGAGGATGGCGGCGCCGCGGGCGCGGGCGTGGTCCTCGGTTTCGAGCACGAGCATGCCGGCCCCTTCGCCCATGACGAAGCCGTCGCGCGTCTGATCGAAGGGGCGGGCGGCCTTGGTCGGGTCTTCGCGGCGCGAGGAGAGCGCGGTGAGGCGGATGAAGCCGGTGACGCCGAGGGGATGGATCATGGTGTGGGCACCGCCGGCGAACATCACGTCGGCTTCCCCGCTGTGGAGAAGATCGCAGGCCTCGCCGATGGCCTGGTTGCTGGCGGCGCAAGCCGTGAGGCAGTTGGAGGCGGGGCCGCGGCAGCCGAAGGCCCATGCCACGTGGCTGAGGGTGATGTTGGCCTCCTGCTCGATCTCGCGTTGGGGCACCATGCGGCGGTAGGCGGTCTCGGCCCACACGCGGCCGTTGAGCGTGCGTTCGGCCTCGTTCCACCCGGCCACGTGCGCGGCGGCGTAGTTGTCGAAGTCGAGCGTGCCCTCACCGGAGCCGAGGTAGAGTCCGAAGCGGCGCGGCTGAACTTTGAAGGAGGCTCCGTCCGCCAGGTGCTTGGCGAGGCCGGCCTGCTCGAAGGCCTGCGAGGCCGCGCCGAGAGCGAAGCGGGCGTTGAAGCCGGCATCGGCGTGGCGCGGGTCGTTGGCGAGGCGCGGCGGGAGGGTGTAGCCCTTCACCTCGGCGGCGAAGTCGGTCTTGAAGGTGGAGGCGTCGAAGCGCGAGATGCGGCCCATGCCGGAGCGGCCCGAGAGCAGGCCCGCCCAGGTGCCCGGCACGTCGTGCGCCAGCGGGTTCACCCAGCCCATGCCCGTGATGACGATGCGTTGGCGGCTCATGCGGTCATCGTCAGGCGTTGCGCACGCTGTCGGGGTCGAAGGCGCTGTGTTCGGCGTCGGCGGGGGAGCCCGGGCCCTTCATGGCGTTGAGTTTGTCGGGGTTGAGGACGCGGATGAGGCCGTCTTTGAGGCGCATCTCGGCGAAGTTGATGATGAGGCCCAGTTCCAGGTCTTTGGCGCGGAGTTGGGCACGCAGCGCGGCCCGTTCCACGGAGCCGATCTCGCGGTGCTCGGCGCAGACGTCCACGAAGAAACGATCGTCAACATACAGATCGACCTTGAACTGGCCGACGGCCTTGCCGCGGTACTTCACGTCGAACGCGGCACGGGCCTGGTACTTCACGCCCAGCGTGTCCAGTTCGGCGCACAGGGCGGCGAGGTAGACATCCTCGGGAAAGCCGGGGCCGATGGCCTTGTGGACTTCGATGGACGCACCGATGACTTTGCGGGAGACGTCGGTGAGGGCGGGGTCGAGGTCGGCGAGGGGCGTGCCGCGGCGCTGGCGGGGGCCGTCTTGCTGGGGGCTGCGGCCGTATCCAAGGGAGGCATGGGCGGGCGGGCCTGAGCGGCGGGGTTCGTTGTCATCTCGCGGGTCGTAGCCGGGCATGTTGAACTCCGAAGGGGTGTGTTGAAGAGTGAGAGGGCTGCGAGGCCCTGAGCCGTGGACGTGTGATTCTAGGGAACTGATCGCAGAACCATGGCCGCGTGCTGACCGTGCTGCGAGCCGCTGCACACGAGCACGTGCCGCAGGCGCGCGGAGCAAGCGGGTGCGGGGCCGGCGAGCAGGTCGGCGGGTGGTTGGCCGGCGTGGATGCGGGCGGGCAGCATCTGGCGGCTCACGCACATGGCGGCGACGGCGGCCTGGAGTGCGCCCGTGCCGGAGACGCAGCCGCCCAGGGCGGGGGCGAGCGTGACGAGGGGGATGCTCTTGAGGTTGGACCCGAAGACGCGCCGCAATGCGCCGGCCTCGCCGGCATCGGTGTCAACGTTGCCCAGGGCCAAAGGAACGATCGCGTCAATCTCCTCGGGCTTGACGCGGGCCTGTTCGAGCGAGTTCTCGATCGCGTACAGGCAGCCTGCGTCGTGGTCGGCGGGTGTGCCGGGTGCGCCAGGCGGGCCGGAGTGTGCGGCTCCCACGCTGAGGACTTCGGCGTGAATGCGGGCACCGCGGGCGCTGGCCGCGTCGAGGGTTTCGAGGATGAGGATGCCGCCGCCCTCGCCGAGCAAGCCGCCGGGCGAGGCTGGATCGAACGGGCGCACGACGTTAGAGCCGTCGGTCTCGTCGCTCGTGGGGGCGAGGCGTTTGGCGAAGTCCATGCGGAGGAGGCCCATGTAGTTGAGTTTGCTCTCGGCCCCGCCGGAGAAGCAGAGGTCGGCGTCGCCGCGGCGGATGACGCGCATGGATTCGCCGATGGAGAGCAGGCCGCTGGCCTCGGCGCAGGTGATGGTGTTGCTGGGCCCCTCGCACCCGTGCAGGATGGTGACGTGGCAGGAGAGCATGTTGGGGAGGTATTTGAGGAGCCAGAGGGGCGTGAGGTTGTCCATCATGCCGGCGTTGCCGTTGCCGGCGGTGCCACCCCAGCGCTGGAGGTCTACGTCTTCGGAGGTGGGGCTGCGTCGGGCGGTGACGAGCGCGGCGGCGAGTTCGTCGGCGTCGGCGGCGATGAGGCCGGCCCCGATGTGGCACCCCATGCGGTCTGATCGGTGGGTGGTCGGGTCGGCGGATTCCTCGGGGAGTGTGGCGCGGGTGGTGAGTTTGGCATCTTCGACGGCGTCTTTGGCGGCGGCGACGGCGATCTCGATGTCGCGGGCCATGACCTTGACGGCTTTGCGATAGTGCTTGGGGACAAAGTCTCGGGCGGAGAAGGCGGCACCGTCAGGGCCGTTGGCCACCTGGGCACCGAGCCTTGAGGGGAAACCGGAGGCATCGAAGCGGGTGATGGGGCGGAGGGCGGAGCGGCCGGCGCAGAGGGCATCCCACAGGGCCGCGGAGGAGAGGCCCAGGCCGCTGACGGCACCGATACCCGAGATGACGACACGACGATTCACGACGCGGGCATAGTAGAGGAGCGTGGCGATGCCGGACGGAGGCCGCACAGGGCGCGCCGCCCATCGCCTACGCTTGCCCCCGCCCGGTGCGAATGAAACTCGCGGCGGTGCGGCGACGTATCGACAACAGCGCCCCGGAAGTGGTTACCTTGGGTGCGCGGCGTGGTTGGCGGGCAAACTTCCCTGTGGTGCGAGGTGAGCGGCATGGCGCAATCAAGTTGCTGGGGCGTGGAAGTGGGCGCGGGGGCGGTGAAGGCCGTGAAACTCGCGCGCGATGGCGAGGGCGTGACGGTGGTGGACTTCGCCGTGGTGCCGCACAAGCGGCCGCTGAGCAGCCCGGAGATCGACGAGAAGGATGCCAAGCGGGTGGCGCTGGGCACGCTGATCAGCCAGCACGAACTGACCAAGTCGAGCGTGGCGATCAGTGTTCCGGGGCACACGGCGTTCGCGCGGTTCGCCAAACTGCCGCCGGTGGAACCCAAGAAGATTCCGGACATTGTGAAGTTTGAGGCGGTGCAGCAGATCCCCTTCCCGATCGAGGAGGTGGAGTGGGACTACCAGACCTTTGCCGCGCCCGATTCGCCGGACGTGGAGGTGGGCATCTTCGCGATGACGGGGGAGAAGGTGCGTGAGAAACTGGCGAAGTGGAAGGACCTGGGGATCACGCCCGACACGCTCACGCTGAGCCCGCTCGCGGCGTACAACGCGCTGTCGTACGACATGCAGTTCACGGAGAGCACGCCGGGAACGGTGATTCTGGATGTGGGCACAACGAGCACGGACCTGATCGTGGCGGAGTCCGGGCGGCTGTGGATCCGCACGTTCCCGATCGGCGGGCACAACTTCACCGAGGCGCTGGTGAGCGCCTTCAACCTGTCGTACAACAAGGCGGAGAAACTCAAGCGCGAGGCCGAGAGCACGCAGCACACGCGCCACATTCTGCAGGCTTTGCGGCCGGTTTTCGGCGATCTGGCGCAGGACGTGCAACGCTCGATCGGCTATTACAACTCGCTGCACCGCGACGCAAAACTCACGCGGCTGGTGGGGCTGGGCGAGACCTTCAACCTGCCGGGCCTGCGCAAGTTCCTGAGCCAGCAACTGCAGATCGAGGTGAGCCGGCTGGAAGCGTTCGAGCGCGTGAAGCACAAGAACGAGGAGCGGAACACCGAGTTCCAGAAGCACGCGATGGGCATGGCGACGGCCGTGGGATGCGCGCTGCAGGGCTTGGGCTACGAGACCATCGGCGCCAACCTCATGCCGGTTTCGGTGACGCGCGAGGCCGTGTGGGCCAAGAAGAACAAGTGGTTCCTCGCCGCGGCGGGGCTGGGCCTGGCCGCGGGCGCGGTGGGTTTTCTGCGGCCGTTGATGGACAAGGCGGCGGTGGCCGGCGTGTCGCGTGATCCGGTGATCGACCAGGTGAAGAGTGAGGCCTCGCAACTCAAGGCCAAGTGGGGCGAGGTGGAGGCGGCGTGGAAGCCGGACGCGAACGCCGCGACCGCGATGAGTTTGGTGGAGAAGCGCGGGGCTTACGCCCACCTGCTCGAAGACTTTGGTCAGATGATGCAGTACGCGACGGCCGAATCGCCCAAGTTCGGAGGGCCGGCGGCCAAAGTGCAGTTCCGCTCGCTCGCTACGCGGTACGCACAGTCTGCGGGCAGCAGGGGTGAGACGGAGGGTGGTGGTGGGGAGGGCGATCCGGCAGCGGGCGGGCCGCCGCCCTCGCCGCGCGTGCAGATGCGGCTGGAGATCGCGACGGCGCGGCCTGTTGCCGACGCGGAGCGGTTCGTGAACGACACGTTTCAGAAGTGGCTGATGGAGAACGCCGACCGGCCGGGAACCATGTTCGTGGTGGACAAGGAGAGCATTCGTTGGCAGCGGACGGGCGAGGCGGTGATCAGCGCCACGGGCGAAGCAGCCCTGCAACCAGCCGCACTCCCTGCTGCCGGAAGGGGCGCTCCTGCGGGTCGCCGGGGCGGGGGTGACGCGGGCGGTCGTCGGGGCGGTGGTGACGCGGGCGGCGGAGCGGAAGGTGGGGGCTCGGCGCGTGGGGGCGGTGGGGGCGGTCCTGCGGCCAGCGGCGGCGGTGCCGACGACATGGAGCGGTTTGCGCCGGTGCCTGCCGCGGAGCAACTCGGGCCGCCGGGAGCGACCGTGTACGCGTTCGTGATCCAGTGGGATGCGCTGCTGCGTCCTGACGCACCGGCCGTTGAGCAGCCCAAGGAAGGTGGCACGTGAAGAAGCCTGATGCGAAGATGGTCCTTGGGTTCCTCAAGAAGCGCTGGCTCATGCTTGTGTGCCTGGTGGTGATGCTCGCGGCGGTGCCGGTGGGCATTGTGTTCGGCTCGGGCATGAGCCAACAGATCGTGAGCGAGGTGAAGAAGAAGGTGGACGCCGACCTGGCGGCGATCGGGCCCAGCGGCTCGGATGCCAAGGTCGCCTACTCGGTGCCTGCCCGGGGCACCGAAGCGGCGGTCGAGGTGCGTTACGCGCCCAACGAGCGGATGATCGAGGCCTTCAAGGCCCAGCGTGAGGGGGAATTGGCGCAACTCACGCAGATCGCTCAGCGGGCCAGAGAGTTCAACGCCAGCAGCGTGACGGTCAACGGTGACCAGATCATCCGCAAGCCCCGCACGCCGCTTGTGGAGGGCCTTTTCCCGCAGCCCAAGACCGACGACAAGATCCGGCGGTCCGAGTTTCAGCGGTTGTATCTGGGCAAGGCCCACGCCGACCTCTTGTCGCGCTTCCGCTGCGGGCCGCCCGCGAACAACACGACCGTGCGGGAGGAGATCGCCGAACTGCTGAACCAACAGCAGAAGACCGCCAAGGAACTGGGCAACACGCTGACGCCCGAAGACGAGAAGCGGATGCTGGAGGAGGCCGCCAAGGTGCGGCTGGGCAAGTACCAGCGGCGGGCCGGCGAGTTGTCGTTCTACTTCAGCCCGGAGGTGTTCGCCCTGCCGGCCGAAACGGCCGAGCCCCCGCTGCTGAACCGCTGCTGGGACTACCAGGTGCAGTATTGGATCCGCGAGGACATTCTCGCGGCCGCGGCGGTGGCGAACATCCGCGGGCGCGACGCGGGCGTGCCCGCCAGCGTGGTGAAACGCATCGACACCATCGCCGTGGCGGAGCAGAAACTGGGGAGCGCCGCGGCGGGCGGCGAGCAAGGCGAACCCGGCGGTGCACCCGCGGCCGTGGCGGCTCCGGGCACGCCCGATGCGCGTTCGATCACGGGGCGATTCGGGCCGACGACGGCCTACGACCTTCGGCACGTGCGGGTGGTGGCGATCGTGGCCACGCGCGACATTCCGGCCTTTGTCGACGCTCTGGCCGCGACGAACTTCATGAGTGTCGTCTCGATGGACCTGGAGCAGGTGGACCCGGCCGAGGAACTGCGTCGCGGGTACTACTACGGGCCCGAACACGTCTCACGCGTGAGCATGACGATCGAGACGATCTGGCTGTACGAGTGGCTGGCACCGTTGCTTCCGCCCGTGCTGCGCCAGGCGGCCGGTCTCGCGCCGGACCCGTCGGCCCCTGAGGGGCAGGCACCCCCGGGCGACACCGGCGCACCGCCCACGCGCGGCGCCGGCGGGAGTTGAGCATCACGGGCGTTTGGTGGCGGGTCGTTTCGGGCACACGTGGTTTCTGACGGGCACACGAATCGAAGGGCGCACGCATGGCGGTCAAGAAGATCGGGTTTGTCGAGCAGCACGTCGAAAAACTCGTCGCCGGCATCGGCGGCTTGGCCCTGCTGGGTGTGCTGGCGTGGCAGTTTGTGGGCGGTCGCAGCACGATCTCGCTGGGCAAGGGCAACGAGGTTGCGCTGAGCCAGGCGTACGCGCGCGTGGCCGATGATGCCAACCGGCTCAAGGGCGAGATGAACTCGCAGACGCCTCCCCTGCCGCAGATGGGCGAGAGCGGGAGTCGGGGGCCGCTGGAAGTGTTCACGGCCAAGTTCACCGGCCCCGTGGCGGGGCGCAAGGTGCAACTGGCCGACGCGTTCGAGAAGTACAAGGTTGGCCCCGGCATCGAGATCGGCACCTCGACAGACGGGTCGGTGGTTGTGCCCGTGATCCCCGCGGTGACGACGCCGACGGCGCACACGTTCGTGGCGACCATCGCCTCGCAGGACGTGCAGGCCCATCCGGCTCTGGCCGCGATGCTCCCGGCGGCGGAGCCGTTTGACAAGGCGGCCGTGAGCGTCGAAGGCCGCTTCGACGGCACGGCCCTGCTGGCCGCCCTGCAAGCAGCACCCCCGGCTGGGCAGCGCGGCCTGCCGCGCGGCTGGTGGGAGAATCAGACAGCGATTCTGCGGGTGGAATTGGTGCGACAGGAGCAGAAGGCCGATGGCGGCTGGACCGATGCGGCGACCGTGCCGCCCGCGCCCGGGCGAGAGGCGTTGGCCGCGCGGCTGGGCGGAGTCCAGCCCGGAGCGGACCTGACGCCGTTGCTGACCGACGCGTGGGCGATGGAAGAGGCGATCCAGCGTCCTGCGTGGTATGAGCGACCGGTGGTTGGCGCGCTGACCATGGGCGAAGTCTGGCAGCCGCCCATCGAAGCGATCACGGCGCTCGAGTCGGTGTCGGAGGGCGGAAGAAAGCCCGGCGCGGTGCAGCGCGAACTGGCCGCAGCGAGGACCGGGCTGGACCGTGCGCGCAAGAAACTCACCGACCTCAGGCAGGGCGAGGGCGCGCCGGGTGGTGGCCGACCGGCGCCCGGAGCGGCACCGCCCCGTGGCGGCGGTGGCGGTCGGCCTCCGCAGCCGGGGCAGCCCGGCGGTGCGGGCAGGGCGGAGGTCACGGTCCAGGAACGGTTGGTGAAGGATGCCGAGGACCGCGTGAAGCGGCTGACGGATGAACTGGCGAAGATGGGCGTGCAGACCAGGGGCTCGGCCGCAAGAACGCCCACCGGCGCCGAGACCAACTCGGCGCGGGTCTTCGCGAATGACTCGATCCAGGTCTGGGCCCATGACCTGAGCGTGGAACGTGGCAAGACGTATCGGTACATGGTGCGTGTGTGGGCCACCAACCCGCTCTTCGGCAAGAGCAACGTCGGCGCGGATCAGCAGGCGCTGGCGGCGCAGCCGGCGCTGCCTTCAACAGATTCCGCGTGGACCGACCCTGTGCGCGTGGATGATGAGGTCATGTTCTTCTTCACCGGTGCGCAGGATCGCGGCGAGGGCAACGCGGCGCTGGGTCGCGGGGCACAAGCCTCGGGTGAGTTGTTCAAGTTCAGTTGGGGCTACTGGCGGCGATTGGCTGTTCCACTGCAGCCCGGCGACGCTCCCTCGGGCGAGGTGCGCGTGCCGGACATCGCGCGGATTGCCGCGCAGGGCGCCGAGGCCGGGAATGCGGGTGGCGGCGCGGCCGGAGGGGGCAGAGACGGGGCTGGTGCAGCGGGCCGGGAGCCGCCCAAGGCGGTGCAGGAGGCGGCCCTGCCGACGGTGGGTGTGAAGGTGAGCAAGGACCTGGTTCTGCTCGACGCCGTGCCGGTCATGGACGTGGCCGCCGCGGTCGCGGGGCGTGGAACCCCGTTCGCGGCGTACGTGCGCGAGGCCTCGGGGCGGCTTGTGATGCGGCTGCCTGAGGAGGAGCGGTCGAGCGAGGTGTATCGCCGCCTGCGGAACTCGGCCAATGCGGGCGAAGAGGCCCTCGCACCGAATCCGGAACTGCTCGCGGAGGAACGCAAGCGCGAGCGGGACGCGAAGAAGGCGGAAGACGAGCGCAACAAGCCCGCCAAGGCTCCGGGCGGCGGCGGCGGGGGTGGCCGCGGCGGAAACTGAAGCGGGACGTGGTGCCCTGAGACGGCGGGCACGGTTGCTGCGCGTGCTGGCGCACGGGCGGTGTTTGTTTGGAATGTGCACGGGGTGTGGAAGACCTGGTTCCAACACGTTGTCGTCAAGGTTTTTTGACGATGTGCTTGACCAGATACGGCCCTCGCGTAAACTCCTCCCCCGCCAAACGGCTCTAGTGCCGCTGAGGCAGCTCGGCTCGGAGGTCTCATCGATCTCAAGACTCGGGACAAGTTCGTTCTCTTTGACAACCGGATACGGATGGATGTCTTCTTCGACGGCTTTGGTCGGTTCGCGGGCTTGCCCGTGGAACGATCAGCAGACGCTGCGTCTGTGGGCCGGTCGCGAGACCGTACCGGCGGTCGAAGAATGTGAATGAATGTGAATTGCCGAGGCGAATCGAGCAACTGAGACCCGACCAGGCCTGTGCCGCAAACACGGGCAATAGGTCGGGCATCAATCAAGCATAGAAAAGATAGAACTCATTGATTGAGAAGGCTCTTGAAGGGCGTGAAGGCCCGGGACGGATGGCCTGCCGAAGCGAAGTGCGCGAAAGCGTGCGGAGCGGATGCGGGTGATGCGGCCCGAGGTTGACGCGACCCAATCAAGGGCACACGGTGGATGTCTTGGCGTCAAGAGGCGATGAAGGACGTAGGAACCTGCGATAAGCCCAGAGGAGCTGGTAACCGAGCATTGATCCTGGGATTTCCGAATGGGGCAACCCACCCGCAAGGGTACCTTACTCTGAATGCATAGGGGTAAGGAGCGAACGAGGGGAACTGAAACATCTCAGTACCCTCAGGAAAGGAAAGCAAAAGCGACTCCGTCAGTAGCGGCGAGCGAACGCGGATAAACCAGTGGGACGAACGAACCGGATGGAATGCCGGGCCAAAGAAGGTGAAAGCCCTGTAGTCGGATACTGGCCATGCCCTCGAGTAGATTCGGGCTCGTGAAACCCGGATCGAACATGGGGAGTCCACTCTCCAAGGCTGAGCACTCCTTGACGACCGATAGCGAACCAGTAAGGCGACTGAACGATGAAAAGCACCGCGACGAGCGGAGTGAAAGAGCACCTGAAACCGTGTGCTTACAAGCGGTCGGAGCCCTCGCAAGGGGGTGACGGCGTGCCTTTTGCATAATGAGCCGGCGAGTTAGTCTGTACGGCGAGCCTAAGGCCTACCGGGCCGGAGGCGGAGCGAAAGCGAGTCTGATAAGGGCGTCCAGTCGTACGGGCTAGACACGAAACCTAAGTGATCAACGGTTGGGCAGACTGAAGGGCGGGTAACTCCGCCTGGAGGGTCGAACGCATGAACGTTGAAAAGTTCTGCGATGACCTGATCGGAGGATTAAAAGTATAATCAAACTGGGAGATAGCTTGTTCTTCCCGAAATACCTTTAGGGGTAGCCTCGCGGGTCAACCATTGGAGGTAGAGCGACTGGATCGATAAAGGGGCCTACCCGGTCACCTTGTCGAACCAAACTCCGAATGCCGATGGCTTTGCCGCGGGAGAAAGACTTCGAGTGACAATATCCGAGGTCAAAAGGAGAAAAATCCTGACCGCCAGCTAAGGTCCCAAATCTACGCTCAGTTCGAAAGGAAGTCAGAGTGCGACGACATCCAGGATGTTGGCTTAGAAGCAGCCATCATTTAAAGAGTGCGTAACAGCTCACTGGACGAGGATTCTGGCGCCGATAATTATCGGGAATAAGCGTAGAGCCGAAGCTGCGGGCTCGCCCTTCAATGGGTTGAGCGGTAGGGAAGCGTTGCTATTGCTGCGAAGCGGTTCGGGAACGATCCGTGGAGCGATAGCAAGTGAATATGCCGGCTTGAGTAACGATAAAGCAGGTGAAAATCCTGCTCGCCATAAGCCTAAGGGTTCCTGGGGAAGGGAAATCCGCCCAGGGTTAGCCGGGACCTAAGACGAGGCCGAAAGGCGTAGTCGATGGAAA
>JBJXEW010000060.1:0-5133 GCA_046156035.1 Phycisphaerales bacterium | reverse complement strand
TCGCATCGCTGGCCTCCTTGCCGGAAGCCGCATGCTGACCGCTCCTCAACCAAAGCGCCACCTTCCACACCGCCGACCCCGCGCCAAACATGCGCCGAACAAACCATCCGTCAGACAGAACCTAGTGTGGCGTACCGGCATCGCTTGCGCACGAGCACGAGCCCACATGAGACCAGCGCGACGGACTCAGCGAGTCCCGGCCAGAAGTTTGATATGTGGCTGACGGTTGCAAGTCGCCGAAAGGCCGATACCATTACCACCGCTCGCGATGTTGCGTTGTCCCAGTCTTCGATCGCGTCAAGATACCGCGCATCCAAGCGTTCCAGCTCACTCATAAATTTGTACATGTCGCGCCTTGCCTCATGGTTTGACTGTGCGAGTTCCTCCAGGTTCGTAGGCTTTCCGTTATGATCAAACTGGACTCCTAGGTTCCGAAGCCTCGTCGTGAATATGTCTCGCACTGCATTCATCTCAAGGGCAACCGCAATCTGCGGTCTCGCGGTATTGCTGGTCTGGAGTACAATCGCAAACCACAGGAGTCCAAGCAATAACAGGACGCACCCCGTGGCCCGGAAGTACTTGTGTGGCCAGCATTCACGGCTTGGATATTCACTCATTGCGGCGGATCATACCAGACGTTCGGCTTTTTTCATAGTCATGACATTCAGGAGGTAATCATGCCCTGCCCGACTTTGCTGTGGCGGGTGGCACGGGAAGACGGTGCGCTCCGCTTGGCCTTCCTGCGCCTGTGCGGGCTTTGGGCGGGCTTGGTGAGTCCTTGCCTCGCCGCTGAGCATCCACCAAACGCAGCGCCGCATCCACGCGTAGCGGCCGCGCGTCCATGCGCCGCGACCGCGCGTCCATGCGCCGTCGCCGCGCGTCCATGCGGCGCGGCTTCACGTCCACGCAGCGCGGCGTTTGGTCCACTTAGCGCGGCTCTCCGTCCACAGAGCGCGGCTCTCCATGGCTCGCGCACGGCGGTCGAAGGCTCTTTTCGCGCAGAACGTGCCCCCAAACCCCGACCGCCACCGTACAGCGAGCCGCTGCAACCACGCGGGCGAACGGCCGCGTGTTACCGGGCCTTGCCGCGTGCGTTCGCAGACCCTCACCCCCACCCGCCACCGTGCCGCGCTCGCAGTCGCACGATCATGCGTCCGAGCACGCATGATCGTGGCACCGGCCAACTCACTTCGGGAACGGATCGAACACGCCCGGCCGCCGTGCTCGCTGGGCTTCGTTCAGCAGGGCGAGCAGGCGGTCGAGAAAAGGCGTGGGTCCGCTGTCGATGTCGGTGTTCCAGCCGGTGGGCGGTCGGAGCGTGGCCCGGTAGTTGGTGCCGCCGGGCGACTTTTCCGCGTCGGTCGGCTCGCGGTCAGATTCAAGGTGTGCCGCGATCGGCGCGGCCTCGGCGGCCGTGAGCACGCCGCTCCAAGTGGGCGTGCTCTCGGAAGGGTCAGCGAGTTTGGCCCGCTCGCCCGCGACATACATCAGCTTGCCGCCGCGTTCGAGTTCGTAGTAGAGGTAGCGGTTGCCCTCGCTCTGGCTGACGCGGAGCGAGAGGGCCCAGCCGCGCGTGGGTGTGTCGGTGGGGTTGGTCGCGCAGCCGCCTGCCCCCCCGCCAAGACCGGCACCGAGGGCGACGACGCACCGCAGCCACGCGATGCGGGCGAGCGTGGGCCGGGAGCGCGTTGGCTGGACGCGGGTGTTCACTTGCCCACCCACCCAAGCGCGGCGAGTTTCTCCACCAGCGGCCGCACGCTCGGGTCGCTCGCAGGGAGCGCGAGGCTCGCCCTGCGGCCGTCCGCCGAGTACGAGATGAGCGTGGTGGAGCGGTGGGGGGGCGGCACATACGCGGTTGGAAAACCGATCGTGCCGCCGTGGCCGGCGACGAGGAGGTTGGCATCACGCATCGCGGTGTACAACGCCGCGGCTTCTTCGGGCGCGAGCGTGCGGGTGATCGGGGGCACGGTGCTGGCCGTGAGGCCGGTGCCCGTGGCCACGCGCAGCGCGCCGCCGGGCTCAAGGATGTAGCGCGCGGGGCGGGCGTAGGCGGGCAGAGCCAGGCCCGCGGTGCTGCCACCGGTTTGTACGGGGTAGACGGTGACGCCGAGGGCGAAGTCGCTGGGTGGGGCCACGCTCGTCGGGGTCTGCGCGACGGACTTGTCGGCGGCGGGCTCGGCCGCGCAGCCGGACAGGCACGCCAGAAGGGCGAGGTGGGCGAGTGCCGGGAGTGCGTGCGTGAGAGAGCGTGCCATGCGGCGGCAGTGTACCGACCGGGCGGGTGGTGGGGGAGTGAGCCCTTGGCGCTAACCTTGCGGCCTATGAACATCTCCCTCGCCTGGCTGAACTCGCTGCTCGACCGGCCCGTGACCGCGGATGAGGCCGAGCATGCCCTCACGTTCACGGGCTTTCCGATCGAGTCGCGCACGCCGGTGGTGGGGGGGGCGGGGGCGGGGGGAGATGTGTTGCTGGATGTGGAGGTGACGAGCAACCGGGGCGATTGCCTGAGCCATGTGGGCGTGGCCCGCGAGGTGGCCGCGGCGACGGGGCGGGCGTTGAAACTGCCGCCGGTGGCGAGTGGTGGGGGGGTTGCGGGGGCGGCCGCTGCGGGCGAGGCGATCGAGAAGGTGGTGTCGCTGGAGAACAGGTGCCAGGAGCATGGCGGGGGGGCGGCGGGGGGTTGCCCGTTGTTCACGCTGCGGCTGATCCGCGGCGTGAAGATCGGCCCCAGCCCCAAGTGGCTGGTGCAGCGGCTGGAGGCCGTGGGTCAGCGGTCCATCAACAACGTGGTGGATGCGACCAACTGCGTGCTCTTTGAGTTGGGCAACCCGAGCCATGTGTTCGACGTGAACACGATTGCGCAGGGGTCGGATGGACGGCGGGCGGTGATTGTGCGGCAGGCGGCCAAGGGCGAGAAACTCGCTCTGCTGGACGGCAAGACGGGTGATTTGCGCGAGAGCGACATGGTGGTGGCCGACGGCCGCGCGGCCTCGTCGCTGGCGGGGATCATGGGGGGGAGCGCCTCCGGTGTGAGCGAACGGACCACGGATGTGCTGGTGGAGATGGCCACATGGTCTCCCGGCATGGTGCGGCAGACGGCGCGGCGATTGGGCCTGCGCACCGATGCGAGCCACCGCTACGAGCGGTTTGTGGATGCGCGGACGATCGGCCCGGCGATGGACCGGCTCGTGAGCCTGATTGTGGAGATCGCGGGCGGCGTGATTGCGCCGGGCACGCTGAGCGCGGGTTTGGCGGTGGTGCCGCCTGCACCGATCACTTTCCGGCCGGACCGCTGCCGCGCCGTGCTGGTGGGTGGTGGCAGTGGTATGTATGTGCAGGCATTTGACGATGCGGGCATGGAGCGTGCGTTGGCGGCGCAGGGTGTGAAGGTTGAGAGAACGGGGGGCAACGCGGGCACCGCGTGGGCGTGCACACCGCCCGACCACCGGCCTGACCTGAAGATTGAGGAAGACCTGATCGAGGAGGTGGCGCGCACGGTCGGTCTGGACAAGTTGCCGGTGGCGGAGCGGATGAGCGTGCGTGTGAAGCCGCCGCAGAGCACGGAGCGGGCGAGCCGCGAGTTGTGCCGGGTTTTGACGGGGATGGGGTTCTTTGAGGCGGTGACGTTCTCGTTTGTGAGCGAGAAGCAGGCGCGGCCGTTTCTGCCGCCGGGCCTGACGACGCTCGCGGTGAGCGATGAGCGGCGCACCGGCGAGGGGACGCTGCGGCCCAGCGTGCTGCCGAGTTTGCTGGCGTGCCGGCAGCGCAACCAGGATGCGCGGGCCGTGGCGCCGGGAGCGATGCGGCTGTTCGAGTTCGCGTCGGTGTTCGCCCAGATGGGCGGGGGCCAGCACGTTGAGCATCGCAACCTGGCGCTCGTGGCCGACCTACCGGCGCGGGGCACGGTGCTGGCTCCCTCCGCGTTTGAGCAGCGGCAGAACGGGCTGCGGCTGATGCGGGGCATCATCGAGGCGGCCTTGCGGGCCATGCGCGGGCCGAGCGGTGCCGCGGGGTTGGAGGTGGTGGCCGGGCCGTCGCCGTTTACCGCGATTGACGCCGCGGCATCGGCGTTGCTCTCGCTGGATGGCCAGCCCTTTGGCGTGATGGGCCTGCTCACGCCCGCGGCGCTCGCGGCGTTCGAGATTCAGCACCCGGTGGTGGTGGCGGAGATCAACGAGCGGGCGCTCCTCGCGGGCTACCCCGCGCCCGTGCGGGTGAGCGAGTTGCCGCAGTTCCCGGCGGTGGAGCGCGACCTGACCATTGATGTGCCCGAGAGCGTGGCGTGGGCGCGTGTGGAGCGGGAGTTGGCCGCCCACGCCCGGAAGTGGTGCGAGGGTCATGCGTTTGTGAGCACCTACCGCGCTGCGGCAGGTGGCGGTGGGGGGGCGCTGGGGGCGGGCAAGAAGGCCGTGACGATGAAGTTCACGTTCCGCGACTCGACGCGCACGCTGCGCGATGAAGAGGTGAACACGGAGATGGCGGGGCTGGTGGCCCGGCTCGGCGTGAGCGTGGGGGCGACGGTGCGGGTGTGAACCGGAACGCGGTTGGATCTCGTGCACAGGGAGAACAGGTCTGTCGCCCCACGCGGAGCGTGGGGCGGCCCGGCCAAAACGCACGCAACCACCCGCGGGTGGTTGCGTGAAAGGTCGCGGCTGCGTTCAGGGCCGGATCAGCCCTTGCTCTTGAAGAAGTCGGCGTTCAACTGGATGTAGCCGTGCCACTCGGCGGGGACGGCGGCCTCGGGGAAGATGGCCTTCACGGGGCACTCGTCCACGCACAGGCCGCAGTCGATGCAGGTGCCGGCATCGATGGAGAGGTGCTTGACGGCGGCGAACTCGGGCTCGTCTTTCTTGGGGTGGATGCAGTCCACGGGGCAGACAGCCGCGCACGCCACGGCCTTGCCGCCAGCGCCAACACAGGGTTCGGTAATGACGTGTGCCATGAAGGAGTCCTTGAAGTGAGGCCGGGCCCTTTGCGGTGGCGCGGCCGGGATGATACGAAGTGCCGAGTGCCTGATGCCTGATGCCTGATGCCTGATGCCTGATGCCTGATGCCTGATGCCTGATGCCTGATGCCTGATGCCTGATGCCTGATGCCTGATGCCTGATGCCTGATGCCTGATGCCTGATGCCT
>JBJXEW010000031.1:0-9531 GCA_046156035.1 Phycisphaerales bacterium | reverse complement strand
CCGCCTGCATGCGCAAACTCCTGACCATCCTCAATGCCCTCGTTCGCGATGACCTGCTCTGGGGCACGAAATCCACTCCCAACTCACCTCACGCCCCTTGACTTCGAACACAGTCGCTCCGTGGTGATCTCTCCCACCCGCGTAGCATCGCGCATGGCCGATCGCCCGCTCTCCAAGCCAACCTCCACCGCCTATCCGGAGGCCGTGCAGCGGCTCATCGATCGCTTCGCTGCGCTGCCGGGCATCGGGCGGCGTTCGGCTGAGCGCCTCGCCTTCCACGTGCTCAAGAGCGAAGCCGCAGTCGCCAAAGACCTGGCCCGCGCCCTCACGGATGTGAAAGACCACGTCAAGAGTTGCCGCGTCTGCTTCAACCTCAGCGACGGCGACCAGTGCGCTGTGTGCCGCAGCGACCAGCGCGACCGCGCCCTGGTGCTGGTGGTGGAGCAGCCCAAAGACCTGCTGGCCCTGGAACTCACCGGCATGTACAAGGGTGTGTACCACGTCCTCATGGGCCGCCTCAGCCCGCTCGACGGGATCGGCCCCGGCGACCTGACGGTGGCCGCGCTGCTCGAACGAATCGACAAGCCCGCCAAGAACTGCGGGGGCATCCACATCCGCGAGGTGATCCTGGGACTCAACCCCACGCTCGAAGGCGACGGCACCGGCCTGTACCTTGCCGAGCAGTTCAAGAGCCGCGCCGTCAAGGTCTCCCGCCTCGCCCGCGGCTTGCCCACAGGCTCTGACCTTGAACACGCCAACAAGGCCGTGCTGGCGGATGCCATCCAGGGACGGCAGGCGATGTAGAGGCGAGCGGTGAGCCGCGAGCCGGATAGCGACTCCATGCCTTCCTTTGTGCCCTCTGTGCCTTTGTGGTGAATCCCAGTCCGTTCACTCCCGCCTCCGAGCGTGTTCGGTATCCATTCACTATCGCGGCATCGCCCCCCAATCCCAGACGCTTTCCCCCATCGAATATGCCGATGCAAGGTGTGCCGCGGGCATATCGTGAACTGGCACGCATTTTGCCCTTGGGGCCTTCCCCTCTCTCTCCCCTCCGCCAACCACCTCACTCCCGCCGCCGCTCGGCTTTCCCCTGTCCCCTCCCCCCTGTCCCCTTCCCCCATGCGTTTCGATCAATCCCAACACATGCGGATGGGCCAGCACATGAAGCTGGCGCCGCACATGATCCAGAGCATGGAGATCCTCCAGATGCCCATGGCGGCCCTGGAGGAACGCATCGAGCAGGAACTCGAATCCAACGCCACGCTCGAACTGACCGAGGGCGAGGCCCCGCCCATCGAGCCCGGCAGCGGCACGCCCCTGAGCGAGAACGGCACCGAGGGCGAGGGCCGCCTTGAACTCGATGCCACCAGCGGCCAGGACGACTTTGCACGCCTGGACAGTTACGAGCACACCAACCCCGAAGCCGCGGCCAACCAGTTCGAGGAAAACCGCACCCACGAGCGCGACGACTACTTCGAGCACGCCCGGCCCTCGGGCGACATGGACCGCGACGCCAAGAGCGAGGCGATGGCCAACACGCCCGACCGCCGCCAGTCTCCCATGGAGCAACTGCGGGAGGACTGGTCTCTGAGCGAGGTGGATGCCGCGCTGCGGCCGCTGGGTGAGGCGATCATCGGGTTCATCGAAGACGACGGCTATGTCCGCGTGCCGCTCACCACGATCATCGAGAAGATGCCGCCGCTGGATGGCGGAACGCGCCCCACGCTGGAACACATGGAGCGGGCCCTGCGGGCTGTGCAACTGCTGCTGGAGCCGCCGGGCCTGGGCGCGCGAGACATGAAGGAGTGCCTGCTCCTGCAGATCGACGCGAAGGAGGCGGGCTTTGACGGCCAGAACGCGTGGGAGGTGCCGCGCCAGATTGTGGAAAGCCACCTCGATGACCTGGCCAACAACCGCTTCCCCAAGATCGCTCAGAAACTCGGCGTGGGTGTGGATGACGTGAAGGCCGCGGTGCTCAAACTCCGCACGCTCAGCCTCGCCCCCGGCCGGCAACTCATCGACACGGCCGAAACGCCCATCACGCCCGACGCCTTCGTGGAGTACGACGCGGAGAACGACCGCTACTTCGCCTACCTCAACGACAGCCGCCTGCCCAACCTGCAGGTGAACAAGGAATACGCCCGCATGGCCCGCGACAAGGCCGTGCCCAAGCCCACCAAAGACTTCATCCGCACCAACCTCTCCAACGCCATGTTCCTGATCGACGCCATCGAGCAGCGCAAGCGCACCATCCTCCGCGTCATCGAGGTTGTCGTCGCTGCACAGCGCGAGTTCTTCGACTACGGCCCCCAGAGCATCAAGCCGCTGCCCATGACCAAGGTGGCCGAGCAACTCGGTATCCACGTGGCCACCGTGAGCCGCGCCGTGGCCGAGAAATACCTCCAAACCCCGCGCGGCATCGTGGCCCTGCGCAAGTTCTTCACCGGCGGCACGCTCACCGATGAGGGCGAAGAGGTTTCGTGGGACGCCATCAAGGCCGCCCTCTCCGAGATCATCGAAAAGGAAGACAAGCACAACCCGCTCTCAGACGATCATCTCGCCGACGCGCTGAAAGAACGCGGCCTGGAAATCGCCCGCCGCACGGTGGCGAAGTATCGCGGGCAACTGGGCATACCGACGGGACGGCTGCGGAAGGCGTACTGAGGCGGGAAGGCACGAAGGCAGCACCGACTTCGCCGAGCCGAAGTCGGTGGCACGAGGCACTTCGCCACTTCCTCCTCAGCCCCCCATCGCCTCGCGCATGAACGTGCCGAACGTCCCCAGCGCGGCGGGCGAATCCGGCAGCGCATCCGCATCCGGCGTCCGCAGGGAATACCGCCCGTCCGGCCGCAGGTCCCACGCATTGCGCCGGTCCTCGCTCATCACCTGCAGCAGCCGGTGCAACTTCGCCCGCCCGGCACGGTCGATCACCGGGCAGCACGCCTCCACACGCCGCTCCAGGTTGCGGTACATCCAGTCCGCGCTCCCGATGAACCACTCGCCCTCCAGCGGGTCGGCCTGCCCCGCGCCGAAGTGGAAAATCCGCGAGTGCTCGAGGAAGCGCCCCACCACGCTCACCACGCTGATGTTCTCGCTGAACCCCGCGATGCCCGGGCGCAGGCAGCAGAAGCCGCGCACGAAGAGTTTGATTCTCACGCCCGCCTGAGCCGCGCGATACAACTCACGTGTGATCGCCGCGTCTTCCAGCGCGTTCATCTTCGCCACGATCAGCCCGCCCACCGCGCTCTCCCCCGCGGCGTGCGCCTTGGCGATCTTCGCCTCGCGCTGGATCATCTCCACAAACCGGTTCTTCATCGCCGCTGGCGCCACCAGCAGTTTGCGATAATCCTTCTTCTTCGACCGCCCCGTGAGCAGGTTGAACAAATCAACCACGTCCTCGGTGATCGTCGGGTCGCACGTGAACAGGCCCAGATCGGTGTACAACTGCGCTGTCGCCGGGTTGTAGTTGCCCGTGCCGATGTGCGCGTAACTGCGCAGGCCACCCTCCTCACGCCGCACCACCAGCGAGGCCTTGCAGTGCGTCTTCAGCCCCAGCACGCCATAGGCCACGTGCACGCCGGCCTTCTCCAAACTCTGGGCCAGGCGCACGTTGCGCCCCTCGTCAAACCGCGCCTGCAGTTCCACCAGGCACGCCACCTGCTTGCCCGCCTCCGCCGCGCGGATCAAGTGCCCCACGAACGGTGAATCGCGGCTCGTCCGGTAGATCGTCTGCTTGATCGCCAGCACCGCCGGGTCCAGCGCCGCCGCGGCAATAAACCGCTCCGCCGAGGCCTGAAAACTCTCGTACGGATGGTGCACCAGAATGTCGCCGCCGCGGATGCGGGCGAAGATGTCGTCTTCCTTGTCCATCTCCGCCAGGCGCGGCGGCACCACCGGCGTCCACACCGGGTTCTTCAGGTCCGCGCGGGGCAAATCGGCGATCTCGAACAGACTGCGGAACTCCAGCAGCCCCTGCGAAAGGTCGGTGTCCTCCGCCTTGATCTTGAACATCTCCACCACCTGCTTCACCAGGCGCGCCGAGGCCTCCCTCGCCAGTTCAAGCCGCACCACGCTGGCAAACCGCCGACGCTTGATCTGCGCCTCCACAAAGTCCAGCAGGTTGTCAATGTCGCCCGCCTGCTCCGCCTGCCCGCCCTCCGCCGCGCGGGTCACGCGGAAGGGCATCACCTCGGTGATCTTCATCCCCGGAAACAGATCGTCCAGGTTGTGGCGGATCACCTCGTGCAACTGCACAAACCGGCCGCGGCCTGATCGGGCATCCCCACGCCGCACGTTCGCCCCGCCGGGGCCGATATCGTCGGGCCCCATGGGCACGCGCACCCACTGCGGCATCCCCTGCGGCACCTTCACACGCGCAAACAGCGGCTCGTTGGTGGCGTCGGGCTTCGGGTCCGCATCCACCAGCAGCACACCCAGGTTCGCAGACAAGTTCGAGATAAAGGGGAACCGGTGCCCGGGGTCAACCGCCAGCGGCGTGAGCACCGGAAACACATACCGCCGGTACCACACCTCGATCCACTCGCGCTCAGACGCCGTGAGTTCGCCGTAGCCCAGCAGTTCAATCCCCTCCTTCGCCAAGGCAGGCCGGATCGACTTGTCAAAGCAGTAGGCCTGCTGCTCTTCCAGGTGCTCGAACGTGGCCCGCACCGCCGCGAGCAACTGCGAAGGCGAGAGGCCGTCATCCGTCGCGTCCAGTTTCGCATCCACCGCGCGCTTCAGCCACCCCACGCGCTTCATCACGAACTCGTCCAGGTTGCTCGTGAAGATCGCCAGAAACCGCGTCCGCTCCAGCAGCGGCAGCCGCTCATCCTGCGCCTGAAACAGCACCCGCGCGTTGAACTCCAGCCAACTCAAGTCACGGTTCAGCGTCTTGGCGTTGGGCCGCACATCCGGCCGCAGACTGGACCGCGCCGCCGCGTCTTTGGCCTCCATCGGCCCCATCTCCGGACCCTGAACACCCACGGGCGCAGCCAGCCCGCTCAGGGCCTCACGCATCCCGTTGCCTTCAACATCCGAACGCGGGTCGCCCTCCACCTCAAAGCGGGAACGCCCGCGACCGTTGCCCCGTGCGCCACGCACGCCTCCGCCGGACACAGGTTGGCTCGGTTCATTCGCGGGCACGAAACATCCTTACGACGCAAGGGCTCGCCGTTGTTCAACAGGCCATCCAGGCCGCTCGCTTCAGGCCCCTCTAGAGACGATACACCGCCAAGCAGCCCTCGGCCTCGGTCACGCTCACCGACTCCACACGCACAACGCGTGCGGCCGCACCGGCACCAGCAGTGGTTTTCGGACATTCGCCCACACGGGTTTCGAGGCAAAGGCGTAAAGACTCACCAATATGCCGCGCCACATGCTCCGCGGAGGGGTTCAGGTCGGGTTTGGCGCCCGCAGACCCGAACGGCGGCACCGTGTTCAGGTTCGCATTCTGAAAGGGTGCGATGATCTTCGCGAGGTCGGCTTCGACCTCGTGAAAATCGCACAACACGCCGTCTTCATCGAGCGACTCGCCAACCACCACCGCCTCCACGCACCAGTCGTGCCAATGAAGGGGCTCAAGCACGCCGCGAAACACCAGGGCGTGCGCGGCACAAAAACGGGTTCGAACGTGAAGAGCAAACACGCGGGAGGGTAGAGATGGCGCAGGGGTGGGGCGGACGTCGCGTCCGCCAACCAGGAGGGCTCCACGCGGGTGTCGCGTCCGCGCCACCGCTTCATCACATCGTTTGCCCCGTATCCTTCCGCCCTCCCAAGGAACCCCCTCATGGCTAGCGGCGGCGATGTGCTCATGCTCGGTGTCAGCGGGATGCGCGGCATCGTGGGCACATCCCTCACCGCCGAAACCGTCTCACGCTTCGCCGGAGCCCTGGGCACACACCTGCGCCGCACCGCGCCGCGCTCCACCAAGGACAAGCCCGCGGTCCCTGTCGTGGTCCTCGCGAGAGACGGCCGCGCGGGGGGCGATGTGCTCATGCACGCGGCCAGCGCGGGCCTGCGTGCCGTGGGCTGCAACGTGACCCCGGCCACCAGTGCCGCCGGCCCCGGCATCGCCATGACGCCGTCCATCGGCTTCATCGTGGACCAACTGGGCGCCGCGGGGGGCTTGGTGCTGACGGCCAGCCACAACCCCCAGCAGTGGAACGGCTGCAAGGCCATCACGCGCGATGGCTCGCTTGCCAAAGGCCGCGCCAGTGCGAGCGCGCCGGGCAAGGGCTTGGCCGACCAGATCATCGCCCTGTACCAGAACGACACCCTCGACCGCCAGCCTTGGGACAAACTCGGCCGCGAACTTGCACCCGTTGACGCCGGGACTCTGCACGCCCGGCACGTCGTTGAACTCTCGCGTGAACTCGGTGCGCTCAAGGGACTGAAAAAGTCCCGCCTCGCGGCCGTGGTCGATTCCGTCGGCGGCTCCGGCACGCTCGCCGGGCCAGACCTGCTCGGCGCCCTGGGCTGCCGCGCTACGGCCATGTACACGCGTGTGGGACTGTTCCCGCACACGCCCGAGCCGACGGCCGCAAACCTGACGGCCCTCTGCCGCGCTGTGAAGAAGCACAAGGCGGCTGTGGGCTTCGCGCAAGACCCTGATGCTGACCGGCTCGCCATCGTTGACGAGCGTGGGCGGTACATCGGCGAAGAATACACGCTGGTGCTCGCCTGCCGCGCACTGTTTGAGATCGCCGGCGTGAAGCGCGGCAGCACCGTGGCGGTGAATCTCTCCACGAGCCGCATGATTGATGACCTTGCCGCCAAGCACGGCGCCACCGTCCTCCGCACGCCCGTGGGCGAGGCCAACGTGGTGGAGGCCATGAAGCGCGAGAGGAGCCTCATCGGCGGTGAGGGCAACGGCGGCGTCATCTGGCCGCGCATCACCTACATCCGCGATTCGCTGGGTGCGATGGCGCTGGTGCTGGCACTGGTGGCCAAGACGGGCAAGACGATTTCGCAACTTGTCGCGGAGATGCCCACGTACGCCATCGAGAAGCGCAAGGTCGATCTGGCCCACAAGGACCACGCCAGGCTCGCCGTCGAGAAGATCGCGCGGCATTACGCGAGCGAGCGTGTGGACACGCAGGATGGTGTGCGTGTGGACTTCGCCGCCCGCTCCGCGTGGGTGCACGTGCGTGCCAGCAACACCGAGCCCATCATGCGGCTTATCGCCGAAGCGCCGACCGCTGCCGCGGCGGCCGGATTGCTCGACGAAGTCGCTGGCGTCATCGCCCGGTGAACTTCACGCTCCACCCGCCCCTGCCGCTGGCAACGCATACGGCCTGAACTTCTCGATCTGACCCAACTCCTCGCTGAAGAGGATCGCGCGGTTGCCGCCTAGGGCACCCGCCACGGGCGAGTCGATCAGTGCGGATGAGTCCGCCGCGGAAATCTGCATGAGCACGCGCCCGTCAAACTCGCGCACACTGCCGCGGTCGAGGGCGCGGTTCAGGCTCGCGAGCGTGTCACACCAGCAGACCACGTGCACGCCCACGCCCGGCCCCTCGCGCAAAATCGTGGCCAGCAGCCGGTCGGGCCGCGCGGCTTTGTCATCGCCGCCGCTGGAAAAGTCAAACTCATCCTCTGGCCGCCGCAGCACGCGATACCGCTGCAAACCGTGAATGAGCAGCACCTTGGTCGGCCCGCCCTCACCCTGCACTCGCTTCTCCACCTCCGCCGCGAGTTCTGTCAGCACCTCACCCACATCGCGATACGCGACCATGCGCACGCCCGGCAGGCGCAGGCCGCTCTCCCGTTCCAGCACGCCCTGCATGTCGGAGGGGGCATCCGCGGGTGTGCCGTCGAGCACGCACACATCCGCCCCGCGCACACCCTGTGCCGCGAGGCTCGCCAGCGCGCTCACACCCATCGCCAGCGCCGTCTGGTCTTGCTGGCCCACAATCAACAGGTTCGCACCGCTCTGCTTGCGCAGCGCAAAGGCCGTCGGGTCCTTGATCGCCACGGGCTCGCCCAGCCACACCAGTGGCGAGATGGTGGCGGGCGCGCCGCCCGCCGCCGCAGCCGCGGCACGTGCCAGCGGGCGGTTGTTGGCCAGGTCCGCCGGTGCGCTCCCCTCGAAGACGACGAGTTCGTGCTCGGTACCCCTCCCACGCTCCCCACCCGCATCCAGCGGCGCTTTGTCGCGCGCCAGGTCGAGCAGTTCCGTGCGGCGCGCATCGCTCAGCCACGCCACCTGGAAGGGGTTGTTCGCCTCGACCGCGCCGCTGGCATCGTTGTAGATCGCTTCGCCGGGGCGGTGCAGGAGTCGCGGGGCGGTGTTGTCATCGCCCATGATGAGGAGCGCGTCGGCCTCGTTGCAGGCCAGCGCGATGCGCACGCCCATCTGGCCGATGGTGCTGCGGGCGAGCGAGTAGGCCCCGCCGAGTGTCTGGCTGCCCAGCACGACGTGCATGCCGAAGGCACGCCCCTGCCGCACCAGCCTGTCCAGCAGCAGGGCGCTCTCCTGCGCAATCTTGTCATCCTCAACAAACAGTTCCTGGAACTCATCGATCACCAGCAGCACGCGCGGCATGCGTTCCCCCGGCCTCGCCGCGCGATACGCGGCTACGTCCTGGGCCCCGCAGGCGCGGAAGTCGTCGCCGCGTGCCCGCAGCACCGCGTCCAGCCTTCTCAGCACGCTCAGGCCGAACTCGCGCTCGCTCTCCACCGCCACCACGCGCGCGTGGGGCAGGTGGTGGGTGGCATACGTCTTGAACTCCACGCCCTTCTTGAAGTCCACCAGGTACATCTCGAGTTCAGCGGGGCTGTGCCAGAGCGCCCCGCTGACGATGAGCGCGTGCAGGAGCGTGCTCTTGCCCGAGCCGGTGCGCCCCGCGATGAGCGCGTGCTGCGCGGTGCCGCGCCCCAGCACCAGTTCCTGCAACTTGGTCGCCCCCGCACGCCCGATGGGGATGCGCAGTTCCTTCGCGGTGCTTGCGCTCCACACCCGGTCCGGGCCGGGGGCGATCATCTCGAAGGGCACCTCCACGCGCCCCGCGTCCTTCGCCGCGCGCCCCGCGGCGTGCACGACGGCGTTGAGCGCGCTCTCCACGGGCGGCCGTTCCACCTCCAGCGGCCACGGCGCAAAGTCGCTGTCGCTCCGCACAAACCGCCCCACGCCGCCATCGCCGCGCTTCCAGGCCATGCGCACGGTGGCCGCGTCAAGATCAGTCTGCATCAGGCCCATCGGCAGAGGGTGGCGAAGGTCCTGAGCGATCAAGGTGTACACACCGCAGCGCGGCCCCGCGGCGATCACGCTCGCAAGCCGCTTGGCGGCGTTCTCGCTCAGGCCCATGGGCACATCGGCCAGCACCACGAAGCGGTAGGGCTCGGCCACCTCGCCCGCGTGCACGTTGTAATCCTCGATGGTGGGGAACTGGTTCCGCAGGTACTTCTGGATCACGTTCTCCATGTGCTCGGTCAGATCGGCCAGGCGTGCCTCGATGTGGCGTGACTCCGTCCAGATGCGCTCGCCCACCAACTGCTCGTTGTAATCCGCCAGGTGCATGAAGGCGGAGAAAC
>JBJXEW010000021.1:0-28667 GCA_046156035.1 Phycisphaerales bacterium | reverse complement strand
CCCCCCTGGATGCGCTCGGCGGCCAGGCGGACCGATCCGACACCCGCATCCTTGCACGCGCGGATGACGCCCGCGACGGAGCCGTACGCCAGCTCCCGCGAGCCGCGCAGCTCGACGACCACCCCCGGCTTGGCGGCCACGCGGTCGCGGACGGCGGCCTCAAGCTGGCCGGCGGGAATCTCAGCGGTGTCGATGACGATGCGGGGCTCGGCACCCGGCCCGGGCATCACGTTGATAATGAGCTGGTCCTGCGGCTTGTCCTCGACACCCGAGGCCGATGCGGGCAGCCGCATCGAGCTGCGTTGGTCGGCGGCGAGCTTTCCCACGATCAGGTAGAAGACGATCAGGCACATCACCACGTCGATCATCGGCGTGACGTTGATCTTGCCGAAGGGGTGCGCGGGATGGAAGGTGCGAAGTCGCATGGTCCTTTGAAGAGAACAGAGATCAGAGATCAGTTGGGCCCGTAATCGGCACTGGTCTCTGTTCTCTGGTCTCTCATCTCTTGTCCCCCGTGCCTTCCTCCGGCAGCTTCTCAACCATTTCCGCCGACACCACCATCGCCCGTGTGCAGTGCCGGTCGATCACGGAGCGGTAGAAGCCGAACACCATCAGGCAGGGGATCGCCAGGCACAGGCCCAGCAGCGTGTGGAAGAGCGCCTTGGAGATGCCCATGCTCAGCACCGCGGGGTTGGCCTGCCCGCCCGCCTGCCCCAGCGCGGCAAAGGCGATCACCATGCCCCACACCGTGCCGGCCAGACCCAGAAGCGGCCCGAGGTTGCCGATGATGTTGAGCGGCTCGATTTTGCGGAAGAGTGCCGCGCACTGCTCGCTGGCCGCGAGTTCGCCCGCCTCCCTCATGCTGGCACGGTCGCCGCCGACGCTGCCCAGCGCGGCACGCACCACGCGGCTCACGAACGACGCATCGCGCTCCACGAAACTGGAGAGTTCGTGCGTCTTGCCCCCTTGGATCAACCGCCGGATGGTGCGTTCGGAATCCTCAGGCAGCACGGCACCCTTGCGCACCTCCAGCACCACGCGCACGATGAACGCGCCGGCCGCGACGGAGCCGAGCACGAGCAGGAGGGTGAAGAGGTCGCGCGACTGCCAGAAGAGGTCCTGCAGGCTGATGCCCGCCGCGGGTGCCGACGGAACCGGTGGAGGAGAGGCTTGCATGAGCGATGGTACGTTCGTGGGCGCTGCAACGCCCCCTCCGGCTCGGTCGCCGCGACCGAGCCACCTCACCCGGCGGGGACCTGGGGGGGATGCAAAGGCAGTCACCGGGCGTGGTCGAATTCGTCGCCGCGGAACAGCGTGCCCAGGTAGACACGCTTCACGAGGTCATCGTTGATCAACTCGCGCGGCGTGCCCTCGGCGAACTTCTTACCGCCGTCGATGATGCACGCCCGGTCGCACACACGCAGTGTTTGCACCACGTTGTGGTCGGTGATGAGGCAGGCGATGCCCGCCGCGGCGAGGCGGCGGATCTCTTTTTGCAGGTCCTCGACGGCGATGGGGTCCACGCCGCTGAAGGGCTCATCGAGCAGGATGAGTTTGGGGCTGGTGACGAGGGCGCGGGCGATCTCGAGTTTGCGGCGCTCGCCGCCGGAGCAGGTGCGGGCCTGCTGCTTGGCCTTGTGCGTGAGGCCGAACTGGGCGAGCAAGGCCGCGGCCATTTCGGCCCGCTCGGGCTTGGAGAGGGTCAGCGTTTCCAGAATCGCCAGCAGGTTCTGCTCGCAGGTGAGGCGGGAGAAGACGCTGGGCTCTTGCGAGAGGTAGCCCATGCCCAGGCGGGCCCGCTTGTACATGGGCAGGCCGCTGACATCGCGCCCGTCAAAGACCACGCGGCCCTCATCGGCATCGATCATGCCGATGGCCATGCGGAAACTCGTGGTTTTGCCCGCGCCGTTGCGGCCGAGGAGGCCGACGATCTCGCCCGGTTCAACGTGGAACGAGACGCCCCCCACTACCTCGCGCCCGGCGTAAGACTTGTGCAGGTTGGTGGCTTCGAGGAGGGGCATGGAGTTCGAATACTACCAAGCCGCGAGCCGAAAGCCGCGAGCCCGCAACCGAAACACACGGCGGCCTCTTGCGCCACCACCAGTGCCGAGTGCCTGATGCCCAGTGCCTGCTTTCAGAGTCTTGCAAAGTGCGGCAACTCGCCCACCAGCGGGCGGGCGTACTCGATGAACGCCTTGCTCACGTCGTGCGTGCCGTTGATGAACTCCGGCGGCAGGTGCTTGGTCTTGGCGGCCACCTCGCCCAGGCCGATGAGTTTCTTCTCGATCTTGTAGGGGTGGTTCGAGAGGCGGATGATCGCCACGCTCCCCTCCTTCTCGCCGTGGGCCGCCTGCTGCGCGGCGAAGACGCCCGCACCGCGGGCCTCCGCCGCGTCGATGTGGCTCGCGTCCGGCCAGCACCGCTGCAAGTACCCCAGCGTGTCGGCCCGCACACGCGGGGCCTTGCCGGTGGGTGTCTTGATGCGCTCCTTCACGAGATTGGCCAACTGGTCTCCCAGCGCGCCCGAGCCGGAGAGTTGCACGTTGCCGTGTGAGTCGGTCTGAGCGCCGGAAATGAGCGTGGCACCGATCTCCTTGCCTTCCTTGTTCTTTATGCCTTCCGAAACCGCCACCTGACAGCGGCCGATACGCAGGAAGACACTCTCGACATCTTTGAGGAATCGCTCCGTGTCGAAGGGCACCTCGGGAAGATAGATGAGGTGCGGGCCGTCGCCTTCCTTCTCGCGCGCGAGCGCGCTCGCGGCCGTCAGGAAGCCCGCGTTGCGGCCCATCACCACGTTGATCTTGATGCCGGGCAAACTGGCGTTGTCGCGGTCATCGGCCATGAAGGCCGTGGCCACGAAGCGTGCGGCGCTCGGGTAGCCGGGCGTGTGGTCGTTGGCCATCAGGTCGTTGTCCACCGTCTTGGGCACGTGGAAGCAGCGGAGTTCGTAGTTGGCTTCCTTGGCCAGGTCGTTCACGATCCGGCAGGTGTCGGACGAGTCATTCCCGCCGATGTAGAAGAAGTAACGGATCTCGTTCTTCTTCAGGGCCTCAAGAATCTTCGTGCAGTCCTCGCGGTTGGGCTTGTCGCGGCTGGAGCCCAGGTAACTCGACGGGGTCTTGGCGATCTTGGCGAGCAGGTCGGCAGGCACGGCCGACAGGTCCACGAGCGGCATGCCCTTGGTGAGGCCGGTTACGCCGTGGCGCATGCCCCAGACTCTCTTGATGCCGCGCACGCCTTGCAGGCCCTCGATGACACCGACGAGGCTCTGGTTGATGACGGCGGTGGGCCCGCCGGACTGGCCCACGATCGCCGCGCCTTCAAGCAACTTGTTTGCCATGGTCAGAGCGTATGCGATTACCGTGCGGGCGCGCCCGGAAGCGGCTCCCCCCGCCATGTGGCAAACCCCTCGGGCGCGATGCCGTCTTTGGTGTAGATTGCCATGACGAACTTGTCGGACCGGGTGCCGTCATCGAACTTGAACTTGCGGCGCAGCAGGGCCTCGTCGGCGAAGCCCAGGGCCGTGTAGAGCCGGCGTGCGGCGGTGTTGGCGGGCAGCACGCCCAGTTCCATGCGTTCCACGCCCGGTGCCGCGCGGGCCCAATCCAGCAGGGCCACGAGCATGGCCCGCCCCACGCCGCGCGAGCGCCACGCTGGATCGACACCCATGCCCATCTCGCCGACGTGGGCGATGCGCCGGCGCGAGCCGGGCTGAAAGTCCATGAGGCCGATCATTTCGCCGTCGTGAAAGCCCGCGATCATGGGCGAACGCTCGGCGCGCAGGTGGCCGCCGAAGCGGGCGGCGAGCGCGGCGGCGGAAGCATCGAACTCCCCCGGGCTGGTGGCGACCATGGAAGGTTCGGCAAAGAAGCGGGCGAGGTAGCGCTGCGCGGCGGGGATATCGCCGTGCTGCACATGGCGGATGTCGATCTCGGTGCCGTCGCGCAGGCGGACGCGGCGATCGACAAAGCCGTTGGCGGGTGTCTCTGGTTTCGCGCAGCCCACGCCCTTCTGCCACGTCAAGAAACCCTTCGGCGCGACATCGGGTTTCACGTAGATCGCCATCACCACATCATCGCTGTAGCGCCCGGGGCCGAGTTTGAAGTGCTGGCGGCTGCGGTGCTCCTCCACAAAGCCGATCCGCTCATAGAGCGCGATGGCGGGCGTGTTGGCGGGGAAGACGCCCAGCCAGACCTTCTCAAGGCGCGGGTGTGCCGCGGCCCAGTCGAGGAGGGCGGCGAGCATTGGCCCGCCGATGCCGCGGCCGCGGTGCGTGGAGGCCAGGCCCATGCCGAAACTGCCCGTGTGGGCCACGCGCTTCTTGGCCTCTGGGCGAAACACCACGCTGCCGACCATGCGGCCGTCCATCTCGGCCAGCAGGAAGAGGCCGTCGGGGTTGGCGCCTGCCTCGGCGATCACGGCCTGCTCTTGTTCAACGGAGAGCGTGAACTCCTCGCGCGTGGTGAGCGTGTAGTCGCAAGTCTCGAAAATGTTGTGGGCGAGGGCGATGAGCGCGGCGGCATCGTCGGGCGTCGCGCTGCGCAGGGTGACCACTCCGCCGTCGCGCGTGGGGGCCGAGGTGGGAGCGATAACGGCCATGGGGCGAGGGTATTCGACCGCGGAGGCATCGAAGTCGGGCCGAAGCGGCCTCGACTTCGATGGCACGGGACTTCGATGGCACGGGACGTCCATGACACAGTCACAGGCGGACCAGAGCCCTCTTCATCTCCCGCACCGCTTCACGCAGGCCCGTGAACACAGCGCGGCTCACGATCGCGTGGCCGATGTGCAACTCGCTCACGCCGGGCAGGCTCGCGATCATGCCGACGTTCGCGTAGTTGAGCGCGTGGCCCGCGTGAAAGCGCATGCCCATGGCGCGGGCGCGGTGGCCCGCATCCAGCACCTTGTCGCGCTCCGTGGCGAGCGTACCCAGCCGGTCATCTCCGCCCGCGGCGGCAAAGGCCGCGGCGAATGGGCCCGTGTGAATCTCACAAGCATCGAACCCCGCGTCTTTGCTCGCTTGGATCTGCCGCGGCGAGGCATCGACGAATGCGGAAACGACCATGCCCCCCGGCACGTCTTTGAGGCTGGCAACCACGTCTTTCAGGCGGGCGAGTTGGCCGGCGACATCAAGGCCGCCCTCCGTGGTGACCTCCTGCCGCCCTTCGGGCACGAGCGTGCACATCTGCGGCCGGCCCGCGTTCGCCCCCCCCCCGTCAGCGCGCAGGCGGCGTGCGATGGCGGCCATTTCGTCGGTCGCGCCCATCTCCAGGTTCAGGCGCACGGGCGAGAGGCGGGCCAGCAGGTCGAGGTCGCGGTCTTGAATGTGGCGGCGGTCTTCGCGCAGATGCACGGTGAGGATGTCGGCGCCACCCAGGACGGCCTCGTGCCCCGCGAAGGCCACGTCCGGCTCACCCACGCCGCTGCCGCCCGCCGTGGCCGCGGCGGACCGGTAGCGGGCTTGGCGAAGCGTGGCAATGTGGTCAATGTTGACGCCGAGGAGCAGCATGGCGGCAGGGTAGTCGGAGAGCGGGCGGGTTCAGGGCTGTGGCGGGAGCCGCGGCAGGGTGGTGGCGGTTTGGGCAAAGAAAGAGCCGGTGCGCCGGGAGAACGTCTCAAGCGGTGGGCGTGTTCGTGCCGAGGTGGAGGGATAGTCACTTGAATCGCATGGTGGCTGTGAAGCGTGCGCTGAGAATGGGTGAAGTTGACCCACCCAAAACAGACCACCGGCCAAAGTAGGCCAACACGCCGCGGGGTGGCTGCGATCGCCATTTCTGGCGAGGTTCCACCGAAACAGGTGGGCCATACTGGACCAACAAGAGGGGCGTGTGAACTTGGGTGAAGGGGCTGCCGCGGCCACTGCAAGTGCCTGTTTTCAAGCACTTTACGCGCACTTTTCGCACGCTCTTGGTGGGGGTGCTGGAGTGGCACCCCCTTCGCATAGGGAATCCCGACCGGTGGTCGCGCAAGCGGCAAGGGGACGGGGTCGTTTCCGTGTCGCCTGCAAGTTCACCAGTCATGGTTGTGGTGTTTGAGGACCGTGTCGGGCCTTCGTTGGCCCGATCCGCGATGCGGAATCGCTGGAGTGTCCTTGACGGTCGGAAGCGGAAGGGCCTCTTGAGAGAGATCATGTTCGCGCAGCCTAAGGCTCTCATTCTGCAGATTCCTGAGACGATCGGTGTCGCCGAGGCGATGATCGAACGATTGGCTCAGCATTGGGTTCCGATGGTGCTGATGGGCATCGGTGGCGAGCGTCGGGAGTCGGAGGTTCGTCGGGCCGGGGTGGATTGTCTTCTGCCCAGCACGGCGAGCCAGGATGTGATCGAGAGCACGGTGGGTGCGATGAACGCGAAGGAGGCACGGAACCAGGCTTAGAAGAACGGGCTGGACGCATCGGTGCGGATCAGCGGCGTTGTCGAAAACGAGGCAAAGGCCCGAGTGTCAAAAACTGACACGACACTCCCTTCCCCCCACACTCGGGGCTTTGCCGGATGATGCCGCCGCTGATCCGTTTCGATTCTGTCCGTTTCAACTTCAATAGTCCCCTGGAGGGCCCAACCCAAGCAGAGCGCGTCAACCCTTCGAATCGTCGGCTTTCCCGAAACAGCTTTGACCGACGGGCGCAAAAACCGACACGACACTCCTTCCTCCCCACGTCCCCGATTGGAGCGAGAGCGGAGAAGGCCGACGATTCGAAGGGTTGACAAGCGAAGCGGCAAGTAAGGGCCGAGAGAGACTGGGTGCGTGCCGTCCGAAAGAGCGGCGCAACACTCAGACTGATTTGGACCGAGGTTGGAGAGAGCCGAGGTCCAGAGAGAGTACGGGAGACCGAACGAGAGTACGGTCTCCCGCTGAAAAAACCGTGGCCCCGCTGGAGAGAGAGGCGCAAGTGCGAACTGCATCCGGCGAAGACTCCGAGTGAGAGCGGAGTTCGCCGGGCGGCCTTCCAGAGAGTCACGCAGATCGAGGAGGTGAGCGAGAGAGCGTTCGACAAGTTCGGCAGAACCAGGCAACAAGGCAAGGCGCAGGCTGAAACGGTCAATCAGCTCGCCAGGCCCGCGTGAGTTCTTACGAACCGACGGCGCACTCAGGCTCGACCTCGGATTTCTTCCGGTTCGGGCGCGGCAGAGCATCCGCGTTCACAACCCGGCTTCACCCACCCGCCCTGCACCGGCGCGGGTCTACAGGCTCCGGAAGCGGAGCGCTACGACTGCTCGACAAAGAGGATTTCAACGCCCCCGGTTCACCGGAGGCAGAGAGTCCTCGTCGGGGAACGAGAGTAACCCGGCGAGGTTTTAGAAAGGGCCGAGATTCACGCACGCGATAAGCCGCGGGCGTGGGTGCAGGCCAGACGGATTCCTTCCTTCCACTTCCCGCGACGCGCCTTAACGGGCAGCCGCGGGCTTCGAGGAGAGAGAGCTCGCCAGGCGACGACAGCTGTCTGGCGAGCATTCGGCAACAAGCCCCCCCGCCCACAGCGGGCTGCCCGCTTGAGCCATCCTTCATACCCGCGGCACTCCCTCACCGGTTGCTGCGGGTTTTTTGCGTTCTGGCCGTGTCCTGCGGGGGGGCTCCGGCCGGTGGCACAGCATGCCCCGGATCGGGTATGCTGCTGTGGCAATACGGAACCCCGGCATGAGTGAATCAGAGCGCAGCCCGGATCACGATGCTCCATTGGTCAATCCGACTGAGGCGGGACCGCCGCCCGTCGAGCAGGACCGGATTGCGAAAGGGGCCTATCTCGGGCCCTATCGATTGCTCACGGTCCTGGGGGAGGGCGGCTTCGGCCGCGTCTGGCTCGCCGAGCGGCGTGAGCCAATCGTCCAGCGTGTTGCGATCAAGATCATCAAGGCGGGCATGGATTCCAAGGCCGTGATCGCGCGCTTCGAGCAGGAGCGGCAGGCGCTGGCCGTGATGGACCATCCGTGCATCGCCAAGGTGCATGACGCGGGCACCACGCCCGCTGGCCACCCCTACTTTGTCATGGAGCACGTCAGCGGCGAACCGATCACCGCCTTCTGCGACCGGCACAACTTCTCCATCCGCCAGCGCCTCGAACTGCTTGTCCCTCTGTGCGAGGCCGTCCAGCACGCCCACCACAAGGGCATCATCCACCGCGACATCAAGCCCTCGAACGTGCTGGTCTCGATCCAGGACGAGAAGCCCGCCGTCAAGATCATCGACTTCGGCGTGGCCAAGGCCATCAGCCACACGCTCACCGACAAGACCATCTTCACAGAGCAGGGCCAGATCATCGGTACGCCCGAATACATGAGCCCCGAGCAGGCCGAGATGGGCGCTGTGGACATCGACACGCGCACCGACGTGTACGCACTCGGCGTCCTGCTCTACGAACTCCTGACGGGCGCACTGCCCTTTGACCGCAAGACGCTCCGCAGCAAGGGCTTTGGCGAGATTCAGCGGCTCATCCGCGAGGCCGACCCTCCCAAGCCGAGCACGCGGCTCACCAGCCTCGGCGGTGAGGCCGATGCCATCGCACGCCACCGCCAGACCAGCCCGGCCACGCTCGCGGGTGAACTTCGCGATGAACTGGAGTGGATCCCCCTCAAGGCCATCCGCAAGGACCGCGCCGAACGCTACCGCACGCCGATCGACCTTGCCGACGACATCAGAAACTACCTGAGCGGTCGCGCGCTCACGGCCGGTCCGGAATCCGCCGGCTACCGGCTCCGCAAACTCATCCGCCGCAACCGCGCGCCGTTCATTGCCGGCGGTGTCGCTGCGGGCGCCCTTCTCGTGGCCCTGGTGGGCGTGACGTTCGGCTTCCTGCGGGCCAGCGCGGCTGAGCGGCTGGCCGAGGCCGAGCGCGACCGCGCACTCGCGGCCACCGCCGCGCTGCAGGAGGAGAAGGACAAACTCGCCCAGGCCTTGAACGACCTTCGGTCCGAGCAGCAGCAGAAGGCGGCCGCGCAGCAGGAAACCACACAGCAACTCATCGAGCGGCAAGCCGCGTATGCCAAGTTGCTTCAGAGCGCCGCCGCGGACCTCACGAGTGCCGGGGGTGGCGACCCCCGTGCCGCGCTAAACCAGTGCGACCCAGCCATGCGGGGCTGGGAGTGGTACATGCTCTGGGGCCTCCTCGATGACAGTCAACTCAGCGTCAGCGGATCGTCTCGATCCTCTGCCCGCGTGTGGCTCGGAGCGGATGACCGCTCGGTGTACAGATTGTCAGGTCGTGCCGGATTGGTGGAAGAGTTCGACATTCCCTCCGGCCAGCGACGGCGTGCGTGGGCGGTGCGTGTGAACGACGACCCGCGGCTGAAGGAAGTTCGATTGTTGGCGGTCACGAGCATGAGCCGCGACGCAACACGGGCCCTGATCGCTGGCACGCGAGAGTACGACCCCCCAACGGGCGGATCGAAACGCCGCCGCGCGGGACGCGAGCTGCCGCCCATCGAAGTGTTCATGACGGTCGAGGCCGCGACAGGGAGAATTCTGGCGGTCATCGAGCCGCCCACTGCCTCACGTCGCGAGGCCGAGAGCGTGTACTGGAGCGCCAACCTCAGCCCCGACGGATCGACGATCGTTCTCACGTCGCGCAGCGCGGACCGCTCGAGGTCGAGCGGCAAAGACGGCGAGCCCTTTCCGGTGCTCGTGCGCCGGGCGGCCGATGGCGAAGTGATGGCTCGCTGCACACCCTTTCCGTCCGGCGCGACAGGCGCGGAGTTCAGTCCCGATGGAGCGTTCTTCCTCATTCGTTCGGCCGCAATCGAGGCGTGGGAGTGGGCGGTTTTCGACTCGAAGGATGGGCGTGAACTGCGCCGCGCAACTAGGGGTGTCGGAGCCCCGGACCCAAACTACTTCCTCAGCCCCTTCACCGCCGATGGGGGCATCGTGCTCAGTGGCACCGACGGCGTTCGTGTCGAAGATGCACGAACGGGCGCGCCACGACGCAGCACGCTCAAGGGCACCGGCGCGATGGACGAGGCAGTCTTCTCGCCCCGCGGGGGCCTTGTCTTCGCTTCGTCTCGCGAGTACAGCACCGAGGGACGACGCGCCTGGAGGAAGGATGTGCTCCGCGATGCCGCCACCGGGAGATTCGCGCGGGGCGTGCGTGCCGCGAGCCTCGGATCGGATGGGTATTGGGCCGTGTGTGAGTTCACGTCCGACGAGCGCTTGGTGCTCATGGCCCAGTCCAGCGGTGCCTTCGCGGTCTGGCCCACATCGGGCCATGACGTGCTCACGCACGCCGGCGAGTTTCCTCAGGCGGGCCCATCGGCATCGCTCTCGGCCGATGAATCGCGCGTGCAGGTCTCGGGCCCGGGGCAGAGCCTTGTCGCGGTGGACTTGCCTGCATGGTTCCGGTCGCCCACATCACGGTCCGCGGACGAATCCACCGCCCCGCGGGCGCAGTCGTTCGTCTCGCTGGCAAGCGTCGGCGCATCGTCGATCGACGCTGCGTTCAAGAACCCGCCCTCCGAAGCGCCCGACGCCAAGCCCACCGCCGCCCTTCTTCTGCCCGGGCAGGACCGCGTGCTTGTGGCCGATGACCGGGCCGGCCTGTCCGTGTGGTGCCAATCCACCAAGCAGCGCCTCGTGCGGATCCCCATACCCGATGCGTCGCTGGCACCCCAGGCGGACCGCCCCGCCGCCATCGCGTGGATGCAGATGTCCACGCGCACAGATCGCCTGGCCTTCACCGACACGTCCGGCAGGTTGTGGGTGCTCTCCCCCGCGGATCAAGCCCGCGCGGCGGCACGGAGTGCCATCGCTGTTGCGCGAACGAAACACCTTCTCGCCGACCGTGTGCTCACCGCGATCGACGATAGCACCACAATCACCCCGAGCGCAAAGGAGATCGCCCGACAGGTGATCACGCTCGAAGGTGAGTCCGATGAGCGCGTGGCAGCGTTTGTTTCACGCTGCCGCGCAGCGGTCAACCCGGACCGACGCGATCTGGAACTCGCCGCGCGGCTACACGCCGAGATGGATCACCCCGCGTGGCCCGGCCGGAAGGGGCTGTGCGCCGTGAGCGCCAGCCTGGCACTGAGTCTGGGCCAAGGCGACAGGGCGCTCGACGCTCTGGGTTCCAAGGACGAGGCCCTGGAACTCGTCGATTCCGAGCGATCAATGGCACGAGCAGCCCTGTTCGGGCTCGTCATGGCAACCGGCGGCGACCCGGACACCGGGGCCATTGCCGCCGCGGACACACTCCCCGATCTGTACGCAGGCCCTGGCGACCCGATCGAAATCCGGCCGCCCGAATCCGCTGCGTTGTCCCGCCTCGTTGCACGCGTCCCCAGCGAGGTGTACGGCGGCGTGAAGCCCGAAGAGGCGTGGCCCGCCGTGAAGGCTCTCTTTGACCGCGGCCTCTCCGTTGAAGCCATGATCGAGGAGGTCAAGACGCTCTACCCGCCCGGCGCCAGGCTGCGGGCCACTGCTCTCGGCTTGGCCGCCCGTGGCCGACGAGCGGCGGATCGCCTCAACGCGGCCGCGTGGGAGGCGGCGACCGGCCGCGCTCCACGAAACGAGGCGAGCCTGAAGATCGCGATGGCCGCGGCGCGGCAGGCGGTGGCGCTCCGTCCCGACGAACCCGGCATCATCAACACGCTGGCCGCGGTTGAGTTCCGCGCGGGCCTCTACACCGAATCGCTCGCCACCCTTCAACGCGGCATCACACTGGCCGAGTCCTACGGCGAGGAGGCAGGCTGGAGCGATTTCGCAATCCAAGCCATGAACCACGCCAAACTCGGTAACGTGGCCGAGGCCCGCGCCGCGCTTGACCGCTTGACGGCCGTCCAGCCGTCGCTGTCTGCCGCGGAACTCGAAGCCGCGCGGCCACTGATCGCGGAGGCAGAGGCATTGGTGAAAGAACTGAAGTGAAGCGGCGGGGGCGTGCCGCGTGGGCGCGCGACACTCGCTCACCAGGTGTCGAAGCGAGCGCCGCGCTCACTCCACCGTCACGCTCTTGGCCAGGTTCCGCGGCTTATCAACATCATGCCCGCGCAGCACCGCCGCGTGATACGCCATGAGTTGAAGCGGGATCACCGTCAGCATCGGGCTGAGCGGCTCGGGCACATCGGGGATGTAGAGCACATCCTGCACGTGCTTCTTGATTTCGGTGTCGCCCTCGGTGGCGACGGCGATCACGTGCCCGCCGCGGCTGCGGACCTCCTGGATGTTGGACATGACCTTTTCGTACTGGCGGCCCTTGTTGGCGATGAAAACGGCCGGCATCCCCTCGTTGATGAGGGCGATGGGCCCGTGCTTCATCTCGGCCGCGGGCATGCCCTCGGCGTGGATGTACGAGATTTCCTTGAGTTTGAGGGCACCCTCCAGCGCGGCGGGGTAGTTGTAGCCGCGGCCGAGGAAGAGCCAGTTCTCGCGCTCGATGTAGCGCTCAGTGACCTTCTTGATGCGCTCAGCGGATTCGAGGATGCGCTCGATCTTCTCGGGGAGTTTGTCCATCTCGCGGAGCAGGTCGCCGCACTGGTCGGCCGACATGAACCGCTTGCGGGCCATGTAGAGAGCGATGAGGGTGAGGGCCGCGACCTGGCCCGTGAAGGCCTTGGTGCTGGCCACGCCGATCTCTGGGCCCACGCGCAGGTAGACGCCCGCGTCGGTGTCTCTCGCGATGGTGGAGCCGACCACGTTGATGACGCCCAGGGCGAGGGCCCCCCGCTCTTTGGCCTCGTGCAGCGCGGCAAGCGTGTCGGCCGTTTCGCCGCTCTGGCTCACGGCGATGACCACGGTGCCGTCTTCGATCACCGGGTTGCGGTAGCGGAACTCGCTGGCGTATTCCGTCTGCGTGGGCACCTTGGCCAGGTCCTCCAGCAGGTAGCGGCCGATCATGGCCGCGTGCAGGGCCGTGCCCTGGGCCGTGAGCACCACGCGGCTGGCCTTGGTGAGTTCCTTGTTAAAGTTGGCCAGGCCACCGAGCACCACCTTGCCATCCGTCGCGTTGATGCGCCCGCGGAAGCAGTTGCGCACGCTCGCGGGCTGCTCGAAGATCTCTTTGAGCATGAAGTGCGGGTAGCCGCCGAGTTCGATCTCCTGCAGGTCGAGTTCGAGTTGCTGGATTTTGGGGTTGACGGGCGTGTTGTGGATGTCGGTGGTGTTGAAACTACCGCCGTTGTCGCGGGAGAGTTTGACCACGTTGTAGTCATCCAGCATGATGACCTGCGAGGTGTGGCTGATGATCGCCGCGCCGTCGGAGGCGACGATGAACTCGTCTTTGCCGATGCCGACCATGAGGGGCGAACCCTTGCGGGCGGCCACCAGCGTGCCCGGCTCCTTTTCGCAGATCACGGCGATGGCGTAGGCACCGGTCACCTCGCGCAGGGCCCCCTGCACGGCCTTCTCCAGGTCGCCCTCGTACAACTCGCTGATGAGCATGGCGAGGACCTCGGTGTCGGTCTCGCTGGTGAAGGTGTGGCCCTTCTCCTTCAGGTAGGTCTTCAGGGCGCTGTAGTTCTCGATGATGCCGTTGTGCACCACGCACAGGCCGTGCCGGTCGTCTCGGTGCGGGTGGGCGTTGAGTTCGGTGACACCGCCGTGGGTGGCCCAGCGTGTGTGGCAGAGCCCCACGGTGCCGCTGAAGGGCTTGGGGCCGCCCCCCCCGCCCTTGTGCGCCGCGACCTCATCGTCAACGGCTTCTTCCATCATGGCCACGCGCCCGACGGCCCGCGCGATGTGCAACTTGCCGTTGTCGATGATGGCGAGGCCCGCGGAGTCGTAGCCGCGGTACTCGAGACGCTTGAGGCCCTCGATGAGCAGACCCTTGCAGGGCTTGTGGCCGACGTAGGCGACGATTCCGCACATGGTGATGCCTCGTGTTTGGCCCCGGACGACCACAGGGCCGCTGCTGAAAACGCTTGAAACTCTCGCCGCGCCGCCCGGACGAGCCGGCCGGCATTCGGTGCGCGTTAGGACTCTGGCCCTGCGTGCGCCGACACCGGTCCAGACCGGCTCTGTGTTGATCGTACGAACCGGTCGCCGCCTTGGGTCGGCACGACGGCGGGCCATGCGACAATCAAACGATGCCGTGGCGCGGGAGCCGGGAGCGTCCGATAGCGGTATCAGGCGGCGCGAACCGTGGTGGCCGGTCACCGGGCCGTTGCCGGCCGCCTCGCCACGCGGCACTCGGCCCACGTTGCCCACGCCGTGAGCGTCGGCAGCACCAGCAGGCCGAGGATCGCGACCAATTCACCGGTTTGCCAGCCGCGGAAGGAGAGGGGCGCGAAGACCCAGACCAGGCCGACGCCCAGGAGCATGGAGGCGAGGACCGCGGCAACGAACGTGGCTTGGCGTGTGGAGGCTCTGGCGCGGCGGCGCATGAACGGGTCTGCCTTTCTCGAATCCTGTCGCACCGAGACTCGAAACCCCGACCGGCGAAACTCATTGACCATCGGCTGAACGCGCTCACGCGGGCACGATGCATCGGCGAACGGTGGTGCGCCGGATCGACTTTGTCCAGCACGCCGCGCACGAAGCGTGCAAAATGCGGTGCACTACCTAGTTTGGCGGGAGGGTGCCGCGACGACCGCCGCGTGGCGGACGGGACGTCCGCCCCACCAAAGGCGCTGCTCCCCTTCAGATGCCGGCGCGCCCTTCTGCGGCCGGAGTCGGTATCCTCTGGCACCATGCCTGTGGCCCTTCGCGTCATTCTGGTGCTCTCGCTTGCCGCGCTGGGCGCGTGCGGAAGGCAGGAGCGCACGATCAGCGTGACGAGCGAGCCGCCGGGGGCGATGGTGTGGGTGAACGATGTGCAACTGGGCCGCACGCCCTGCGAGAGCGACTTCACCTTCTTCGGGACCTACGACGTGCGGCTCACGCTGGACGGCTACGAGCCCATCGCCACGAGCGCCGAGGCGGATGCGCCCTTCCACGAACAGCCCGGTATTGATCTTGTGGCCGCGGCCCTTCCCGGCACGCGCCGCACGCGGATCGAGTGGCATTACGTGCTGACGCCCGCGGCGGAGGCTGGTGGCGACGCCAACATCGCCGAAGACGCACTCATGGGACGTGCCAAGGCCCTGCGGGAGCGAGCGATCGCCTCCCCTGCGGGCGCTGAGGCACCTTCTGCACCCCCCGCGCCACCATCTACGCCGCCGTCATCGCCGCCCTCGGGGGGTTGATCCGTCCGGTATTCACCACGCCGGGCAACGCCGCGGTCGCGTCAACGATCGGCTCGTCGGTGCCCGCCGGCGAGACATACACCCGTTCGATGTGCGGGCAGACGCGGCAGAGGAGTTCGTGCGTGATGGTTCCCGCCTGCTTGGCGAGCGTGGGAAGGTGATTGGGCCCCTGCGGGTCGCGCCCGAAGAGTTCGATCTCGGCCCCCACGCACGCCAGCGACTCGGGCAGGCCGGTCACATCGATCGTGAACTGGTCCATGCTCACGCGCCCGATGATGGGTGCGAACGCTGGGCGGTCCAACGCCTCGATACGCTGGCCAGCGCCCACCTTGGGCCGGTCGTACATCAGGCCCGTGAGGCCCACTTTGCCCAGGTTGGAGAGGCCCAGCGGGTAGCCGTCCGCGTACCCCACCGGCACCAGCGCCACGCGCGTCGGCCGCGCGGCTTTGAAGGTGCGGCCGTAACCCACCGGCCACCCCTTGGGCACCTCGTGAATGTGCGCGATGCGCGTGAGCCACCGCACCGCTGGCTGGAGTTGCTTGCCGAAACTGGCAAACTCCACCGCCAGCGGATCGGTGAAACTCTCGAAGCCGTATCCGTACAGGCCCTGGCCGATGCGGGCCATGGTGGCGTGGAAGGCCCGCCCCCGCAAGGTCGCGGCGGTGTTGGCCGCGTGAATGGCGAAGCCGGGGCCGCCGGCGGCGGTAGCGGATGCGATCGCCGGCGCGATCATGGGCTTGAGGTCGTCAAAGAACGTGCGGAAGGCGCGGGCCTGCTCGCGTGTGAAATCGGCCTCGGTGGTGGGGCTGGAGAAGTGCGTCATCAACCCCGCCAGTTGCAGGCGTGGCGAGGCGAGCACCAGTTCCACGATGCGCTTGGCCTCGGCCTCCAGCGCCCCGCCGCGCGACATGCCCGTATCCAATTGCACGTGCACCGGCAGGCGCAGGCCCACGCGTGAGCCCGCCGCGGCAAGGTCGCCCACTTGTTCGAGGTCATGCACCACCAGGTGCAGGCGGTTGCGAACGGCGAGGCGGTAGATGGGGTCGCTGCGGTCGATGGTGCGCACGGGCATGAGCACCAGGAGGGGCGTGGGGATGGGCAGGTCGGCCAGGTCGCGGGCCTCGTCGGTGCAGTAGACGGCCAGCATCTCCACGCCGCTGGCCGCGAGTTTCTTGGCGATGCGGGCACCGCCCAGGCCGTAGGCATCCTGCTTGATGATGCCGCACACACTGCGGCGTTGGCCGGGACGATGCTCGGGCTCCTCCGGCGCGCCCTCGGTGCCGGCACCGGGGGCGCGGGGAGCATCGAGGATCGAGCGAAACACGGCGAGGTTGCGACCCACCGCGGCAAGGTCAACTTCAAGACGACTGGTGGCCACGTGAAACTCCGTGAGAGCCGCGAGCGGTAAGCCGTTGGCCGCGAGCCGGAAAAGGTACGTTCGGTGGATCGGCTCGCCGCTCACGGCCAACCGCTGACGGCTTCTCCTATCGACCCACCCACCAGCATAGAATGACTTTGTCAAATGGCCACCTTTGTGGCCGTGAGCCGTGCCTCGCGTCGTGGCTCATCCGCACACGTTCGACCGCCGCTGGCGGTCGCCCGGCCCGCGGTCTGGTGGCGAACGCCCCGGACCCACGCGAACGGTCGGGGCACTGAGCCGCCTTCATGAACACCACCCATTCGCCGCACGAGCCCCAGGCTCAACCTGTCGATCATTCTGCCCACGCCGCTGCGCACCCACCCGGCCCCGCGGCTGGCCCCACCCCCCGGCGCTCGCCCCACCGCAACAGCGAAGGGCAGGACACGCCCAGTTTCGACCAGCAGCACCCGCCCAGCCGCAGCATGGCCGAGGCCGTGTTTGACCCCACGGCCACGTTCGAGAGCCTCGGCCTGCGCGACAGCGTGGTCAAGAGTCTGCGGGCCAAGGGCTTTGAGCGGCCCACCAAGATTCAGGGCCTGCTCATTCCCCCCATGCTCGCCGGCAAAGACCTGATCGGCCAGGCCCGCACCGGCACCGGCAAGACCGGTGCCTTCGGCCTGCCCCTTCTCCACATGTGCGACCGCGGCGTGCCCACGCAGGCCCTGGTGATGGTGCCCACCCGCGAACTCTGCCTGCAGGTGGCCGAGGAGATCAACACCCTCGCCATGCAGACGCCGATCCGGGCCTGCGCCGTCTTCGGCGGTGAGCGCATCAAGACGCAGGTGGACGCGTTGCGCCGCAACCCCGAGATCATCGTCTCCACGCCCGGCCGCCTGATGGACATGGTCGAGCGCGGCATCGTGAAACTCGGCAACGTGCGATTTGCTGTGCTGGACGAGGTGGACCGGATGCTCGACATCGGCTTCCGCGAGGACATCCGCCGGATTCTCAAGATGTGCCCCCCGCCGCGCACGGAGAGCACGCCGCCGGACCAACTCGCCCGCCAGACGGTGTTTGTGTCGGCCACGCTGCCGTCGGATGTGGAGCGGCTGATCCAGTCGCACTCGCACAACCCGGAGAAGGTGGTGGCGGTGGTGGAGGGCGCGCTCACCAACGCGCAGGTGCGGCAGTTTTACCTCACGGTGCAACCCTGGGACAAGCGCCGCCTGCTCACCCACCTGCTCACGCACGAGGAGCCGGCGCTCACGCTGGTCTTCTGCCGCACCAAGCGCACGGTGGATGACCTGGTTGAGTACCTGATGAAGAAGCGGATCGATGCCCACGGCATTCACGGCGACATGATGCAGTCTCGCCGCAACAAGGTGATCGAGAAACTGCACGCGGGCGAACTGGGCGTGCTGGTGGCCAGCGATCTGGCCAGCCGCGGGCTGGATGTGGACGGCATCACGCACGTGGTGAACTACGACATGCCCGAAGACCCCGAGGTGTACGTACACCGCATCGGCCGCACGGCCCGCGTGGGGCGAGACGGTGTGGCGTGGAGCCTGGTGTGCCCGGACCAGGGCGACCTGCTCACGAGCGTGGAGCGGCTGATCAACACCGAGGTGCCCAAACTGGACTACCCGGACTTCAAGCCCGGCCCGGTGCCCATGGGCAGGGTGCCTGTCACCGGCCCCAACAGCACCACGCGGCCGGCTGCCGCGCAGCCCTTCAACCGCTACGCGGCGACCGTGAACCCGGAACTGCCGATCGCGGGGTCAGCCCCCGCCGCGGCGACTGCGGGTGCAGGCGCGGCAAACACCGGCGCGTCTGGTCCGGCGACGAACGGCGACGGCAGCCGGTCGGCAACGTATGACCCGAGCGCGCACCCGGCGCCGGTGAAGAAAGCCGCGCCGACGGCGATTGATACCAACAAGTTCCCCGGCGGCATTGTGCCGAGCAAACTGCCGCCCAAGCGGATGTGGGGGAAGGTGAAGAGTTGAGGGGGAAGGGAAGAAGGCACGGAGAAGGCACGAAGGCACGAAGGCACGGAGTGACCCGCCTCGGCGGGTAAACTGCGTGACGCAGCCAGCATCCCCCTCCGGTTCCAACCGGAGGGGGTGGTTCGCCGCAGGCGGACCGGGGGAGGCTTTGCCTTCTTGGTGGTTCGTGCCCCACAACCCGGTCGGTCGATAGACACCCCGGACCTGCACCCTTCCGGGAGACCGCCCATGACCGATTCACTCCGGCGCGCCTGCCTGCTGCGCGGCAGCACCGCAGCCACCACGCCGACCCTTGCCCTTGCCGCGGCCATCGGTGCGGTTGCCGCGGGCGTGGCGGAGGCGCAAGCACAAACGCCGCCGCGCGGGAATGTGCGGGTGATCCTGCGGTGCAACGACCTGCTCGCGGGCACGCCGGACACATCGGGGTATGCATTCCCGCGCAGCGCGAGAATCGCCGATGATGGCACCATTGAGGCGGTGATCGCGGAGCAGCGCTACGCGGCCGTGAGCCGGGTGGATGACCAACTGATCGACTTCCAGATCGGCCCATTCCCCGTGCCGGGCGTGAGCGACAACGCACCCTTCTACTCCGAGATCGGTGTTTCGGGCCGCGCCGGCGCGCTGCGGATCGACTACGAGCGCGGCGGTGTGCTCGACGGCCAAACGCTTCTGCATCCGACCGAGAGCTGGCTTGGCCCGCTCGCGGGCGGAGCACGCATATTCACCGATGGCACCGTGCGACCGCTCGCGTTCATCTCCAGCATCGTGTTCTGGTTTGACAGGTCGCTGTGGATGAAGGATAAGAACGACGCGTTTGTGTGCGTCGCCCGCAAGGGCGACCCGGCACCGGGATACGAGGCACAGGGGCTTGTCTTCGACGAACTGTGGTCCGGATCGATCTCCCCGTCGGGAGCCGCGAGCTTCTCGGCAACGCTGCTTCGTCCCGATGGTGCTCCCGCCGATCCCACGGGTGCGATATGGACGGGCCGACCGGGCGCGTTTGTGCCGGTCTTCGAGAGCCCTGGCCCGATCATTCCGGGCTTCGAGACGCTTCGCCTCTGGTCCGGTCAGGGTCAGTTGCTCACTTCCAGCGGCAAACTGATTCTCAGCGTCCTCTACACAGATCCTGCGGACGATCCTTGCTGCGTGGAGGCATTCCTCTCGACGATATTGGTCTTTCAAAGCGGATCGTTCCAGCCGCTGGTGCCGCCCGCACAGCCGCTTCCTGGCGGCCCCGGCTCTCGGCTCCCCTCGTACTTGAATGCCCAGGGCGAGACCCGCGACGGCAGCATCGTTTTCAGCGCGAGTTACAGCGCCACGCCGGGCCTCGAAGAAACAGCCGGCCTCTGGCTCACAAAGAACAGCGTCATCACGCCGATCCGTGTTCCGACAGACCCGGACCTCCCCGTAATCGGCACGTTCGGAGGAATCGGCCTGCTCGGCGAGACCGAGACCGGAGACCTCTACTACACAATCATGGCGCAAGCCCACTGGTCCGACCCGCGCACGACCATTGTCGAATCATGGACCGGCGGCACGAGGCGCGTGATCTTCTCAACCGCGGAACCGATTCCCGGCCACGACTCGCGTTGCTCCCTCGCCGTTCAGGACATCGCGCTGGACCCGCGCGGCGGCATCCTGCTCCGCCTGAAACCCGACTGCTACTCGTTCCAATGGATGAACCCCACCGCCCCACTCCTGACGCCGGGGCTGTACCGGGTTCATTCGCCGGGAGCCGCACCGGAACTGATCCTGCCCCCGCAGTTTCTTGTGAGTCTGCCCACTGGGACCACGCGCGCCATGTCTTCCTCCTACGCGCTGGGCACACCGAGCGTCAACCGCTTCGGGCAGACCCTCATTAATGCCTTCGACCTCACCAGTGGCGATCGCTACGTCGTACTCCTCGAAACCACCGCCCTCTGCCGCGAGGATTACAACGCCGACGGCGTGCTCGACCCGGACGACATCGGCGATTACATCACCGCATTCTTCGGCCCCGGCCCCTCGCTGCGCACCGATGTGGATGAAGACGGCGTCGTGACCACCAACGACCTGGGCGACTACATCACCAACTACTTCGCCGGCTGCCCGGAGTAACCCGCGCTCCCGTGCCATCGATGTCGGAAGGCTCGGCGACCGACTTCGATGTGCTTCGTCGATCTCCAAGGCAGCATCGAAGTCCGCAAGCGGACTTCGATGGCACGCCCGAAGTCCGGGTGCTGGGGTACACGCCCCCGAAAAAGCCGCGGCTTGCGCCGTGGCCTCATTGGGCCGCTGCATTCGCGCGGCCGAGGGTGGCCTTCATCCCCCAATCATCCACCGCCGCCGCTCACACGGCAAACACTTCGACGCCGGCCTTGGTCGCCGCGCCGGCCAGGGCCGCGTCCTTCGTAGCGAGCGGCAGACCTAGGCGCAGGGCCAGTTCGAGGTACGCGGCGTCGTACACGGTGAGGCCGTGGGTGCGGGCGAGGGTGAGCGTGGCGCCCACCGCGTGCGCGGCGGTGTCGAGGTCCGTCTCGATCGGCAGGCCGTCCAGCAGCGCGAGGAAGTCCGTCGCCGCCGCCTCGCTCAGCCGTTTGCGGCGCAGGCCCATCAGGAGCGTGTTCGCCACCTCCAGCCGCCAGTGGCCCGGCACCACGCCCGATTCCACGCCAAGGCGCTGCAGCATCGCATCCGCCGCGGCAGAAGCCTCGTCGTGGAAGCACCAGGTCATCGCGACTGAGCAATCCACCACCAACGGCATCAGCGCCGCCCCTCATTGATCATGTCGCGAATCTTGAGGCCCCCCAGCGTCTGCCCCTTGCGCAGTTCCTTGATCGCGGCGATCGTCGCTTGCACCTGCGCGGGGTCGCGCTTCTGCACCGGCACCAACTCCGCCACCGGCCGCCCGTGCTTGGTGATGGTGATGCGCTCCCCCTTCTCCACGCGGGAGAGGAGTTTGGAAAAGTGCGTCTTGGCATCAAACGAACCGAACGAGACCATGGTGCTGCTCCGAACTTTGACCGTAAATATCTATCTAGTCGTCAACTAGTTTATATTAGACCACCGGTTCCTGCCAGGAAAGCCGGCCGAAATCTGGCATGGATCCCTTCAACGAGCCGCGAGGCGTACAAACTGGCGATCAAACTACGAACATCGCGGCGACAACGCTCGCGGGCCACTTGGCAACCGACCCCGTTTCTGCCACAATCTCGCCGCGGCTCGCTCACCGGTCTCCGCGCCCTCATGCGCTAGCCGTCAGGCCGGTCGCGCTGTCCGCACCCACTCGGCCACGATCCTTTCCCGGAGTTCCCGCCCATGTCCAGCCGCCAACCCGCCCCCGCCTCCTGTGACGTCGGCCTCATCGGCCTTGAGGTCATGGGCAAGAACCTTGCCCTGAACATGGCCGACCACGGCTTCAAGGTTCTGGCCCACAACCGCTCGGCCTCGAAGGTGAAGCCCTTTCTCGATGACAACCCGCCCGAGGTGATCGGCCCGGGCGGCGGCCTGTTCGGGTTCGAGGCTCCTGACGACGAGCCCAGCCGCCTGAAGGCCTTTGTGATGGCACTGAAGAAGCCGCGCGTCATCATCATGATGGTGAAGGCGGGCGAGCCGACGGATATCACCATCAACAACCTTGTGCCCCTGGTGGAGAAGGGCGACATTCTCATTGACGGCGGCAACGCGGAGTGGCAGGACACCATCCGCCGCGAGAAGATGCTGACCGAAAAGGGCCTGCTCTTCGTGGGTTCGGGCGTTTCGGGCGGCGAGACGGGAGCACGCTTCGGCCCCAGCCTGATGCCCGGCGGCGACCCCAAGAGTTGGGACCGGCTCAAGCCGATCTGGGAGGCCATCGCCGCGAAGGTGGACGAGAAGACTGGCAAGCCGCTGGAGGGTGCCGCGCCGGGCAAGCCCGTGAAAGGCGGCGTCGCGTGCACCACGTACATCGGCCCCAACGGGGCGGGCCACTACGTGAAGATGGTGCACAACGGCGTTGAGTACGGCGACATGCAACTCATCTGCGAGGGCTACCACTTCATGCGAGATGTGCTTGGCAAGGGCGCCAAGGAGATGTCGGCGATCATGAGCGAGTGGAACAAGGGCGACCTTGATTCCTTCCTCGTTGAGATCACGGCCGACATCCTGCAACACACCGACGGCGCGACGGGCAAGCCGTTCGTGGACATCGTGATGGACGCCGCGGGCCAGAAGGGCACGGGCAAGTGGACGATCGGGTCGGCCCTCGACCTGGGCATTCCTGCCGCGACCATGAGCGAGGCCGTGTTCGCCCGCAACATGAGCGCGATCAAGGACCAGCGCGTGGCCGCGAGCAAGATTCTCAAAGGCCCCGGCAAGAAGGGTGACGGCATGGGCATCACCGACTGGGTCGGGGCGGTGCGCGATGCCCTCTACTGCTCCAAGATCTGCTCCTACGCCCAGGGCTTTGCGCTCATGCAGGCCGCGAGCGATGCCCAGAAGTGGGGCCTGAAACTCGGCGAGATCGCCATGATCTTCCGCGGCGGGTGCATCATCCGCGCCCGCTTCCTGCAGAAGATCTACGAGGCGTACAAGAGCAACCCCAAACTCGCCAACCTGCTGCTGGACCCGTACTTCGCGGGCATCACCGAGAAGTATCAGGCCAACTGGCGGGCGGTGGTGGCGCGTGCCGCGATTGAGGGCGTGCCTGTGCCGGCGTTCAGTTCGGCCCTGTCGTATTACGATTCGTACAGGTCCGCCAACCTGCCGGCCAACCTGCTGCAGGCCCAGCGCGACTACTTCGGCGCCCACACGTACGAGCGCATCGACCAACCCCGCGGCAAGTTCTACCACGTGGATTGGCCCGAGCCCAAGCGGCCGCAACTTGAGATCAAGAAGTAGAGGAAGGCACTAGGCACTGGGCATCGGGCACTGGTGGAAAGGCGAAGACCACGGCAAACACCAACGAGCCCCCGGCACGAGCCGGGGGTTTTTTGTTGGCGTGGCGATACGCTGTGGGTTCCTTCCGCCACGATGCGCCACGCGGCGCGGGCTCGACCATGCACCTACCCCCTCTCATCCAGACAGCCCGCCTCACGCTCCGGCCAATCGCCGCGGGCGATCGCGCCGAGTTCTTGCGCGTGCATCTCACCTCATGGGCAACGCACCTGGGGCCGTGGAGCCCGCTGCCGCCGGTGCAGGCAGACGGCACACCGGACTTTGAGGCCATGTTCGCCCAGGCGCTCGTTCGCAGCGCCGACGGCTTCGCATCGGGCACCGCGTGCCGGCTGCTCGCTTTCGATGCCGCGGGCGCGCTGGTGGGCGGCTTCAACCTCAACAACATCATCCGCGGCATCTTCCAGAACGCCGATGCTGGCTGGTGGGTCGCTGCTGACCAGACCCGCAAGGGGTACGCGACTGAGGGTGTCGCCGCGCTCGTTCGCCACGCGCTCGCCCTCCCGCCCGCCGGCCTCGGTCTGCACCGGGTGCAGTGCGGCATCATTCCGCGCAACGCCGCCAGCCTCGCGGTTGCCGCGCGGGTGGGCCTGCGGCGCGAGGGGCTGGCCGAGCGCTACCTGAAGATCAACGGCGTGTGGGAAGACCACGTGATCTTCGCGATCACGGCGGAGGACCTTTCGGTATAGCGCGAAGGCGCGAAGGAAGGCGCGGATCAGAATCGGATTTCAACACGGAGAGCACGGAGGGGCACGGAGTTGAAACACGCCGTTTCGGGCTTCTCTCCGTGATTCTCTGTGCTCTCCGTGTTTCATCGGCGCTTCTTCGCGCCTTGGCGTCTTTGTGCTAGCCCCGCCTTTGCCGGTACCACTCCACAGTCCGCCGCATCCCTTCATCAAGCGGCACACGCGGCGACCAGTTCAGGCGCGTTCGCGCCCGCGTGATATCCAGGCACCGGCGGCCCACACCATCGCCCTTGCTCGCTTCCCACACGATGCGGCCCGTGTAGCCCGCGTGCCGCGCGATGGTTTCGCTGAGGCTCTTGATGCTTGTCTCTTGGCCGCTGGCGATGTTGATGGGCGAGGCGTCATCAATCTCCTCCGCGCAGCGAACCACGCCCTCCGCGGCATCATCAACGAAGAGAAAGTCTCTCGTGGGCGCACCCGTCCCCCAGCAGACCACTTCGGTTGCGCGGGCCCGTGCCGCGTCCACGAAGCGTTTCATGATCGCGCCCGCCGCGTGGCTCTTGAGCGGATCATCCACATTGTCGCCCGGGCCGTAGAGGTTCACCAGAATGGGGAACGCGCTGGGCAGCCCATACTGCGTGTGATACGCCCGGAGCGCGGCGAGCAGGCCGAGTTTCGCCACGCCGTACGCCGCGATCTCCGGATCGGGCAGCCCGCCGAAGAGCGACTCTTCCCGATACGGCAGCGGCGCGCTGGCCGGGTAACTGGTCATCGAGCCGACGATGACGACTTTGATGCCCGCGCCCGGCTGTGCCACCCTCTGTGCCACCGACTCTTGAGGCTTGGCGAGAGAGTCGGTGTCCGCCCGCATCACACCCGCCGCCGCAGCAATCACGTTCAACCCCATGAGCAGGTTGTCGTGCAGCATGTCTGCCGGTCGGGCGCGGTTCAGGCCCAGGCCACCCACCAGGCCGGCGCTGTGAACAACCACCACTCCGCCCGCATTGCCCGCATCATGCGCGGCACCTGCCACAAGCCGCCGCGCTTCCTCCGGCCTGCGCAGGTCGCACTGCGCCGCGCGTGGAACCACCATCCGCTCGTCGCTCACACCCCGCGCACGCAGCACGGCCACCACAGCGCGGCCCAAGAAGCCCGCGCCGCCGGTCACGATCACTCGCTGCGTTGACCAGTCCAGCATGGGCGGATGCTACACGGACACGGCCGGCCACGCGGCGAGGCGCAGGCTTTCAACCTGCGTCCCGCACACCTCCCGGCACGGAGGCCGCGGGTTGCACGAGGTCGGGAGAACACCGCCTGCAAGGCGGTGCCACGAGACCTCGGAGACGTGCCGACGACGGCCTACTTGCCGCCGTTCGCCCGCCACCACTCGATCGTCCGCTTCAACCCCTCCTCAAAGCCCACCTGTGCTTTCCACCCCAGCATCTTTTCGGCCTTGCTCGTGCTCAAACTCCGGCGTGGCTGGCCATCCGGCTTGGTGTGGTCCCACTCGATGCCGCCCGAAAAGCCCGTGAGTTTCACGATCAACTCCACCAAGTCCTTGATCGTGATCTCAAAGCCCGCGCCCAGGTTGATGGGTGTGGGCTCATCCACCACCTCCGCCGCGCGGACGATGCCCTCGGCCACATCATCCACGTACAAGAACTCGCGGCTTGCCGCGCCCGTGCCCCAGCAGGTGATCTTCTTGTCGCCCCGCGCCTGCGCCTCCACACACTTGCGGATGAGCGCGGGGATGACGTGCGAACTGTGCAGGTCGAAGTTGTCGTGGGGGCCGTACAGGTTCACCGGCAGCACGTAGGCGCAGCGCAGGCCGTACTGCAACCGGTACGCATCCAGCATCTGGCCCGCGGCCTTCTTCGCCACGCCGTAGGGCGCGTTGGTCTCCTCGGGGTAGCCGTTCCACAACTCATCCTCCACGAACGGCACGGGCGTGAACTTGGGGTACGAGCAGATGGTGCCCACCTGCACGAACTTGCCGCCTTTGGGTACCTCCACACTCCGTGTGGAAGGGTCTTTGGGTACCTCCACACTCCGTGTGGAGGATTTGTCGGGTGCCCCGGCACTGTGTGCGGAGGGTGTGTTCTCCTCGGCCGCGCTCCCCCGCGTGTGCAGCCCATCGGCACGCCCCTGCTCGATCAGGTGCAAGGCCATCGCCATGTTTGCGTAGAAGTACCGGCCCGGGTTGTCTCGATTGGCGCCGATCCCCCCCACCTCCGCGGCAAGATGGATCACGCAATCCACGCGACCCGGCCCGTCAAACGCCTTCGTGTACAGCCGCCGCGCATCGGCCTCGGCGGTGAGGTCAAAGTGCCTTCGCCGCGGCACAAAGATGTTCGCGGCGGGCACGCCGCGGGCGAGGAGTTTTTGGTGGATGACGCGCCCGACGAAGCCGGCCCCGCCGGTGAGGATGATGCGCTTGGAGCGGAGATCGAAGGTGGTCGCTGGCATGGTGGGAGAGGGTATTCAGGGGAGCCGCGAACGTGAGTTCGCGGCACCACGCTCGCCCCAGCATCCTGTGGCTTTGGCACGGTGTGCGGGGGCATGGCCTGCGGCCTTCGGGCCAGCCTCGGGGCCGCCAAGGCTATTGTTCAGCAAGGTCTATCAAGCGGAGGCAGCCATGTCCATCATCAACGCCCCCACCCCCGCAACGAACCCGCCAGCTGGCCGGCAGGAGCGGGAACTCATCCCGTCTGACAGCCCGCTCGCGCCGTACGTTTCGGTGAATCCCGGTCGCATGCACGGGGAGCCGTGCTTTACAGGAACTCGCGTTCCGATCCAGACGCTCTTTGACCATCTTGAAGTCGATGATGGCCTCGGTGAGTTTCTCGAGGGCTTCCCCAACGTCTCGCGCGAGATGGCCGTGGCGGTCATCGGGTTGGCCTCGCGGGGTCTTCTCGACGGGCTACGGCACCTGTGAGGCTGCTGCTCGACAACTGCGTCGATCTCCACGCCAAGCCGCTCTTTGCGGGCCACGATGTTGTGCATGTGCTTGAACGGGGCTGGGATGGCTTGGTCAATGGTCAACTCATCGTGACTGCCGCTGATGGCGGCTTTCAGGTGCTCGTAACCGTGGACAAGAACTTGCGCTACCAGCAGCACCTGGAGAAACTGCCGCTCTCGGTCCTGGAGTTGGATGTGCTGAAGAACCGGTTGGAGGAACTCCAGCGGATGGCTCCGTTCATCCCCAAGGCGCTCGAGCACACATCACGCTTCCGGTTCGTAAGCATCAAGCCCGACGGCACGATCGAGTGCCTTGCGGAGCGGGCATCGGCCGGCTGACCTTGGCAAGCGTTGCAACCCCGTGCGCCTCCCACGCCTCCCGGCAATTGGGCGTGGGGGGGGCGGGCGTTGGGGGACGGGAGCGAATCCAGATACGCCGCGAGGGTGGTGGCTTTGCTCTTCATGATGATGGTGGGCAGTGCAAAGGCGAGGGTGGGGTGGATGGCCTGCTCTCAGCCGCGAGCACCGGAGCCATCCTGCCTCAGCGCATTCAGCCACTCGGCCTTCGCGTCGTCAATGAGGTTGTGTGAGTAGTGCCTCGCGTGCGTCGTGTGAGCCCGGAGCGGAACGTACATGCGGGCCAGCGCCATGTACTCGCGGCCATCCGCTTCAAAGACCGTCCGCTTCCCGTGGAGTTGCACAACCCATGCGCCGCCGGGTGGATGCCCTCGACGCTGGTGGCACATCTCGCCACCCTCGTTCTCTACGATGGTGCGAATTTCTTCATAAACTCGTCGCTTGGTTGCCGTCATCGTCATGCTCCTTGTTCTCTTCTGCGGGATGCTCACTCTGTCTCCGCGAGTAGTTTCTTGATCCTCGTGGCCATCTGCGCGGTCATGCGGTACCGAACGCCATCATGTGCGTGCTCGTACTTCGCGGTGAAGGGCCACTGATCGGACTTGTAGCGGCTCTTGACGCGCCGCCCGAACGCGCCGAGCGTGCCCGCGATCGTGTTCCAGTTGGCCTCCTTGTTGGCTTTGATCGACTTCGCCAAATCCTCGGCGCCGAGCGATTCGCCGGGTCGCGATGCAAGCAGGCCGAGGATGTCGCGCATCGCCGGGGGCGATTCCTCAACCATGCGGCGAAGCAGCATGTCGGTCCAGTCGCTTGCTGAATCGCCGTTGGACGCGGGGGCCGTCGGTGCCGGGGTCACATCCTCGACGGATAGCCCGGCATCAAGCCGTGAGATCAGGCCGTAGACCTGAGTAACCAGACGCCGGGGGACCATTACGCTCACCATTTCATCGCTTCCGTTCATCTTGAAGCTCCTTTCGTGGTATGCAGATGGTCAAATGTACCATATTGATCCAGATATGTCAAGACATATCTAGATCAAACTTCGACTTTTCTTCCAGAAATGCCTCTTTTGACACATAAAGGTCTGTCGGGGCTGGGTTTAGATGGGGGTGGAGGTGCCGGGAGTAGGGTCTCGGCGAACCGTCGGCGGCCTGGCGCGAAGCGTCTAGAGGGTGTTATGGACTTGCGTCGGGCAAGCGGGCGAGCATGAGGCAGGCGAAGACGACGAGGTGGAGGCCGGCGAGGGTGGCGGGCAGACGCTCGTAGTCCTTGGCGAGCCGTCGGAAGCGCG
>JBJXEW010000018.1:0-38153 GCA_046156035.1 Phycisphaerales bacterium | reverse complement strand
TCGCGGCCACCGTGCCCGTGCTCTACGACCGGGCCGGCAACCTGGTGGCCGACAACGCCTACATCTTCGGCTACGACGGGTTCAACCGGCTGGTGCAGGTGAATAAGCGCAACGCCGGCCAGCCGCTCCAGCAAGACCCCACCAGCGGCAGCGTGTTCGACGGCCCCGCCGTGGGTGCGTGGGTGGCGCATTACTCCTACGACGCCCTGGGCCGCTTGTGCGCTCGCCAGGAACCGTGGGATTCCACCGGAGCCACGCGACGGATCGAGACGTATGTGCACGACGGCGTGCGGCGCATCCATGAGGAAGTGGCCGACCCCACACCGGGGTGGACCCCACCCCCCGCACCGCCGCCTGCTGGCGGAGGCACGGGTGGTGAAGGTGGTGGTGGTGAAGGCGGGGGCACGGTCCTGAATCAGGGCGGGGGGGGCGCTGGCAACTCGCAGGGCTTTGGTGAGGGTGAGATTGAAGACGATCCACCGCCGGGGGTCGCGCCCGACCCCGAGCCGTACGCGAACATGGTGAAGCGCAGCGCGTGGCAGTACATCTACACGCCGCGCGGCACGGGGATTCTGGGTGGGGGGGGCGGCGGTGAGGTGTTCGAGTTCGTCTGCCGCGTGCGGATGCACGGGGGGGCTGTTGCCGGCGATGACCCTGAGATCGAGCGGCAGTACATCCTGCAGGATGCGGGCGGGAATGTGGCGGCCGTGGTGGAAGTGGATGCGCCCAACGAGCCCCCTGCCAACGAGCCCCCAGCGCAAGCGGGGGGTCCGTCCGCACAGCCCCCCGCCGCGCGTGTCATCACGCAATACTCGTTCGATCCGTACGGCAACCTGCTGGATGTTGACGAGCCGGTGTACACGCTGTCTGGCGGCGGCGGCACCACGGGCGCGGCGGGTTCGAGCGTGCCGCGGTTCAGCAGCGCCGCGGCGGACCTGCGGATTGGCCACAAGGGCTTGTTCGCGGATCGGCTCGACCGCGTGGGCTACCCCAGCACATGGGGCGGGCCCGCCAGCGGGGCGACCCACGGCGCGGGTGCCGCGGGCGAGGCGGGACAGACCGGCTCGACTTCCGGTTGGACCAACCCCGGCCAGGGCATCACGCTCGCGCCCGGCGCGGTGATCGTCTGCCACAACCTCAACCGCATCTACTCACCCGGCCTCGGCCGCTTCATGCAGAGCGACCCCAACGGCACCGGCCAGCCCGTGCTCGCCAGCGCGGCCATGCACGGCGACAACCCCGGCGCGATGGTGGGTGATCTTGAAGAGTTCGCGTGCAAGACGCTGTATGGCGATGGGATGAACATCCACTCGTACCTGAGTGGATCACCCCTTATGCACGCGGACCCGCTGGGCCTGAGCACTGGCGGCGGATGGCAAGAGAACTACGACGGCGTGACGCTTCCACTGGTCGGAGCGCTCGACGGCACGGGGCTCACGGGGATGCTGACGGACGTGCTGGGGATGTACCAGCAGATCCGGCACCTGCAGGGCGTTGTTGACAACGTTGTCCAGCAGGCAACGTTTGCCCAAGAGGGCATGGTCGATGATGTCCTCGACTGGAACTCGTCGGACGATACCTTCCTGGAGCGCACGGCGTACGGCCAGTCGTCGGGGTGGTCGGCACCGGGCAGTGGTGGTGGCGGCAGTGGGGCGTCGATGGACGACGCACCTGCGGGGCCAGCGATGGCCGTGCTCGGAGGGGGCGGACGCAGTCCGGTCGGCGGTGGTCGGGGGCGCGGCACGGAGGACATCGCACGGGCTGAGTATGGGGCGGTCAAGGTGGGTCGCGCCGTGAGCGGCAAGCGATCGGACGGCTTAGGGGGCAAGGTACCGCGCAGGTTCTACGACGGAGAAATCGGCAAGACCGGCTCAAGGAAGTTCATGGAGGTCAAGTCAGGAACGCAAAGCCTCACGTCCATGTGCGCCGACAGATTGTGCGCGATGCCGCGTTCAAGAAGAGCGGCAAGATCAAGGGAATCCAGTGGAAGTTCTACCTCAGACCAGGTGAGAAGGTCCATCCAGATGTGACCAATTTACTCGAGAGCAACGGCATCGACATCAAGTACGAGATGAGGGGGCTGGTTCGGTGAGCGAAGCCGTGTACGAGCCGTGGCTGACGCGCGAGGGTTTCCCGCTCGTTCAGAGCTACTGCTGGTCCCTGTCCGTGAAGCAGGCCAAGGCCCTTGCCGCCCGTTGGGCGGAGTTGGTGCCCCACCGCATCGCGTGTTTGGCGCAGTACATCCGTGCAACCCCAGGATTTGAATCATGGCAGCCCGATTTCACTACTAGGTCAATGAAGCCTCTCGGGCCGTGGGCCCTCACGGTTTGCAAGACCCGCCCGGGCACGCAGGCGGATGCCTGTCCGCCAAGCCTCAGCGACAAACTCTCGCCAGCCATCCAAGCGGACCTTCGAGACATGAATTCTGGTCCGCCCGAGTGGGTCTACGTTGACGAGGAGCACGCGTTCTCCGTGTTCTTCGATATCGGGGCGTACATGGGCGAGGCCATCCGTCTGCGAGTTCCCGGTCTTCATTGGGGCTGCGACCTCGAGTACCGTCGAGACTACTCTTACAAGACGTTTGCGCTGCTTGACAAAGCGGGCAGCAACTGCTGGGAACCCATGATACAGCCGCGAAACATCGTCGGTCAGATTCTGGACGCGGAGCGGCCCGTGAATGATGGATTCGCGGCGCTGCTGAAGCATATATGTGGCCGCTGAGGTCCGGTCCAGACGTGTGACGGGGGTTCATGGGCCTGCGGGTGGTGAGCCTGCGTTACGGCGAGGCTGGTGCGGGTGGGGGCGGCTCTGGCATTCCCTCCGACGAGTCGATATTCTCACGCGTCACGAGCATGGAGCAGACACCCGACAGTCGGACGGCTTCGAGCAACCTCGCCAAGTTCGCGTACTCCTGTGGTGCGGGCGGGGCCGGCGGTCGCCGCCGCGGCACGTGGATGGGCGTGGTGGGCAGCGCGTTCGCGCTGGCCCAGAGCGTGGCCGCCTCAGCCACACGAGCAGGTGTGGGCGTGCCGGCGCCACAAAGCCCCGGCGGTGCGTTGCTCGGAAGGGCAGAACCGCCGCACCCAAAGTCCGGTTCACGCGCGGACGCGGTGAGCCTTCTCTCTCACCGCCGGGGGCGGGCACCCAAGACCACGGCGCCGAGCAGCACCGCCGCGGCACCGGGCGCGGGGATGGGTGAGATCGACCCCGCATCAATCGCGGTGCCGCGTGTGAGTCCCGCCGTGATGGCTGTGAGCGTGAGGCGGTCGTTGCCCGTGGCGAGCACATCCACGAACTTGAGTTCCCAGTTCATGACCGCGCCCTCGCTGCCGCCGCCGATGCCACGTGCCGCCTGGTAGACTCGCCGCATGTTGAACCACACATGCTCGTCGTTGGTCTTCCTCGCTTCACTCACCGGTCCGGCCGGATCGCTCGCCCGCGCGGCGGGGCCGCTGGATCGGCTGGACGCGATCTACCCCTCGCTCGATGCGCTCTACATCGACCTGCACCAGACGCCCGAACTCTCGCTGCGCGAGGAGAAGACGGCCGCGAAGATGGCGGCGAAGTTGCGCGAACTTGGGCTTGAAGTCACCGAAAAGGTGGGCGGCTGGGGCGTGGTGGGCGTGCTGAAGAACGGCCCGGGGCCGACGGTGCTGCTGCGGGCCGACATGGACGGCCTGCCGGTGAAGGAGCAGACCGACCTGCCCTATGCCAGCACGGCCACCGGGCCCAACGCCGCGGGCGAGATGTTCCCGACGATGCACGCGTGCGGGCACGATGTCCACATGACGTGCTGGGTGGGCACCGCCGCGCTGCTGGTGGCGAGCAAGAGCGAATGGAAGGGAACGGTGCTCTTCGTGGGTCAGCCCGCGGAAGAGGTGGTGGCGGGTGCGCGGGCGATGGTGGCCGATGGCCTCTACACCCGGTTCCCCAAGCCCGACTATTGCATCGGCGTCCACGTCACCAACACGATGCCCGCGGGGCAGATCGGCGTGGTATCCGGGCCCGCGTATGCCGCGTCGAGTTCCGTTGATGTGACCTTCTACGGGCGCGGCGGGCACGGGGCGATGCCGCACCGGGCGGTGGACCCCATCGTGATCGCGGCGCGGGCCGTGAGCACCCTGCAGACGCTCGTGAGCCGCGAGACCAACCCGCTGGATTCGGCCGTCGTCACCGTGGGCACGTTCCACGCGGGCACGAAGCGGAACATCATCCCCGATGAGGCGAAGATCGAACTGACGGTGCGCTCGTACAAGCCGGAGGTGCACCAGGCCCTCCTGGCCGGCATCGCGCGGATCGCCAAGGCGGAGGCCGCGGCGGCGGGCGCACCCCGCGAACCCGCCGTGCTGGTGCGCGAGAACGAAGGGACCGAGGCCACCGTGAACGACCCCGCGCTGAGTGCGCGGCTGAGCGCAGCGCTCAAACGCGGCCTGGGCGACGCGGCCGTGCAGCCCACCGAGCCCATGATGGGCAGCGAAGACTTCGGCGTGTTCGGCAAGGTTGCGGGCGCGCCGGGCGTGCAACTGCGGATCGGCGTGATCGAGCCGGGCGTGTTCGCGCGGGCGAAAGAGGCGGGGCGGCTGCTGCTGCTACCGGGTATGCACAGCCCGCAGTTTGCGCCCGACAAGGAGCGAACGATCCGCGCGGCCACGGCGGCGATGACGCTGAGTGCGATGGAGGTGTTGGGGAAGTGAGAGGCGAGGAGGGCGGGCCGGGTACGGACCTGAAGGGGACGGGGAGGCGGGGGTGGCACCTGCCGGATTCAGAATGTGCCACCTGCTGCCACGGCTTGCACCGTGCCCGCGTGAATAGGATTTCGTGGCTTTGGAGGCACGAATGCTTCGGCACTTGATTCAAGCGATTGCTGGCTGTGCCCTGCTGCTTCTTGCGGGGTGTGGCGACCCGCGGGTTGATGGGACAAGCGATCAGTCTATGGCAGCCTCACTGCTTCGGATGCGTAGCGCCCTTCCCGAGGGACAGAGGGCGCCCTTCGATGAGGCCATCCGAGATATCTCCATCGATAGTGATCCCGCTGCGGCTAGGTTGATTGCAGCAATTTCGAACGCGCCACCGGATGATGTCGTGCGCGCCGCCATACGGATACGGCTGGACCGCAAGACCGCTGCCGTTCTCATCGCCGAAGCGAGCAAAGTCAGGAGCAAGTGGACTGCGGCGGCGGAAGCACGCGCACAAGCGCTCGCCCAGCAACACGAGCGAGTCCGGCAACAGGAGAAGGCCGACCTCGAAGTCAAAGAGCGGCAATCTGCGGCCAGAGAGGCAGATGAGGTCGACAGGTTTGTGCGCGATGTTGCCCGTGCCCATGACGTGCGGAAACAGCTCGAGAGCCTCCGAGTTGAAGTGTGCGAGCGCAGCTTGTTGAGTAGTAGTTTCAGACGAGGTGGGGACGCAACCGTCCGCAACGGCCTTGAACAACCGATAGCAGACATCCATTTCTTCGTCGAAATATGGACACCAGGCCGCGCGAGTGCATGGGCACACGGGGAGCACCTCGCGGACAACGTTGAGGGCGGCTTGGAGCCAGGTGAATCTCGCCGCTTCGGGAGCGTTGGCTGGGAGTTGGATCGCGAAGACGACCACCCTGAAGCCGTGATTGTGGCCGTGCCGCGTTGGGTGCGGTTCAAGAATGGCTCGACCATCGATGGCAGGATCAGCGGGGAAAACTCGGATACGTTGGCGCAAGCCATGACCGCAAAGGGAGATCCGCGTGCGGCCATTGTCGTGAGACAATTGCAGGAGTTGGCAAAGCAGCAACAGACCGAACGCGACCGACAGGCGCGGGCAGAACTCGCGCTACTGCGAGATCGACAAGCAAAAGCACCGGCTGGCAATAAGCGGCCCTTTGCTGACGAGGAGCGAAAGCGCCTCGCGCTCCTTGAGGGCGTCTTGCCGTAGGTGCCCTCATTGTCTGGTCATCGGCGTAAGCCCGCGAGGCCAAGCCAGCCTACGGAGTTGTGCGTTGCTCACGGGTTGCTGTGACCTGCCCCCATTTTCTGTACTAGGTGCCATGAGACTCGGAGTTCAAGCGTAAGGCTCGACGCTGGCCGGAATGGGGCATCGAGTTGGCCGGTGACACGAACACGCCGCTAGTACAAGCTCGTCTGCGCTGCCGCTCACGAGATGAACACATCCCACCCTTCTCCAGCACCGCGTGCGCAATGCCGCGCGGCGAGCGCCAGGAGTGAGCCCGGACCGGACAATTCCACGTTGCCGACCGGAAGGCCTTCGTTGTACGGTTCGGACGGATGGAAACGCACCTCGCCCCGTTCGTGAGGTACCAATGCGCGTGCTGGGTCCTCGGCATCGACGGGAATGAAGACGCTTTGACCCGTATCCTGTCGGCGCAGTGTGATGAGAAGTCGGCTCATGTGTGGCTCCTTTCAAGTCAAAGCATGTGGGGCGAGTGGAGTGCTTTCACGCCGCCCTCGTGCGGGTCTTTGCGGCGGCAGAGCGCCCCGCCGTCTCGGACGGTCTGCCTGCTGCTCGCTTGGCCGCGAGTTCGCCCATCAGCCGTACGTAACCCGCGACGGTCTTCCCGCCGCGTTCCCAAAGGTCGCGGCGCACGCGGCGGACTTCCTCAACGACCGCGTCTGTACCTGTTGCTCTGCGCGCGCGTGGCTTCATGGCTGGGTCTCCATCCGAAGCGTGATGGGCGTCGTCAGGATCGGGACTGAAAGTCCGAGCGACTCGTTGACGGCCCGGATATGGGGCACCTTGTTGGCGTTGGCGAGGTGCTGACAGTTCCACGTCAGCAGAAAGTCTACGCTGTGAAGCGACGTGATTGCCAAGTGGGCGGCATCACCAACAGCATCGGCGGGCATGAGCTTGCGGCGTGTGTATTCCTCGATGATTCGCTCGATAGCCGGGGGCGTCGGCAAGACCTGGACCCCGGCGAGCAGGGCGAGGGCCGGCGCGGCCTTAGCCCGCGGGGCAAGGCCAAGTTCATCCAGGACGTATTGCGAGGTGACAACCTCGTAGTGCCTCCGCTGCTTGGCCCACCACTCACGGGTTGTGGTTCGCCATTCCTGCACGCGTGGCGACGACCGAGTCTCAAAGTAGAAACTCGGGATCGTCGTCTCGATGTAGACGGTGGGCTTCATGCGGCGCGGGCAACGCGAGCGGGCGCAGGATCGGGCTGGAGGTGCGCCACCGTAGCCTGAAAGAATGGCCACGCAGGCGTGGCGTGCAGCACGCGACGGTTGTTGTCGAAACGATCCTGCGCCGCCTGAACTGCGACCAGGTAAAGGCTCAGATACTTGCGCCCAACACGCACTCCCACGATCGGTCCACCGCTCATGCCACTTGCATCGAGCAACCCATTCTCATCGGCGAGGTCGATAGGCGCTTCCCCCATTGGCTCAAAGTGCATCCGGGGTACATCGGTGCGCCACGCTCGGAGAGCTCTCAACCTGCGTAGTGGGATCAGTGGACAAGCAACGAGCGAATTGACGAAGCCGCCCGTAGCTGTACGCCCCATGGTGGGTGTGTAGGCCTTGCGCGGTGCGCCAAGCACACAATAGAAGTGAAATCTGCGCGTCGGTTTCGCCACACGCATCGGTGCAAGCGGTCTGTCCCCGTGCGCCAGCAAGGGCTGGGACACAATCGGACGGAGCGCGAGCATTCCGACATCAATCCCACACTTGTCGTCGTCAACAAAGAACGCCGGGCACGTTCCGGATTCTCCATCGAACGAGATTGGGACGGGTACCCCCTCGCGGCCGGGCATGGGCCGCGCCAGCCCGTCGCATAGGCGGAACTTGAGCGGCATTTGTGCCCCGACCTGCTCCTTGATGCCTTTCAGGACATGTCCCGCGGTGACCCACAAGACGTGGCCCGAATCGAGGCGGGCAAGAAAGCCGGTCGCGTATTGCGGCATCACCGCCAGCTCGCCATCTTGCTGCGGCACTCGCACGATCCAGTGAAGCGGCACGACCACGCGGGACAGCCGATCAAGGATGTCGGGGGAATAGTGGGCCCAGAATGCCGGGAAGTCGCCCAAGAAGCCGGTAGCGTCGCTCTCGCGGCGCAACCGGATAAGCACAATTCAATAGTCCATGTCATCCATCCCGCCGCCACCACCGCCTCCGCCGCCCTTGCCCTTCTTCTCCTTGATCTCCACCACCGCGGCATCGGTGGTGAGGAGCAGGGCCGCGATGCTGGCCGCGTTCTGGAGCGCGACGCGCTCCACCTTGGTGGGCACGATCACGCCCATCTTGATCAGGTCGCCGTACTCGTGCGTGAGGGCGTTGTAGCCGAACGAGTTGTCGTCGGCCTCTTCCACCTTGCTCATCACGATCGAGCCGTCAAGGCCGCCGTTGACGGCGATCTGCTTGATGGGGGCGCTCACGGCCCGCCAGATGATGTCCATGCCCACTCGCTCGTCGCCCTTGGCGTTCTTCTTGACCTTCTCGATGACGCGACGGGCACGCAGAATGGCCGTGCCGCCGCCGGCGAGAATGCCCTCTTCCACGGCCGCGCGGCAGGCGTGCAGCGCATCCTCCACACGGGCCTTCTTCTCCTTCATCTCGACCTCGGTGGCCGCGCCCACGTTGATCTGGGCGACGCCGCCGGCGAGTTTGGCGAGGCGCTCTTCGAGTTTCTCGCGGTCGTAGTCGCTGGTGGTGGTCTCGATCTGGTGGCGGATCTGCTCGATCCGGCCCTTGATCTCGCTGGCCTTGCCGCCGCCCTCCACGATCGTGGTGTTGTCCTTGTCGATGGTCACCTTCGCGGCGCGGCCAAGGTCGGCCAGTTCGATCTTCTCGATATCAATGCCGAGTTCTTCCATGATGGCCCGACCGCCGGTGAGCGTGGCGATGTCGCCGAGCATCTCCTTGCGGCGGTCGCCGAAGCCGGGGGCCTTGACCGCGGCCACCTTCAGGATGCCGCGGAGTTTGTTCACCACCAGCGTGGCGAGGGCCTCGCCCTCGATGTCCTCGGCGATGATGAGGAGGTTGCTGCCGCTCTCCGCGATTTTGCCGAGGATGGGGAGCATGTCTTTGGCGCTGTTGATCTTCTTCTCGTAGATGAGGATGTAGGGCTTGTCGAGCGTGCACTCCATCGTGGCCGGGTTGGTCACGAAGTGGGGCGACAGGTAGCCCTTGTCGAACTGCATGCCTTCGAGGAGTTCCACCTCGGTCTCGAGGCTCTTGCCCTCTTCGACGGTGATGACGCCGTCCTTGCCGACCTTGTCCATCGCCTTGGCGATGATCTGGCCGATCTCCTCGTCCTGGTTGGCCGAGCAGGTGCCGACCTGGGCGATCTCCTTGGAGCCCTGCACGGGGCGAGACATCTTCTTGAGTTCGTCAACGATGGCGGCGACGGCCATGTCGATGCCGCGCTTCACCTCGTTGGGGTTGGCGCCGGCGGTGATGTTCTTGAGGCCTTCCATGAAAATGGATTCGGCGTAGATGGTGGCGGTGGTGGTGCCGTCGCCGGCGTCCTTGGAGGTCTTGGAGGCGACTTCCTTCACGAGTTGAGCGCCCATGTTCTCGTAGGCGTCTTCAACCTCGATCTCCTTGGCGACGGTCACGCCGTCTTTGGTGACGGTGGGTGCGCCGAAGGATTTCTGGAGGACGACCACGCGGCCGGAGGGGCCGAGGGTGACCTTGACGGCGCGGGCGAGTTTCTTGACGCCCTGGAGGATGCGCTCACGCGCGTCGGTATCGAATGCGATCTGCTTGGCGGCCATGGGAACTTCCTTATGGGGTTGGTCTGAAAATCGTGAACCACAAAGGCACAAAGGTCACAAAGGAAACAGAGAGCATTCAGGGCTCGATAGGAAACGCGGCACGCGGCGTGGGGAGGATGATGCCGGACCGATTCGGTCGAGTTCGGCAGGAAGACCTTTGTGCCCTTTGTGCCTTTGTGGTGAAAACTCTTCGATGTTGTTCAATCAATGATGGCGAGAATCTCGTCCTCGCTCATCACGAGCACGTCCTTGCCGTCGATCTTGATCTCGGTGCCGGCGTAACTGGAGAAGAGCACCTTGTCGCCCTTCTTCACCGTGAGGGGGACGAGTTCGCCCGTCTCGGTGTTGAGCGTGCCCGTGCCAATGGCCTCGATCACGCCGGTCTTGGGCGTGTCCTTGGCCTTCTCGGGCAAAATGATGCCCGCGGCGGTCTTGCTCTGGGCCTCGTCGCGACGGACGAGGATCTTGTCGTGCAGGGGCCGGAACCCCGAAATGGAAGACGTGCTGCTCTTGGCCATCGTTGAAATCTCCAATCAAGAAGGAAACGTTTTCTGACTGCTCTCCGCTGTCACCTGTCCGCTATCACCTGTCCCCTGTTCGCTTACACCACGTCCCCCGGCGTGGGCCACCGGCTGCCGTAGTGCCTGTCGAGGCAGCGCCGCATGACGCCGAGCATGAACTCCAGGTCTGCCGCGGCACGGTCGACCACCGCGAACGCGCCGCAGTTGAGTGCCGCGGCCATGGTGCGACGGCCGTCTCGCTGACTGCGAGGAGCCTGGATAATGACGGTGGGTACGGGGTCGGTGAGCCGTGCAAGCAGATCGAGCACGCGCGTGCCAGCCTCGCCCTCGACGCCTGCAGCCGTAGCACCTGCATCGCAGGCCTCGTCCAGCGGCAGGCCCAGGTCCACGATCGCGATGTGGATGGGTGTGGAGCGGATCACGCGCTCGGCGTGCCGCGCCGTCATGGCACGAACGGCGGAAATGCCCATCGGCTCCAGCAGGCAAGGCAACCGATCGGCCCAGGTGTCGTCACGCCAGGAGGCGCAGGAGAGCAGCAGGTTCAGGCGGCCGCCCGGCCGACCGCGCAGGTCGGCATCGACCCAGCGAGCACCACCGGTGGACTCGATACGCCCCCCACTCACGCCCCCCCCATGGCCCGCCGCGGCATCGCCGCCGGTGAAATCAGGCCGGCCCCGTGTGGGCGAGGCACCCCCGCCACCCTCGCCGGGTGCCGCGGGGCCGAGTTTGAAGCGCGAGAAGACCATCTATGGTTCCTAGGCAATGTTGGTGCCCGGCCGGACGCGGCTCCTGGGGGTTCGCGGTTGCCCTATGGGCTGCCGGGGGCCGCATGCGGCCGCGGCAAGTGGCCGCGGCACGCCCACGGGGATACCTGAACTCACTTTCACACCGTGCGCTTGCTGCCACGGCATCCGGTGGGGTTGTGGGAGCGTGCCAAATCGGCAGACCCGGAGGCGTGGCTGACGGGGTTGGGGTTGGCTGGGGGCGGCCCACCAGTGCCTGCAGCGCGAGCGCTGGGTCGAACAAAGCCCTTCCAAAGGGCTTGGGCGCGGGGCAGCATGGGTACACTCGCCCCATGGAGACGGTCACGCTTGCCTTCGGAATCGGCCTGTTGCTGGCGGGCGCGGCGGTGGTGTGGCTGCTGGTTGAGCGCTCGCGGCTGGCGGTGCTGGCGGCGACGGCGGTGGCGGAGCGGGATGGGGCCGGAGCAGAACTGGCGACCGCCCGCGCTGAAGTGGCTTCGCTCAAGGGCCAAGACGCGCAGGCGAGTGCCCGGGTGAGCCAGATGGAGACACACGTCGCGGTGCTCACGGAGAAGATCGCCGTGATCGAAGCGGGCCGGCGCGAAGACCTGGTGCAGAGCGAAGAGCGTGTGAAGCAGGCGGAGGCCACTGCCCAGCAGTTGGCCCAGGCGCGGCTGGATTCAGCCAGTGAAACGCTGGCTGCGGCCCGCAAACTTGTGGCCGACAACGAGAAGGCCATGCGCGACGCGTTCAGCACGCTCTCAGCGCAGGCCCTGCAGGCCAACAGCGCCCAGTTTCTCACGCTGGCGCAGCAGACACTCGGTGGCACGCTCGCCGAGGGCGCTGCGGCGGTGAAGCAGCAGCGAGACGCAGTCGAGACGCTAGTGAAGCCCATGGGCGATACTCTGCGGAAGACCGACGAAAAGCTAGCGGCAATCGAGAAGGAGCGCACCGCGGCGTACGCGGCGATTACCACGCAGATCGAGCAGATGAGCCAGCAGGGCGCGGCTTTGCAGCGGGAGACCGGGCAGCTCGTGCGCGCCTTGCGAGATCCAAAGGTGCGGGGCCGCTACGGTGAATACCAGCTCAAGCGCGTGGTCGAGATCGCTGGGATGCGGGCGTACTGCGACTTTAATGAGCAGGACACCACGCGTGATGCCGAGGGGAACGCGCTCCGCCCCGACATGGTGATGAAGCTGCCCAACGGACGCGAGATCGTCATTGACGCCAAGACCAACACTCAGCACTACACGGATGCGTTCGATGCCCATGCCGACCCCGCGCTCCGGGATGACCACCTCAAGCGTTTCGCCGATGGCGTTGCAACGCAGGTACGCGCCCTGGGTGGCAAAAGATACTGGGCGCAGTACGAAGGCTCGCCCGACTTCGTCATCATGTTCATCCCCGGCGACGTGTTTGTGGACGCGGCTCTGGCCCGCAGGCCCGACCTGCTCGAAATGGCGGCCAACAGCGGGGTGATCCTTGCAAGCCCCAGCACGCTCATCGGCCTCTTGCGGGCTGTTGCCGTTGGCTTCCGCGAGCGGGTGTTCTCAGAAAACGCGCAGCAACTCTTCGAGTTGTGCAAGGAGTTCCACGAGCGCGCCACCAAAGCCCTCAGCTTTGTCGAGGGGATGGGCGGCTCGATCCGGGGCCTCATCAAAGACTACAACGGGTTTGTGGGCTCCTATGAATCGCGTCTCGAACCCACGATGCGCAAGGTAGAAGAACTCGGCGGCTCCAGCGGCAAGGCGTTGCCCGAGATCACGGTCGTGCAGGCGGACGTGCGCACGCTCACCGCGCGCGCTGAGGCTTGATGCCCGCTCGCGAAAAAAGGCCGGGCTTGCGCCCGGCCCTCCTTGATCTTCACTCGCGCAACACGGATCAGGCCCGCCTGCGGCGCGTGGCGACAACGCCCACCATGCCGATCAACGCCGCCGCGCCGGGACCCGGCACGATGCGCACGTTGTCGATGTCGAAGACCACGCTGGTGGTGGTGCCGGCCAAAGTTGCCGGCACTGCGACGGCCACCTGGACGCGCGAGAGCGCGCTGAACGCATCGCCGAAGGCCAGCGTCTGGAAGTTCGGGTCCATCGGGTTGCGGAAACTCTCGTAGGTGAAGCCCGGATTGAACGCGTCGATGCTGATCACCACGTTGGTCCACGTGTTGTGGGGGATGAGGAACGGGATGGTGTACGCCGCGCCAGGGAAGTTCGCGGCCGTCACGAAACGCAGGAACATCTGCAAGGGCGCACCGGTCTGCTGGCGCAGGTCGATGGAGAACGTGCTCACGGCCCCGGTGATCCAGTTGCCCACGAAGTTCGAGTTGCTGGAGTTGAAGTTGCCCTGCCCGCGCGACACGACGGCAAAGTCGCCCGCGGCGTTGGCCGTGAAGGTGTTGTTGCCCGAGGCGTAGGCCGAGCCGTCGGGCCCGCCAGAAGCGAGGAACGAGAGTTCGCGGAAAGCGCTGCGGTCGCTCCAGCGTGCCGCGTCGGTGGCGAAGGTTTCGGTGAACGGCACGACGAGCGCACCGGATGCGGACGCGGCGACGCACGCGGAAGCGAGCAGGCACGCGGCGATGGACGGGGCTGAACGGATCATCTCTCGACCTCCTTTGAAGAACCAATGCATGAGACTGAGTCTCAGTCTCGTTTCTAAACGTAGCCGGCGAACGGGGACGTGTCAACCCGCCGAGAAAATGCGATCTTCTCTGAACCTTCCCTCACTGGCAACGGTCCTGCCCGCTTCCCTCTCGTACGAACCACCGTAGCGCAGAAATCGCGCCCCCGCTGTGTCCCTTTGCTCCCGCCTCAGCGCGGCTGCTTCTTGAACACCCAATCCGCCGTCTCCGCACCTGGAGCCCAGCGGGTCATGTCGTCCAAGTCGCGAATCCCCAGACTCGCCACGTGCCCGTCGGCGTGCGCACACACCGCCTTCGTCTGGTGGCGCGGGTCCACGTGCCCAAAGGCCTCGACATCGCTGGCCGCCTCCACCACTTCGCTGCTCCAGCGGCGGCCGTCGGCCTCAAAGCGGTAGGGCGGGAGGGTCTCGAACCAGCCCGACACCACGCCGCCGCCGCCGCCCTGCGATGTGCCCGTCTGCGCATCGACACCGCGCGCCGAAACGAACACCAGTTGCCGGTCGGCGCGGCGGACCTGGTCAAGCCGCGTGGCGTAATACGGCCCGTACTCGAGGAGACGCGCTTTGCTAAAGGCATCGTCGCCGCGCCCGCCCATGAATTCTGAGTTGATACCCAGCGAGGGCGAGAGACTGAGCAGGTACTGGCCGCCGATGGAGCGGTCTTCCTTGTAGCGTTCGTACAGGCGTTTGTCGTCGTACAACGCGGCGATCTGGTAGTTCAGCCACGGGGCGATGCGCCACGGGTATCGCTGCGCAGCCGCGACCGCCACAGGCTGGTTGCCGTCGTCAAGAACCCTGATCTTGGGCGTTGTGCCGGTGGTGCCCACCATGTTGCGGGCGGTGTAGCCGGGCATCAGGTTGCCGCGCATGTCGTCGGCATAGGCCGTGTAGGCAACCATGAGTTGCTGACCGCCGATGACCTCACGTGTCTGCTTGGCGAGGGCGCGCGAGCGGGCAACGGCGGGCAGGAGGATGCTCACGATGAGCGAGCAGATCGCGATGACCACCAGGAGTTCAACCAGCGTGAACGCCTCCTGCACACGCTGCGGAATGAACCGGCGCAGCGGGCAACGACGCACGCGGCGGTGCGGGTCTTCCGCTCTGCTCAACTCGGTGCGATCATCCCTCATGGTGGGTCCAGCCTGTCGTCGTCCTTGAAGGTGGCCAGCGTGGGCCCAACAAAGGGTTGCCGCAGCACGGCGCGGCACACACGAAGAGCCGCCGGGTGGGTCGCGCGGGGCACGACCCCGCATCGGGCACTCGGCCACCCTATTGAGACTCAGTATCATCGCCGCCTATCCTGCCGTTGTCCACTGTCCACATTTGTCGCACGTCCAGTGCCGCGGCAGCGTCCCGCAACCTGCCGCTGCGGCAATCGCCCGCTGACCGCCTGACCCATGGAGTACGTGATGCCCATTCGTGTGTACCTGTGTTCGTGGTTCCGCGTGGCGGGGATTCTCTCGCTGGGTCACGCGGCGGGTGTTGCCAGCGCCCAAGTGATGGATTCGACCGCGCCCGTGGTGGACCGGTACATGTACGTTTTCGGGTCCGAATCCGGCACGCGGGCCACGGTGCCGATCTTCGCTTCTATCACCGCTGACAGCGCGCCGTCGCCCGGCCTGCCCCCGCCGACAGATTCACGCTTCGACGACCGCGATGCCCAGTACCTGCTCACGTTCGACACCTCGGCGGTGTTCACGCCGGGTCAGCCCGCCTCATCGTACAACGTGGTGAGCGTGAAACTCACGGTGCAGATCGCCGACGACAGCGACCTGGCGTTCGTCTACGACCCCACGTTTGACTCCTGGCGTTCGCACCTGTTTCAAGGCGACGGGATGAGCCCGCCGGATGCGAACGCGATCATCAAGGACGCCGGCGCGCCCCTGGAACTCTTCGCCGTCGCGTATCGCAACGGCTTCACGCCCTTCACCTTCGGCAACGCATCGCCCTTCAAGCCGGGTGGGCAGGCCCCGCCGTGGATCAACAACCGCAACGCCTATCCCGTGGGCTATTCAGATGCCGGCGTGCAGGTGGATGCCTCGAACACGCTGAAAACCCAGACCGATGTCCTGCCGCTGGGTGTGGGCAGCGCACCGGCCCTCGGCGCGGGCCAACTCGTGCCTGCGGGCACGCACTTCACGTTCGAGGTCGACCTGTCACGTGCCGGAAATCTCGCGTATGTGCAGCAGGCCCTCGCGGCGGGGCGCGTGCCGCTACTCGTGGCCACGCTCACGCCCGCGAGCGAGATGGGTGCCGGGGGCGTGACGTACCCGATCATCAACACGAGCCGCGCGGAGGGGACCGGCATCGTTGGACCGCGGCTGGAGATCGTGGTTCAATCCTGCTCGCTCGACTACAACGTGGACACGGTGGTGAACCCGGATGACCTGGGCGACTACATCACCGACTACTTCACGGACCCCGCGATTCCCGGCCCCGGTGGATACGCCGCGGCGTGCCCAGAGAACGCGCCGCCGTATGACCAGGGGTACAAGGCGGCGTTCGTTCCAGGTGGCACCCAGTGCAACGAGCCCTTCCCGGACAACCTCGGCGACTTTATCACGGCGTATTTCAACGGGTCGTGCTGAGGCGCACATCCGCGGAACAGGCGGTTGGTGGTCGCCGAATTGCTCCGAAAAAGCCACGGCTTGCGCCGCGGCCTCATTGAGCCGCGCGGCGGTTCGCGCCGCTGGCCTACTCGCCCCACTTGGGGAGTTCGTTCTCAGCCATGAGGCGGAACTCCTTGCGGCGCAGGATCTGGGCCGCCAGCGTGAGGTCATCCACGGCGAGCGCCAAGGTCGGGGGTGCCTGCTCCGCCGCGAGGATGGGGTACGCAAACCGGATATTAAGTTCGGCACCGAGCAGGAACTGGCACATGCGGGCCATGGTGTGGGTCTGGTCGAGGCAGACCACCAGCACATCCGATTCCATGAAGGTGATGTCCAGACGCGTGAGCATCTGGCGTGTGGCTGTGGCATCAGACGTGATAATCCGGATGACGGCATGGTCGGAGGAGTCGACCACGCTCAGAGCGCAGATTCGGATCAGGGCCTCGTCGAAACTCGTGACCAGTTCGATGAGGCGGCCCACGCGGTTCTCAAGGAACACCGAGAACTGCGGTATGCCCGCGGCGGCAAAGCCAGCGCCGGATGATGTGGCTGGCATCTGCGTCATCGGGGCAAGACTCCGGGTGGGCGGGTCGGACCGGGCGGGCAAGTGTACGAAACGCCCGGCCGGCTGTCCTACCGCCCCGAACCCGCCGCGGCCTTGCCGGGTTCGGCTGGCTTCTTGGGCTGCTCCGCCGGCGCTTGCTCGCCAGATGTGGCCGGTGCCACGGGCGTGCGCGAGGGGGCGTTCTTCACCCACTTGTCCAGCCACTCCACCGTCTCGGCTTGCACCGTGAACACCGATTCCTTGGCCGCGTAGCCGTGGTCTTCGTAGGGCAGCATGATGAAGCGGGCGGTGCCGCCCGTGCCCTTGATTGCCGCATACAGGCGCTCGGACTGCACCGGGAAGGTGCCGGGGTTGGAATCGTTCTGGCCGTGGATCATGAGGACCGGGGCCTTGATCTTGTCGGCGTAGGTGAAGGGGGAGAGGCGCGTGTAGGTGTCCTCCGCCTGCCAGTACGTGCGGCGCTCCCCCTGGAAACCGAAGGGTGTGAGCGTGCGGTTGTACGCGCCGCTGCGGGCCACGCCCGCGCGGAAGAGGTCGCAGTGGGCCAGCAGGTTGGCCGTCATGAACGCGCCGTAACTGTGCCCGCCCACGGCCGCGCGATCGGGGTCTGCCCCCAGTTCCGCGGCCTTCTCAATCGCGGCCTTGGCACTGGCCACGATCTGCTCCACGAACGTGTCGTTCATGGTTTCGGGGTCGCCCACGATGGGCATGGTGGCCGCGTCCATCACCGCGTAGCCCTGCGTGACCATGAACAGGTGGGAGAGGCCGCCGAAGATGTTGAACGACCAGGGTGAGCCCGACACCTGACCGGCGGTGGCCGCATCGTTGAACTCCAGCGGATAAGCCCAGATGAACAGGGGCAGGGGCTTGGCCTCGCCACGCTTGACCTTCTCTGCATCGAAGCCGAGGGGGTAGTACATCGTGGCCGAGAGGTCCACACCGTCGGCTCGCTTGTACTTGACGAGTTCTTTCTTCAGGCCCCTGAGTTCGGGCGCGGGATGGGGGAACGCGGTCACCGCCACGCGATCCGACGCGGTGAAGGCGGCACCGTCCGGTGCCACGGCCGCGGCCCTCGCGATCTTGCGCGTGAAGTAGTTGGGCGGGTCGTCGGGCGTCTGCCAACTGGTCATGATGCTCGAAGCATCGTCGGCGAGCAAATCCACCACGCTCTCATCGCACCCCTTCTCACAGCGCCACATGCGGGCAGGCTTGAGGGTGTCCATGGGCATCACGTCCAGGAACGGCAGGTTGCCCTCGGGTGTGGCCCCCTCACCGCGGAGAAAAAGGCTGTTGTTGTGGACGCGCACCACGCTGCGGCCAGCGTCGTTCTCCTTCGCCAAGGGGGTGCCGGGGTTGTTGTAGCGGTCGCGCACACTGCGGTCGAAGACCTTGACGGGCTTGCCGTCGGCCGCGGCGGTGTCGAGCATCCACGTCTTGGTCCAGCGCTTGTCGCGGTCGTACTCGTTGTACATGCACACCGACCCCGACGCGGCAGCACCCGGTGCTTTCTCAAGCCAGGACAGGCCCATGTAGCGGTGCTCGGTGCGGAAGAGTTCGCGCGGCTCGCCCGTGAAAGGCGCGTTCACGGTCATCACCTTGTCGCGCTGCGGTACCTTGTTCTTCGGGTCGCCGCCGTCAAGGGCCTCCGCCCAGAGGAGCGTGGCCGGCGCTGCGTCGTTCCACTCGTGGCCGCGCGGCCCGGTCTGCACGCCCTCGATGGGAATCTCCTCACGCAGGGGCATGTCGCAGAGTGTGTGGATGAGTTTGCCGGCGCGGTCCCACACCTCGACGGTTTCGGGGAAGTCGCTGCTGCCCACGGCGTAGGAATAGGGGCGGTGCGTGCGTGAGATGAGCAGGAACTCGCCGCTGGGCGATGGGTCTGAGCCGGAGAAAACCGCGGGCGCACCGATGTCGGTCCGCGTGCCGCTGGCCGCATCCACCAGCGCGAGTTGGGCCGTCATGTAGTAGTCGAAGAGTGTTTCGTCGTGGGCATCCTTGAGCATGTCCTGGAGCGTGCGAACCTGCGCCGTTTTCCCGTAGGTTTCCTGAACGATCGGACCCGTGGGGGCAAGGGGGCGCTCCGGAGCCTTGCCCCGGCCAGCGGGCACAAACTTCACCAGCAGCGTCCTGCCGTCGGGCATCCAGCGCACCGCGCCGCCCGCGGCGGTGTTGACGATGGGGCCGCTGAGGGATCGGGCCGTGGCGGTGGCCGCGTCGCACACCCAGAGTTCCACGCCGGTGGCACGTGTCACGGTGAACGTGAAGCGCTCGTTGTCGTGCGACCAGTTGGGGCTCCCCAGGTTCGGCTCGGCCTCGTTGAGTGCAGAGAGATCAACGCGCTGCTCCGCGCCCGTCGCCAGCGTCTTGATCGTGAAGCCCGTCAAGCGGCGTGGGCCATACGGAGCATTCGCGGCGGGGTTCACGCGGCTGCCCGCCAAGCGGAGCATCGGCTGTGCGATGTCGGAGATTGGCGGCAGGGCGATGCGGTCCATCAGCACCATGCGGTCGCGCTTGGGGGAGAGACTGATGCCGGGGCGGGGCTTGGCCTCCAGAATCCGCTTGATGGGTTCCGGCGGCGTGCGGTAAGTCGGTGCCACCGCCGCGGGGGGTGCGTCGGCCGCGTGCAGGGGAGTAGCCATGAGGGTTCCGGCGATGAGCATGGCGAGAACGGGTGCAGCGGTGCGATCCATGGTGAAGCCTCCGGGGGGCGGGGGTGCTGACCGCCGGAGACAAGCATACAGGAACAGCGGCACGGGAGCGCGGCCCCGTCTCAACCGATGGCCACGTCAGCCACGGCCTGATCGAACCGCTTCTTGGAGCGTGCGAGGATGGCGTAACCCACGACCCCCGCGCCGCAGGCGAGCACAATGCCACCTCCGCTCAGGACCGCGGCGTACACCAGCCGTTCGGTGCTCACGGGCTCATCGCCGGCGGCGGGCTGCAGGGCCACGGCGGGCGCAAGGGCGTCGGCCCGCATGCCGCGCCCGGCTTCGGAGCGTGCCAGTACGGCGGAGATGAACGTTTCCAACTCCCGTGTGGTGCGCTCGCGGCCGGGTCCGCGGAGTTCAAGCGTGATGCTCCCCGGGGTGTCGCTCTGCACATACAGATCGGTCGAGAATCGCTCCTGCACACCCGCCGGCGAGGCCAGGGCCTCGATGCCACGGCGCTGGAAGTTCTCTGCCGCCTCGGCGTAGGCCGTTGGGTCTTTCGCCAGAGACTTGTGCGCCTGCGTCCACGCGGCCAACTCGTCCGGGCTCGCCGCCTGCGCGTCCTTGGCCACAAGCGTTGCCCGGGCGGCGTAAGTGGCCGGTGCCACAATCCCCGCCACGGTCCAGGAAAGGCCCGCAACGATCCCGGCGATCACGCACGCGGCGGCGGCGAAGACGGCGCCCGTGCCCTTGGCGGCACGAAGTTCCACTTCCTGCTCGCGGGCGCTGAGGGCACCGGCCAGTTGGGCGAGTTTGGCCCGGTGAGCGATGACTTGGTCGCACTCGGCCTGACGCTTGGCGAGGGCGTTCTTGGCCGCAAGCAACTTGCGAGACTGCTGGTTCAGCAGATGCTTGTAGCGTGCCAAGCGCTGGCGGCGAAGGGTGTTCTGCCCTGACAGGCCGGCCCCGTCGAGGTCGCTTGCACAGGGCTCCGGGCCCGACGCATTGCAGGGATCGCACTCAGCCTCGCGCAGTCGCACCGCCAGCACCTCGATCGCGGACTCGCGCTCGGCAAGTTGGGCCCGTACCGCATCCAGTTCTGCGCGGAGGTCGGCGGGAGGCTCGATCGGCGCAGGGTCGAGCGCGGGTGTCGCGTGGGCCTGCAACGCCGCCTCACGCGCGGCAAGTGTCGCACCTAGCGCCTCGAGGTCGTGGGCGCGGGCTTCAAGTTGCGCGGCGCGCTGGGCCGCCTCCGCCGCCAGGCCCCGGACCCGCTCAAACTGCGATTCCATGGAACGGATGAGGTCAAACGTGTAACCCTCTCCCCCCACCGCTGGCACGCCCGCGAGGGCACCGGGATCTGGAATGGGCGGGACAAGCACCGGCGCACGCTCCTCCACACCCGCGGCGCTGGCCGGCAGTGGCGGGTGCACGTCCTGTGTCTCATCTGGAGGGGTCATGTGGGAGCGGCACGCGCGGCCGGCGCGCGGGGGCGTGAGACTGAGGTATCGGCCCTGCGCGATGCCCGCTCCATCACGGGCCGCGACGGGGCTCCCCCCGTGAGGTCGGCGGCGATGAGGCGTCGCCCACACGGGGGCGATAACCGCGCGGCCGGGGCCGCGGCGTGGTATAACTGAACCCGCCTTCCGGCCAACGCCCCACGCCCCCCGGCCCCACAGACTCGACACCTGCGTTCCACCCATGCCACTCATCCAACTCACCGCCGACCGCCTCCGTCTCTCCATCAACCCGCTGGTCGGAGCCAGCATCGCTGACTTTTCCATGCAGGGTCCGGCCAAGTACGCCTACCCGATCATGCGCCGGGCCGCGCCCAAGGAGGTGAACCCTTCGGCGCACGGGTCGTTCTTCATGGCCCCGTGGTGCAACCGGCTTGCCGGTGGCAAACTGCGCTTCGGCGGCAAGGAGCACCAACTGCGCTGCAACGGGTCCGACGGCTCCGCCATGCACGGCGACGTGCGTGAAAGGCCGTGGGCCCTGCTGGACCGCACGCCCAACACCGCGCGGCTGGAGTTTGACAGCCGCGCCAATCCTGGCGTGAATTTCCCGTGGCCATTCGCCGTGCGAGCACGGTACGAACTCTCAGCCACCGCGCTCGATATCGACCTCGCGGTACACAACCTGGGCGACCAACCCATGCCGGCGGGGTGCGGCCACCATCCATACTTCATGCGTCGCCTGTGGAGCGAGCGCGATGTGCTGCAGGTGCACTGCCCCGTGCGCGCCCGGTTCCCCCTCACCAAGGGGATCCCCTCCGGGCCCGCCGCGGCAGAAGAACTCACGCGGCGGCTAGGAACCATGCAAGCCGCGCCCGAGGAGTTGATCGACACGGTCTTTGACGGATTTTCAGGACGCGCGAAACTCGTGTGGCCAGGCAGCGGCATCGCGCTCGACATCACCTGCTCCAGCAACCTCGGCCACCTCGTGTTCTACACGCCCGTGGCCGATGGGCCCGGCGCGGCACCGCTGCCGTTCATTGCGGTGGAGCCCGTGTCGCAGGTGAACAACGGCTTCAACATGATGGCCGAAGGCACGAACGACACGGGCAGCATCGTGCTTAGGCCGGGCGAGGCTCTTGAAACCACCATGCGATTGGCCGTGTCGATGCTGTGATGCCCCGCTCAACCGAGAATCCACACTCGCACCCCCACTGCCATGGCCACATTCCTCTTCAAGACCGAGCCCGGCACGTTCAGTTACGCCGACCTCGTGAAGGCCAAGCGCGCCACGTGGGACGGCGTCTCAAATCCCGGCGCACTCGCAGCGCTACGGAGCGTGCGCAAGGGCGACGACGTGATGATCTACCACACGGGCGATGAGAAGGCGATCGTGGGCCTGGCGCGCGCCGCTGGCGATGCGTACGCGGACCCCAAGCAGCCGGGTACGACCGCGGCGGGCGAGATCAAGTTCGCGGTGGTGGATGTGGTGCCTGTGCGGGCCGCGAAGACCCCCGCCATGCTCGCGGCGATCAAGGCTGATGCCCGGTTCAACGACTTCGCGCTCGTGCGGCAGGCGCGCCTGAGCGTGATGCTCGTGCCGGCGAACCTCGCGGCCGCGCTCTGCAAACTCGCCGGCCTGTGACCTTCGCTTGGGCGGTTGCCACGGGTACCCTGTCCCATGACGCACCACGCTCCATCCACGTTGCACCGCGAGACCATCGTGGTGCTCGACTTTGGCGGGCAGACGGCCCAACTCATCGCCCGGCGCGTGCGCGAGGCGGGCGTGTTTTCCGTGCTGATGCCGCCGACGGTGAGCGCGGCGGACCTGCGCCGCATCGCCCCAAAGGGCATCATCCTTTCCGGTGGGCCGATGAGTGTCTACGACGCGGGCGCGCCAACCTGCGACCCCGCGCTCTACGACCTGGGCATCCCCGTGCTGGGCATCTGCTACGGCCTGCAACTCTTCTGCCATCAGACCGGCGGAACGGTCGCGCCCGGCACGCACCGCGAGTTCGGCCGCGCGGAGATCACCCTGCGCGACCAGCGCGACCTGTTCACCGCCCTGCCGGACAAGACGACGGTCTGGATGAACCACGGCGATCAGGTCACCGCTCTGACGCCGGGCGCTCGCTGCGAGGTGCTCGCCTCCACACCCGCGTGCCCCTTCGCCGCCATCCGCATCGAGCAGGGCGAGCGACGCTTCTGGGGCGTGCAGTTTCACCCGGAGGTGACCCACACGCCCCAAGGCGGAACGATTCTGCGGAACTTCGTGTACGAGGTCTGCCGATGCCGCGGCGAGTGGCGCATGGCCGACTTCCTCGAGGCCGCGCTCGCCGACGTGCGGGCGAAGGTGGGCGGCGAGCGGGTCATCTGCGGCCTGTCGGGCGGTGTGGATTCGGCGGTGGTTGCCGCGCTGCTGCACCGGGCCATCGGCGACCAACTCACGTGCGTCTTCGTGGACACGGGCCTCTTGCGCAAGAACGAGCGGGCGTTTGTCGAGACGACCTTCCGCGACCACTCCCACATCGACCTGCGCGTGGTGGATGCCGAGGCGGACTTTCTGGCCGACCTCAAGGGGATCGAAGAACCGCAGGAAAAGCGCCGCCGCATCGGCCACAGGTTCATTGATGTCTTCGACCGGGCCACACACACGCTCCCCGGCCTGAAGGGTGCCAAGTTCCTGGCCCAGGGCACGCTCTATCCGGACGTGATCGAGAGCGGGCACAGCACGGGGGGAACAGCCGCGGGCATCAAACTGCACCACAACGTGGGGGGCCTGCCGGAGAAGATGGGCTTCGCGCTCATCGAGCCGCTGCGCGAGTTGTTCAAGGACGAGGCCCGCAAACTCGGCGAGGTGCTGGGGCTGCCCGAGCAGATGATCTGGCGGCATCCATTCCCCGGTCCCGGCCTGGCCGTGCGCGTCATCGGCGAGGTGACCAAGGCCCGTTGCGACCTACTGCGTGAGTGCGACCAGATTCTGCTGGACGAGATTGTGGCCGCGGGCCTGTACCGCCAGACCAGCCAGGTCTTTGCCGTGCTCCTGCCCATCAAGAGCGTGGGCGTGATGGGCGACGGGCGCACCTACGACAGCGTGGTGGCACTGCGGGCTGTGACCACCGAAGACTTCATGACCGCCGACTGGGCACGCCTGCCCCACGAGGTGCTGGCGCAGATCAGTTCTCGCATCATCAACGAAGTGCGCGGCGTGAACCGGGTGGTGTACGACATCTCCAGCAAGCCGCCCGCGACGATTGAGTGGGAATAAGCAGGGGAGGGCACTGGGCACTGGGGATCGGGCACTGGTGCCGAAGCAGCGGGCCAGGCCTGCAGTCGCGCTCGAACCGCCGCCGCGTGCGCGGTTGTGCGAAATGAGCGACGATTGCCCACAACATTCACCAAACAGGCTTGGCATAGTGCCCGATCTTCTGGTAGTCTGTGGTGCGGCCCATTTTCCCGCGGAGAGCCCCATGCCCGTTCAATTGCGCCTGTTCTCAACTCTCCGCGGTGCGGCGAGTCGGCTCGTGGTTGCGCTGAGCGTCGCGGCAGCCGCGGCCTTGGCGCACGCCGCGCCCACCTTCACCAACCTGGGCGTGCTTCCGAGCGCAACGGCCACATCGTTCGCCCACGCGATCAACGCCGACGGCACGGTGGTCGCAGGCTACGGCGATGTGGGCTCCTTCGGTGCCACGCGTGCGTTTCGCTGGACGCAGGCAGGCGGCATGATCGATCTCGGTGTGTTCAACGGGGGCAGCATCTTCCAGGCGTTCGGCATCAGCGGCAACGGCGGCCTGATCGCGGGCTTTGCCAACCAGCAGTTTGTTGGGCCCCGCGCCGTGCAATGGACGGCCGGCAGCGGCGTGCAATACGTCGGGAGCGCCGGCGCCCTGCCCGGCCACGGCTTCGGTTTGGCCACCGGCGTGAGCGGGGATGGCACGACGATCGTCGGGTCGAGCGACAACGGGGCGGGCACCGGCCGCGCGTTTCGGTGGACGAGCGGGCAAGGCATGGCCGATCTGGGCACGTTGCCCGGCTTCAACGAGGCGTACGCGCATGCCGTGAACAGCGATGGCACCGTGGTTGTGGGCACGCACGCCCCGGCCTCGATCCTGAACAACGATCGGCGTGCGTTTCGCTGGACGTTGGCGCAGGGTCTGCAAGACCTCGGCACGTTCCCTCAGGGCACACCCACCGACGGCACGTGCGTTTCCGCCGACGGCTCCATTGTCGCCGGCCCCGCCAGCGGCCCAGGACTGACCAACACCTTCTTCCGTTGGACCGCCGCGACGGGCATGGTGGCTGTGGCGGGTTTTCCCGGAGGCATCAATCCCTCCCCCAAGGGCATGTCGGCCGACGGCTCGGTCATCGTCGGAATGGCCGGCAACGGGGCGTTTCTCTGGACCCCCTGCCTTGGCAGCGTGAACCTGCAGACGTATCTGCCCACGCTGGGCATCAACCTCACAGGCTGGACGCTCTCCGCAGCGACGGGCATCTCGGCAGACGGCTCGGCCATCTGCGGCTGGGGCTTCTTCAACGGGCAGACTCGGGCCTGGGTGGTTCAGGGCCTCAGCGCGGCGGGCGGTGCCGCGCCGGCCATCACGGCTCATCCGGGCAACGCGTTCGACTGCTATAACGGGCCGGGCAACTCGTTCACGGTTGCCGCGGGCGGTTTGGGCTCGCTGACGACGCAGTGGCAACTCAAACTCGGGGCGGGCGGCACGTGGGCGAACATCGCCGACGGCACCGTCTTCTACAACGGGTTCGCCCTCGCCACGTTCTCGGGTGCGCAGACCAACACGCTCACCTTCGCCAACGCCAACACGGAGGAAGTGCAGCCGTTTGTGCGCGCGGTTGTGTCCAACGCCTGCGGCAGCGCCACAAGCAACGAGGCCACCTTCCTCGCCTTCAACGCCGGGTGCTGCACGGGCCCCGCGGCCACCATCAACACACACCCCACGGGCGACACGCGCTTCCCCGGCCAGTCGCTGACGATGACCGCCGGCGCAGCCGGCGACGGTCCCCTCCAGACGGTCTGGCAGGCCAGCGGCGGCCCGTTCACGGAGTGGACCACGCTCGCCGACGGCCCGCTCGTGGTGGGCGGCATCACACGAGCCACCATCAGCGGCAGCGGCGGAACCGTGCTCACGGTCGGGAACATCGCCTTTGACTTCGGCGAGGTGTACTTCCGCTTCGTGGCCAGCAACTCGTGCAGCATCGCTTACAGTTTTCCGGCCACGTTGGTGGTTGCCGACCCCTGCGCCGAGCCCGGCGCCGTGCCGCAGATATTCACCACGCTCGGCGACGATGTGCGATGCTTCAACGAGGAGATCGCGTACTTTCTCGATGCCTCTGGCCTGGCACCACTCACGTACCAGTGGCAGTTCAACGGCGGCCCATTCGCCGACTGGACCACGCTGGTTGACGGCCCGCTCGTGATCGACGGCATCCAGCGGGCCGTGGTCTCGGCAAGCCAGACCAACGCGCCCATCGTCTCGCAGCTGCGCTTCGACCCGGCGGTGATCAGCGTTCGCTGCATCGTCTCCAACGCCTGCGGCAGCGCCACGAGCAACGCCGGCACGCTCACACTCCAGAACTGCTTCTGCGGCCCCGAGGCGCTTCCGATCGTGACGGTGCAGCCCACCGATGCGAACGCGTGCACCAGCCAGAGCCCGGAGTTCTCGGCCGAGAATTCGGGCCAGGAGCCCTTCACCTACCAGTGGCAGATCAACGGCGGGCCGTTCACCGGCTGGACCAACCTCGCTAACGGCGATCTGATCGTCGGCGGCATTCTGCGCGGCACCGTGACGGGCGCGCAGGGCCTCACCGTCACGCTTGCAGACCTCCAGTTCGACTTCGGCACGCTCCAGGTTCGCTGGGTGGTGGCAAACGACTGCGCGATCGCCATCAGCGACACGGCCGACCTCACGATAGAGGATTGCTGCCCGCCGGGCATCGCGCCCTTGATCACCACGCACCCCACCGACGACACCCGCTGCTTCGGCGAGGAGGTCGGCTACTTCCCGGCGGTGACCGGTGCCGAGCCGCTCACTTACCAATGGCAGTTGAATGGTGGCCCCTTCGCCGACTGGACCAACCTCGCGGACGGGCCGCTGCTTGTAGACGGTATCGAGCGGGCCACGATTTCAGGCGGGCAGGGCGGTGTCCTCGTGATGTCCAACCTGCGCTTTGACCCGGCGCTCATCAGCGTGCGCTGGGTGGTGACGAACGACTGCGGCACCGCCGTCAGCAACGCGGGCACGCTGACGATCCAGGACTGCCCCGCCTGCGACCCGGAAGACCTCCCGGTCATCATCACCCAGCCGGAATCAACGCTGGTGTGCTTCAACGACAACACCACGTTCCTTGCCGACCCGATCGGCAGCGAACCCTTCACCTATCAGTGGCAGATCAACGGCGGCCCCTTCGCGGGGTGGACGAACCTCACCGACGGCGACCTGTTTATCGAGGGGGTGTTCCGAGCCAGCGTCTTCAACCCGGCGAGCCACTTTGTCTCGCTCAACAACCTCCAGTTCGCTCTGGGGACGCTCAGCGTGCGCTGTGTGATCAGCAACCCGTGCCGGATTGTCGTGAGCGATGTCGCGACATTGACGATTGACAACCACTGCTGCCCGCTGGACTACAACCTCGACACGGTGATGAACCCCGACGACTTGGGCGACTTCATCACCGACTACTTCACGGACCCCGCGATTCCGGGCCCCGGCGGCTACGCGGTTCTCTGCCCTGAGAACGAGGTGCCGTACGACGCCGGGTACAAGGCCGCGTACGTCCCCGGCCTGAGCGGCCAGTGCAACCCGCCCTTCCCGGACAACCTGGGCGACTTCATCACCGACTACTTCGCCACGACGTGCGAGTGAGCGGCCGGTTGCGCGAACCCTGAGGCGGAGGGGCACACGCCCGGTGCCATGCACCGCGCGGCTGCGTGAGGGCGCTGCCTGCCTGCACAGCGCCGTCAACCGGAGGCAGACACCAGCCGCCCCGCTCGCTATGCTCCGTGCGATGGGCCGAGGGGCCCGCTATTCGGAGTCGCTGCAATGGGTCAGGTGCAGATATCGCTTCCCCAGCATCCTCCCCGCGGCCTCGGCCAGACCATGCGCCAGGGCATGTGGTGGGTGGGGCCCGCCGCGGTGTTTGCGGGGTTCACGGCCTTCATCGTCTACTCCACGTGGGCCGCGCTTCAGAGCGATCACTACTGGCTGAACTCGGGCGGCCAGCACTACCTGTCGCCGTTCTACTCGCCCGTGTTCTTTGATGCGGCGGGCAAGGTGTCCGGGCACGCGTGGTTCGGCCAGCCGCCCGACTGGCTCCTCAAACTCTTCCCGTCGTTCATCGCCTTCTCGCCCGCGTTCCTGATCCTCTGGGTGCCGGCCGGGTTCCGCTTCACCTGCTACTACTACAGGGGGGCCTACTACAAAGCCTTCTGGGCCGATCCGCCCAGTTGCTCTGTGGGCGAACCGGGCTTCCGCGGCACCAACTACCGCGGCGAGCAGAAGTTTCCCCTCGTTCTCCAGAACATCCACCGCTACTTCTTCTACCTCGCGGCGCTCTTCATCGGCCTGCTGGCCTGGGACGCACTGCTCGCGTTCCGCTTCACCGACCCCACCGACGGCACGGTGAAGTTCGGCGTGGGTGTGGGAACGCTGGTGTTGGTCATCAACCCCATCCTGCTCGGCTGCTACACCTTCGGCTGCCACGTCCTGCGCCACCTCGCGGGCGGCAAGCACGACCACCTCTCGCAACTCGGCGCACGCCGACCCGTGTACGACTGTGTGAGTTGCCTCAATCGCCGCCACATGATGTGGGCGTGGTTCAGCCTGTTCTGGGTCGGGTTCACGGACGTGTACATCCGCATGTGCTCTATGGGCGTGTGGACGGACGTGCGGCTGCTGTAACTCGCCCGAACCGCCAACCCGCACCCGCCCCTACCCCAGGCACCTGAATCGACCCCCGCCACCGACTCTTCGGACACCTCCCATGAGCACCTACGAAACCCACGACCACGATGTAATCGTCATCGGCGCGGGCGGCGCGGGCCTGCGTGCCGCGATCGAGGCCTCGGCCCTCGGCTGCAAGACAGCACTCATCTGCAAGTCCCTCCTCGGCAAGGCCCACACCGTCATGGCCGAGGGAGGCATGGCCGCGGCGATGGGCAACGTCGACGAGCGAGACTCGTGGAAGGTGCACTTCTCCGACACGATGCGCGGCGGCCAATACCTCAACAACTGGCGCATGGCCGAACTGCACGCCAAGCAGGCCCCCGAGCGCGTGAGGGAACTGGAAAGTTGGGGCGCCGTCTTTGACCGCACCAAGGATGGCCGCATCCTCCAGCGCAACTTCGGCGGCCACCGCTACCCGCGCTTGGCCCACGTGGGCGACCGCACCGGCCTCGAACTCATCCGCACCCTCCAGGACAAGGGCGTCCACACCGGCATGGACGTGTTCATGGAGATGACCGTCGTTGAACTGCTGATGGACAGCGGCCGCGTCGTCGGGTGCCTGGGCTACGACCGGGAGCGAGGGCGCTTCCGCGTCTGGCGCGGCAAGAGCGTCATCATCGCCACAGGCGGCCTGGGTCGCGCGTACAAGATCACGTCCAACTCGTGGGAGGGCACCGGCGACGGAGTCTCCTTGGCGTACCGCGCCGGCGCAGACCTCATGGACATGGAGTTCATCCAGTTCCACCCCACCGGCATGGTGTGGCCGCCGTCTGTCCGCGGCATCCTCGTCACAGAAGGTGTACGGGGCGAAGGCGGCCGCCTGTTGAACAACACCGGCGAGCGGTTCATGTTCAACGACATCCCCGAGTTGTACAAGAACCAGGTGGCCAAGGACGCGGAGGAGGGCTGGCGGTACGTCTGCGGAGACAAGAGCGCCAACCGCCCGCCGGAACTCCTCACCCGCGACCATGTGGCCCGGTGCATCAACCGCGAGGTGAAGGCCGGGCGCGGCTCGCCCCACGGCGGTGTCTTCCTCGACATCGCCTGGGTGAAGGAGAAGGTGCCCAACTCCACCGAGCACATCAAGAAGAAACTCCCCGCGATGTACCACCAGTTCATCACGCTGGCGAACGTGGACATCACCAAGGAGGCGATGGAGGTAGGCCCTACCACCCACTATGCCATGGGCGGCGTGAAGGTGGACGGCGACACGCAGATGAGCACCGTGCCGGGCCTCTTCGGCGCGGGCGAGGCCACCGCGGGCCTGAACGGCGCCAACCGCCTGGGTGGCAACTCGCTCAGCGACCTCATCGTGTTCGGCAAGATCGCCGGCGAGCACGCCGCGGCGTGGGCCAAGGGCCACGGCGGCGGCTCGATTGACGGCGCGCAGGTGGAGCGGGCCATGAACAAGGCCCTCGAACCCTTCGAGCGCGGCATGGGGCCGGGCGGCGGCGAGAACCCCTACGGCGTGCAGCACGACCTGCAGGAGATGATGCAGGACCTCGTGGGGATCGTGCGCAAGGAGGACGAGATGCTCCGGGCCCTTGAGGGGCTGGGCAAACTCAACGCCCGCGCCGCCAAGGTGGGCATCGGCTCGAACCGAGACTACAACCCCGGCTGGCACACGTGCATAGACCTCGAGCACCTGCTGACCGTCTCGGAGGCCATCACGCGGGCCGCCCTCGAGCGCAAGGAGAGCTGCGGGGCTCAGTTCCGGGACGACTTTCCGACCAAGAGCGACGAGTGCTCGACGTTCAACATCGTGGTTCGCAAGGGCGGCGACGGGGCCATGCAGGTGGTCCGGCAGCCGGTGGTGCCGATGCGCGAGGATCTGAAGCAAGTGATCGAAGAGAACAAGTAGCCCAAAGCCCTGACACGATGCGGTTCACGCAGACTCGGACGCGGCTCCAAGGACTCAGGACTCGGGATCAAGGACTCACCCATGCCCCAAGGCACATTCAGAATCTTCCGTGGCGATGCCACCACCGGCGACTTCAAGGACTACACCACCGAGGTTGGCGAGGGCATGGTCGTGCTTGATGCCGTCCACCAGATCCAGGCCGAGTCCGCCCCGGACCTGGCCTGTCGCTGGAACTGCAAGGCCGGCAAGTGCGGCTCGTGCTCGGCGGAGATCAACGGCCAGCCGCGTCTCATGTGCATGACGCGCATGGACCAGATCGACACGAGCAAGCCCGTCACCATCGAGCCGATGCAGGCCTTCCCGCGCGTGCGAGATTTGGTGACGGACGTGTCGTGGAACTTCACAGTCAAGACGAAGATCAAACCCTTCCGGCCACGCCGGCCGGATGCCCCCGACGGCTCCTGGCGCATGCAGCAGGAGGATGTGGAGCGGGTGCAGGAGTTCCGCAAGTGCATCGAGTGCTTCCTGTGCCAGGACGTCTGCCATGTGCTCCGCGACCACCACAAGCACGATGAGTTCATCGGGCCGCGGTTCCTGGTCTACGCCGCGGCACTCGAGATGCACCCACTGGACGTTGAGGACCGTGTGGCGGACCTCAAGAACGAGCATGGCATCGGCTACTGCAACATCACCAAGTGCTGTACCAAGGTCTGCCCAGAGCACATCACTATCACCGACAATGCCATCATCCCCCTGAAGGAACGCGTGGTGGACGAGTTCTACGACCCGCTCACCAGGCTGTTCCGGATGTTCAAGGGCAAGTAGCCGCGGTGCCGCACTTGCCGCGAGTTCGTGTTCCGGCAGGGTGTCTGGCGCGCACAACCGCCCGTGGACAACCTGTCGAAAGCATGGGCATGAAGGCTTCATGAAGGACGGCCCTTGCTTCCCCCTCACGCCACCCTATAATCGCTCGTCCTGCCGACATTCGCCGGTGGGTGGTTCTCTCGCGGCTTGTCGCCGTGGGCAAACCCAGTTCCCGACCCCTTGGGCTTGCCGCTGCTCGGCGCGGCGGGCAGGCCCATCCCCCAAGCGCCCTTCTGCGATCGTCGCCTCGCGCTGCCAGGCGCACGTACGGGCTTCGCCCATCGTGCCGAGCCTCAGTGCCGAGAGCGAATCGACGCTCGCCGGTGTCGCTGACGAAAGGTTTCCGCCATGCCCGTTCCAACCCCCGCCCAGCCCAACACGCTCGTTCAGGATTTGATCGAAGCGGGCATCCACTTCGGCCAGCGCGCCAGCAACTGGAACCCGAAGATGGCGCCCTTCATCTGGGGCAAGAAGAACGGCATCCACATCATCGACATCAAGGAGACCGTCAAGGGCCTCCTGCTCGCCAAGAAGTTCATCACCCGCGTGGTCGCCGACGGTAAGGACGTCTGCTTCGTCGGCACCAAGCGCCAGGCACGGGCCGTGCTCCAGCAGCGTGTGGGCGACGTCAAGATGCACTACTGCATCGAGCGCTGGCTGGGCGGCACGCTCACCAACTTCCGCACCATCCGTTCGCGCCTCAAGCGTCTGGACGAACTCGACGCCGTGGAAGCCAAGGACAACTACGCCAGTTACTCCAAGAAGATGGAGAGCCAGTTGCGGCGTGAGCAGAGCAAGATCAAGCGCAACCTCGAGGGCATCCGGCACATGGAAAAACTGCCGGGCTGCGTCGTCGTCATTGACGTGCGCAAGGAACTCAACGCCCTCAACGAGGCCCGCAAACTCGGCATCCCCACGGTCTGCCTGATCGACACCGACGGCGACCCCGAACTCGCCGACATTCCCATTCCCGGCAACGACGACTCGATGCGCTCCATCGACGTGATCATCCGCGAACTCTGCCTGGCCATCGCCGACGGCAAGAACACCCGCGCCGCCAAAGCCGAGGGCGGCAACGCCGCGCCGGGTGGCCCCGCTGGCGAAGACTCCGGCCCGCGCCGCTCGCGCCGCGCCCAGTACCGCTCCGAGGACCCCGGTGCTGCGCCGGCCCCGGACGCGGCCGCCGAGCCCGCCGCTGCCGGCACCAAGGCCTGAGCCTTGCTCAAGTGGCCAAATGAACCCGATCCTGTCAGTCATTCGCATGCGCACAACTTTCTGATTTGGCCATTTGATTATTTGGCCATTTGGTGATTTGGAACCCCTCCATGGACATCCCCGCAGCCGTCGTGATGAAACTCCGCAACCAGACGGGCCTCTCCATGATGGAGTGCAAGAAGGCCCTGCAGGAGGTCGGCGGCGACTTCGGCAAGGCCGAGGACTATCTCCGCAAGAAGCTCAAAGGCAAAATGGATGCCCGCACCGACCGTGCCGCGGGCGCGGGCCGGGTCGCCGTGGCCATCCACGGGCCCGATGCGGGCGGCAGCACGCCGCACGCATCGATCGTGGAAGTGCGGGCCGAGACCGACTTCACCGCCATCAACGAGCACTTCCGCGCCATGGTCGATAAGGTTGCCAACTTCGCCGCCGAGCAGCCCGTGGGCACGGTGCCCTGCACCGGCGAGATGACCGCCGCGATCGACCAGATCCGCATCACCACCGGCGAGAACTGCTCCTACGCACGCGGCGTGAAGATGAACGGCGGTCCGCACGCCGTCTTCGGTGCGTACGTTCACCATGACGGCAAGACGGGCGCTCTGATCCACGCCGAAGGCACGATCACGCCCGAAGTACTCAAGCAGATCGGCATGCACATCGTCGCGGCCACGCCCACGCCCAAGGGCGTCTCGGCCAGCGATATCCCCAAGCAGATCGTCGAGAAGGAACGCGCCTTCCGCATCGACCAGGCCATCGAATCCGGCAAGCCCAAAGAGATCGCCGAGAAGATGGTCGAGGGCGGCATGCGCAAGTTCTTCGAGGAGGTCGCCCTGCTCGAGCAGCCGTACGTGATGGACGCGACCAAGCGCATCAAAGACCTGATCGGCAGCGCCACCATCGTGGCCTTCGCCCGATTCGCCGTGGGTGAGCAGGTCTGAGTGACGGTCTCGCCCCGCCTGCATCCCGCGCGGCTTTGTTAGACTCAGCCCATGCCCGAGCCGGCCACCGAGCGCTACACCATCCGTCGCAAGGTCTTCCGCCTCTTCGGGGCGGGCTTTCATGTTCACGATCCCGCGGGCAAGGTGGTGGCCTTCTGCGAGCAGAAGGCCTTCCGTCTGCGTGAAGACCTGCGCGTGTACACGGACGATTCCAAGGCCACGGAGTTCTTCCGCATCGGCACGCAACAGGTACTCGACTTCGCGGCCACCTACACCGCTTCGCTGCCCGACGGACAGCCGCTGGGTTCGCTCCGCCGCAAGGGGCTCAAGTCGCTCCTGCGCGACGAGTGGGAGGTGTGCGGGGCCGGCGGTGAGCCGCTGGCAGTGCTTCGGGAGGATTCCGGGGCCATGGCGATCTTCCGGCGCCTCGCCGATGGCGTTGCGTGGCTGAGCCCGCAAACCTTCCAGATGACCCACGCCGACGGCCGTCACCTCGCCACGTTGCGCCAGCACTTCAATCCGTTCGTCTATCGCCTCGGCGTGGCCATCCACGCGGAAGACCCGGACATCGACGACCTCCTCATCCTCGCCGCGGCGTGCCTCGTCGCCGCCATCGAAGGTCGCCAAAGCGACTGAGCACGCGAGGGGTGGGCACGTGGCACCCGCATGGTGCAGCGCAACCGCCGCCGCGCCCTATGCTCAGGTGGTCAGCCCGAAACCGAGGAGCACGCTCGTGGATCAATCCCCCCCCACCGTTTCTCTTCCCCGCCGCGATGTGCTTGCCGCGCTGGGCGCCTTGGGCCTGGGCACCTTCGCGCTCGACGCCTTCACCACCGCCGCCGCGGCACAACCGCCCGCCGCTGCGGGCGCCGCCAAGCCCGACCCCTGGGGCTGGGACGAGGCCAAGCGCGAGTTCATCCTCCCACCCCTGCCCTACGCACTCGACGCGCTCGAACCGCACATCGACGCCGAGACCATGGGCATCCATCACGGCCAGCACCACGCGGCGTACGTCAAGGGCCTCAACACCGCCCTCGCCAAACTCGCCGACATCCGTGAGGGCAAGGGCGATGCCGCGCTCACAAAGCACTGGACGCGCGAACTGGCCTTCCACGGCTCGGGCCACTTCAACCACGCCCTGCTGTGGCTCACCATGGCCAGCCCGAAGGCCGGCGGGGGTGGGCAGCCCACGGGCGATCTGGCCAAGGCCATCGACGCGAGTTTCGGCTCGTTCGCGAAATTCGCGGATCAGTTCAAGGGCGCGTGCGTGAGCGTTGAAGGCTCCGGCTGGGGCTGGCTGGTGTTCGCGCCCGCGAGCAAGACGCTCATGATCACCCAGGGCGAGAAGCAGCAGAACATGTTCGGGGCGTGCTTCACACCGCTGCTGGGTTGCGACGTGTGGGAGCACGCGTACTACCTGAAGTACCGTTCCAAGCGGGGCGACTACGTCAGCGCGTTCATGAACGTCGTGAACTGGAAGGCGGTTGGCGACCTGTACGCGGCCAGCGCGAAGTGACGTCAGCGTGCCGGTGAGCCGGGTGCGGCTTCGCCCGCCGCGGGCGCGACGAGCAGCGCCTCGGAGGCCTCCTTCGCCGCATCCCTCTGGTAGCCGCGCAGGCTGAATGGCAGAGACAGCAGGTACGCCGCGCAGATGCACGCGGCGGTCAGCCACGCATCCCGCGTTGCCGCAACCACGACCGCGCCGATGGCGAGCATCATCGGCATCACCCACACGCGCGCGATCCGGAGGCGCTTGAACGAGTACATCGGCATGCGGCTCACCATGAGCGCCGCGATGAGCAGCGTGTGCCCGATCACCATCACCGTGGGCAGGCGGACCGCGATGTCCGAGAGCAGCAGCATCGGCGGGATGAGCGCCGCACCCGCAGCGGCGGGCGTGGGCATGCCCGTGAAGAACCGCGAGGGCTTGGCCCCGGGCTTCTTCTTCCGCTGAGTCGCCGTGAACCGCGCCAGGCGCACGGCACTGCACAGCGCAAAGAGCACCACCGCCAGGAACACCAGCCCCTCAAGGTTGAAGCCCAGCAGCGATTGATCTCGCTGACAGAAGCGGTAAATCAGAAACGCCGGCGCCACGCCAAAGCACACGAAGTCGCTGAGCGAATCGAACGTCTCGCCGAACCGGCTGGTCGCCTTCAGCAAGCGTGCCGCGCGTCCGTCCAGCGCGTCCAGCAGCGCGGCCATCCCCACCGCGCCAACAGCGCGGGCAAAGTCCGGGTCCGGCCGGCTGGCAAAGTGCAGCGCGGCCACGCCGCTGCACAGCGCCGCCGTGGTGATCATGTTGGGGATCAACTTCCGGAGCGGGACGTTGGTGTGACCGATGCTGCGGCGCTTCATGAAGCAACCCCTCCGCCGCCCGAGGCTGCGCCCACGGGGTGGGCCGCACACTCGCCGGCCAGCGCCGCGCCCGCGGGCACCCCGCCGACGGGCGCCAGGTGCCCGAGCACGGACTCGCCCGCGACCACGAACTCGCCTACCCGAACACTGATCGTTGAACCCGGTGGCAGGTAGACCTCTGCACGCGACCCGAAGCGGATCAGGCCGAAACGCTCACCCGCCCCCACCTGCTGGCCCTCGCGCAGATGGTTCACAATGCGCCGCGCCACCAGCCCCGCGATCTGCACAAAGCCGATCATCCGCCCGTGCGCATCCACGAGCAACGCGCCCGAACGTTCATTGTGCACGCTCGCCTTGTCGAGCGAGGCGTTGAAGAACTTCCCCGGCACATACGCCGCTTTCACGATCCGGCCGGCCGCGGGCGTGCGGTTCACGTGTACGTTGAACAGGTTGAGAAAGATGCTCACACGGGGCAGGTCGCCCTGCACGCCCAGCGCGAGCGCCGCATCGCGCAGTTCCACCGGCAGCGGTGCCGCGTCGATCTTGATCACGCGCCCGTCGGCGGGGCTGAGCACCAGGTGCGGGCCCGCGGGCGGCGTGCGCAGAGGATCTCGAAAGAACCAAAGTCCCCACGCGAACAGAACACCCGAGGCGGCGAGGGCCGCAACCCCGGCCGGAAACGACAGCCACCACGCCACCGCCGAAGCGAGCGCAAGCGCGGCGAGCATGATCAGGAGGACGGGCCAGCCTTCAGGGGCGATTCTCACGCCGCGATTCTAAGCGTCCGCATCGACGGGAACCTCGCCGATCACCGCCCGCACCCGATCGATCAGGTCTCTGGGGCTGAAGGGCTTGGCGATGATGCCACGAATGTTGCTGAACGTCATCACCTCCGGGGCCGCCGCGGCGGCACCCGTGATGACCAGTACCGGCACCCGCAGGCCTCGCTTTTCTGCCAGCAACCGCCCGCAGAGTTGCAATCCGGAGACGCGCGGCAGGTGCAGATCGATGATCGCGAGGGCGAAGGTCTGGCGGCGCACCTCGCGCACGGCCTCTTCGGCGTCCTGGGCACACACCGGGGTGTAGCCTGCGTGGCGCAATTTGAGAGCGATCACCGCGCTGATGGCGGGTTCGTCGTCCACGATGAGTATTCTGATGTTGTTCATAGTGCCGGAGGCCGGAGCCCCGTGCCGTGGAGATCGGCGTCGCTGGCCCATGCCGCGAGCGCAGCCACGCACACCCGGCCTTGCGGACGTTCAATCTTGCGGGGTCTTCGGCGTGGGAGGGTCCACGGGCACAACGTCTGCGTCGCCGTCGTTCTCGGACGATCTTCGGCAGTCACCCCGGCGGTCGTGCGACGAGCGCAGCCTTGAGGCCGCGTGCGTACGCGGCAAACTCCGTCATGGAGGCCACCGGCATCAGGCCGAGCGCCTGCAGAGCGCCCAGGTCGTTCAGGCCTCGCCCGCCAACGGCCAGCGGCACGCCGCGGGCGTGGAGGATCGTGGCCGCCCTCCCGATCTGGTCGCGCAGGTCCTTAGGGTTCTGCGCGACCGACACGGCGATCCAGACGAGTTTCGCCTCGTACTGCGCGCTCGCGCCCATCAGCACAGAGATGGGCGTGGTGGCCCCGAGGTTCACGTCTCGAAAGCCGCACTCACACGCAACCACGGCGGCCATGAGTGAGGGCAGGATGTACGGGTCTCCGTCGCAGGCACCACCCAAGGCCACCGGGGCATCATGAGCGGGCTGAGGGAGCATCCACCGCAAGTTGCTCAGAGCCTGCAAGCAGAGGTCGGTCGCCCGATGCTCGACCGCGATCCCCCACTCCTGGTGCAGCCAGAGTTGCCCCACGCGCGCCATGCACTCGCGGATCGGACCATCACAGATCTGCGCAACCGATGTCCCGTTGAGGTACATGGACTGGATGATCGCGCGGGCGGCGACCGCATCGCCACGCTCCATGGTCGCGTACAGCGCCTCCGCATTCCGTCCACCAAGGGCATCCGTGGATTCCGCGACGCTCATGTCCGTGAGGCCCAGAGAACCGGGATGCACCACGACGGCCCCGATGTGTCGTAT
>JBJXEW010000014.1:0-142684 GCA_046156035.1 Phycisphaerales bacterium | reverse complement strand
GTCGCATCGCTGGCCTCCTTGCCGGAAGCCGCATGCTGACCGCTCCTCAACCAAAGCGCCACCTTCCACACCGCCGACCCCGCGCCAAACATGCGCCGAACAAACCATCCGTCAGACAGAACCTAGTCATGACCCCTTCGCGAATAGTCCCCCCGATAAGGAGTACGCCTTGGCTGAACACAACGTGACGTACAAGACGCCAACCGCCGTCCTGATGAACGACGACGTCTGCTTTGACGTAGACCGTGCCGGAGTGCGCCTAGGAAGGCTGCAAGTCAGCAAGGGTCGCGTCGATTGGTTCCCCAAGGGTGCGAAGCACGCCATCCAGATGTCATGGAAGCAGTTCGCGGACCTCGTCGAAACGAAGTTCGACGCAGCCCCAGCAATGAGACGTCGATGACACGCCGCGCACATGCCACATCACTGAATGCACTCTGGAAAAGAGAACGCCTAGAGCGGGAGCGCGTCTTGGAAGCTGAGGGCGAGTTCCTTGCCCATTATCCCGTCACGGGGTGGGCTGCCTGCAACGCCGTCGTGTACGAGGGCTGCGACTACGGGTTCAATGACCGGTGGTACCTCGAGTTCGATTGCGCGATCCGACAACGCAGCCGAAAACGCATCGGACGGCTACGGGTTCTGCTGAGCGATGACACCGAATCACTCTACGAGGCCAAGGCCGACGCGCGGGCATGGCTGCGGGCGAGCGGGCTAGCACCGTCGGAGTGATCTACTGCGCCGTGAGCAAGCGCGGTCTTGAGGCCACGCGAGGCTGACGTGTACCCGTGGCCCGATGCGCGGTTGGGACTACTGCGCCACTTCCATTCGGAATGTCAGTTCGCGTGCCTGTTTGCCAGCCATTTCATGCACACGGCGCTCGACCGCCGCCGCACCACTCCGTGTCGGCTTCTGCATCTGCATGGCCATGAGCAGAAACACCTCAAACGCGGCCGAGTGCATCCACCCGATATCCGTCCTGTAGCCGGATATGGCCAGCGCTCCCGTGCTTGCTAGGAATCGCGTGAGGTGTCTCCGGTCGCCGGCAAGCACGCTGCATGCGCCAAAGTGGATCAATCGCCCCTTGCAGTGGCTGCCAAGAATTCTGGAAATCTCGTCTAGCGACAAGACGCCCTCCCTTCTTCGCTGGTCTCCTACATGCACCTTGCCAGGACTCCCGTGGAACGCCAAGTAGAGAATTGGATAGTCCGCAAACCGCCTCTGCTTCCAAACGCCCAAGAAGTGCTTGAACTCGGCCGGGGTCCCGATGCTCCGGTAAATGTAGTTGACGTTTGGGTACACCTGCCTGAGTAGGTCAAAGACGGGCCGCACAGTGGACGGATTCTTGAGGTCGCCGTACCAGTCTCCTTCAAGGCAGAAGATGTTGTAGGCGGATCGTCGCATTCGCATTTCTCCTGGCCAGCCCGACGTACTGCGGCCGCTAAGTCTGGGTGAACCGTGCTACGGACTCTTGCTCCAAGCTGGGCCTGAGCCATCCGACCGTAGGGGGCCGCGGTTCTCGGAACCGCCGTTCCCCACCCGCACAACCCGCACGTCTTCCCAACGCGGCTCGCCCATCTTCGTTCCGGCACTGGCACGGCACCGCCCTGAATCGCACATTCCGTGCGGGTCGGGTGCGCGGCTACGAGCCCTCGAGGCACAGCCTTTCAGGCTGTGCCTCCACACCTCGTGGAACGCGGCATGTGCGTGTCGGGAGATCGGGTAGGACACAGGCTGAAAGCCTGTGCCACGAGGTTTGGTAGGGGATGTCAACAGAGCAAGGAGGGCCCCTCATGGCTCGCAGAAGAACTTCACATCGTCCATCCACGGGCAGCCGTTCCGCGTGGCTCGCCGCCGCGGCGGGCCTGTGCGCGACCGTCTCTGTCGCACCCGCGCTCCTCGCCAGCGAGGGCAAGGGTGGCGCATACTCCAACAACTTCGATTCCTTCCCCGCTGAGGGCTGGTCCGACCCGCGCCTGGGCACATCGCCCGGCGGCGAATCGTTCCTCGGCCCCTTTGACAACGAAGAGACCGAACTCGTCATCACCAACCTCACCGAGCACACCCACCTGGTGCTCGCGCTGGATCTGCTCGTGATCGGCCCCTGGGGCGACACCGCCGCGTCCGGCACCGAGAGCCAGCAAACGTGGTCCCTGCGTGTGGATGAGAACGACCCGACGCTCGACTCGAGTTTCTCCAACATCCGCGGCGACTCGCCGGGAAGTTCGGAGGGGAGCGTGCTGCAGAGTTACCCGGACACCTTCGGCGGCCGCACCCACGAGGCCACGCGCGGCTCGTTCACGACCAACTCGCTGGGCTACAGCGCCCGGGGCGAGAGCGACAGCACCTACCGCCTCATCGTCACGGCCAAGCACTCCGGACCCGTCGCCCGCATCCGCTTCAAGGGTGCGGGCCTGCGCGCAGGAAGCCACCGCTGGGGTATCGACAACCTTCATGTGTTTACGTACACCACGCCACCCAGCACCGACGAGTTGCAGGCCGATGTGATGGGCCCGGCCACCGTCGCCGACTTCGGGTCCAGCGGTGTCGGCGCACCCGGCTTCAGCGCCGAGAACCTTTACGGCAACCCGCGCGGGGGGGGCGGAGGGGGAGGGGGGGGCGGTGGTGGTGGCGGAGGGGGAGGCGGCAACCCGTTCCCGCCCGGCGGGGGCCCCGATGACGACAGCCCGTTCGCGAGCATTCCTGCCCCCGGACCAGCCGCGCTCATCGCGGCGGGGGCGCTGATGATGGCGCGAAGGGAGCGAAGACGCGGGCCGAACCTCTAAACCACGCCGTTCTGCGGCACCCACGCATTCCCCGGCACCGCGGCTGGCGGCAACACGCTCCGTCACACCAGATCAGGATCGATCGCGATGGTGAACACGCCCGCCGGCCCGTTCAAACGCACATCCCATGTGCTGAGAAGATCCAGCCCGATGATGACCCGATTGAAGCGGATCGGCTCCTCGTGCTGGTTGCGATGGACCTCAGGGTGTTCGAGGGCGTAGCAGCGGAAGGATCGCCGGGTGCCGTCGGGCCGCCGCCCGTGCATGGGCACGGGTTCGGCGTGCTTGTGCCCCGGACCTGTGTGCATGTCGCCGGTGGCATACCCCTCGAACTCAAAGGCCACCTCCACGGCCGGCACGTTGGGCACCCGGGAGCCATCGGCCAAGGTGAACTGGCCCGGCAGTCCCTCAACCAACGCCGCGGGCGAACGCTCCCGAAAGTCCGCCAGCGCTGAGTAAGGGATGATGGTCCGTGTCGCGCCCGTGTCGATCGTGGCAGTGAACCGCTGCGGGTGCTTGAAGCCGGTGATCGGGTGGACCAACCGAGCGCACAGCGTTGCCCTCTCGAGCACGCGCCGTCGGCCCGTGAGCGTGCCCGGTGCATCAATATCCTGATACGTGCAGATCGCGTGGATCACCGACACGGGCATCGCTTCTCCCGTCAACGCCCGAACCGGCGGTCAGCCCACCGTCGTGTAGCAGAGCACGACTTCGGCGGGCTCCTCGCTCCAGTGATACACGGCGCAGTCGCGCAGATTCGGCCGCAGATCGAACAGCGCGTCCTCGGCAGCGTCTTTGCTGAGGAACTGCCCGACCACCTCCCCGGCCAAGACCGCGATCCACGGCGTGCCGCCATCGTGCTGCCTGCGCTTCGCACGATAGACGCAGAACGCCTTCCAGTTCAGCGTGGGCGATGCTTCATCGGATTGCATCGGTTGCCTCCAAGATCGCTGACGAGTACCAACACCTCGCCGGTGAGTATCGACTCATGCGCCACCGTGCGCCACACTCGTGGGCATCCGTGCCAGCAGACAGTATGCACGACAACCGCCCGTGTGTCAAGGCTTTGTTTGGCTTTTCAGCGTCGACGTGCGGGTTCAACCCGGGGCCGCCCGCCACTCGCTCCACCGCGGTGCTAGCGGCTCGGCACCTTCTTTTCGCACCTCTTCACCCCGTCCCCCGCCTGCCCCGCCCGCTCATCCTTGGGGAACAGTTTCGCAAACTGGGCGTAGCGCTCCGCCGCGTCCTTGAACTTCCCCGTCGCCTCCAGGCACTCCGCCAGCCCGAAGAGCGAACTGGGCGCGCTCGCGGGGTTGACGTCCACCGCCTTCACAAACGCCTCAGCCGCGGCATCCATCTGCTTGAGTTGCTGGTGGGCCTGACCCTTGATGAACCAGAGTTGAGCCTCGGTGCTGTCGGCAAGGGGCACGCCGCGCTCGACCTGCACTAGGGCCGCGGCGGGGTCCTTCTTGATGCTCAGGAGCGTGCGTGCGTGGCCGCGGATCGCCACCAGCGGGCCGGTGCCCTCGCCCGCGGGAGGAAGTGCCTCGGCCAGGGCGTACTGGCGTGCCATCTCGTCCCACGATTCCTCCTTGGCCGCGAGTTGGGCCAGGCACAAGTGCCCGTTGAACTCGCCCTTGCCCTCGGGCAACGCGAGCAACTCCTCCGCGAGCGCCTTGGCCTTGGCCGTGCTGCCACCGGCGATGCCCGGCGCGTTCGCGTAGAACTGGAAGAGGGCGAAGCGTGCCGGGACATGGGCCGGGTCCAGTTGCAGGGCCTTCTCGAACGCGGCCTTGCCCTTGTTGGACTGGCCCATCTTCTCGAACAAGCCGGCATCATTGATCGTTTCAAAGCAGAGCGTGCCCAGCCAGAACTGATGGTCGGCCACCGCTGGCTCGGCCTTGACAACGCGGTCCATCATCTCGCGCGCGGCCTTGCCGTCGCCGGCACGGCGCAGCACCATGGCGCGGGCAAACTGCCAGGATGCCTCCGTGCCATGCGTCGCCTCGGCGCTGGTGATTGCCCGCTCAGCCGCGGCGCTCTGCTCGGGCGACATCCTCACGTTGATCGTGGTGAACAGGCGGATCGCCTCGACCAGCGGCATCGCGCCCTCGCTGCCCGCCTGCACCCCCGTGGCCTGCGCCGCGCTCGGGGCATCACCCAGCGCGCACACACCACAAACCACGGCCAAAGGCCACACGCTACAAATCGTCACTGGGAACTCCTTGACAAGGCACTCGCACCACCGGCCACACCGCCCGCCACAGGCACAGCAGCACCCAATTCTTCCGAGGGGCGGGCGGGTGGTTCCGCATTCGGCCCGGGTAACCCCGCCGTTTCAACCGCCCTGTCAAGCGTACGGATGGCGATGGGATGGCCCCGGAAACCGCGCTGGGCGAGGGTTTCTGCTGAGATTCTGGCCATAGACGCTGGACCGTTCCGCGTCCGGAGTCATAATTGAGCCGATTTCCAGCCCGTCCAAGAGGCTTTTCCTTTGGCGTGGGGCCTACCGGCCCACCCACGCGGCGGCTGGTGTGTAGCGAGGACCATCCCGATGCGTTTGAACACACTTGTCGCGGCGACCGCCGCCGTCGCGTTCTGTCTCTCGGCCGTTGCCCAGACACCGACGATCACGCACAACCCCGCGGGTGGCCTGCCCGGCGGCGGCGTGAGCCCCGCCAACCCCTTCGCGGGTGCGACGACGGAGCGATTCCCCGCGCTGCCGCGCGAGGGTGAGAGCGTGCGCATCTACTTCAAGGTGTGCTGCCAGTTCGGCTACGACCGTGTCGCCCTGTACTACACCAAGGACGGGAGCGAGCCGCAGGGCTCGCTGGGTGTGGGGTCGGGCAGCACGCAGGCACTCACGAGCGCGGGTGGGCAAGTGTCGTTCGTCGCCAATGACTTCAACACCAACCCTGGCGTGCGTGACTGGTGGGTGGCCACGTTGCCAGCCAGCACGCGCGGCTACGCCCAGAACATCCGCTACAAGATGAGCCGGTGGAACGATGCGCAGGGCGCAGCGAGCCAGTTCTTCAACGACGGCGCGAGCACATCCAACGGTGCCCCCGCAATCTCGTTCGCCAACAAACTCGCGTGGCCCGGCCAGGGCTCGGCCTTTGTGGGCAGCGAGGGCGTGGGGTACCCGCCCGTCCACTTCTGGAAAGAAGAGGCCATGGCAGGGAACGGGTACATCAACGCGATGTACGACCAGAACGGCTCGTGGTGGGACCTCTACTACCCCGGCGCCGGCGGCGCCTTCGGCGTGGGCACCAAGAACGAGGGGTATGCCGACGGCATCGACACCTTCCCGCCCGGCACATCCGGGCGCGGCCAGATGCACCTCAACACCATGATGATCGGCGTGCGTGCCGACGGCGTGACCAGTTGGCTCAGCAACCAGACCGGCACAGACTTCGCCAACGTCTCGCAATCGTGGTTGGGCGACACCAACATCGTTCGCACCACCCAGAACCTTGTCCGCAATGGCAACAACCTCCACATCGAGCAGACCGACTTCGCCCCCGACGGCGTGACCTACCCCACCAACGGCGGCACACCCCTGCGCGGCATCCTCGTCAAACGCCTGGTCCTCACCAACAACGGACCCTCCACCAAGACGGTGAACGTCTACCTCTACATGGACCCGGCCATCAACGGTGGCGATGGGTTCGATTCCATGTACACCGATGCCTCACGCGGCACCATCATCGCCTACGACAACGCGGGCGGCTCCGCCCTGAGCCGCGGCGAGTACAACCCCCGCTCCGACGGCATCGACTATCCCAAGAACGTGTCGGTGTACCTCGCCGCGACGATGAAGCGGTCGCCCGCGGTCGGCGCGGCCGGGGGCATTCCTGCGGCCGATTTCTGGAGCGACACGTCGGGCGATGTGGGTCAGGGCTGGGTGGGCCAGCAGGTGACCCTGGAACCCGGCGTGCCGGTGGAGTTCAACTTCGCGATCACGGGCGGCTTCGACAACTTTGCCGCGGCGACGGGCACGTACAACTTCCACCAGGCTCCGCTCATCGACTGGTTCATGAGCAACTCCGGCCTTGCCCTCCAGAACGCCACGGCGGCGTACTGGGCCAACTGGCTGGCCACAGGCACCACGATCGACTTCCCGGACGATTCCTACGACAACCTCTTCAAGCGCGGCCTGCTCGGCACGGCCCTGCACATCGACCGCAAGGGCGGCGGCGTGGTGGCGGGATATCACAACGGGGCGTACTACTACGTGTGGCCGCGGGACGCGGCGTGGGCGGGCGTGACGCTGGCCCGGACCGGGCACTTCGATGAAGCCAAGGGTGTGCTCGATTGGCTGCGCGATGTGGCGTATCGCGACTTTGAGAACTGGGGCGATGTGGGCCCGCGCAAGGGCTTCTGGAAGCAGAAGTACACGACCGACGGGCACGTGGTGTGGTTCGCGGCGCAGGTGGACGAGACCGCGGTGGTTCCCTGGTTGGTGAAGTATCACCACGACATCACCAACGACACGCCCTTGCTCATCACCAACTACGTGATGAGTTTCGACGCGGGCATCGCCATGACGCGCACGAGCATCAACGAGCCCGCCCGACTCAACTTCCAGAGCGGTGTCAACCTCATGTTCTCCAACAACATCTGGGAAGATTCCAACGACGTGCACCTCTTCTCCAACGCCAACATCGTGCGCGGCGTGCGCGACCTGTATCAAGTCGCCCTGCGCCTGGGCTACAACGGCGACCTGGGCCGCTGGCAGAGTCTGGACAGCACGTTTACGAGCGGCGTGAACGGCCGCATCGACTGGAACGGCGAGAACACCGACATCAGCCATCTGGGCGTGACGTACCCGTTTGACGTGATCCCCGCCAACGACAGCCGCGCTGCGCTGCTGGTGAACCGCATCAACGGCGTGGCCCAGGACCGCTTCGGCCAGACCAAGCCGCTGGTGAACTTTGCGAGCACGCCGGGCGTGGCCCAGAGCGGGTGGACCGACCTGCTCGACCGCTACCACGGCGACGGCTACTGGAACGGCCCGCAGAACAACAAGAAGGTGAACAGCCCGTGGTTCCTCAGCACCCTGTGGTACGGCGGCTACTACGCCATGCGCAACGAGTTCACCGCCGACAAGGGCGACATCGACAACCACAAGTACCGCATCGACCTGACCAAGAATTTCAACGGGCCCATGGGCTTCGGTGCCGAGCAGATGGCGCCGTTTGATGCGCTCATGTACCCGGGTCAGAGCGAGTTCCGCCTGCAGACGGCCTGGCCCAACGCCTGGGAGAGCATGTCGTTCTACGTTGACGCGCTCATGATGTTCCTGGACTACCGGCCCGATGCGCAGACCAACACGCTGCGCATCAGGCCCAAACTCCCCACGGGGTGGCCCAGCATGACGTTCCGCAACGTGCGGCTGGGCAACGACCCCGCCGCGCCGGAGCGTTCCCACAGCGTGGACATCATCATCGATGAATCCGGCTACTACGGGCCGACCCACACGATCATCAACAACTCGGGCAACGAGGCGAACTTTGATACGGTCGTGCGCGTGGCGTCACACTCCACGGTGTGCAACGTGCAGGTGAACAGCATCGATGCCGCGTTCACGTACGACCCCGAACTCGGCCGTGTGGCCGTGCAAGGGGCCATCACGCCCGGCACGGGCGCGGCCACGGTCATCCGTGCGCTGGCGCGCCCCTTCACAGACTACAACCGAGACGGTTCCCTCAACCCCGACGACCTGGGCGACTTCATCACGGACTATTACACCGTGCCGCACCCGGCCGGACCGGACGGCTACGCCATCCCCTGCCCGGCGAACGTGGCACCCTACGACCGGGGTTACAAGGCCAACTTCGTTCCCGGCTGCGGCGAGCCCAACCCCGACCAACTCGGCGACTTTATCACGGCGTACTTCGCGGTGAACCCGTGCATGTGAAGTCGGCCCGCCGGGCTCGCAGCGGGAGCGGCAGGGTGCGGCCCGACCTCCGCAAGGGTGGCTCGCCGCCATACGAATCGAATGCGAACGCGTCCGCCGGCCATAGGTTGGAATGCTTATTTTTGCATACACGAGGGAAAACCCTCACACATAGGGGTGAAATCGGGTAGTCTGTAGGCGGCCTCGCATGTTCGTGGCACGCGCCTCTCGGGGTGCGTTATACCTCGATCACGAGGCGTGTGTGCGGTTCTGCTTCCGCGACAGGAGCGTTGCGATGGCGACCGAGCCCGTCTTCTCGTCCACAAACCTGAGAGTTGATGACACCGACATGTCCGCGGGGCCGAGCCCGGCGGGCCCGGCGGCGTCATCCTCCAACTGCGCCCGCTTCAACGCGGGCCCGGATGCCGAGCACGCCGCGGAGTTCTACGAGTCCATCTACTGCAGCGCCAACGGCGACCCCGGGCGTGTGCCCTGGGCCGATTGCCACGCCTGCCCGATCGTGGTGGAGTGGCTGAACGCGCACGCCCCGGTGCTGGTGCGCCCGGGTTGCCGCGCGGTCGTCGTCGGCTGCGGGCTTGGAGACGACCTCATCGAACTTGCCGAGCGCGGCTACGACGTGCTGGGGTTCGACATCTCACCGACCGCGGTGCGCTGGGCGGCGCGTCGGCACCCGGGCCACGCCGAACGGTTCATCACCGCCGACCTGCTGAACCCGCACCCCCGCCTGGTGCGGCGCTTTGACCTGGTGATCGAGGCGTACACGCTCCAGTCCATTCCGCCGGCGCTGCGCACGCAAGCCGCCCGTTCTTTGGAGGCGCTCATGGCCCCACGGGGCGTGCTGCTGGCCACCTGCCGCGCCAGAGACGAGCAGACCTCGCTGGACGATCTCGTCTCACCCCCGTACCCGCTCACGGCCGAGGAGTTGCTGGCGGCAACGAACGCGGCGGGCCTGACCGCCATGAACAGCGACGCGGCCGTGGTGGAGTGCCCGGACCCGCGCCGATCCGGGTGCCGGCACCTGCGCGGCGTGTTCGTCCGGGCGTAGGGTGCTGAGCGACGTGCGGCCGCGGCGCACACCGTCAGGGCTGCGCCTGCGGCGCGCGATACACCAGCGTGGTGCGACCGGCCGTGAGCGCGATACGGCCCGGCATCAGGCTCAACCGTGCTGGCGGCTCGCCCAGAAGGAGGGGCGTGCTGGAGAGCAGCCGCCCGGTACCGCTCTCCATGAGGTGCAGGGGGTACACCAGACCCATCTCGTTGACGGGCGCCCGCGACGCGAGCCCGGAGTCGATGGTGGCCACGATCCCCTCGCCGGGCACCGGACCCACGAGCGTGTCGTCGGCCGCGAGGGCATCACCGCCCACAATGTTGCCGTCGCGGTCGATCAGGAAGAGGCCCTTGGGTGAGCAGAGCGCCAGCCCCCCATTGTCAACGGCGTAGGCCTGAGGCTCACTCGAGGTTTCGAGGCGTGCGCCGTCCTCGCCGCGTGCGGAAACCGGGCGTGCGACGCCGCTCGTGAACGACACGCTCCAAAGCGTGCGATCCGACGCGACCAGGAGCAGACTCTGTCCGAGGGCCCAGGCCCGGAGGGTGCCGGAGGCGAGGGGGTCGGTGTTGACCCACAGCACCTGGCCGGTCTCGGCATCGATGGCGCACAAGCCCAGGGCACAGCCCAGCACCAGATCGCCACGGTTGCTCAGCCGGAGCCAGCGAACCTGACCCGGGGGCGGCTCGACCTCATGAACCACGCGCCCGCTGCGGGCATCCACCACCAGCAGCACCGGGACCGTGGCGGAGACGGAGCCATCCGCCCGGCGCAGGTCGCGTTCGCCCACGATCGCCAGCGTCGACCCGGCCACGTCGCAATCAAAGACCCGCGCGATCGGCAGGCCCGCCGCCCAGAGCGTGGAGCCCGCGTCGGCATCAAAGGCCCCGGCGCGCCCGGTGCGTTCCACCAGCACCAGGGTGCGGTCGTCTGTGCACACCAGCAGTTCGGTCGCTCGCCGCACACCCTCGAGGGGTGTCTGCACGCGATCGACGGGCCGGCCCGCGCCGCCCTCGGGCTGCACGGCCCCGCCGGCGGCCCCCGGCGCGATGACCCCGCCCCCCGGCGGACCCTCGAAGTGCGTGTTGAACGGCCGCGTGCGCCACGCCACGATGCCCGCGGCGGTCTCGATGCGTTGCAGCACACCGCCCGCGGGTGTGTCCATGAAGAGCATGGCCGCGGTGTTGTCCAGCCGGACCAGTTCCGTCGCCTCCGCCTCCGGCTGGGCGCTCCAGACCTCGGTCAGCGGCGCGTCGGGCTCCTTGGCGGCCACAAGCATGACGCGGCCGTCATCGTGGCGCATCATGAGCGCTGCGGGCGCGACGCCGAGCATGGGGCGGATCGCCGGTTCCAAGATCGTCCACCCCGCGAACACCTCCACGCCCTCGGCCCGCGGGGCGCCAACGCCCGGCCAGCGATGCGCCAGCGCCACCTGGCGACCCAACTCGGCGGCAAGGGCTTGCGTGTCGATCGGCACGCCGCCCGTGCGTGCGAGTTGAACCGCCGGGAAACGGGCCTGGACCTCGCTCAGCGTCTCCGCGGCGGCCGCGAACAGCGAGCGGCCCGTCAGATTCATCACGAGTTCACCGGCCAACTCACCCACCACCACGGGCAGCGGATCGGGAATGTGCTGGGCGGTCTGCAGGCCGATCTCGAGCGCGCGGGCCGCGGCACGCGGGCGTTCCGACGCGCTGTAGAGCAGGGCGATGCGCAGCCACAAGCCCGGCGTGCCCACGGCCACGGGATAGCGCCGAGCCAACTGCTCGATCTCGCCCGGGCCCGCGGCGGGCGGCACCGCACCCAGGGCGGCGGCGAACTCTCTTTCGACGTCGGCGTACACGGAGCGCCCCCGGGCGGCAACGAGCGCCTCCAGGCGGCGTGTGGCCTGAGCATCGGCCCGTACACCCAGCCGCTCACCCTGCCACATGGCCGCCGAGAGATCGGCCGAGGCGAGCACCCCTTGGTAGGCAGCCACCGCATCGCCAAACCGCGCGGCACGTTCGTGGGCTCGCCCCAGGTACAGGCGATGGGCGACGGTCTCCTCGCTGGTGCGGGCCATGGCGCCGTAGCGCTCGAGCACGCCCATGAGCAACGCCGGGGGGAGCACGCCGATGGCCTCGGGACCGCCCGCCTCCTCCGTCGCGCCAGAAGCATCCCGCAGCGTCGTCGCGATCATGCGGCGCAGCGCCGCCAACAGGCGGCGACGATCCGGCTCGACCGTCTCGGCCAGATCGGCCGCGCTGAGCGCTCCGGAGCGGATGGCGGCAACGGCCGCGTCCGCGGCGAAGAGCACGCGTTCGTTGCGGCCCGCGCGGTACGCGAACTCCGCCAGCGCGATCGCTGCGGAGGCATCGCGCGGGCTGGATTCGATACGGTCGGTCAGCAGGCGGTCGCCCGCCTCCCACGACAGATAATTGTGCAGGCGTGAGTCGTCGGCCACCAGCAACTGGCCGCCGTCGGCCACAAGGCTCCCGCTGTCGTCGATGGGTGTGAACGCCGGGAGCGCGGCCGAGCCTCGCTCGCTCGCTGGCAGCCGCGGGTCTACCGCGGCAACGCCGGCCGCGAGGGGCACCAAGAGCCGACGGCCCGCCACCACGACACGCCCGCGGATGCCCGGCGGGTCAAACGTGGCGACCACCGGCGCGGCCGCGCGGGGGTCGGCAGCGTTGAGCAGCACCACGGCGTCTTCACCCACGAGCGCGAGCGTCTCGCCCGCACCGAGCAGGTACGCGGGGGTGCCCAACCGCTGGTCGTCGAGGCGCCAGGACACGCCGCCCCCGACCAGATCAACGGCCACCACCTGACGCCGGTCCGGCGTGAGCACGATCGCCCGCCCGTTGAGAATAACGGGGATCTGCGTCTGCCAACTCGATGCGCTCTGGCCGGCATCGGCGGCCTCGCCGGTGAACCGCCGCACCCAGAGCGGGCGGCCCGTGCCCGCGATGTACGCCGCGAGCAGGCCCATCCGGTCTGACCGCAGATAGACCCCGTCGACGATCAGCCCGCCGTCGGTGACGGGCGAGGAACGCTGGAAGGGGAGCGCGCCGATGGATCCGACCAGACTCGTCCAGCGTGTGGAGCCGTCCTCCAGACTGATGCCCGCGAGGTACAGAGCCGCGCCCAGGCGACGCTCCCTGAGTTCCTTGCGGAAACTGACCACGGCCAGGTCACCTTCCAGGGCAATGGGCCCGCGCACGCGTGCCCGCGCCAGTTGCGGGTCGATCTGCCCCGACCACCGGGTCCATCGCACTTTTCCGCTGGCGCCATCGATCGCGGCGACAAGGTCCTGCTCCTCATCACGCGAGTCGCCCGAGGCCGTTGCCACCACCCACGGGCCGCGCACGGCCACGCTCGCAACGTCCTCCCACGTGCGGAAGTTCATGCGCCCGCGACCTTGGCCCGCGTCGGGCTCGTCGGGCTCGCCCTCCAGCCCCAGCAGCCTGCCGGCCTCCACCTGCCAGCGTGGCATCAGGGTGAGGCGATCAAACGCGAAGATGCCGCGCGGCGAGGAGAGCACCACGGTGTCGCCGCTCAGGGCGGGCATCGTGCGCAGATCGCGCCCCGACGGCGGAAGAAACTCGGGGTTGTTGGCGCGCGCGCCGGGCCGCAGCACCTCGGAAGAGTCTCGCCGCCCGAACTGCACGCTGGCCACCGGTCGCGACACCAACCCGTCGAGCGCGGCCTCTCCCTGCGCACCCAAGGGTGAGACCACGGCAGGACCGTGCGGGCCCCGCACCGCGTGCACCTCGGTCTGGTTGAACCCGGCTCGCTGCGCCCACGCCAGGGCGTGCCGGCTCACCACCGGGGAGTCAAGGTACCGTGCCACCTGCACGGCCAGTTCCGCCGCGCGACGCGCTGCGTTGGCCGTGGCACTGTCCGCCCGCGCGGCGTCGGGTTGTGGGGGCCCTCCGGCGACACAGTCGGGATGGGCCTCCAGTTGCAGCAGCGTGTGCCACGCGGCCCAGAACTGCGACGCCTCCACCTGCTCGCCCGCCACGCGCAGCGCGGCGAGCGCTCCCGCACGCGTCAAGAGGCGGCCGCGCTCCACAAGCACGAACCGTCCGGCGCGAAGGTCCTCGTTCGCCTGCCGCTCCTGCGAGGCGCGATAGCGTTCCAGCAAGGCGGCGTCCGCGAGCAGAAACCGATGCACGGCCTCGCGGATGGGCACGTACAGCGTCGCGTCGCTGGTGGATTGCACAATGCCGCCCGCGCCCGCGGCATCATCATCGAGCACGCGCTGCACCAGCCGCACCGCCTGATCGATGTTGCCCGAGGCCAGGTTCTCGCGGGCGCGGGCAAGGGCCTCGCCAGCCGCGAGAGACTCGTTGACAAAGACCGGGTTCTCGAGGCCCCCCGCGGGCTGGGCGAGTGCGGGGCCCACGATCAGCGCGAGGCACAGCGCGGTGCCGACGAGCGCCGTCCGCAAGGGGGAAGCAACCGGGTTTTTCAAGGGGTCCGAGAACGTAGAGGAACCTCCCCAAGGGAGTGTACGGAATGAAGATGGGGGTGGTTGCTTGTGGAGGCCATCGAATAAGCCGAATCGACGTGCCGGAGGTCCTCCTTGATACCCGGCGTGCAGATTCCTTTGGCGGGGCCGATCGCCGAGCGTGTGCTCGCCGGTCGCTCGTCGCGGGTAGTCATGCTCACCGTGGCGATCCTGGCGATGAGCATCGCCGACCTGCACCTCACGCTCGTGCACCTGCATTCGGCGGGGATGATCGAGGGCAACCCGCTGGCCCGCGCCGTGATGGACCTGAACTGCTCCTGGGCCCTTGGTGCGTGGAAAATGATGCTGGTGGGCACCACCTGCCTGATCCTGTGTTCGACCAGGAACACGCGCTCCGCGGAGATCGCCGCGTGGGTGAGCGTGCTCATCATGACATGGCTGATGCTCCAGTGGTGGGCCTACGCCGACCAGATCGGCCTGCTCACCCCGGCGCTCGGATCGGTGGCCGAGGGCAAGGTGCCCAATTGGGTGCAGTTCGGGCGCTGACCCGTTCTGGCTACGCTGTGCGCATGCTCAACCCCGCCCACCCGTGCACGTTCCAGCACCAGCGGACCCCGGCCGCGCGGCTCACACTTGGAGCCTGCGCGGCTCTGCTGGCGGGCGGGTGCGGGTACGAGTCGCCCACAATCGAGGTGAAGTCGGCGACGGCCGTGGAGAGCACCGACCAGCACACAGTGGTGAACTTCGTGATCGAGGCGACCAACCCCAACGCCATCTCGCTGCCGCTGCGGCGGCTCGATTACACGGTGGCCGTGGCGGGCACACCCTTCTCGGGCGTGCGCTCGCCCGAGGCCACGCTGCCGCCGGGCGGCACGCGCACGATCACCTTCCCCGCCGTGCTGCCCGCAGGCACCGCGGCGGGTGCGTACACACTGAGCGGCACACTGCTCTACATCACGCCCGGGCGCTTCGCCGAAATCCTCTTCGACACGGGTGTGAGCCGGCCGACCGTGGGGTTTGCAGGCCAAGGTGAGATCGGCCAGAAGTAAGCGGCGCTACGCGGCGGCGGGGGCGCGGCGACGGCGCATCTCCGGGTTGCCCAGTTGCCCGCACGCGGCCATGGTGTCTCGCCCCTTCGTCCGGCGGCGCTTCACATACACGCCCAGCGACGAGAGTTTCGCGACGAACGCCTCGACGGATTCCTCCGTTGGCGCAGGCCACGGGGAGTTGTCGCGCGGGTTGTACGGGATCACGTTCACGAGGGCCTGGAGCGGTGGGCCGGGATACAGGGGAAGGCCGGAAGGCACGGAGGCTCCAAGGCACGAAGGCACGCAAGGCGGGATGCATGACCCTCCCCCTGCCCCTCCCAAAGGGAGGGGAGCCGATGGGTACGCGCTCCCCAGCATGAAACTGGCGAGTTGCTCCGGGGCATCCTCGCTGTCCGTCACGCCGGGGATGAGCACGTACTCGATGCACAAGTGCGCGCCGGCGTACAGCGGCCACGCGCACAACGCCTCTCGCAGCGCGGCCATGGGCGTAGAGCGGTTGATAGGCATGATGCCCGAACGCGTGGCGTCGTTGGGCGAGTTGAGCGAAACGGCCAGACCCAACCGGTGCCAGCCGGGCACACGCACGCGCTCCGCGAGGCGTGCGATGCCGTCGATGCGGCCGACCGTAGAAACGGTGATCTTTCGCATCGCAACGGCGGGGCCGCGCCGGTCGGTAAGAATGTCAATCGCGCGGACGACCTCGTCGAGGTTGTCCATGGGTTCACCCATGCCCATGAAGACGATGTTGGTGATTGGTGCGTCGGGGTCGGGGCGCGCGATGATGTGCCGCGCCGTGTACCACTGAGCGACGATCTCCGCGGCACTCAGCGAGCGGATCAGGCCCATCTGGGCGGTCTGGCAGAAGGTGCAGCCCATGGCGCAGCCGACCTGCGAGGAGACGCACAGGGTGTAGGAGCGGGTGCGCTTCTTGCCGATCATGGGGATGAGGACGGATTCGATCTCGATGGGAGCGGAGGCAATGGGCAATCGGGATGAGGCAGGAGGCGGGTAGGCCGCGTCGATTGCCGATTGCCCATTGCCGATTGCCGCGCCATCTCTGCCGGACGCGGGGCGCGACACCACCAGTGTGAACTTGACGGCCGCGCCCTCGGGGCCCTCGGATGTGGCGATGCGGCCGACGGGGGGCAGCAACCCCCCGGGGATCAATGGGTCCGTACGCAAGCCCTCGCGGTAGAACTTGGAGTAACGGTCAAGCGCAAGGTGGCCGCCGATGCCGGGCAGACCGGCCGCGTTGCAGGCGCGGGCGTAGTCGAGCGCGTTGAGGGCGAGGGGCGATGGCAGGCTGGAGGCGGATGCGGGCATTCCACCCAATCGTAGAAAGACCGGCAAGTCGAGCCGCGCGGGCGAAACCCGCTCGCTGGATGACCGATAACCTCCTACAGCCGATGCCCGACCCCGCGCCAAGTGTGAGTCTCCCCGCCGCCGCGCCCGCCCGTCCCCCCGAGGCCGATGCGTCGCTGTATCTGCACCCGCAGACGCTGGCCCGCCTCGGCTCGCTGGACCTGCGGGCCAAGATGATCGTGGAAGGGGTGATGTCGGGCTCGCACCGCTCGCCGTACCAGGGGTACAGCGTCGAGTTCGCGCAGCACCGGCCATATGTAGCCGGTGACGACATCCGCCACCTGGATTGGAAGGTCTTCGGGCGCACCGACAAACTGCAACTCAAGCAGTATCAGCAGGAGACCAACCTCGACCTCTTGGTGATGGTCGATTCGTCGGGCTCGATGGCGTACGGCTCGCGCTCCTTCGAGGATGCCAGCGGCGCGGGCAACAAGGTCGGCCCGCACGGGCTGAGCAACTGGACCAAGTTCGACCACGCCACCGCCACCGCCGCGGCACTCTCCTATGTGGCCCTGCGGCAGGGCGACCGCGTGGGGCTGGTGGTCTTTGCCGACGAGGTGCGCTCGCAGATCAAACGATCAAGTTCGCCGGGCACGTGGCGGCAGATCGTGGGAGCGCTCTCCACGCACCCGATCGACCGGCCCACCGACCTGGCCCGCGTGGTGGACCAGGTGCTGGCCAAGGTGACGAACAAGTGCCTGGTGGTGCTGCTGTCGGACCTGTTCGAGGAGCCCGAACGCGTCCGCGGGGCGCTGGCGCGCCTGAAGCACCGCGGGCACGACGCGATCATCGTGGAAGTGCTCGACGAGGCCGAACGCACGTTCAACCTGCGCGATGAGGCCCCGATGGTGGGGCTGGAGGGCGAGGCGGAACTGAAGGTGGACCCGCGTGCAATCCGCACGGAGTATCTGGCCGCGCTGAACGCGCACCTGGAGGCGATCGAGAAGATCGCCCGCGGCTTCGGGTTTGACTACATGACCGTTTCCACGCACGACTGGCTGGGCCCCCCGCTCTCGGCGTTCCTGGCGTATCGCAACGCGCGCTTGCGCAGGAGCAAGAGCGGATGAAAGAAGGCACGGAGGCACAAAGGCACGGAGGCACGGAGCGATGACGTTCCTGCACACAGCGCTGCTCGGGGCGGGGTTGGCCGCGGTCGCGCTGCCGATCATCATCCACCTGCTCATGCGGCGGCGGCGCAAGCCCGTGCGCTGGGGGGCGATGCGCTTCGTGATGGAGGCCTATCGCCGCACGCGCCGGCGGCTGGTGGTGGAAAAGTGGCTGCTGCTGGCGGTGCGCTGCCTGGCGGTTGCCGCGCTGGCCGTGGTCATCGGCCGGCCGATCGTCGGGGCGATCGCCGGGGCGAGCCCATCGTCGCGGGGCCGGACAATCTACCTGCTCATCGACAACTCCATCGCCGCGGGCGCGACCGACGCGGCCCGCCAGACGGCCCTGGCGCGGCACACAGCGCGGGCCAAGGCCATCATCGCCGCGCTGCCCGATGGCGACCGCGTGGGCATCGTGCTGCTCGGCGCGCCCGCGCAGCCGCTGCTGATCCCCTCATCACCGAACCTGGCCGCCGCCGCGGGCCTGCTGGACACGGTTCTGACCACCGACGCACGGGCCGACATTCCCGGAGGCTTGGGCGCAGTCGCGGCGGCGATTGCCGATGCACGCCAGCGAGATGCGCGTGCGGATGCTCCCGACCGCACGCACGCCATCATCCTTTCAGACCTGACGACCGGGTCCGCGGACTCCAACGCCGCGCTACCGAAACTGCCAACGGGTGTGCGTCTGCTGGCGGTCTCACCGGCCGGCGGGGCCGAGCCGGCCAACATCGCTCTGACGGCGCTGGTGCCGCAGGAGTCGGTGCTGTCTTCCGCATCGGCGGGCCGCTCCACGCTGGTGTCGGCGCGCCTAGAGCGCAGCGGCGGCGGCCTTGCCGCGGCGGGCAGTTCGACCGTGTCTGTGCGGCTGGTCGAGGTCGCCGCGACGACGGGTCCACCTCGCACCGCGGCACCGATCACGGCCTCCGCCCCCGTGCGCTGGTCGCCCGGGCAACGCGAAGCGACGGCCACGCTGGCCCTGGCGCTCCCCGCATCATGGACGGCGGGCGGCGCCGCGCTGATCGCACGGATTGATGACGATGCGCTGCTGGCGGACAACACGGCCCGGGTGCCCATCGAACTGCGCGAAACGCTCCGCATTGGCCTGCTGGGCTCCTCGGGGCAGCGGTCCGGGCGTGCCGCATCGCCGGAAGCGATGCGCTCAGAGGAGTGGGCGGCGCTCGCGCTGCGCCCCCACGAAGATTCAGGGCTGGAACTTGCCGACCTTCAACCGGGCAACCTCGACGCAGCATCGCTCGCGGGGCTGGACACGATCTTCGTGGCCGACCCCGCACGCCTGGGTGATGCCGATTGGTCTCGCTTGGCGCAGTGGGCACAGGGCGATGCGGGCGGATCGGGTCCGGGCGGTGGCGGCCTTCTCATCATCTCGCCCAGCGCAGACCAGACTGTGCACACTTGGCCGGATGCCATGACGCGAGCGCTGGGCCTGCCGTGGGCCGTGGCTCGCGAGGCGCGCTCGATTCCGCGAGACGATCGCGCGGGCGGGCGGTTGCTCGCCGCGCCCCCGGGCGGCACAGCGGGTGCCACGACGACACTCGATCTGCTCGCACCGCTGCGTGGCGAACTGGCGGACCTTGCCCGGCCCGTATCGGTGGATCGCGTGCTCCCGCTCGTCTCGGCGGGCGGCACCGGCACCGCGGCCCTCTGGCTGGCGGACGGCACGCCGTGGCTGTGGTTTGCACCACTCTCACCCAGCGCGTCTGCAGCGACGGGCACGCCGGCGGGCGTGCCGGGCAGGCCCGAAGCGGCACGAGAATCCGACAGGACCGTGCCTCACCACGGGGCCGTCGTGTACTTCGCCAGCGCCCTCGAACTGGCGTGGACCGATCTGCCCGTGAAGCCCTTGATGGTGCCGCTGTTGCACGAACTGGTGCGGCAGGGTGTGGGCCGCGCCCGGCCCGCCGCGGCGGTGGTGGCGGGGTTTCGCGCCACGCTCCCGGGCCAATCTGTGCGGCTGCGGGCCATTGAAGTTGAACCCGGCGACACGCCCACGGACATCGCCGAACTGGCTTCGATCACGCTGGATGCCTCCGGGCAAACGGCGAGCGCCTTGCGCCATGCCGGGCTGCTCGAAGCCCTGGACACGCGCGGCACGCGGCGCGGCATTCTGGCGGTGAACGCCGACCACACGGGCAGCAGGCTCGATTCGGGCGACCCCGGCGTGCTGGTGGGGTGGCTCTCGTCGTCGCTGGGCACAGGCAAACTGGCGTGGCTCAACGACGACGACACGCGCCCGTCAACGTTCGCGGGGGCCGATGTGGTGGCGCTGGAGACACTCCTGGCCACACGCGCCGAAGGCCGGGCCAGCGGGCCGGAATGGATGCTCGCAGTTCTGGCCCTGTTGCTGGTGGAACTGTGGCTCGCGCGCCGCATGGGGCCGACACCGGAAACCTCCGTACCGCGTGCCCAGACCGCAGGAGCCGCGCGTGCCTGAGTGGATTGACAGGCTGCTGGGCTTCCGCTCGCTCCATCCGGATCAGGAGGGTGTGCGCTTTGCGCTCTCGTTCGCGCCGCGACCGTGGGAGTGGGCGGTGCTGGGCATCGCCGCGCTGGCCGCGGCGTGGTGGTGCTATCGAAAGATCGAAGGGCCGTTGTGGGGCCGCTCGGTGCTGGCCGCGAGCCGGGCGCTGTTGATCGTGCTGGTGGCGTTCCTGGCGTGCGGGCCGCACCTGGAGCGGGCGAACGAATCGGTGGAGCAGGACTGGGTGATTGCGCTGGTGGACCGCTCGGCCTCCATGCGCATCGCCGATGCGCCCGGCACGGGTGTTGGCGCCGGCGCTCGCGTCACGCGTGATGAGCAACTTCGCGGGGCTCTTGCGGCTCATCAAGCCGCGCTGGGCGCACTCGCCAAGGACCGGACCGTGCTCTGGTTGGGCTTTGACAGCGGGACCTTTGACCTGAAGCCCTCGGCAGAGGTGCCCGGCCTCCCCGCGCTTGACGGCGCGGGGCCGACCGGGCGACGGACTGATCTGGCGGCCGCGCTGGAACAGGGCCTGGCGCGTGCGGCGGGCAGGCCTGTGTCGGGCATGGTCGTTTTTTCGGACGGGCGGGCGACAGACCAGCCTCCCCGGGCGTTGCTGCGGCGCTTACTGGCCGAGCGTGTGCCGGTGGTGGCGGTGCCCTTGGGTTCCGACCAGCCGGTGGCGGATTGGTCGGTGCGTTCGGCGACGGGTCCGGGCGTGGCTTTCGCGGCAGATGTCATCCCCGTCGAGGCGGTCGTCGAGCGGGCAGGATCGTCGGGCTCGAACGCGCCGGTGAAGGTGCAACTTGTTGACACGCGCACCGGTGATGTGCTGGACGAGCGCAGCGTGGTGCTGCCAGACGGACCGGAGGCATCGGAACGGGTGACACTCACGGCCACGCCCTCGGCGGGGGCGGGCGGCGCGGCCGCCAAGTGGGCCGTGCGGGTTGTGCCCGACGGGGCCGCGGGTGGGCCCGGCGGTGGCGACCTGCTGGCGGGCAACAACGAGACGCCGATCTCGGTGGAGATCGTGGACCGGCCCCTGCGCGTGCTGTATCTGGATGGGTACCCGCGCTGGGAGTATCGCTACTTGCAGGCGATCCTCACGCGCGAGAAGTCGGTGGCCTCGACGGCCACGCTGCTCTCGCCGGGGCGCAGGTATTTGCAGGAGGGCAACACGCCGATGGATGCGCTGCCCAACTCGCCGCCCGAGTGGGACGCGTTCGACGTGATCGTGATCGGCGATGTGCAACCGGAAGTGTTCAGCCCTGAGCAACTTCGCCAACTGCGAGCCCGAGTGGCTTCCGGCGGTGCGGGCCTCTTGTGGATCGGCGGAGACAGCGCCACGCCCGGAGCATGGCGGTCCACACCACTTGCCGACCTGCTGCCGATGGCGATCTCCTCGACGGACACGGGTGGAGGCATCGGCGGCGAGGCGGTGGGCACCTGGGACCGCGACGTGGTGATGCGCCCGACACCTCTGGCCGATCGGCTGGGCGTGCTGCGCCTGCTCCGCACGCCGCAAGACGGGTCTTGGTGGCCCACGGGCGTGGGGGTGAGCGGGTCGGGCTGGTCGCGCCTGCGGGGGGCACAGCGAATCGCCCCGGACCAACTCAAGCCCGCCGCGGAGGTTCTCGCCACCGGGCACGCCCAGACGCCTGCTGCCACCGATGCCGACGCGTCGGCGCTCGTGCTCACGATGCGTTACGGCGCGGGGCGTGTCGTGTACGTGGCCACCGACGAGATCTGGCGCTGGCGCTACGGGCGCGGCGAAGACTGGCCGGAGCGTTTCTGGTTGCAACTCATCCGCCTGCTGGGCCGAGATTCGGTGGCACGCTCCGGCAAGGCCGCGGTGCTCACGGTGGCGCCGCAACGGGCCGAGGTGGGCGGACCGGTGCGGGTGCGCGTGGAACTGCTGGATCAATCGCTGGCCGAAGCGGCCGGGTCCACCCTTCAACTTCGCGTGACGCGCCGCCCGGGCGCGGGCGAAGAGGCCACAGGCAACGACACGAGCGACATCACGCTCCGTGCTTCGACGGATCGTGCCGTGGCGCGGCCCGGCGACCGGGCCACGTTTGTGGGCACGTTCATTCCGCCGGTGACGGGCATCTACCGCATCGAGATCACCGATGCGTTGCTCGCAGGGCAGGCGATCTCCGCCGATCTGGAAGCGTGGCAGAGTGATGATGAACTGCGGCGGCCCGAAACCGACCACGCGCTCCTCGCCTCGCTCGCCCAGCAGACAGGGGGCTCGGTGGTGAACCCGGCGGACCTGGACCGGCTGCCGGGCCTGCTGCCGCGCCGTGAGGTACGGCTGGCCCTTGCGCCGGACGAACAAAGTTTGTGGGACAGCCCGTTGGCCTTGTTCCTGGTGGTTGGCCTGTTTGTTCTGGAGTGGGTGGGCCGGCGTCTGATCCGGTTGGTGTAAACGGCCGCACCCGCCGTGCCGCGGGGCCGTATCTTGTGTGGGGTGCGCGAGTGTTCGCCCCATGTGTTCGTGGTCTGTTTGATGCTCGATGTGGCCACTTCATGCATTGAGCCTTGGGCCGCAGGGGCGGTCCGAGGCAATCTCCGATAGTGAACGGTCTGCCGAGTGTGTGTTTCCGCCGTGCGTGCTCCCTCGCTTCAACCCGCGCTCGCCTCGCTCCGCCGCCTGCGGTCGGTGATGCGGCTCAGCCTCGTGCTGCAACGTGGCCTGTGGCTGATCGCGCTGGCCCTCTCCGTAGGTGTCGGCCTGGGCTTGCTGGATTACGCGCTGCGTCTGCCATCGGCCGTGCGGGGCGGCCTGCTGGCCTTGGGATTGGCCCTGCTGGGCATCTCCATCTGGCGGCGCGTGCTGCTGGCGTGGCGATTCCGCCCGCCGCTGGAGGAACTGGCCCTGCGGCTTGAATCGTTGAACGAGCCCGGCCCGCAGGCGGTGGACCTGCTGGCATCGGGCGTGGACTTTGCGGGTCATCCGGGCACGCACGCGCCGCCGCTTGCGCGGGCGATGGGCGAGCGCGTGGTGGCCCTTGCCGGTGCGCTCACCCCAACCTTTCGCCTCACGCGTGTGCTGCGGTGGAAGCCTGTGGCGCTCGCGGCGGGCGCGGCGTGCGCGTGCGCACTGGGCATCACGGCGCTGGGGATGACCTCGCCTGAACTTGCGGGCATCGGGGCGCGGCGGGTGCTGCTGCCATGGTCTGCGGCCACGTGGCCCAAGCGCTCCGCGGTGTATGACCTGACAGCGGAAGAGGTTCACCCGCTGGGCACGGCGCTCTCGCTGCGAGCCCTCATGCACCAGCGCGGCGCAGGCCGCGCCAGCGACCGCGTGGAGGCAACCTATCGCCTGATCGGGCCTGATGGAACGACCGGCCCGAGCCGGCGCGTGGTGCTGACGAGCCAGGAGCGACCCGCCACCGCGCGCAACCGCGCGGGCGACACGGTGGAAGGCGTGCTGCACGAGCGCATTCTCGAGGCCGCCGCGCTCGAACTGGACCCCGATCTCACGGCGAGCGAAACGACGCAGATCGAGTACGCACTCGAGACCAGCGACGACCAGAGCGAGGCCCGGCGGATCACACTGGTGCGCCCTCCCGCCGTGGTGGGCGCGAGCGTACGAACCTCACCACCGGCGTACGCAGCGAGCGTCCCCGACTTTGAACCCCGCACGGCCGATCTGGGCACCGGCACCGACCAGCGGGCAACGCTGGCGGGCGTGCTGGCGGGTTCGCGCGTGGAACTCTCGATCACGCTGAACAAAGCCGTGCCGACGCCCGCGACCGACGCGCCGCCGGAGATGCTGCGGGAGTGGCTGGCCGCGGCACTGGGCGAGCAGTTCGCCAGCGCGGTTGCAGACCGCGACGCGACACTGGACGCGCGCTTTGAAGAGGGCTTGAAGTGGACCATTGCGTGGACGCTGGACCAGAGCCTGCGTCTGCCGGTGCGCGCGGTGGACCGCTTCGGTGTGCAGTCCGACGGCGAGTCGATCCTGCGCATCGAGGTGCGTGCCGACCGCCCGCCCGAGGCGACCGTGATCAAGCCCGACCAGGACGTGGAGGTTCTCGCCTCCGCGTCGGTCGAGGTTGTGGTTGAGGCTCGCGACGATGTCGCCGTTGATTCTCTGGCCGCAGAGTATCGGGTCGCTCGCCGCGCCGCTGGCTCGGTGGGGGCGGCCCCGGAACCCGATGCCGACTACGTGGTGCTGACCGCGACGCCGGAGTCGGGGAGGACGCTGAACGTGGCCTCGCGCCTGGACCTGGATGCACTCAAGGCCAAGCCTGGGGAGGAGTACTGGATCACGGCCCTCGCGCACGATGCCTATGAACTTCGCGGCGAGCGCCACGAGGGCGTCCGCTCCGCCGTCCGCAAGGTCCGCGTCATCTCCGAGCAGCAACTCACCGATCAGGTGTGGGCGGAACTGGGCGGGGTGCGACGGACGGCGCAGCGCCTCGCTGAGCAGCAGCAGACGGCGCGTGCGGCCACGGAGCAGGCCAAGGACCCCGGCCCCATCGCACGCGACCAGGCCGCGATCACCGAGGGCGCGACCCGGCAGGACCAGGTTGTTTCGCGCCTGCGCGAGCGGCTGGACGCCAACAGCCTGAACGACACCGAACTGAGCGCCGTGCTCAACGAGGCACGGGCCAGCCTTGAGCAGGCACGCGAAGCGTCTGCCGGTGCGGGCCAGCGACTGAAGGAGGCCAAGGCCGCGGGTGAGAGCCGCGACGAACCCGCCGCCAGCGCGGCCACCGCCAAGGCGACCGAGGACCAGGACCGCGCCCAGAGCGCTCTCGAGTCTCTGGCCGAACTCCTCGACAAGGGGCAGGACACGTGGAGCGTCAAGCGTGGCCTGGAACGCCTGCTGCAGGAGCAGAAGGCCCTGCGCGACGCCACCAGCACGGCGGCCAAGCAGAGCGTGGGCAAGCCGCTCGAAGACCTGACGCCCCAGCAGCGCCAGCAGACCGAGCAACTGGGCGACCAGCAGGAAGAACTGGCACGGCGTGCCGAAGAGGCGCTGCGGAAGATGCGCGAGAAGGCCGAACAGATGAAGGAGACCGACCCCGCGGCCGCGGCGGCCATGAACGACGCGGCGCAGCGGGGCCGCTCCGCCAACGTGCCCGAGCAGATGGAGAAGGCCGCCAAGGACATCCGCACGAACAAGCAGCAGTCGGCCAATCAGCAGCAGGACCGGGCCACCAAGGCCCTGCAGGACATGCTGGAGCAACTGGAGCAGGCGGCCAAGAGCCGCGACCAGACGCTGGCACGCCAACTCGCGAGCCTCATCGAATCCATCGAGGGGCTCATCGCTCGCCAGACCGGCGAGATCGCCGCGCTGCAGCGCTGGGCCGATGGCGGACCCTCCGACGGCCTCGACGCGCCGATGATCCGCCTGCGGACGCTGACGCTGGGCACCGCCGAGCAGGCCCGCGCGGCAGGCCGTGAGGCCCGTGGCGTGGCCGGACCGCTGGATGCCGCGGCGGGCGCGCAGGGCGAGGCCGTGACCGGCATCCGCGCGACCGGCGCCAGTGCCGAGGCGGTGAAGACGCACGAGGAACTCAGCCTGGCGAAACTCAATGAGGCGCTGGAGCGGGCCAACGAGGCGCAGCAGCAGGCCCAGGACCGCAACGCCCGCGCCGAGCGCGCTGAACTGCGCAAGGGCTACCGCGAACTGCTCGACCTCCAGACCGATGTGCGTGTACGCACAGATGATGTGGCCAAGATGGAGGCGGGGCGTCGCCAGCGGGCCGCAGCACGCGAACTGGCCGAGCCGCAGGACAGGGTCCGCACGCTCGCGGCCGAGATGGAGCAGAAGACCAAAGAGATCGGCGAGGCCGACATGTTCCGCTTTGCGCACAAGAGGCTGGATGATGCGGCGGGCTTTGCCGCGCAGCGATTGACGGAGGGCGAGGCGGGCCCGGCGGTGCGGGCACGCCAGGCCTCGGCCATCCGCGTGCTGCAGGGCGTGCTGGATGCGCTCGCCGACACGGCGCAGAGGCCCGACGATTTCCGCGAGAACGCCGGCGGTCAAGGCCAAGGGCAGGGTCAGGGTCAGGGCGGCGGTGGCCAGCCCAAACTCATCCCCCCCGCCGCGGAGTTGAAACTGCTGCGAGGGATGCAGGCCGAGGCGCTGGAACTCACGCGGTTGGCGGCGGATGATGTCGGCAACGCCGCAACGCGCGACGAGGCCTCGCAGTTGCAGGCCGGGCTCGCAGAGCGTGCGGCATCCCTGCTGCAGAAACTCAAGGACGAGGAAGCGGGTGGGGGCGGCGGGCCGGTGCAGAAGCCGGTGCCGAACAACTGAAGGCGAGAAGGCACGAAGAAGGCACGACGAAGGCACGACGAAGGCACGGAGCGATGAAGTGATGGGCGGATGGCGTGGCGACATTTCGCGGGATCAGCACAAGCACGGGAAGTCTGCTGGGCACCGCTCCGCGGCATGCCGGACTTCGCTGGCGTTTCTTTGTGCCGTTTGTGCCTTCGTGGTGAATCACTCCGCCAGCGCACAGCCCGCGCCCGCCGCGCGCAAGCCCCTGCCCACGCTCGATCAGTTGCTGGGCCTTGCTCCAGCCGACGGCGAGCCCGGCTCGCCCGCCACCTCACCAGACGCCGGGCGGCAGGAACTTGACCAGCGGCTGAAGGAACCCTCCATCGACGACCAGTTCGAGGAGGCCGTGGGCCTGATGGGCCGGAGCGCCTCTCGGCTGACCACGGGCAACGACACGGGCCTGGACACGCAGCGCATCCAGGAGGACACGCTCAAGAAACTCGACGCGCTCATCAGCCAGATGCAGAAGCAGCAGCAACAGCAGCAGTCAAAGAACTCCCAGCAGCAACCGCAGCCCCAGGGTGAGCAGCGCGACCAGCCCAAGCCCGAGCAAGCGAGCCGCGCAGAGCAGCGCAGCAACGACTCATCCATGTCGGATGCGCCGGCCCGGCGCGACGGCCCGCTGCGCCCAGGGCTGGAATCCGCCAAGGCCGCGTGGGGGGCGCTCCCGGCCCGCATCCGCGAGATGCTGCTGCAGGGCAGCGGCGAGAAGTTCAGCAGCGGCTACGACAAACTGACCGAGGACTACTACAAGAAACTCGCCGAGCAACGGCCGTAAGGCGTGAAGAACCACAAAGGCACAGAGGCCACAAAGGAAGGCATGAAGTCAGAGATTGAGGACACACAGGAGCGCTTGGACGCGGCGGGTCGCGCTGGCGGTGCCGCCCGGCACGGTTTCCGCGATGCCGCACGCCTCCGCCGTGCCTCTTTTCTGCCGCATCTTCTCGGCCTGCGCGGCGGTCGCGCTGCTTCGTCCGCGGTTCCGGCCTTCCTTTGTGCCCTCTGTGTCTTTGTGGTTCAGTCTTCCGCGTTTGCGCAGGACAATCCTCCGGCAGCGGAGCCGGCCGCGTCGGCACAGAACGCCCCCGCCGCCGACGAGATGACACCCGAACTCGACACCGCCGTCACACAGGGCCTGTCGTGGCTGGCCACGCAGCAGAACGCCGACGGCAGTTTCGGCGGCGGTCGCTTCGGCAAGAACGTGGCCGTCACGGCCCTCTCCTGCCTGGCCTTCATGGGCGACGGGCACGTGCCCGGGCGCGGCGAGTACGGCGAGAACGTGCGCCGCGGCCTCGAGTTCGTCCTTTCCAGTTGCACCGAGACGGGCCTGATCGCCTCCGATGCGACCAACGGCCCCATGTATGGCCACGGCTTTGCCACGCTCTTCCTGGGCGAGGTCTACGGCATGACGGCCGGCGGCGGCGACACACGCCTCGCCGAGCGTGTGCACGATGCGCTCGTGAAGGCCTGCCGCCTGATCGAACGCACGCAGAATGAGGAGGGTGGCTGGCGCTACAACCCGGTGCCCTACGACGCCGACGTCAGCGTCACGATCTGCCAGATCATGGCCATGCGCTCCGCCCGCAACGCGGGCATCGAGATCCCCAAGCAGACGATCGACAAGGCGGTGAGTTACGTGCGCCGCTGCCAGAACGAGGACGGCGGCTTCAAGTACCAGCTCGAGGTCGGGGTCAGCGCCTGGCCGCGCAGCGCGGCGGGTGTGGCCAGCCTCTTCTACGCGGGCATCTACCAGGACGACGCCCTGGAGAAGGGCGTGGACTACCTGCTCAGGTCCAGCCTCGCAGATTCGCCGGGCCGGTCTGAAACACACTACTGGTACGGCATGTACTACTGCGCCCAGAGCATGTACCTTGCCGGAGGCGAGCGCTGGGCCACCTGGTGGGCCGCGGCACGCGAGGAACTGCTGGCGCGCCAAGCCGCGGGGGGGAGTTGGAACGATCCGAGCGTTGGTCCGGCCTATGGCACGAGCATGGCGCTGATTGTTCTGCAAATGCCCAAGCGCTATCTGCCGATCTTCCAGAAGTGAACGACCCGGGCACCACGGGTGCGCCCTGTGCGCCCTGTGCGCTGCGTGCGCCGCGCAGCCCGATAACCGCTGCGGGCGCTCGCTAGCATTGCCGCCTCTGCCCCGCCCGGTGCCGGTCACCGAGCAAGGAAGACCCGCACGTGCCTGATGCGTTGAACAACTGGCGGGCCGAGGGGTGGCGAGACCGGCCGTGGGCGTGGGCGGTGCACTACCCGGACCACGCGGCCCTGACCCGCGCCGAGAAGCGACTGGCGGAGTTCCCGCCGCTGGTCACTTCCGGCGAGATCGAGCGCTTGCGCACCTTCCTCGCCGAGGCGGAAGAGGGCAAGCGGTTTTATCTGCAAGGGGGCGACTGCGCCGAGACGCTTGCAGACTGCACGCCGGACGTGATCACCGCCAAACTCAAGATCCTGCTGCAGATGAGCCTGGTGCTGGTGTACGCGGGCAAGATGCCGGTGGTGCGGATCGGGCGCCTGGCGGGCCAGTATTCCAAGCCCCGTTCGAGCGCCACCGAGACGCGCACCGTCGACGGGCGTGAAGTCACGCTCCCCTCGTACTTCGGCGACCTGGTGAACAAGTCGGCGTTCACCGCCGACGCCCGCAGGCCCGATCCGGACCTGATGGTGCAGGGGTACCAGCACGCGGCGGTGACGCTGAACTTCATCCGCTCGCTGCTCGATGCAGGCTTTGGCGCCGTGAACCACCCGGAGAACTGGGACCTGTCATTCCTGAAGCACGCCGGGCTGCACGACCAGACGCGGGCCCGCTACCAGACGCTGGTGGATCGTATCGGCGAGGGCCTGAAGTTCATGTCGGCCCTGGTGGATGCGGAGAGGAACGACTCGCTGCGGCGGGCCGAGTTCTTCACCAGCCACGAAGGCCTGAACCTGTACTACGAGCAGGCCCAGACACGAACGGTGCCCCGGCGCACCGGGCACTACAACCTCACGACGCACCTGCCGTGGATCGGCGACCGCACCCGCGCGCTGGACGGCCCGCACGTGGAGTTCTTCCGCGGCGTGCGCAACCCGCTGGGCGTGAAGATCGGGGCGGGTATCACCCCCGACGAACTCCTGCGGCTCGTCGCCCGCCTCAACCCGGCGAACGAGGGCGGCAAGGTGGTGCTCACGCCACGACTGGGCGCCAACAACGTTGAGCGTGTGCTGCCAGCGCTGGTGCAGAGCGTGCAGCGCGCGGGGTTGAAGGTGCTGTGGGTGTGCGACCCGATGCACGGCAACGGCCTCACCACCGACAACGGCACCAAGACCCGCTCGTTCGACGACATTCTCCGTGAACTGCTGCTCTCGTGGGACGTGCACCGGGCCCACGGCTCGCGCCTGGGCGGCGTGCACGTGGAACTGACGGGCGAGGACGTGACCGAGTGCATCGGCGGCGCGGGCGGGATGAACGAGGAGCACCTGTCGCGCAACTACGCCAGTTTGTGCGACCCGCGCCTCAACTACGAGCAGGCCCTGGAACTGGCCTTTGCGCTCGCCGACAAAATGCAGGGTTGACGGGCCGCGCCGCCGCCGCGCGGCTACTTCCGCTTGTCGCGTGTGATCTGGGCGTAGGCGTTGTGGTTGTGGATGCTCTCGAAGTTCTCCGAGTTGATGCTGTACCACGCGATGCGTCGCTCGCCCTCCAGGGCAATGGCGAGGTCGCGCACAATGTCTTCGACAAACTTGGGGTTGTCGTACGCGCCCTCGGTCACGGCCTTCTCGTCCGGGCGTTTGAGCACGGCGTACAACTGCTCGCTCGCCGCGCCCTCGAGCAGCGAGACAAGTTCCTCGATCCAGAGCATCGGCGTGCCGCGCTTGGTGCGCACGCGGGCCTCGATCATGCAGCGCTGGTTGTGGGCGCCCCGCGCGCTGATCTCTTTCGAGCACGGGCACAGGCTCGTGGCCGGGGCCTTCACGCCCATGATGAAGTCGTCGGTCTTGCCGCTGGAGCACTCGAAACTCACCCGGTAGTCCATCAAGCCGGGCATCTTGCTCACGGGGGCGAACTTCTTCACAAAGTACGTGAAGTGAGCCTCGAAGTGGGCCTCGGCAGCGTCGAGTCGCTCGCGGATGGCCCGCGTCACGTCGGGAATGTCTCCGGGCGTGATCGCCGCCTCGTGCTGGTTGAGCACCTCCAGAAAGCGGCTCATGTGCGTGCCCTTCTGGTAGTGCGGGAGCGACACGTACATATTGATCGTGGCGACCGTCGTCTGCTCGCCCCCCACCATCGTCCCCAGGCGGATGGGGTACGTCACGTCCTTGACGCCCACCTTGTCGATCGCGATGTTCCGCGTGTCGTGCGCGGCCTGCACATCGGGCATCACCACGACGCGCGGCGTGCCCGCCTTCGCCGCGGCCCCCGCTGAGTTGGATCGAACCTTCGAGGCCATGGCACCTTTCCTTGGCGGGGTGCTCGACCGAAGATCGACCCTCGCCCCGCACGCAGCCCAGCGTGTTCCCGCACGCTCTTGATTCGCCAGAATCGTAGCGGTGACAACATCCCCCGCGATCGGCCCGGACCGCAGATTCCCCCGCTTCACACGCTGCATGGCCGGCCCGAACGCGGGCCCCGCTCAGACTCCCACAGCCTGTTCGCGGTACTTGTTCTCGCTCAGCCACGCCCCCATGGAAAGGCCCATCGAGAGTCCCAGCAGCCCTCCGGCAAGCCAATCCAGCGGCAGGATGCGGGCTGGCGGCAGCAGTTTGCCCGTAAACACATGCACGTCAAAGTTCTGTCGAGGAATGGCCAGGTCGCTGTAGAAGATGCCCGCCACGGGCGAGACCGCGGCGACGACACCCAGCCCGATGACCGCCACCACCGGGCTGATCCGATAGTCCAACAGCACCAGCCCTGCGCCGGCCAGCAGCCCCCCCACCGCCGCAGCGGCGATGGTCTGTCCCTTGAGCATGTTCTGCGCCACCAGCCAGGAGGCCAGCACCGCGCCCACCACGGCGATGAGCACGCCCAGGCCCACGCTCAGCAGCGGCGCTGGTTCGGCCAGCATCGCGGGGCGCGGGGCGATGCCGAAGAGTTCCGCCAGCACAGCGCGAGGCATGCCGAACACCGAGAACCGATCCGCCTGCTCACCGGCCGCCACCGACTGCCTGCCGGCCGCCCAGACCATCAGCCCGACGGCCGCAATCACCGGCAGACCCAGCACGAGGCCCTCGACGGCGAGCCGCGGCAGCACCGATCCATCCGGCCAGATTCGCGCCACGGTCTCCACGGTTCCGGCCCCCGCCGCGGCCCACGTGAGCACCAGCCCCGCATTGAGCAGGCCCGCCCGCAGCGACACGAAACGCGACGTGAGCACACCGACCGTGGCGGCGAGCACCACAGCGCCCAGCGTGTTCAACAATCCCAGCAGGGGCGAGGTGGAGAGGATGGCGGGGATGTGATCCGAACCGTCCGCCGCGCGAAGGTGCGCTGTGAGCCACCACGCGACAGGCCCGATGACAAAGCACGCGCCAAGTCGCAAGGCCCATCGAGCCGCGGTCTGCATCATGGGGCGAGCGTAGGCCCAGGGCTCGAAGGCTCACGTCGCGCTGGAGCCCAGGAGGGCGAGGCGCCAGCCCGGGCCTCACGTGGTGCCGGGGTGCTCAATCCGCAAGTTCGATGTAGTACGCCGCGCGTGGCGCGAGCGACTTGATCGGTGTGTACCCGGCGAAGCGGCCGAGGGGCGTGAGGGCCGGCGCCGTCGCGGGAACACCGTGCAGCCGTTCGACCACCGTGGCGGTCGGCGTCAACGTGCCCGCGGTCATGGAGAGCGTGTAATCGGTGATCGCCTCGCCGGAGAGGTTGGCCACCACCAGCATCGCACGCTGCCCGCCCGGCGTCTCCGCCCGACGCAGCAGCGCAAACACCTTGTCGCTGGAGGCTTCGACACGAATCAGGTCGCCCCCGGTCAGAGCCGGCGACGTGCCCCGGATGTGGGCGAGCCGGCGGTACAGGTTCAGGAGTGAATCGCCCGCATCATGCTGCGCGGCCACGTTCACCGCGTCCTTGTCGGCGTTGGCCGCTCGCCAAGGCTTCGTGCCTTCGGCAGTGAAGCCCGCGTTGGGGCCGCTGGTCCACTGCATGGGCGTGCGGATGTTCTCGTCCGGCTTGTCGCCCTTCATGCCGATCTCTTCGCCGTAATAGATGAACGGCACCCCGGGAAGGGCGAACTGAATGCTCGCCGCGAGGCCCGCCATGGCCCGTGCCTCCGCGTCGGTCGGCATCTGCTTCAGCGCAGGATCGGGGTTCGCATCGCCCGGCCCGTTGTCGGGCCGGCCACGGGCGATCTGCGTGAGCGCCCGGGGCTGGTCGTGGTTGGCCAGGAACGTGGAGAACTGGGCCCGCGGAAAGAGCAGCCAATCGCGGTGCAGCGTGTCGGCGAGTTTGCCCGCCCGCCCGTGTACGGCCGCCCCCAGCGTGGCCGCGGCGAGGTCAAAGTCGAAGACGCTGTCGAGTTCATCGCCGACGAACGGTGCCCCGAGCGCCGACGACGTCCACACCTCGCCGACGCTGAACGCGTCGGCCTTCACACCCTTCACAAACGTGCGGTAACGCTTGAGCCACGCGTGCGTGGCCGGTGTGTTCTCCTGCACGGCGCCGTCCTCGATCAGGTGGCGGATGGCGTCGAGCCGGAAGCCCGCGATGCCGACATCCTCCAGCCAGAAGCGCAGCACCTTGAACATCTCCTCGGTGGTGCGCTCGTGCGTGTACTCAAGGTCGGGCATCACCGGGCTGAACAGTCCGTAGTAGTACGGTCCGTGGTCCGCGCCCCCCCCACCGCGCTCCACCTGGTGCCAAACCTCTTGGTTCCAGGGCCCCTTCCAAGCGGGCTTGGTGTTCTCAAACTTGAACATGGCCCGCTCAGGGGCATCGGCGCTCGCTCTGGCCGCCTTGAACCACGGGTGCTGGCTGGAGCAGTGGTTGGGGACCATGTCGATGACGATGCGGATGCCGCGCTTGTGGCATTCCTTCACCAAGCGCCGAAAATCAGCCAGCGTGCCGTACTGCGGGTTGATGTCGAAGTAGTCCGTCACGTCGTAGCCGTGGTAACTGGGCGACGGGTGCATGGGCATGAGCCACAGGCCGGTCACACCCAGCGAGGCACCGGTCTCGCCCTTGCCGTCGTTGAGGTAGTCCAGCCTCTCGATCAGGCCCGCGATGTCGCCGATGCCGTCGTTGGCGAGGGGGCCGCTGGTCGAGTCCGCAAATGAGCGGACGAACACCTGGTAGAAGACCGCGCTGTTCCACCATCCCCCCGCAGACGGCGGCGGAGCATCCGCGGCAACACCCCTGCCCGGGGCCGGAGCCGTCGATGTTGAAGGATTCGTTGTGGCCTGGCCAAGAGCCATCGCGGCCAGAGCGTACGAACACACGATCATCAGTGCAGAACGCATGGGACGAGCGTAGCGACGACCGGCAACGCGCCAGCCACGGGCCGCACGCTGTGCCGTGCTGTGCATCGCATCCGCCGGCAGGGACGCTGATCAACACCGTCAGCATGGGCCGGGCGCGAGGCCCGATGCCGGTGCCACACCATCCGCCGCATCGCCGGGGCCGCGTTCGGCACCGCCCCTGCAGGCATTTGTTCGGATCGCCGTCCCGGAATCGCGCAGATTCGACCCGTGCAACCCAGACCGCCGATACTCCACCGAATATGACCTCTGCTGCTTTCTCCGCGGCCTCCGCCTCGGCCGGTCCCGGTGTGCTCACGACCAAAGCCCTGAAGAAGGGCAAGGTTGGCGTGTGGCGGTACTTCGCGCTCTTCGGCGAGACCGCCGCGTTCCTGTTTCTGGCCCTCGCGCTCTTCTCGTTCAGCGCGGCCGATCCGCCCGCACCCCACGTGTGGCCGTGGAACGAACCGGCCCTCAACTGGTGCGGAACGGTCGGCGCCCATATTGCCTACTGGGTCCACAGCCTCATCGGCTGGGGTGCGTGGGTGGCGCTCGCCCTGTGGGGTGTACGGCTCTTCGTGACGGCCTTCATCACGTCCGTCTCGCACGTGGCCGTGCGGGCGCTGGGGGTGGTGGTGATGGCGACCGCCGCCGCCGCCGCGCAGTCGCTCGTGCTGCCGCGAACCGGTGCCATTGCTGATCTTGGCGGCGGCATGCTCGGCACGCTCGCGGCCGACACGCTCTTCACCCGCTTCGGCACGATGGGGGCGCTCCTGTGGATCGGTCTGGCCTTCCTTGTGGGTGCCACCGTCGCGGTGGACATCTGGGTCGTGCTCGCACCCCTTTGGGCGTACAAGCAGGCCCGTGCCGCGGCGGGCCCAACGGCCTTCGCCGTGAGCACCGCCGCCAGCGCCACTGGCAAGGGCATGAGCCGCGTGGGCAAACTGCTGGCCAAGTTCCGCAAGACCGACCCCAACCGCCGCGAGACGGCCGAGACCGTGGACCTCGTCGTGAAGGGTCGCAAGAAGCCCAAGGTGGACGGAGCCAAGGAGGCGATCGACGAGAACGCCGGCGGCATCGGCGGCACCGAGGCCTTCACGCCCGAAGAACACACCGTGGCCGTTGACGAGGACGGCGAAGTGGTCGCCGCGGCTGATGCGGCGAGCGACGAAGAAGCGGGCGAACCCGAGGCGGCACAGCCAGCCCTCGCGCCGGAAGAGAAGAAGGGCTTCACGCCCGAGCAACTGCGCGAGAAGATCGCCAAACTGCCCCTGCGATTCGCGAGCGTGGAGAAGCGCTCCGCCACCGAAGATGACCTGCGCGACATCCAGAACTCCAGCGACATGGAGGGCTACCAGTTCCCCGGGCTCGATCTGCTCGAAGAGCCGGAGGTGAACTTCACCCAGACCATGGAGGCCTACGTGCGCGAGCAGGCCACGGCCCTGGAGAAGTCGCTCAAGGAATACCGCATCGACGGCGAGGTGGTGGGCATCGAGTCCGGCCCCGTCATCACGCTCTACGAGATCCGCCTCGCGCCCGGCACGAAGGTGTCGGCCCTCGGGGCTGTCGCCAGCGATCTGGCCCGCTCGCTGAAGGCCGTGAACGTGCGGATCGTGGCCAACACCGAGGGGCGCGACACCGTGGGCATCGAGGTGCCCAACGCCAAGAAGGAAAAGGTGCGCCTCAAAGAACTCATGGGCAAGCGCGAGCGCTTCGCCGGCATGCAACTGCCCATGTTCCTGGGCAAAGATGCCTCCGGCACGCCGCTCATCGCCGACCTCACCAAGATGCCCCACATGCTCATCGCCGGCACCACCGGCTCGGGCAAGAGCGTGTGCATGAGCACCATCCTGATGAGTTTCCTCTACACCAAGAAGCCCAACGAACTGAAACTGGTGCTGGTGGACCCCAAGATGGTCGAACTCAGCCAGTTCAAGGACGTGCCGCACCTCATGTGCCCGGTCGTGACGGAGATGAGCAAGGCCGCGCAGATTCTCGAGTGGGCCGTGCGCAAGATGGACGAGCGCTACGAGTTGCTCGTGGAGGCGGGCTGCGTCAACATCGCCTCGTACAACGCCCTCACCTGGGACGAACTCAAGGAACGCTTCAAGCCCACCGACGCGGTGGAAGAGGCCCGCATCCCCAAGAAACTCCCCTTCATGGTCTTCGTGATCGACGAACTCGCCGACCTCATGATGACCAACAAAGAGGTGGAGACGGCCATCATCCGCCTCGCCCAGAAGGCCCGCGCCGTGGGTATGCACCTCATCCTCGCCACGCAGCGCCCCCAGGCCAACGTTGTCACCGGCCTCATCAAGAGCAACATGCCCAGCCGCATCGCCTTCAAGGTGGCCAGCGGCATGGATTCCCGCATCGTGATGGACCAGAAGGGCGGCGAACTGCTCCTGGGCCAAGGCGACATGCTCTTCCTCTCGCCGCGCTCCAGCGAACTCACGCGCGCTCAGGGCACACTGGTGGACGACAAAGAAATCCGCCGCGTCGTCACGTTCCTCAAAGAGATCGCCACGCCCACGTTCGAGCGCTCGCTCATGCAGATCCGCACCGGCTCCGACGCGGCCGGTTCACTCGGCGACAACGCCCCCGAGATCGACGCGGGCGACGTAACAGGCGGCCTGAGCCACGACGGCATCGCCAAGGGTCAGACCGACCCGCTCTTCGACCGCGCCGTGGAAGTCGTGCTCGAAGCCCAGAAGGGCTCCGTCTCCATGCTCCAGCGCCGCCTCGCCATCGGCTACAACCGCTCCAGCCGCCTCATCGACGCGATGTGGAAGGCCGGCATCGTCGGCGACCACAAGGGCACCGTGGACCGCGATGTGCTCATCTCCATCGAAGAATGGCACGCCATGAAGGCCCAGGCCGCCGCCGACGCCGCGGCAGCATCCGAGCCCGCTGCGCCAGGCGCACAGACTTCGCTGTTTGAGACCAAGCCGCCCGCGAGCGCGGCTATCAACACCGCCGCCAACCCGACGATCCAAGTCCCCAGCCGCGCCAAACTGCCGCAGAGCGCGGGCCCCGTGCCCACGAGCACCGCGGCCCGCCTTGACGGAGGTATCGAAGACGAGGCCTCGGCGCCGGACTCCGAGGACAACGCACCATTCGACGACGGAGATGCGACGTAGAGCCAGACCGGTTCGGCCGCGAGGCCTCCGAGCCCTCGTGGCACCGCCTTTCAGGCGGTGTTCTACCGGGCCTCCCGGAACGGGCCCGTTCAGATCCCCGAGGCGTGGAGACACAGCCTGAAAGGCTGTGCCACGAGAATCAGGAGGGGGCAACGCTGTATGCTGCGCCCATGATCCTTCTGCGCCGTATTGGTTCCGTGTTCCTTGTCCCCCTCCTCCTCGCCGCGTGCGCTTCTCAACAGCAACCCGCGCCGCAATCGTCCGCGGCGACCAGCACCGCGGCACCGACCGCCACAGCCACCACCAAGCCGTCCACCTACCTCGACGCCGGGGCGGTTGACCTGCTGGCGCTCCTGCCCGCTCCACCCGCCAACGACTCGCCCATCACCCGCGCCGAGATCGAACTCGTCCTCACGCTTCAGCGCGAAGCAACCCCCGCGGCCGTCGCCCGGGCCACAAGCGAAGAACGCCTGACTTCAGCCATCTTCGCCGAGGTGCTGGGCCCGAATTTCAACGACAAGGCCCTGCCGAGAACCGCCGCGTTCCTCAAGGCCGCCGCCGCGGATGCCGGGCCGCTGACCAACGCCGCAAAGGACCACTTCAAGCGACCCCGCCCGCCCAGTATCGACCGGCGCGTGAACCCCCACGAGGAGCCGCACGCCAGTTTCGGCTACCCCAGCGGCCACAGCACGGGGGCCATGCTCTGGGCGACCCTGCTCGCCGAGATGCTCCCCGAGAAACGCAACGAACTCCGCGCCCGCGCCGCTGCGGCCGGTTACAGCCGCATCGTCCTCGGCGTGCACTTCCCCAGCGACGTGGTTGCGGGCCTCGCCAGCGGCGAGGCGATCGGACGAGCGATCATCGCGGCTCCCCGCGCCAAGGCCGCGCTGGAGGATGCGAGGCAGGAACTGCGGGCGGCAGGGTTTGCCATCCGGTGAAGGCGACGTCCCGCAGCGCGCAATCAACCCGCCGCGATGAAACTGCGATGGCCGCCCGCGGTACAATCGCCGGGCAACTGCGCGCAACCCAGCGGGGGGGCGGCCAAGCCATCGAAAGGAACACGAATGACTCGTCGCGCGATCAGTGCCGTGGTTTTCTGTGCGGGTTTGACCGTGCCCCTAGCCGCCCTCGCCATGCCCGCCGTCATGGACCGTGTCCCCACCGACGCGATGGTCTCCATCGCCATCCCCAACTTCGAGAAACTCCAGAAGGACGTCGCGGGAATCGCCACGCTCGTGGGCGCACCGCCTCAGGCCGTGGACAGCCTCATGCTCATGACAGGCATCGAGAAGGGCCTGAAGAAGGACGGCGCTGTGGCCCTCGTCGTCATGGCCATCGACCCCAAGACCCACGGCGCGGCTGACGCTCCCATGTACGTCCTTGTGCCCACCACCGACTACGCCGCGCTCGTCGGCAACTTCGGCGTGGCGCCCGCCGGCGGCGACAAACTCGATTCGCTCATGATCCAGAACGAAGAGGTGTTCGCCAAGAACCTGGGGGATGGCTATGCCGCGCTGGCGCCCTCCAAGGCCGTGCTCGAGAAGGTGAGCGGCAAGGGCGGCAACATCGCCGCTCACAAGACGCTCGCCGGCCCCGTCGGCGACGGGCTGGCTGACCGCTCCGGCCTCTCCATCATCGTGAACATGGCCCTCGTGCGGCCGCTGCTCGAAGAGGGCATCCAGAAGCAACTCGAAGACATGGAGGGCATGATGCCCCCCGGGCCCGCCGGAGCCAACCTCGAAGCGATGCAGGCCCTGAGCAAAGAGTTCATTGAGCAGTCGCGCTGCGCCGTCTTCGGCACAACCATCGACGGCCTGGGCATCGGGCTCGACATGACCCTGGCCTTCAACGACGGCAGCAAACTGGCCCTGGCCTGCGCCAAGGGCGGCGCGGCAACGCCCCTCATCTCCAAACTCCCCGCCATGCCCTACCTCGCGGTTTTGGCGATGGACCTCTCCAACCCCGCCATCCGCGATGCCGCGAAGGACATCGCCAAGGTTCAACCGCAGCAAGAAGGCGCGGCTGGCATCATGGCCAAACTCGGCAACGAGGCCAACGACAAGATCGACGGGCACGCCACCATCGTCGGCGTCTCGCCCGCGGGCCTCATGGGCGGCATCCTCACCAACTCCGCCGGGTACACCGCCACGAAAGACGCCGCGGCGGTCGCGCTCCAGCCCAAGGCCACGCTCGATGCGCTCACGGCCGAGAAACTCGCCACGGGCAAGTTCGAGGAGGCCGACATCGGCGGCACGAAGGTGAACTCTTACGAAATGCGCCTCGCGGCGGACCCGGGCAACCCCATGGCCGCGCAAGGCATGATGATGATGTTCGGCCCGGTGGGCGGGCCCAACGGCTACCTCGCGGCGGTCGACGGCGGCGTGGTGCAGACGTACAGCAAGAACCAGGCGCTCATGGCCAGCGCGCTGGGGGCCGCCAAAGGCGAGGGCACGCTCGCCGGCGACAAACTCATCCAGCAGGTCGGCGAGAAACTCCCGCCCAACCGTGTGGCCGAGGTGTACTTGGGCAGCAAGGGCATCTTGGACACGGTGATGCCCATGATGGCCATGTTCATGGGCGTGCAGGTGGCCGTGGATGTGCCACCCAGCCTCCCCCCCATCGGCCTGGCCTTGGCCCCCAAAGAGGGGACACTCCAGGCGTCAATCTACGTCCCCTCCCCAGTTATCAAGACCTTTGCCGAGGTTGCCAAGCAGGTGCAAGGCCCCGGCGGTGAGGGTGTGGATAAACCGGGTACCCCCAAGAAGGGGGCTGGACAGCCCAAGTTCTGATGGTATACTGAAAATGTCCGGTTTGGGCCGATAGCCATTCTGGACACGCTGAGGCGGGTTTGTTTTGTCTGGCCCGCAGGCCGTTTCACGCAGGACCTTGGACTGAGGACCACGCACTCAGGACCGCATTTATTTCGCACCCCCCCCCTGAGGCCTCGCTGGCGTTTCGCCGCGGGGCCTCTTTATTGGTGCGCGGGGGGCTGTGCGGGCACGCAGGATGGGATATTCGGCCGTACTTCCACCCGGCCCCGCGACCGCGTCGTGTCTCAGCCGAAGAGGCCCACCGATTCCCGTGGCAGCAGGCGCGCGCCTAATTCCGGCCACCGCTCAACGAACGACACCGCCGAAATGCGCCCCAACTCGCTCGGCTCGATTTTGTTCAGCCCGCCGCCGTAGACGCGGCCTTCGCCGCGCAGTTCGTGGCCGGTGACTTGGCCGAGGAGTTCATGCACGTCCGCGCCGCGCCCGGGGTGCTTGCGGAGCATGGCCGCGAAGCCGTTCAGCGGGTAGAGCATGAGGTACAGATTCGTCCCGATCGCGCGGGAGCGGTTGTAGATGAACCGGAAGGGCTGCTTCTCGTCGGACCCTCGTCCCATGTAGGTGCACAGGTACGGGCACGGCTCACGCTGCTCCTGCTTGTACCACGGGGTGCGCTTGCCGACGAGATAGCCGTCCCTGACCCCGAGCAGTTCAGCGGTCTTCAGGTATTCCCACAGGGCCGGGTGGCGCTGCTCGAGCACATGCTCGGGAAGGTCACAGTCGATCACGCAGAGTTGGCGGTCGATCACCGGGTAGCCGTCGTCGGCCTGTTCGATGACGGTGGCTTTGAGCTGGCGCGGGCTTGGCAGGATGGGGCGCAGGAACTTCGCGGGAAGGCCGCGACGCTTCGCATCCGCGCGGTCGAGGACAAAGAACTTGTTGTCGCCCGTGGCGATGCCGCGCTGGATGCGGAAGAAGTCGCGGAGGGTCGGGCCACTGCCGTCGCTGAGCGTGCGCCGGTCGTTCTTGGCGTGGGTTGGATAAACAGTCCACTTGCGGGATTCGCGGAGTCGTTCGAGCGGGATGCGATCGCTCGCATGCGGCTGTTCGAGCGTGCCGCCGAACGTGAACTCGGGCGCGTGTCCGGAAGGCGCCGGGGCCTTCTTGAAGACCAACACGACCGACGATACAAACGCATCGCCGAACTGGACATCCTCGGGGTCGAAGCGGTGAGCGCGGATCAGCGTCACGCGATCCGTCAGGAAGCCCTTGAGCGCGGCTCCGTAGTTGACATCCATGAACTCAGATGGGATGAGCCACGCGGCGTAGCCGTCGTCCTCCATCCATGCCGTAGCGAGCAAGAGGAAGTAGACGTACAGGCCTGCAAGCCCGTTGACCTCGACGCCGCTCATCTTGAACGCGAGCCGTTGCAGGCGTCCCTTGTCCTGACCATCCATGTGGTGGTGGCGGACATAGGGCGGATTCGCCAAGATCAGGTTGGGCGCGGGCGGACAGAAGCCGTTGGCGACGACGCGGGTAAAGTCGCCGCGCACGACTTCAAGCCCGGCATCGGCCCACAGGTCACGGGCGGCACCGGCGAAGACCGGATCGAGTTCGACACCGACGGCGCTCTCGATGTGCTTGGGGCCATAGACCGCGAGCGCGGCGGAGAAGAAACTGCCCGAACCGATGGACGGGTCGCCGAAGCGGATTCCACACTTGCGCGTGCCGATCAGTGAGCCGACGTAGCGGGCGATATCGACGGCAAGGGCGTTGGGCGTGGCGAACTGGCCGAGACGGTTCCGCTCGGCTGCCGACTTGGTTGCATCAATCGCCGACTGAATCGTCTGGCGTTGGGCTTCAGTCGTGCTGTTCTGATGCGCGATCATGCCGTTCACAGCCCCAGTGTCGCAAGGTCGTCGATGCGATGCTCCCACACCCAGTCGATCCCTTCGGCGGCCTCGTAGCCGAGATAGTCGCTGCCGAAGTACCCGCAGAGAAACAGGACAAAGCACACGTCCGTGCCGAACGTGGCCTGGAGTTGGTGGATCTTGGTCGCTTCCTCTTTGCGCCGCTTGTTGGTGTTGGTGAAGTCGCCCGCCGACTTGGCCTCGATGAGAATGGGCAGGCGGTTCCTCCGCGGCTTCTTCGGCTGGATCACCACGTCAACGGGGATGTTCACCTTGACGCTTGTGCCGACGCCGAGATTCATGCGGAATGAGTATGTGCCCGCTTCCATCTCCGTGAGCGGCTTGCCAGACGTGTGGGCTTGCTTCCGATAGCCCCGCTTGTCCAGCCATTCGCCCACCATCTTGAGTTGCCGCTGCTCCTGCGCGTTGCGGACGATCGGATTGGCGACGGCGCTGCACAAGCGGTCTGCGACGATCGTGGACGCTCGATCGCGCTCGTGGTCGGTCGGCTCCTTGCCCGCGTCGAGCCACGGGAAGATGTCGCGGTCCAAGAGTTTCGTGAGCACGCGGCAGACCTTGCCCAAGTTCTTGTCCAGCAGCTCGGCCTTCATGCGGGCGGCAAGTTTGCCTTCCTCCATGCTGCCGATGAGCGACTTACTCGCGCTCGCAAGACCCACCAAGCGGTCCACGGCGAGCGGCGGCGCGGTACACATGCGGAGCGTGGGCAGGGCGCTGGGGTTCGCCCTGAGCGTGGCCGCATCGAGGTTGCGGAGATCGTGCGTCGCGATGAGCGCGGCCTTGACGTGTTCGGTCGTCTTGACCCGCGTCGAGCGGAACGCCTGCGGCGCAAACTCCATGAACCACTTGTTGAACTGGTCAACGGACGCCGCGACATCGGCTTTCCAGAGGTGCGGTTTGTCGGCGTTAATTCGTGCTGGCGGCACGCGGCCGTTTCGCTGCTTGGGCGGGGTGTCGGCTTGTGCCGCTGGGCCATGCACTGAGTATACGGGGCGTGTTTGGGTGTTGCGCCAGGATCATCGGGCCGCGCACCCGCACCCGCGTCGCTCGCGCCTGCTCACGCCGCCGGGTTCGAGCCTGTCGCTCCGCCGCCCATGTGCGGTGTGGGCATGGGGATCGGCCCTTCGGGCGGCGGGCCCTGGTTCAGGTGGTCTTCCGGCCCGCGGTCGATCACATCGCGCATGATGCGGCCGGGCTTGAACTTCACGCTCTTGCGCGAGGGCACCTTCACGCGCTCCAGCGTCTTGGGGTTCTGTGCGTTGCGTGGCTTGCGCGTGCGCACCTCGAACACGCCGAAGTCGCGGAACTCCAGCCGGTTGCCGCGGCAGAGTTCGTCGATGATCTGATCCAGAAACGCCTGCGACGCGGCCCGCACGAGCGGCTTGGCCAGGCCCGTGCGGTCGCTGATGCGGTCGATGAGTTCTTTCTTGGTCACCGTGTGCATGGCTTGGCTCCAGCGGCCCGAGGCGGGCGTGCGCATCCGAACAGGCGCGGCCAGAAGGCAGCCGCGCAACACGACCCGCGGCAGGCACGCATCGCCGCGGACAGAGGGAAAGTTCCGGGTTATCACCAACCTGAAAAAGCGGGCGATTGAGGAAACCAATCGCACGGGCCGGGCGAGACGCGAATGCGCTCGTTTGCCCCGGTCAAGGCAGAGTATGCACGCGCTCTAAGTGGTTGTCAAATGAGGATTTGTGAAAGCCGCGAGAGAGGTGCGGACGGACGTGCTGGGCGTCAGCCCGGCCGGTTATACGGACGCACAAGTTGCGCGTTTGAGACTCACAGCACATCGGGCCATTTTCGTGCACAAAACCAGCATGTTCGAGCATGATGTGCCCATTAGAACGGAGCCGGACCGGCCTCGGGCTCATCCGGCTCGTCGGGCTCCTCCCGGTCGGGGCCGCCGCCGTCGCGGTGGTTTTCCACAGGGCCTGTGGCGTGCCCTGGGTGGAAGGCCGAGCCGGGCCGCGGGGCTTGGCGCGGCTCGATGAGGTTCGGGTCGGCCGCAGGCGTGCCGAAGGCGAGTGTTGCGGGCAGTGGCGGTGCCGCGGCGGGCACCTTGGGCGCAACAGCCGGATACTGCTGGGCCATGCCGGGGGGCTGGCTCTGCGGCTTGCGCGCCGGCGGGGGCCGATCGTCGTTGGCCCAACTCGGGGCGGTTGCGCCCGCGTAGTTCTTGAAGCGCGTGGTGTTGGAATCCCACGTGAGGTTCACCGAGCCTGTGGGGCCGTTGCGCTGCTTGGCGATGATGATCTCGGCGATGCCGCGCTTGTCGGGGTTCTCGTTGAGCCATTCCTCATCGCCGATGTGGTAGTACTCCTCTCGGTGCAGCAGCAGCACCACGTCGGCATCCTGCTCCAGGGAGCCGGACTCGCGCAGGTCGGAGAGGCGGGGGCGGTTCTGGTCGCGGCTTTCCGGGCCGCGGTTCAACTGGCTGAGACAGATGATGGGGACCTTGAGTTCGCGGGCGAGCGCCTTGACGCCACGGGAGATGGCCGAGACCTCCACCTGCCGGCTTTCACGCGCCGAGGCCGGCGCCGTGAGCAACTGAAGGTAATCGACCACGAGGGCCTTGACGCTGTGGTGCTGCACCATGCGCCGGGCACGGGCCCGCAGTTGCAGGAGCGTGAGGCCGGGCGTGTCGTCGATGAACATGGGAGCGCGGCCGAGGATGTCGCAATCGGCCACGAGGGCATCGTGCTCTGATTTGTGCAGGTTGCCGCGCCGGATCTTGTCGGAGTCGATGCCCGAATATGACGAGAGGAGACGCTGCACGAGCGAGGCCTTGGACATTTCCAGGCTGAAAACGCCGATGGGTGCGGGCTCGCGGTCGGCGTGGTTCTGGCGGGGGCCGGTGGTGCCCAGGGCGATCTGCTCCGCCAGGTTCAGGGCCAGCGCGGTCTTGCCCATGCTGGGGCGGGCAGCGAGAATGATCATCTCGCCCGGCTGGAAACCGCCGAGTTTCTCGTCAAGGTCGTGCAGACCGCAGCGGACGCCGTCTGGGGCCGCCCGCCCCTGGCTGATCGCCAGCAGGCGGTCGTACTCGATCTCGATGAGCGTGTGCAGGTCTTGCGGGTCGGCGGACATCTCGTCCTGAGCGATCTCGAAGATGCGGGCCTCGGCCGCGTCGATGATGACCGATGCGTCCTCATCGCGGGTGCTGCCGGCGTGGTAGGTGTCGAACAGCACCTGCCCCGCGGCCTCGATGAGGCGGCGGAGTTTGTACTTCTCGGCCACGATGCGCGCAAAGTGCGGGGCGTTGGTCGCGACGGGCACCGACGAGGCGAGTTGCTCGAGATACTCGATGCCGCCTACCTGGTCCAGCACGCCGCGATCGGCCAGGTGCTGGCGGATCTGCACGAGGTCGCCGGAGTGGAACTTGTCGTAGACGAAGATAAGGGCCTGGTAGATGGCGCCGTGGCGCGGGTCGTAGAACGCCTCGGGGCCCTTGATGATCTGGATGGCATCACCGATCACGCGGGGGTCGAGCACCATCGCGCCCAGCAGGCTCATCTCGGCCTCGAGCGCCCGGGGCGGCTCACGGTCGAAGAGTTTGCCGATGGGCTCGCGCGGCTGGTTGTTCCACGCCCCTGGCCCGCGGTCTCGCCGCGGGAAGGGCGCCTCGCCGCTGCCTGCGCCGCCGCTGGCTCCCGCGCCTGTGCCGGGGCCGCGAGAGGCGAGTTGCGAGATGAAGTCGTTGGCGATTGGCGCAGGCATTCCACGCACGTTAGCCGCACCCATGGTGGCATTCGCACAACCGACAGATGCTCCCGCTGAAACTCACAAGAACACTGACACCGTGCTGTCAGCGGTTCGGCCCATGGTCGGCTCCGCTACCCTGCCGCATGAGCCTGTATCCGGCCGATCCCTCCCGTCTTGCCGCGGCCCTGAGCGGGGCCTGCTCGTTCACCGGGCGCACGCTCCCCGAGCCCCTGCCCGCAGAGCCGATGGGGCTGGTTTCCACGTGGCTGGCCGATGCCGCGGCTACCAAGACCCAGCCCAACCCCAACGGCATGACGCTGGCAACGATCGACCCCGACGGGAGTGTGTCGGCCCGCGTGGTGCTCTGCCGCGGGCTTGATGTGGCGGACGGCTATCTGGTGTTCTACACGAACCGCGCCAGCCGCAAGGGGCGGGCGCTGCTGTCGCACCCGCGTGCGTGCGCCGTCTTCTGGTGGGATGCGATGGAGCGGCAGGTGCGCATCGAGGGGCCGGTGGTCCCCTCGCCAGAGAGCGAGAGCGACGCGTACTTCGCCGCGCGGCCCGTGCTCAGCAGGGTTGCCGCGTGGGCGAGCGAGCAGAGTTCACCCGTGGCCTCGCGCGCCGCGCTGGAAGCGAAGAACCGCGAGATGGAGGCGCGCTTTGGCGTGAGGCCGGGCATGAGCGAGGCCGAACTGGCGCGGCTGCCTGTGCCGCGCCCGCCGCACTGGGGCGGATACCGCCTGTGGGCGGAAAAGGTGGAGTTGTGGCTGGGGCACCCGGCCCGCCTGCACGACCGGGGCGTGTGGAGCCGCGCCTTGCGGGCGACGACCCGGGCGGGCGTGCCGGTGTTTGACGGCGGTGTGTGGAGTGCGGGAAGGGTGCAGCCGTAACGCGGGAAGGCAGGAAGAAGGCAGGAAGAAGGCAGGAAGGCACGGCGGACGGGACGTCCGCCCCACCACCCACCAAAGCCACGCAGCCACGCGACCGCTGTGCTACACGTCCAGGTTCTTGACCTCAAGCGCGTGCTCTTCGATGAACTTGCGGCGTTCTTCCACGTTCTCGCCCATGAGGATCGAGAAGAGCGACTCGGCCTGGCTGGCCACATCCCACGTCACACGCATGAACGTGCGCTTGCTGGGGTCCATGGTGGTTTCCCAGAGTTGCTCGGCATCCATCTCGCCCAGACCCTTGAAACGCTTGATCTCCAGGCCGCGCCGGCCCACGGCGTGGAGCGAATCGAGGATGCCCGGCAGGCTGGCCACTTCCACCACGTTGCCAACAGGCTCGTGCGTGTCGGCAGCAATGCCGCCGCCAGCGGGGGCATCCGTGTCGGGCTCGTCGCCGGGACCGTCTGCATCTGCGTCGGCCTTCGTGCCTTCGTGCCTTCGTGCCTCCGTGCCTTCTGTCAACAGTTCCCACGCGAACTTGGTGGGCACCTTCTCGCCGCTGTCGGTCTGGTGCTGCACAAGCGAGTAATCCTCGATCGAGAGGCCGTTCTTCGTGAGTTGCTCGAAGAGTCGTTCGAGTTCGCGGTTCTCGTGCAGTTCACGCAGGGCCACGGCCCGGCGCGGGTCGAGGGCAGGCGCCGTGACACCCGTTGCCCCGCCCGCGGCCGTGGTGGGCGCGGGCGCATCTTCGGAAACCGTCTCGATCACCTGCAAGCCGCGCTTGGTGGCGATGGCACGGGCCTCTTCCTCGCTCCACGCGAAGGCCTCGCCGCCCACCCACGTCAGCCGGTGCGTCGGCAGGCGGTTGCGGCCCGCCGGGTCAGCCGCGCGTGCGGCCAGCAGGTTGGCGAACTTCACGCCGCGGCGTTCTGCCACTTCCACCAGTTCATCGAGCCTGCGGAGAAGGCGGATGGCGCGTGCGAGCACATCGCCCTCGAGCGTGGTGAGGACCTTGGCGGCGCGGGCGGACGGGACGTCCGCCCCACCTGTGGCCCCACTGGGCACGTCGCGGATGATGAGTTTGGCGCGGCTCAGGCCCTGCTCGCTCAGCACATCGCCCATGCGGCCCTCGTTGAGCACATACTCCACGCGCTTGGCGGCCTTGCCCTTGCCCCAAGAGAGTTGGTAGAGCGGCGGCTGGGCGATGTAAATGCGGCCGCGCCGGATGAGTTCGGGCATCTGGCGGAAGAAGAACGTGAGCAGCAGCGTGCGGATGTGGCTGCCGTCCACATCGGCATCGGTCATGATGACGATGCGGCCGTAGCGGAGTTTGGAGATGTCAAACTCCGGGCCGATGCCGCAGCGCAGGGCGGAGATGAGCGTGCGGATTTCCTCGAAGGCCAGCACCTTATCAAGGCGCGCCTTTTCCACGTTCAGGAGTTTGCCGCGCAGGGGCAGGATGGCCTGCGTCTCGACGTTGCGGCCCTGGGTGGCGCTGCCACCGGCCGAATCACCCTCGACAATGTAGAGTTCGGACCGCTCCACGTCCTTGGTCTTGCAGTCGCGCAGTTTGTGGGGCATGGAGCCCGAATCCAGCGCGCTCTTGCGGCGCGTGAGTTCGCGGGCCTTGCGGGCCGCCTCGCGGGCTTGGGCCGCCACGATGCCCTTGAGGCAGAGGCGCTTGGCCTCGCTGGGGTGTTCTTCAAGCCACGATTCCAGCCGCTCGCTGACCGCCGCGGCCACGAACGTCTCGATCTCCGGGTTCAGCAGTTTCTCTTTGGGCTGGTTGTTGAACGTGGGGTTGGAGAGTTTCACCGACACGATGGCGACCAGACCCTCGCGCAGGTCCTCGCCGCTGGGGGCCGGGTCCTTCTCCTTCAGAATGCCCGCCTTCTTCGCGTAGGCGTTCATGGCCCGCGTCAGGGCCACCTTGAAGCCCTGGGCGTGCGTGCCGCCGTCGGCGTTGTTGATGTTGTTGGCAAAGGCCAGCACGGTTTCGTTGTAGCCGTCGTGGTATTGCAGCGCCACCTCGCACACCTGCGCCTGGGCCGCGTCCTCCTTGATGAACCAGATCACATCGCTCACGGCCTGCTTGCCGTGCATGAGGTGCAGCACGTATTCCTTCAAACCCTCCTTGGCGCGGAAGGTTTCGCTGCGTGGCTTGCCGTCCGGGCCCACGCGCTCGTCCGTGAGTTTGATGTTCACGCCGGGGTTGAGGTAACTCAACTCACGCAAGCGGGCCACCATGGTGGCGTAGTCGAACGTGGTGACCGGGAAGATCTCGGGGTCGGGGCTGAACGTCACCTTCGTGCCGGTCTTGAAGGGGGCATCATCGGGGATGGTGCCGATCACCTTCAGCGGCTCGGTGGTCTTGCCGCGCTCGAAGGTGATGGTGTGAATCTTGCCGTCGCGATAGACCTCGCACTCCAGCCACTCGCTGAGGGCGTTCACGCACGAGACACCCACGCCGTGCAGGCCGCCCGAGACCTTGTACGCGCTTGCGCCCCCCTCGTTCTCGAACTTGCCGCCCGCGTGCAGCACGGTCATGGCGATCTCGACAGCGGGCTTGCCGTCGTACGCCGGGTTGGGGTCCTTCTTTCGCTCCACCGGGATGCCGCGGCCGTTGTCCTGCACGCAGCAGGAGCCGTCGGCGTTGATGGTCACCCACACGTTGGACGCGAAGCCGGCCATCGCCTCGTCAATGGAGTTGTCCACCACTTCGTAAATCAGGTGGTGCAGCGGGCCGACACCGGTGCCGCCGATGTACATGCCGGGGCGCTTGCGGACGGCCTCAAGCCCTTCGAGCACCTTGATCTGATCCGCCCCGTACTGCCCCGCGGCCACCGTGGAGCCGGTTCCGTTGGTGCCCTGATCCGGCGGGGGTTGGTCGCTGATGGCCACGACCTTGACGGGCGACTTGGAGGCTTTGGATTCGGGCACCGAGGCTCCTTGCGGGCAAAAGATTCGGCCTGACCCCAAGGCCGCTTTCGCATGGCACGCCGCGCGAAAAGCGGCGGGCGCGACAGGCCCGAAAGGGGGTTGAAAAGCCGAGCGCAGATGATAGGGAAACGGGCGTCGGATTGCCTCAAAAAACCGCGATTGTGGGGCGGGTTTTCGGGGGCCGTGAGGGGGTGAAAAAGCGGGTTCCCGTGCCCCCATCGGTGCAGGCCGTGGCGGGTGTGCGGGCCCTGCCCGCGGGTCCAGCCACTTCTCACCGGCAGGGGTGGCCGCGGCCGTGTTTTGGTGGCATACTCGGACCGTCGTGTCGTCTCCACGTTGCTCACAGCGTGGTGGGTGGTCCCTGTGCGGACCGGAAAAGGAAGGCAGTCGTGAGAAATCAAGAGTTTCGCGTGGTCGCCGCGCTCGCGGGCGCAGCGGGCTTGGCTGGCTCGGCACTGGGTCAGTTCACGCAAGCGGCAGCCGCGCCGACAAGCGCCCAGCGCTGGGAGACGGGCTTCAAGATCGAGCGATTTGCCCCCGACGGCGTGACGCCGGTCTCCACGAACTTCATGAGCAACCTGGTGCACCTGAACGAGCCGATCACGTACGACACAACCGTGGCGGTGGGGCGTGTGGACATCACGTATCAGGGCCGTGTGGGCATTCTGCCCAACACTGCGGGAACGCTGAACCTGGGCATCAGCCGCTTGGGGGGCGCGGGCTCGGCGATATCCGGATCACGGATCACGCTGGTTGACAGCGTGGCCCAGGCCGCGGGGCGGAACCAGGGCTCCGTGCAACGTGCGGTGGTGCCTGGCACCGCGGCGGGCGGTGTGCCCAACACGGGTGTGTTCGCCGCGTTCCGGGGCGCGTTCGCCGGCTTCACGCCTGCGGCCAACGGTGCCAATACCGATGCCGCAAACGGCGGCCTGAACAACACGGCCACCGGCACGCCGGTGGCCTTCAACTCCACGGGCGGGCGCACGGTGAACTTCGGTTCGCCGGATACCACCAACGATAACTTCAACGGCTCGGGCCCGCCTGCGGGTGTCGCCACGATTGACGGCACGGGTCTGGCCGGCAACTTCGCCGACTACTACAAACTCTCGTACATCTGCACACCTGATGCCACGCTGGAGTTTGCGCGCCTGATCAACGGGAGCGCCCAAGGCCAGACTGGCCGTTACATCTTCAGTTACAACGGTGCTGGCCAGGCCTCCAACGGCGGCAACTTTAACATCGCGACCACCAACTTTGTGTTCGCCATCCCCTCGCCCGCCGCCGCGCTGCCCCTGGGGTTGCTGGCGGCTGTTGGAACGCGACGCAGGCGGTGAAGTGATGACGTGCTCTCCGGAAGGCGGACAGGATGTCCGCCCCACCAACGGCGCGACGACGCCCCTCACTCACCCGGCAGGTGCTGGTCCACCCACTCGTCCGACAGAATCACCTGCTCGCGCATCGTCCGGTCGCGGCTGGAGTTCAGCCGCTGCGCCAGCCGGAACAGGCCCATCGCCACGGCCCGCGTGCGGCCGCGCAGTTCATCCGCCGTGGCCATGGCCCGCAGTGCTGCGGCGGGCTTGGGCAGGAACAGGCCCACCAGTTCATCCTCCAGACTCACGAAGATCTGGGCCGAGCCGGGGTCGCCCTGGCGGCCGGCCCGCCCGATGAACTGCCGGTCAATGCGGCGTGCGCCGTGCATCTCCGTCAGCACCACGTGCAGGCCGCCCGCGGCACGCGCCTTCGCGTCCAGTTTGATGTCTGTGCCGCGCCCGGCCATGTTGGTGGCGACGATGATCGAACGGCTCTCGCCCGCGCCCTCGATGATCTTCGCCTCGTCCTTGTCGAAGTTTGCGTTGAGCACCTGGTGTGCCAGCCCGCGCGCGGTGAGGCGCTTGGACAAACCCTCGCTCGCCTCGACGGAGCGCGTGCCCACCAGCACCGGCCGGCCCGCGGCATGAACCTCCACCACGCTCTCGCAGACCGCTGCCCAACGCGCGGCGGACGTGCGAAATGCCCGCGCGGGCCACTCCACCCGAACCACCGGACGGTTGGTGGGAATGACCACCACCTTGCGCTGATACGTGGACTCGATCTCGCCCGTCGCGTCTGCCGCGGTGCCCGTCATGCCGCACATGAAGGGGTACATGCGGTAGAACCGCTGGAAACTCAGGCGGGCGAGCGTCTCGCGGTCGGCCGTGACCTCCACGCCCTCCTTGGCCTCAACGGCCTGGTGCAGGCCGTGCTCCCACGAGCGATCGGGCAGGAAGCGGCCGGTGTATTCATCCACGATCACCACGCGCCCGTCCACGAGTTGGTACTGGCGGCCGTTGATGTAGCACGCCGCGGCGATGAGGGCCTGCTTGACCAGTTCCTCGGCGCGGCGTTTGGCCCGCCAGATGGGGTCTTCGAGCGGATCGGCGAGTTTGCCGACCCGGGTCGCGCCGGCGGCCGTGAGCGTGGCCCGCTTGCGCAGCACCTCCATGCGGAAGTCGGTGCGCGGGTCGAGCTTGGCGGCGATGGCCGCGGCATCGCGGTAGGCCTCGGCCATTTCGTCCGCCCCGCGGCTGCGGGCGATGATGAGCGGCACCACGCCCTCATCGATGAGCACGGCGTCGGCCTCGTCCACCATGCAGGCGCGCAGGCCCGGCACCAGCGGCATGGCGCCCTTGCCGGCCAAGCCCGCGGCATCCCCCCCGCCTCCGCTGCCGCCGGCGAGCGCGGATGCGGCCCGCGCAGACCATGCGGGACCGAGGCCGCGCAGCACGATCTGGTCGCGCAGGTAGTCTGCGGTGATCTGCTTGCTGGTGCCGAAGACAATGGGCAGGGCGTAGGTGGAGCGACGAGACTCGGGGTCCTGCTCCTGCTGAATCGCCCCGCAGCGCAGGCCGCAGCGAGCGAAGATGCAGGCGCGGCTCTGGGCATCGCGCTTGGCCAGGTAGTCATTCACGGTGAACACATGCAGGTGCTTGTGCCGCCACGCCATGAGCGGCGCGGCAAGCGAACCGGTGAGGGTTTTGCCCTCGCCCGTGAGCATCTGCACAATGCGCCCGTGGTAGAGGGCCAAGGCCCCCATGAGTTGCACGACGTACGCCTCTTCGCCGGTCTCGCGCCGGGCAGCCTCGCGGATGGCCGCGAGGGCGCGGCGGAGGTCTTGCGGCTGGTCGCGGCCCCGCACGAAGAGTTCGCGAAGGTCGGCCAGCATCAGGTCCAGCACGGCGTTGGAGCAGCCGCGCACGGAGGGGGCAAGTTCACACACCGCCTCGGCCTCGGCCCGCAGCCTTTGCAGCGTGGTGGCGCGAGACGCCAGCGCGAGTTTGACCCGTGCGTACACGCGATCGAGCGGCTTGAGCCGCTCCGGGCGGCGGGCACGCGACCGCACGGAGTCAAAGAGGACTTGGTATTGAGTGAGGGCCTGGCTCATGGGTTCACAGGTTCACCCGTCCCTGAATGAGTTTCAGGAACCGGTCGATCACCTGCTCCATCAGCGGGCGCGGCGGCAGCGTGAAACGCACGAACACACGCTCGCCGGGCACACCCAGCGGCACCGAGGCGGCACCCTCCACAGGCTCGGGCGGATCGATGTAGATGGTGAACTGCGGCTGCTTGCTCACGCGTCCGCTCTGGTCCTGCTGATCGGTCTCCACCTGACCGCCACCCAGGTATCCCAGAGCGCCGTGGGGCAGTTCTCGCTGAGCCGCGCTCGGAGACCAGACGCGCCCGCCTTCGGAGACGTGCCACGGATTGCTGATGGAGCGGATGCCCACCGAGATGCGAGCCGCGGGCACCTGCGCGAGCCACGCCCCCTCGCCCTGAGGCAGACTTGCCGCGATGCGCAGCCGCGCGGGGTCAAGCACAGAGCACAACTGCTGGCCCCGCTGCACGTACGCGCCTGCCGCGGCGGCGGGGTCTCCGCCCACGACGATACCGGAGACGGGCGACCGCACCACCAGCGCGGCCTCGCGCAGCGCCACCTCGGCGAGTTGGTCTTTGAGCACCCGGACCTGCGACTCGGCCATCTGGGCGGAGGGAATGTCGATGCCGGCGCGGCTCTGACGGCCGATGACCTCCACCTCGGCGAGTTGGGCCTCGATCGATCTGCGCGTGGACTCGAGTTGGGGGCTGGTGAGGCGCGCCAGTTCCTGCCCGGCGTCCACAGGGTCTCCCGACCGCACCAGGACGCGGGCCACGAACCCCTCGCTCTCGAAGAACACCCCGGCCCGCACCGTGCTCTCCACCACGCCCGAAGCACGCCGCCAGTCCGGGAGCGGCACCACGCCCACCAGCAGCGCAGCGCCCGCCAGGATTGCGAGCGTGGTGAGGATGGCCCGGGCGCGCTTGTCTACCAGCATGGAAGACGACGCGAGCCAATGGATGAGTTTGCCGACGGGGAGGATGAACCACATGGCGGCCGACCACGCCGCGAGCACCAGGCCGATGCCGAACCACTGGCCCATGATGAAGAGCGTGATGCCGAAGAACAGGAAGATGCGGTACAGACCCGCCAGAACACCGTAGACCGTGAGCACGGCGCGCTCACCCGGGAGTGAACTGGGTGAGCGCGGGCTGTCCACGCGGAAGAGGTGCTTCTGCGCGTAGTAGTTCAGAATCTGCTGAGACCGCTGCATGAGGTTGGGTGTTTCAAGCAGGTCGGCGAGCATGTAGTAACCGTCGAACTTCATGAGCGGGTTGATGTTGAACACCACGGTGGAGACGCTCGCCGTGAGCATGGCGTAGTACGCCAGTTGCTTGGCCAGTGAACCGTCCGCCGTGGCGAGCCAGACGAACGCGGCGATGGCGGCCGCGGCCAGTTCAAAGATCATGCCCCCCGCGCCCACGGCGATGCGCTGCCACTTGCTGGGAAACGCCCACGCGCTGGAGGCGTCCACAAACGGCGACGGGAAGAAGACCAGCAGCATCACGCCGGCCTCGGGCACCTGGCCCCCCAGACGTTTGCAGATGAGGCCGTGACCCAGTTCGTGCCAGAGTTTGAGCAGCACGAAGACCACCAGCATGAAACCGAAGTTCGCCGGGCTGACAAAGTCGTCGAAGTTGCCCGCGAGGCGAGGCCACTCCGGCAGGATGCTGGCGAACGCGCCCAGCACCAGGGCGCACCACAGCACCAGGCCCGTGCGCCCCAAGAGCGGGCGGAAGATGGGCTCGAGCAGCGCGAGGATCGGGTCGGGGTTCAAGAGCCGCAGGCGCAGGTACATCAGGCCCACGGCCTGCGTCATGAGGCGGCGCTGCGTGCGCTTGCGGCCGCGCTGCAGGAGTTGCTCGGTCTCGGGCGCGGCATCGGTGGAGAGCAGGTTGGAGTTGTAAAGTTGGCTGAGCAGTTCGATGACCTCGCCCTGCGTGGGCGCGCCGTCCCCGAACTTCGCGAGGGAGGCCTTCCACGCCGTCTCCACGTCGCGTGTGCCGTCCAGCGTACAGACAAAGTCGTAGCCCACGGGCGAGAGGCGGTAGAAGTTGTTGCTGGTGGGGTCGTGGGCCACGTGCCAGCGCTTGCCGCGGTAGTGCTGGCGGGTCACGTCCACGTGCGGGCGCAGGCGCGGCTTGAGCGTGCGGACACGGTGCCAGAATGGGGAGAAGGTCGGGCGGTCCATGCCTCACCACCACCACAGGCGGATGGCGTCCAGCACGCGCCGTGTGCCGATCCAAAGGAGCGAGCGACGCTGCGTGTCGAGTTTGGCCACGCCCTCCATGCCCGGGCGCATCCACGAGGCGGGCGTGACGACACGCGCCCGCACCTCAAAGCGGTTCTTGCCCTCGGCCGCTTCTGCCAGCGGCACGACACGCTCGATCACCACCTCGTGGGTCTCATCAGGGTGAGACCGCGTCGCCAGCAGGCCCTTGCCGCCCTCGGCGATCATCGCAATGTCGCGCTCATCGACGCGCGCGATGATGACCAGTTCGTTCAGCGGCGCGACCTCGAACAGTCTGTCGCCGAGTTTCAACGACGAGCCCACCAGCGACGCCAGCCGCCCGGCGATGATGGTGCCGTCGATCGGTGCCGTGAGCCGCGAGCGTTCGATGCGGCTCCGGGCCAGGTCCAGTTCGGCCCGCGCACGCAGCGCCTGGGCCTCGGCACGCTGGGCCTCGTCCACACGTCCCTGCGCCCGCGCGGTCGATTGCATCTTCTCCGCCTGGGCGATCTTCTGCAGCGCATCCTGCGCGGCCAGTTCGATCTCCGCCGTGTCAAGTTGCGCCACCACGTCTCCCGCTTTCACAACGCTGCCCGCCTCCACGCTCTCCGGGAACGACTTCAGCAGTGCATCAAACGGCACCGACACGATCTGGCGCGTGCGGGGCTGGATCGTGGCCGGAGCCCCAACGGTGTATGTTGTTGTCCAGAACGTGCAGAACAGGAAGGCCGCCAGCAGCGCGATGCCCGCGAGTTTCCAGACCGTGTGCTTGGTGCCCACGGCCCACGCGCCGCCGCGCTTGGCGGAGTGCCACGCGCGGAGCGCGAGGTTGCGGTCGTCGTCGTGGCGCACGCGCATCACGGGGGCCACCAGGTCCAGCGTGGCCTGCAGCACCTCGATGGTGTTGAGATCGATCACGCCCGCGCCGGTCGCCTCCACCGTCAGCACGCCCACCACGCTGTCCTTGTCGCGCAGGGGCACCGAGCACAAACGCAGGTCGGCGTTGCCCGCGGCCAGTTCGCGATGGCTGGAGGTCACGGCCTGGCTCAGCAGCGCGTCGGTCTCTGCGGGGGGCGCAGGGTGCAGCACGGGCTGCTCCTGGTCCAGGCATTCGTCCATCGCGGCTTCGAGTTTGCGCACCATCTGCACGCGCCGGTCGAAGTGCTCGGTGTCGCTGATGGCCTTGACCTGCACCGAGTCTCGCACGCACCAGCCCAGGGCGACGCGATCGGCTCCCAGTTGCTTGGCCGCGTCGTTCACGAGTTGGATGCACGCACCCCGGAAGCCCTCCGTGCTGTTCACCGCCGCGAGCAGGCGCGTGCCCAGTTCGAGCGCAAACGTGTTGGCGGAGTTGCGGCGCAGTTGCTGGCGAGAGGCGTGCCCGTGGACATACCCCACCAGCAGTTCGGCGATCGCCAGCGTGCTCTGCACGGCCTGCTTGCTGCGGGGCTCAAGCAGCAGCGTGGCCGCGGCCACCGGTCGCCCGGCCACGTCCGGCAGGCAGAGCGCCAGCACGTAGCCGCGTGAGGGGTCGGCGTCGTAGAGCGGGGTGCCCTGGTCCAGCCCGAAGGCCCGGGCTTGGCCCGTCTCCATGGCCGCGAGCGCGGCGGCCCGCACATCCGCGCCGTGCTCGATCAACATGCCCTCGGCTGCGGCCCCCTCGGCCGCGCGGCCGTCCGGGTCGCCGGGGCTGGCCCCGGGTGTGGGGAAGATGCTGAGCACGCGCGGCTCGCTGTTCTCACCGCCCGCGGGCGGCAGCAGCAGCACACCCTGGCGCGCGGTGGAGGCCCGCACGAGCACGCGCAGCAGTCGGTCGAGATAGGTCCGGTCATCCGGCGCCGGCGCGTTGAGTTCCGCGACGATTTTGGCCCAGCCCGGCGCCTTGAGCGTGGTCAGATCGATCATCTCCCCACCTCCGCCCGGCCCGCGGCAGGAGCGGGCGGTGCCCCGGCGGACACCTTCCACTCCGGGCCGGGCGCATCAAACCGCACCCGCGCCCGTGTGCCCGCCGGCCACCCGGCGCGGTTGGGCACCTCCACACGCACCAAGCGCGTGCTCGACGCGGCGTTGGCCGAGGGCGCCACGTACAGCACCCGGGAGGGGATCACCACCTCGTCACCGGGCACCTCCAGCAAAGCCCACGCGGGTGAGCCCTGCACCAGTCGCGACGTCAGCGTCTGGTCGGTGGCGATGGGCACATCAATCCACATCGGATCGATCGCCACGATGCGGACGACCGGCTTGTTCTCGCCGAAGGTCTGACCGAGTTCGGCGAAGACCTGATCGATCACCCCGTCAAACGGAGCCTCCAGCCGGAACCGCTTGGCCTGCTCCTCCAGTTGCACCGCGCGGTACTGCTCCTCCTTCATGCGCTGCTCGGCCGCGTCAACATTGATCTTGGCAACTTCCAGGCCAATCCGCCGCTCGTCGTGCTCCGCCTGCGCCACGGCCTCGCGCTTCTTGGCCTCTTCTGCGGCATCAAACCGGCTCTGGGCCAGTTCCAGGTTGGCCCGGGCGTTGCGCACCTCCGTGTCGTTGGCGGCGCGGAGTTTCTGGGCCATGAGCGCGGCCCGGGCCTCCTCGTCCTTGGCTCGCACCAGCACCTGACCTCGCTTCACCTGCTGACCACCCGTCACCGCCACCTCCGCGATCTCCAGCGGCTGCGGAAACTCCATCGTCGTGTCGCGGCTGGGCCGAGTGATCCACTCGCTGCCGCCAAAGCGGGCCGAACGCGCGGCCCACACATCGCCCGCCGGAACCGTCGCGACCGGCACCGACGGCACCGCCGACGCGGGCGCACGGGCACCCGCCAGCGCGGCGGGCCACCCCGCGAAGGCAACGGCGGACACGAGAAGGCGACTCGCCCTGTACATGCGTCAATCCTAAGCGGCTGGCGGCTCACCCACCCCTACGAAGCCCCGGCCGTTGGCCGCGGACGAGCGGGGCGGCCACTGGCCCTGTCTATTCGTCGTCAGATCACGAACGGTTGGTCAGCAGGGGAAGGAAAATGGGAAACATCACCCAAACACGCACGCCGGATGTGGGGGTGCGTTTTCTTGCGCACGGGTTTACATGGCCCGCGACTTCCCCAACAATGTCCGCTTCCCCCGCCGCGGGCCAGCCCAAAGGACACCCCTTGACCACCACCGCCCCGACATCCGCCGCCAGCCCCCGCACCGCCACGTCCGCTCAGGGCGACACGCTGGCTGTTCGTGGGGGCACGCCCGTCAGCAAGACGCCCGTTCCGTTCATGGCCACGGGCCTCTCTGAGGCCGATATCGAAGCCGCGGTGAAGGTGCTGCGCTCGGGCATGCTCCGGGCCGCGACCAAGTGCGCTGAACTCGAAGTGCGATTCGGTGAGATGTCGGGCGCCAAGCACGCCATGACCTGCGCAAACGGAACGTGCGCCCTGCAACTGGCCTACGAGCCGCTGTTCAAACCCGGCGACGAGGTGCTCGTGCCCGCGTGGTCGTACATCGCCACCGTGAGCATGGTGGTTGCCCGCGGCGGCATACCCGTCTTCGTCGATGCCGACCCGACCACCGGTCAGTTGAGCATCGCCGACGCGGCTCGCAAGGCGGGCAAGAAGACCCGCGCCATTGCCGCGACGCACATGTACGGCTGCCCCGTGGATATTGACGGCGTGCTGGCGTTGGCCAAGGCGCACAACCTGAAGGTGATCTTTGATGCGGCCCAGGCCCACCTCTCCACCTACAAGGGCAAGGGCATCGGCCAGTTCGGCGACGCGGTGACGTATTCCTTCTACGCCACCAAGAACCTGCCCACCGGCGAAGGCGGCATGGTGACCTGCAACGACGATGCGCTGGCGGCGCAGATCAAACTGCTCCGCTCGCACGGCGAGACCGAGAAGTACCTGCACGCGCAGGTGGGGTACAACTACCGCCTCAACGACATCGCGGGGGCGCTGGGCTGCTCGCGTCTGGACCGCTTGCAGAGCGAGACCGACACACGCCGCGCCGTCGCGAAGCGCTACGACGCGATGCTGGCCGGTGATGCGATCCCCGGCGTGTCGGCCCTGGGCGTGACGCCGGGCGCCGAGTCCGCCTATCACCTGTACACGATCCGCTTCGCGGACGGTCGCTTCACGGCACCCCGCGATGAGATCTCCAAGGCCCTGCACGCCGAGGGCGTGCCCAACGCCGTGCACTATCCCAAGTGCCTCACGCGCCAGCCCGCGTTCGCGGCATTTGCCACCGAGCACCCGGCCGTGTCGGGCCTGCTCGCCAAAGAGGTGATGAGCATCCCCATGCACCACAACCTCAGCGACGAGCACGTGCGCGTGGTGAACGAGGCACTCGTCAAGGTGGCCGGGGCGTTGGGGCGATAGCGCCGGGCCGGGCCTTCACGACGACCGCAGCCCGTACCGCGGGAAGACCCGTTCGGCCAACCACAGGGCCGCAGCGCCGCCCGCCGCGCACAAGCCGGCAAACACCAGCACCGCCAGCGAGAAGCCCCACACGCCCATCGGCGCGCCGCTGCCCATTCGGTAACGCAGGCTGGCGATGCCCGCCTGGGCATACGCGCCGTCGACCGCCTGGGGCAGGAGTTGGAACGGGTTTACACAGACCACGGCCCGCGTGAGGAACTCGCCGAGCCACGTCCACTGCGAGCCAACGTAGCCGGTGAGGAACACCAGCGCCACCACCAGCGGCAGGCCCAGCCACAGAAACGCCGCCACCAACATGTTCAGGCTTGTGGCGGTCGAGGTCTTGCGGCAGACCAGGCTGAAGAACGCGCCCAGCGGGCACAAGAGCGCGGCCACACCCGCGAAGATCAGCGCCACGTGCACCAGGCCCACCGGGTTGAAGTGGCCCAGCACCGTCTTGATGGCCAGCACGATCAGCACGTAGATGGGGATCGCGCTCAGCCCCCGGGCCGCGCCGATCGCTTTGCCCAGCAGAATCTCACGCGGCCGCAGCGCGGTGGTGAGCAGCACCCCCCATGTGCGCCCCTGCACCTCATCCGTCACGGCCCCGGCCGCGGCCCCGCACGCCAGCAGCACATGGATGAACACGGCCACCCCGACGATGCCCATGGTGATGGCGTGATGGTCGGAGACCAACCAGTGGATGATCGCCGTGCCCAGCGTGGCGACGATGAACACAATGGTGAGCATGATCGCGGGCATGCGGACGGCCTTCCGCCGCACCTCGCGCCACAGCACGGGCCGGTCGCCCACCGTGCGCGAGAGCCGCTCGGCCGGCGGGCGTGATGCCCCGGCTGTTGCCGCGGTCTCTCCGGGCTTGGGCGCGGCAGGCCTGGCCGCGCGGCGGGGCCGCGGCACGCGATCGGCGCCTGGCGCCGCCTCGTGCAAGGCCACACGCAGCATCACATGCCGCAGGATCACCGCCGCGCCGCCACAAACCGCGACCGCCAGGGCCAGGTAGATGCCCGAGGCGAGCATCCAGAAGGCGGTCAGGCTCATGCCGGTCGGGATCGTGGGGCCGCGCGCGCCGCTGAGCGCCACGGTCGTCATGGACACGGGCGGGCTGAGCAACGCGGTCGCCAGACGCACCTCCGCCGAAGCGGTGAAGCCAAGCAGATACTCGCTCAGCGAAACTGTCATGGCTGGCACGATCGAGATCGCCAGCAGCGATCCGAGCGCAAAGCCCGTGGCGCCGCTCGGCCGCGTGGCGAACGTGGAACCGAGCAGCGTGAGGGACACGGCCAGCGCCGCCGTGCTGAGCGCGATGCTGGAGGTGGAGACGATGTATTCCACCTCCAGGCCGCCGAAGGCGCGCAGCACCATCAGCAGCGGCGTGGCCAGCAGCGCGAGCAAGAGCAACTGCTGCCAGCGGCTGGCGAAGAGGCCGAAGACGATCTCGCCCGACGTGAGCGGCGTGGTGGCCAGCGTCGCGAGCGTGCGGTTGCGCTTCTCGTCGGTGAGTGCGGAAGCGGCAAGGTTCGGGGCAATGAAGGCCAGGCCGAGAAACTGCACCCACGCCATGGCGAGGGCCACACCCGGTGCCAGTTGTTGGAAGGCCTGAAGCCGTGCCGCGCCGCTGAGTTGCTGCGAGGTGAAATACACCCCCCAGAAAGTGAGGCCTACAAAGAACAGGAGGACGGCCGCATAGCCACCCCGCACCCAGTAGGTGCCGCGCCTGCGGGCCACAATGGCCATGTCGCGGGCGTACACGGGTGAGAAGAGCAGTTCAACCGGGTTCACAGCGCGCAGGCGGTCTCGCCATGAGACACCCCCGGCACGGGCCGGGACGGACGCAAGAGCAGGATGGGTTGAGGCGTTGCTCATGGCCTGCGCCCGGTCAGTTCAGCGTGCCCTTGGTCAGGCGCAGGAACGCATCTTCGAGTTTCATCGGGCGGGGCGTGAAGGAGGCGATCCGCCCGCCGCGCGTCGTCACGGCCTCGATGAGGAAGTGGTGCGAGTGGTTGCCCGGTGCCAGGTCAATCGTGAGGGCGACATCGGCGCTTGCGGGGCTCTCGCCCTCGGGCGGCGTGTCGTCGGCAACGACGCGCACGACCCGTGGATCGGCCTGGAGCGCGTCGATGGCCGCGCCGGATGCGAGCGAGCCCGCCTCGAGCCGCAGGGCGATGCGCTCGCCCGCCCCGGCCTTGGTGAGCGCATCCTGGATCGACCCCGCGTAGAGAAGTTCACCCTTCTCGATGATGCCGATGCTCGTGCACATCTCGGCCAGTTCGGTCAGGATGTGCGAACTCACCATGATGCACTTGCCCATGCGGCGCAGTTCCAGCAGCAACTCGCGCAGTTCGATGCGGGCACGCGGGTCCAGCCCGCTGGCGGGTTCGTCCAGCAGCAGCACCTTGGGCTCGTGGATCAGCACGCGTGCCACGCCCAGCCGCTGCTGCATGCCGCGGCTGAGCGAGTCCACCATCGCGTCGCGCTTGCCCCGCAGGTCCGTCAGTTCCAGCACCGAATCGACCACGGCCCGCCTGCGGGAGCGTGGCACGCGGTACGCCGCGGCGAAAAACTGGAGGTACTCATCCACCGTGAGATCGTCGTACACACCCAGGAAGTCGGGCATGTAGCCCAGCACCTTGCGCACGGACGCCGCGTCTTTCACGCAGCAGTGCCCGCACACCGTGGCCTTGCCGGTGTCGGGCTTGAGGAGGCCGGCCAGCACCTTCATGGTGGTGCTCTTGCCCGCACCGTTGGGTCCGATGAACCCGAAGACCTCGCCGGGGCCGATCGACAGCGACACGTGCCGCAGGGCCACGAGTTTGCCGAAGCGCTTGCTCACATCGCTGATCTCGATCACGACCCGTCTCCTGGGGTTGACTCGGACGGAACCGGCGCGGGCGGCATCAAGCCCGCCGGCAACGGCATGAGCCACCGCACGATCATGCTCCGACTCACCGGCGTTTCGGAACCCCGCGACGAGCGGAACACAACGTCCGCCAGTGGATCGGCGATGTCCAGCACGACGAGCGCCCAGGCCCCGCCGGCCACACGCGCATCAATTGCGGCCGTCCGTCGCCCGGGCGCGGCCAAGGCCGTGGCGACACGCGGCGAGTAATCCACGCGGTCAAGCCCGAGGTCGAACTTCCAGATGCTGCTCTGCTCCACGCTGCTGGGCTGTGCCCGTCCGAACCAGACGGGCTCGTCGGTGGTCATTGCACCTTCGGCCCGCAGCAGGTGCGTGAACGCGCCGGCACCCGGCGACCATGCAAGGTCGGACCAGCCGGAGGCGGTGCGCACCGCAGCGTGCCGGATCGTCGCGGCCGCCCCGGCCGGCCCGCGAGCGATCAGTCGCAACTCGCCCTCGGCCGCCACGATCGAAATGTCAGGCAGGAGGCGTCGCTCGTCGGTGGCGGCTCGCAGGGTCCAGCGCGCTTGCGTGTGCCCGTCCGGCGCCACGCTCGTCTCACCCTCGGCTCCCACGCCGACACCCCCCCACTCATCGTCCCCGCCCGCCCCGAGCGCGGCAGGCCGCTGGGCCATCTGGATCTGTGGCAGGCCCAGCGAGCGACCCTCGCCCCCGCCGGACTCAAGCGACGACACGCCACGCCACATGCCGGGGGCGCGGCGCTGATGCTCTGCACCACGCCCCGCATTGCCGGCCGCATCGAACGAGCCCGTGAGCGGCGAATCCGCCCAGAGCGTGGTGGTGCTCGACTGGAACGCCAGCGGGACGATGCCGGGTGCCGCGACGCAATCAAGCACGCTCAGTTGCTCGATGCGCGTGGCTCCCCCTCGAAGGACAAGGGGCAGCATGTAGGCCGCCACGCCCGCAAGGCCGGTCCACAGCAGGCACGTAGCCCAACTGCGCGGCAGCCTCGACCAGGACCGCAGCGTCAGAAAATCAACCGGCCCCACCATCAGGGCCAGCACGCCCATGCTGATGCCGATACCCACGAACACCCACGCGCTGATCGGCGGCACATTCGTCAACCGGTTCAGCACCGCGTCGAGCGCGGCGGCGGTCCGCTTGTTGGTGCCCGACGACCCGAACCACTCGTCCCCGGTGCTGGGGTTCTCGATGGATGCCAGGGCAAGCACCTCGGCCCACGCGGCGTGCGTGGCACGCGGCACAACGTTGGCCGCGACGCGCGACGGTTGAAACCCAACCACCGCGACCATGCCCAAGCCCATCGGCCCGAAAGCCGCCAAGCCCCTGTCGGCACCCGCCGACTCGCCCCAGCACGTTTGCCACCCCTCGGCTCGGGCCCGCGCAGAGAGCGTCAGAAACCGGCGCGGCATCTGGGCGACCGGCTCGAATGTCGAAGCGCTCGCACCCTCGGGCGGCGGCTGAGGAGCCCCGCTCGTGTCGGCCGCGGCCTTCGCACCTCCTTCAAAGGCAGGTTCCGCCTCCGTGGTCGGCGGCACGGGCGGCGTGGGCGGCGCCGGCTCCGTGTTGCCACGGCTCCTGGCCCGAGCCTGCGCTTGCGCCTGGCGAATGGCTCGGCGTGCCTCGCGGGCCGGACCATCGGACCCGTCGCGTTCGGGCGACACGCTCGGAGGCACCATGCGGACCCGGATCAACTCCTTCAGCGCAGCCGGCAGCGAACCGACGCCAGCATCCTGCACCTCGACGAGCGGGCCCCGTGCGCTGGCTGCCAGCCACATGCCCACGTCGGCGGACGACCCGTCCGCCATGATCACCAGACGCCCACCCCCCAGCACCCACTGCCGCAGCGCGGCCATGGCCCGAGCGTCGATGTCGTGCGCATCCGAAGCACGCACCACCAGCAGATCAAGGCTCTCGTACGCCGCCGGCAGCACGGGCATCGCCGCGCGACTGACCGGGTGCACGTCGGCGGCCAAGTCCCGGATCAGCGCGGGTGCCGCGGCGAGCATGGAAAGCGACTCGCGGGAGAGACCCGGGAAATCGCCCAGCGTTCCCGCCAGCGTGTAGGGCGGGCCGAGGATGTCCAGCGGCAACTCGCCGCGACCGGCCTCGGGCGACGTGCTGTACACGCGCCGGGCCAGCACGCGACCCTCGGCTGACTCCAGCCGGACCTCGAGACTCCCGGCAGAACCGCCGAAGCACACCGCCGCCTGCACGGGCACAGCGCGCCCGGGTGTGGTGCTCACGGCCTGGCGGACCTGCGTGCGCTGCGTTGCATCCTGACCGTACTCAACGATCAGGACGGCGTTCATCGCCGTTGTTCCAGCGTCGATCGTGGCACTGAGCGGGCACCAGCGCTCAGCGACGAGCGACTTGCCATCCCACCCCAGCGACACCTGCATGTTCACTTCGGGCGCGGCCAGCGCTGGCACCGCCAACACACCGCAGAGCGCAAGGGCAAACACCGCGCCAAGCGCCGAACTCCACCAACTTGCTCGCGGCCGCTCACGCATTGCCTTCGTGCCCTCGTGCCTGCTCGCCTTCGTGCCTTGTTCCGGCGGTCCCCTGTCCCCTCACCCCTGTCCGCTAGATCATCACTTTCCGGTTGTAGATGTACCACTCTACCAGCATCACACCCAGCGCGAGCAGCAGCAGGAACGGCCACAGCCTTCTGGTGCCGGCCGCGGCACCCGCCTGGGCCTGCACCACGCGCGACGGCAGGCTGATCTTCTCCGCCGCGGCGATGTCCGACTCCTGCGGGTCCAGAAGATTCACGGCCAGCGCCCGCCGCGCCCGCCCGTCAACCAGCACATCGCGCGAGCCGGCGGCACCGGCCCACGAGAGCGTGTAAATACCCACCTTGCGCAGTGGGCCGTACACCACGCGCCCGTCGCTCGTGGGCAGCACCTCGGCACGGGTGTTATCCGGCAAACCCACCGTCGCGTTTTGCGCGCCCGCGGGCAGCCCCTCCGCCAGTGTGGCACCGGGGCGCAGGCCCTCGGTCGTCGACGCGCCGTCGCTGGCGAGCGAACTCAGGCCCGCGGCCATGAAGAGCACAAAGCCCGGGTCAAAGGGCCACGAACTTGCGGTGATGTCGAACGACACCGCCAGCAGGCGCGTCTGGTCGTCGCTGGCCTCGATGATCGCCGGCCCGCCCTGAGCCTGCGCGATCACGCTCACGGGTGTGCCGTCTTTCTTCTCCGTGAGCCGGCCGGGGTTGATGATGAGGGCGTCGAGGTTGATGCCGCGCAGCACCGGGTGGTCGCGCTTCCAATCGACGATCACGGTGCCCTCGCCCAGGCCACCGTCGATGAGGCCCAGGGGTGGCGGCGGCACCGCCCCCAGCACCATGAACCGCCCGGCAGGAAACGCCGACCTGGCCGGTGTCGTGGGCGTGGCCGGGGTGGGTGCGGGCGCGATTCTGGGCAGCCACCGGTCCAGCACGAACACGTCAAACTCGGCCTTCTTCTTGGCATTGTCGAGCAGCGCCTGCCCCTCGGCGGGCGCGAAGACCTCCAGTTTGGCGAGGTTCATTCCCTCAAGGGCCTCGCGCACGAACAGGTTGCCGGGCGTGATGAGCGCCACGCTCAATCGCTTGGCCGGGGGCACCACGAGATACCCCAGATCATCCACCGCGAGCGGGTCCGGCTCGCTCGAGCGCAGCCGCGCCACGATCACCGCACCCTCCGCGCGATCGAGGCTGAACACCACGCCGCCGGTGGCGGGCACGAGCACATCCGCGAGATTGGCAGCACTGTCATTCGCGGCAGGCGCAGCAACCGGCGGGAGCGCCTCGGTCTCCGGCTTCGAGAGTTCCGGTGCCACCGGCATCCCGCGCTCGTCACGCCCCGGTGCCGGTCGCCGATCAGCCGCGCCGCGCGCGCTTGCGGCCGGGAGCGTGAGGGAGCGAATCCCCGCAACCTGCCCGTCCACCGACAGTTCCACATCCACCGTGCGGGCAGCGCGGAAACTGCTCTGCACACCCACGAACACGCTCATGGTCCCGGGCTTGTCGAAACTCCGCTCCGCACGCAGGCCCACGATACCGAGGTTGCTCGAATCCTTCGACCCGATGGAGTGGAAGAGCACCTCGTCCTCGGGCGTGAGTTCGAGCGCGGCCTTGTTCGGATCATCCGTGCTGCTGCCCGCGTCCGGCAATCGCCCATCTGAAATGATGTGGATGCGTGCGGGTGGGCCGCTGGCCACCAGCCCTTTGTCCTCGATCACCGCTCGCGGCGAGTAGGCCTTCGCGAGTTTGATCGCCTCCTTCAGGCTCGACGAATCGTCCCCCGCGTCGATCGCCTCAATCGCCGCCCTGAGCGCGGCTTTGCTGGGCGTGAAGTTCTGCCGCACCTCCGCCGTCGCGTCAAACGCGATCACCATCGCCTCGTCTCCGGCACCACCCGCCGCGGCTGAGAGGAACGAGGCCTCTCGCATCGAGTCCACCACCCGCCGCGCCTCTTCTTTGGCCCGCTCCAAACGCGTCTTCTCGCCCTTGGCGGGGTCCTTCTCGTCGCCGTCTGTCGCCTGCATGGAGGCGGAGCGGTCGATGAGGATCACATGGCGGACACCACCCAGGCCCGCCGCGCTCAGTTGCGGCTGAGCCAACGCGAAGAGCGCGGCGGCAAGTGCCAGCAACTGAAGGAAAAGAAGCAGATTGCGGCGGAGTTTCTGGAAGGGCGCGTTGGCCTGCAGGTCCTCGATCGCCTTCTTCCACAACAGCGTGGTGCTGACCTCCACGGTCTGCCGCCGCAGTTTGAGAAAATACAGAATCACCAGCGTCGGCACGGCGACGGCGGCGGCGAGGAGCGCGAAGAGGGGGGTGAGGAAGGTCATGCTGCACCGCCGTCGAAAGCACGCATGGCCCCAGGAAATGACAAAGGGCAAAGGGCAAATCGCAAATCAGGCGGCACGGCCACCCGTGCCATGGCCGCACGCAGCCTCCGGCGGTCACTCGGATCGATGCGCCGCCACGCCGTTTGCCACTCTGCCTTTGCCATTTGCTCTTTGCGCTTTGCTATTTGACGAGCCCCTTCCTCCTCAACACGTCAAGCACCAACGCATCCACCTTCGTGTCGCTCGGAACCGTCATGTGCATGATGCCACGCGCGGCACAGAAGTCGCGGAGACGGTTGCAGTAGGCCGTCAGCGTCGCCTTGTAGCGCTTCAGCAGCGGCGCAGAGATCGTCACCTCCGCCATGTCGCCGTCCTCGCAGTCGCGCAGGCGCAGGTCGCCACCCAGTTTGGGCTCGATCTCCTGCGGGCTCAGCACCTGGATCGCGTACACGTCGTAGCCGCGCCCGAGCATGAGCCGCAACCCTGTTTCGTAGCCTTCCTTGATCAGGAAGTCGGAGATCACGATCGTGACGCCCTTGCCGCGGCGCGAGAGCGCCAGACGCTTGCACCCTTCTGTGAACGGCGCCTCGCCCACCGGCTCCAGCGAGCAGAGCCAGCGGCCGAGGTCGGAGAGACGGCGGCGGCCCCGCAGGTCGCGGACCTGCGACAGCACTCGCGGGCCGTCCGTCGATTCAGAACCGGCGGCGACCGCCGGACCACCCGATGCCACCGGCGCGGCCGTCAGCAACTCGCCCCCGATCGCGCTTACCGTCACCCGGTGCATGTTGGTCAGACCGATGTACCCCAGCGCGATAGCCAGCCGCTGCATGAACACGAACTTGCTCGGCTCGCCCGCATCGTGGCTGCCGGAGGCATCGAGCACGATGTTGAGGGCAAGGTCCTCCTCTTCCAGGAACATCTTGAGGAAGAGTTTTTCGAGCCGCCCCATGATGTTCCAGTCGATGTGCCGCAGATCATCGCCCACCACGTACGGCCGGTGATCGGCGAACTCGACCGACTGCCCCCGCCGCTTGGACCGACGCTCGCCCTTCAACTTCCCAGCGAGAATCTTCTTGCTGGTGATGTCCACGGCCGACAGACGCGCAACCAGTTGGGCATCGAGCAACTCGTCGATGGTGCGGGGGCGGCTTGGGGTGGAGAGTTTCAGCATGAGCGACACAAATTGGCCGGAGGTCTGTCGTGCGAAACGACATTGGCAAGACATGGCCAACCCGGCACTAGGGCCCAAAAACCGCGAAATCTGCCCCCATCCAGACCGCACGCGAGTACCCGATTACATTGCCAATACATGGGTAGCCCCCGGAATAACCCCTACGGACTCTTCGATGCCACCCCCGCCGCCCAGTAGGGAATGTACTTGGCGTGCCGGGGTGCCCGGTTCTCGGGGTCGTCCGGCAGGATCATTCCGCCGTCAAGCGCTTCGCGGATCACCGAGGAAACCTGAGGGTAGTTTTCCGCCTTCACGCCGAGGCGTTCACGGAGCGTTCCATTGGTCATCCGTTTGCCAGTGATATACATCAACCCGGCATGCTGGTAGGCGGCACGAACCCGCTCCTCGCGGCTCATTTGACCGAAGCTGCGATGCGCAAACAGTGTGGCGCGCGTGCTCAACTCCGCCACGGCAAACTCGGGCGGTGGAAGCTGAAAGAACTCCACGGCCGTCAACACGCGGTCAATGCCGCTGCCGAGCTCCTCACACATGCCCAAGCGGCGCATCATCGCGGCAACTCCCTCGTTGCGCGACCTCGGCGGGAGATCCAAGAATCGCTGCGGCTCGATCAGTGGGCGACCGGGGTTGGCCACCTCCACGCGGGTTGGAAATATCTCAATCAATGGCCCGGCCCCCGTAATCGACAGATCCTGATGGATGAGCGCGTTGGCGACGATCTCGCGAATAGCCACGCCGGGGTACATGGAGGCTTCGGTTCGAAGGGCCTCGCCGATATGGACGTTCTGCGGCAGTTGATCGTTGATCCAGGCCACCAAACCCTTGAACCCGGCCGCGTACCCGTAGACACCCGAGTGCTGCTTGAGAATGTCCGCGCGATTGTCGCTCCTATAGACCACCACGCGCACGGCCTTGCGGGCGAGGGCCTCGAAGGACGAGAGCGCCTTGGCGAACAGGAGCGCGCCAAGATTTGTGATGACCCACCCGTCCGGCTCCTTGCGGACAAGTCGATCCGCCGCCAACCGCTCCAGTATTCCCGCCCGGTTGGAGGGCAACGGCACCTTTGACAGGCTGAAGTACGCTGGGTAGTCCAGCAACTCCACCAAGGTGGGTTCGTCTAGCCTGCACCGTGCGGGTCGATCCTCGAAGGGCGTCCGTTCAAGCTTGGCGAACAGCGTCCGCTCCTCCGCGCGCCCCTGCAGGGTCGTCTTCGACTCGCCGATACGAATGTACCTGACACCCTTGTACGCAATCGGAGCCATAGCTGCGGGCGGGACGCGAAGCACAACGACTCGCTTCCCCGCTCGATCTCCCTCGAGGACAGACGTCATCACCGCCGGCTCCAGATTCGCCGCGAGGTGGATCAGGAGCGGCTGGTTGCCGATACGAGCCGCTTCCGGCTGGAACGACGTGCCGATGGGCGACAGGGTGGCATCATCGATGCCCCACACCAGAAAGCCCTCGGACTGGTCATGCAGGGCAGCGGCGTTGGCAATCGCCGACACATACTCCCCGACCTTTGCCTCATCAGCGTTGTTCCCCTTGAACTCCAGCCAGGGAGTCTCCCTTCCGTGCGCAAGCAGCTCGGACAGCAGGATGTGAAACTCGGAGGGCTTCATCACGGAACATCCTCTTCACCAGCGAAGCAGGTCATCCTCGTACTCCACCGGTGCCAACCACGCGCTCAACGACGGCACTACCCCTTCACCGGCTCCGTCGGCGTCTTCTCAATAATCTGCCGCACGATCCCGTCCGGGTCCACGCGGTCCGCCTCGGCCTCAAAGTTCAGCAGCACCCGGTGCCGCAGCGCGGCCAGGGCCACCTCCTGCACATCCTTGTTGCTCGCGTGAAAGCGTCCATCGCACAGCGCCCGCACCTTGGCCCCCAGCAGAATCGCCTGGGCCCCGCGCGGGCTTGCCCCGCAGCGGATGTAGCGGGCCGCGATGTCCGCCGCGTATTGGCCGCCGGGGTGCGTGGCCAGCACCAGCCGCGCGGCGTACTGCTGCACGTGCGGTGCCACGATCACCTCGCGCACCAGCCGCTGGGCAGCGAGAATCGCCGGCCCGTCCAGGATCGGCTTCACCTCCGGCTGCACGTAGCCCGTCGTGCGGTCCAGCACCGTCATCAGTTCGCCGAGTTGGCTGTACCCCACGTTGATCTTGAAAATGAACCGATCCATCTGCGCTTCAGGCAGCGGATACGTCCCCTCCTGCTCGATGGGGTTCTGCGTGGCCAGCACCAAGAAGGGCAGTTCGAGTTTGTACGTCTGGCCCGCCACCGTCACGCTCCGCTCCTGCATCGCTTCCAAGAGCGCGCTCTGCGTCTTGGGCGTGGCCCGGTTGATCTCGTCGGCCAGCACGATCTGCGCGAAGATCGGGCCTTTCTGGAACGCGAAGCCGCGCCGGCCGGTGGATGGGTCTTCGGTGATGATGTTGGTCCCGATCACATCCGCCGGCATGAGGTCGGGCGTGAACTGGATGCGCGAGAAGGGCAGGTTCAGCGTCTGGGCGAGCGTGCGCACCAGCAGCGTCTTGCCCAGGCCGGGCACGCCCTCCAGCAGCACGTTGCCGCCGGCAAAGAGCGCCCCCAGCACGCCCTCCACCACCTCCTTGTGGCCCACGATCACCTTGCCCACCTCATCGGCGAGCGTCTTGAACGTGGTGCGGAAGGCCTCGCACTTGGCGCGGACTTCGGCAGGCGTGGTGGGGTCTTGACGTGTTTCAACAGCGGCCATGGGTTGCTCCGGCAAGTCTGGTTCGAGTCTGGGGATCGTTCACCACAAAGACACAAAGGTCACAAAGGAAGGCAGGGATTCGGAGTCAGAACAAGAAGTGGGAATGGACTTGCATGTCGTGGCTCCTCCCGATGTGCGGTCGTCCGCGCCCCATCTGTTCTGAATCGGATTCCATCGACGGCCATCGGTCGCTCGCCTTTCTGTCTTCCTTTGTGGCCTTTGTGTCTTTGTGGTTCAGCCTCATTCCGTCATCTCATCCTGCGCCCGCTTCTTCGCCTTCATCAAGCGGCTCATCCCCTGCTCCTCCGCCTTGCCGGCCTTGTCCGCCGGTGCGGGCCCGCGCTTCTCCACCACGGGTGCGCTCGGCCCGCCCGCACCCTCCCCGCCCGTGTCAATCGTCGGTCCCTTCTGCTTCAGCGCGGCTTTCATCTCCCCCGCATCCGCCTCAAACTTCACGCCGCGCGTGCTCCCGCTCCCCTCGATCTTCTTGCGGGCCTTGTCCTTGGCACCCCGCAACGCATCGATCTGCGCCCCCGCACCCCTGGCCTTGCGGGCCTTGAACAGGCCCACAATCCCCTCCCCAATCGCCCGCAGGTCAATCCGCACGCGCCGCACACCCACATCCACCAGAAACAGCGCGATCGAACTCAGCGCCACCGCCAGCCACACCGGCAAGAGCGCCACCGGTCTCTTCAGCCCCGCGCGGCTCCAGGGTTCATCCACCAGCGGGTCGCCCCGCAGCACACGCCCGCCCGTCTCCTTGGCCACCTGCTCCAGCAGCGCGGCGTTATCCCGCAGCGCCCGGAACTCATCCGCGAACGGGCGCGTAACGGCCGCCTGCACGCTGCCGCGTGTGCTCGTGCCATCGGGGTTGAAGCGCTCAAAGCCCATGCTGAGCGCGTACGCCCCGCTCGCCGAGGTATCGACCTCTGCTTCGTACCGCCCCGGCCCCACCTGCTTGAGGTCCAGCCCCTGCGCTGAAAGGTCCGGGTTCACTGCCCGCGCCTGCCAGCGCAGAAAGTTCAGCCGCTCGCCAGCATCGTCAACCGCCTCCACGACAATCCGCGTCTTGTCGCCGCGGTCATCGGTTGTCACGCGCACGTTGGGGCTCTGGGCCGGTCGCATCATCCATCGTGCGCTCTGGCCCCAGAAACTGCGGAACTGCGGCCACGCCGTCCACGCCGTGGTCCACCGTCCGCCGGCATCGCTCGTGAACGTGATGACGCGCCCGAGGCCGTGCTGCCATTGGGCCATGATGGGGTCGTTCTCCACGCCCCGCAGAACAACCTGAGCCAACCCTTCGCGCTCCGCGCCCACCACATAGCCGGTCAGCGGCGGCAGGCGTGTAAAGCCCCTCAGCGTGTCCATCTGACCGCCGACGATCGCCGGGCTGATCGGTTCGCCTTCCCAGATGAGTGTCCGCCGCACCGTCTGCGCCTCTTTGATGAAGATCTGCGGCAGGCTGTTGAGTTGACCCTGCTGCGTAACCTCGTGGTAGTTGCCGCCGGTGATCTCGGCCATGCGTTTCATGCGCTGCAGGTCGGCGCTCATGGCCGTGCCTTGAACGTGCGGGAAGACCGCCACGGTGGAGATCGTGACCTTGCTGGCCACAAACTGCTGGAGCAGGGCATCGCTGGGCCCCTGCGGGTCGGCATCGGAGATGATGATCACGTGCTTCTGACCCGCCGCGGTCTTCTGCAGGCCCGTGAGCGCCAGTTGCAGCATGTCCGCGAAACTCTGCGTGTCGCCGTAGTTCATGCTGCGGATGCTGCGCCTGACCCCCGACTTGTCACCCAGAATGCTCAGCGGGTGGGTCCACGCGGCCGTGCCCGCGCCCCAGCCCGCCTCGATGATCCCCGCCATGTCCTGGGCGGCAAGCGCCTCCACCGCCGCCTCGGCCGTGCGCCGGCCCCAGTAGTTGCCCTGCGGCATCTCGCACGAGTGCATCAGCAGCGCCAGCGCCCCGCGCGGCATCTGGCGCTTCTGCGGCGGGTCGAGTTTGATCGGCAGCGCCTCGGCCAACGGCGAACCGATCCAACCCCCGGCGCCGAACGCCTCGGGCCCCCCCACCACCATCATGCCGCCGCCCAGATCATGCACGTACGTCTTGAGTTCTTCCTGCTGCTGCTGCGTGAACTGGCTGGCGGGCGTGTTTACCAGCATCACGCCCTCGAACTGCCCGAGATCGCTGAGTGAATCAAACGGCGCGGTCGCGGGACGCACCTCGGACCTGATCCCCACCGCCTTCAGCGACCCCACCACGCCGTCCGCCTCGGCCGGGTTCTCGGCGTTCACCAGCACCAGCAGCCGACCCTCCCCGCCCACGAACGTGACCGCGAGGCCACGCTTGTTCTCGCTGCGCATCCCCTGCATGGCCGTGCCGTCCGCGTTCAGCGGCTCGAACACGGCCTCAAAGCGCTGCGGGCCCGTGCCCGGTATCGCCACCGGCACCACCTGCACGTTGGTGCCCGCATCGAGTTTCACGCGCGCCGCCATCCCGTCAGAATCCGGGTCCAGGTCCACCGGCAGGCCGTTGAGCGTCACCGTCAGCCGCCCCTCCACGGGGCGCGTGGCCGTGAGAACCGCCCGCAGGTTCACCACCTCGCCCTGGCGCGCGGTCGCCGGTGCCACCAATCGATCCAGAATCACCTCGCGATCAAACGAGTACCGGCTCGGGATCACGTCGATGGGTATCCCCGCGGCCTTCGCCGCCTTCGCCACGCTCAAGAGCGACCCCACCGTCTCGTTCCCGTCGCTCACGATCAACATGCGGTTGGCCGTCTCCGGCTTCATCACCGCCATCGCCAGCCGCGCTGCGCTCTCCAGGTTCGTCGCGTCCTGCGCCCCGATGTACTGCAGGTCAATGGGCTGACCGGTGAGCATCGGCCCCGGCACGGCCTGCACATACGCATCGCGGGCCGCCGTCACCAGCCCCAGCAGGTCCCCCGGTTTGGCCGTTGCTGCCGCGGCTTTGAGATACTCCGTCGCCCGCGCCTGCGTGGATGCCGGCTCCGACCGGCTCGCATCCAGCACCACCGTGACGGCCACGCCCTTGCCCTCGCGCCGCCACTGCGGCTCGGCGAGAGCCGCGATGAGCAGCCCCACCACCACCAGCCGCACCGCCAGCGCCACACGCCGCGCGGCGGTGGCGAGGCCCGACAGCGACTGCCGCCCCAGCCACACCACCAGCACCGCCACCGGTGCCAGCAACACCAGCCACCAGGGCTGGTTGAACTGCACCATGGCGATGACGTGTCCGCTGCTGATCCGTGGCTCCGTGCCTTCGTGCCTTCGTGCCTTCTTCGTGCCTTCTTCGTGCCTTCTTCGTGCCTTGTTGCCTTCACCAGTGCCTAGTGCCCAATCCCTTCCACCGCGACCACACGATGGTTGCCCGTGTCCACAACATACGCCCGCCCGCCCGTCACCCACACGCCCCACGGTTCCGCCAGTTCGCCCACGCGCCGCCCGGCCTTGCCCCACACGCCCAAACTCTCACCGCTCTGAAGGTTCACTCGTTGCACGCGGTTGTTGCCGTGCTCCACGACCAGCATGCTGCCATCCTCAAGCAGGTGCATCCCCCATGGATACCGCCAGCGGCCCGGCTCGCTGCCCGCCGTCTCCGGCGAACCGATCCACCGCAGCAGTTCCCCGTCGTACGTAAACAGCCCCAGACGATGGTTCCGCGAATCGGCGATCACCAGCCGCTTGTGCGCCTTATCGATCACCACCTGCTGCGGCCGCTGGAACTCCGCTCCAGGCCCCAGCCCCGGCTTGCCGAACGCGAAGAGGAACCGCCGCGCACCGTCAAACACGCTGACGCGGTCATTCCCGCCGTACTCCGACACGTAGAACCGCTCCACTCGCTCGCCGCGCTCATCCGTCAGCACCGCCACGCTCGTCGCGTAAATGAACTGGCCGTCTCCCTCTCCGTACTCCCCCCATTGCGTGAGCAACTCAGGCGTGCTCGCCTCCAGCGGCCCCGCGAACAGCCCACCGCCCTCCACGCTCCGCGTGCCCGCTTCGGGCAACCGGTAGACCAGCACGCGGTGGTAGTGCGTGTCCGCCACGTACAACACACGCTCCCCCGGCGTGCCGACGCCCGGCGGCGCCAGCGCCACCGTCATGCCCGTCGGCTTGCCCAGTGCGCTCTCGGGCAGCGGCCACCACGCCAGGCACCGCCCCGTCTCCGGCTCAATCTGCTGGATGCGCCCGGACTTGTCCACCACATAGATGAACCTGCCGTCACCCGTGATGGCGCGGGGGATGACAAACAACCCCGGCGTGGTCCCCGCGCCGCCGATCGTGGCCAGCACGTTCAGCGGCTTGGCCGCGCGCTCGTGGCCCGCCTCACTCCTGTCGCAGGCGGCTCCGCACCCCACGCCCACCACCACCAACGCGGCCCTCACCGCCCTCATCACCGCGCGGAACTCGCTTCTGCCGCGCCTCATGCACGCGAGTATGCCCGAACCGCGCCGGGCCTGCGCTCCGTGTGCACCCCTTTGGCTCACCACTCCGCCCCGCGTGCAACAAGCGGCCCAACCAACCACCCGCTCACCGCCGCGAGCACCAGCCCGATCGCCATCAGGTTCACCGCCCCCGCGGCCAACTGCTGATCACGCAGCGTGTGCAGGTGCTCCAGCAGCGTCCGCGCCAGCGAACCCGTCCCCGGTGCTTGCAGCATCACGCTCGCCTCGATCTCGAACATCGACAGCGACATCGCGGCCAGCCCCGCGCCCGCCAGCGGCTTCCACCCCGGCAGCAGGCACAACCGCCACCACGCGGCAAAGCCCGCCGCGCCCTCGCTGGCGCGCAACTCCTTCAACCCGCGCGGCTCGGCCCGCGCCAGCAGCACGCCGATCACCATCGCCAGCCCCGCAAACCGCGCGCTGTGCCCCAGGACCAACCCCGCCGACGTGCCCGAAACGAAGTCGTCCACCCCAAGCCACCACGCGCCGATCTTCGTCGCCCCCAGCCGGATCAACCACCCCACGAGCACGCCCGGCAGGAGGGCACAGGCAAGGCCCAGTGTGAGCACGCCGCGGGCCAGCACCCCGCGCCTTGCTCCGCGTGTGCTGCCGCGCACGGGCACGCTTGACAGCAGCAGCCACACACCGGCCGTCGTCAGCCCGCACACCGCCCCGACGGCCGATGCCACGAACAGACTCTGAGCCACGGCCGCCCCCGAATCTCGCCAGAACTGCGCCAACAGCGCGCTCTCACGCAGGGAAGCCGCCAGCAGCCCGGCCGGCAGCACGGTGGCACCCAACCCCACGACCCATGCGGCCGCGAGCGCATTGGCGCCGACGCCGGCCGGGCTCGCATCCACATCGCCGCCCGCGTCGCCCGCGTTCAACAGCCGCCCGGAGAGAACCCACGCCGCAACCACGGCCACCAGCACCAGCGGGGTCGCTGCCCACACAACCGCCGCGCTCGTGCTGGGCCCGGCCAAGTCCATCATCCGCCACAGGCCAATCGCATAGGTATCGACCTGGGCCAGGTGCAGGGGCACGGCGGACCCGAGCGCGACGAGAGCACCCAGCGCGGCAGCGCCCGCGAGCGAGCGCCATGTCAGGCGGACCATCAACCACCACCGCACCAAGGGTCCACACGGTTCCAGCCGCAACGTCTCCAGCGTGCTGCGGGGAAGGGTCCCAAACCCGGCGACGAGCAGCACGCCCGCGATCGGCATGATGCTCACCGCCACGCCCACCACCGCCAGGCTCTGGCCGATGCCGATGTTCACCCACTGCGGCCCGCGCTCGATGATGCCTCCCAGCCACGTGCCCGGCCCGCGGGCCGCGCTCACGCCCGCGTACCACAGGTACCCCGGCTGGAGCAGAGGCAGCGCAAGGGCAGCCAACGCCAGCGACCGCGTTCGCGCGGCCAATGCCTGAGCAGCAACCCATGCCAGCGGCACGGCCAAGCCGCAGGCCAGAAGGCCCACCACACCAGCGACGACCAGGGTGGCCGCCAAGGAGTCCGCCCTAGGCCTTGTGGCAGCGCACCCGCCGGCGGTCAGGCCACATACGATCAAAACACTAACACATATGGCCGCGGCCGTATCACTGGACAGGCAGCGGAGCGTGCGACGTCGCGACACACCCGATTCTGGTTTGATCTGCGCCGATTTCACACGCATTCCACGCGACTCCGTGCCCATGTGCCGGTCGCTCGCATCCGGCACGAAGACACGGTATCATCACGACGCATGGTCCGCCCATCTTCACGAAGCGCTCGCAAACCCGCCGCGGCGGACCACGCCCACAGGCTGCGGTGCCTGCGTGCGCTCGCGGCGGCCAACGGCACCCCGGCCCTGCTGGTTACGGCACCCCACGATGTGGCCTATCTCACCGGCTTCCACGGGGGCGATTCGTACCTCGTGGTGCCCGCTTCGGGCAAGCCCACCATCATCTCCGACTTCCGCTACGTGGAAGAACTCGAACCCGTCCGGGCCCTGGCCCGCGTCGTGGTCCGCACCGGCGGCATGGCGGAGGCCGTCGGGAAGGTGCTGGCCGACGCGCGCCTCAGGCGCGTGGGCCTGCAAGCCGAGCACGCCACGCTCAGCCTCCTCGCGGGGCTGACCAAGGGCTCGCCGGGTGTGAAGTTCGTCGCCACCACCGGCTTGGTTGCCCAACTTCGCGCCGAGAAAGATGCTCACGAGATCGCGCTCATCCGCGCGGCGATCCGCATCGAGGAAGCCGCGCTGGAGGCCACGCTCCCCCGGATCGACACCGCCCTGCGCAAGAAGGGCTCGATCAGCGAACTCTGCATCGCGGCGATCCTCGAATCCGAGATGAAAACCCGCGGCTCCAGCACGCCCGGTTTCGAGACCATCATCGCCGCCAAGGCCAACGGCTCGCTCCCCCACTACCGACCGCACGAAGTGAAGCACACACGCAACTCGCCCCTGCTCATCGACTGGGGAGCCGTCTACAACGGCTACCACGGAGACCAGACGCGCGTCCTCTGCTGGGGCAAGTGGCCCGCGAAGGTGCGCGAGATCTACACGGTCGTCCGCGATGCGTACCTGCTGGCCGCTGCCGCGCTGGCACCCGGCAAGACGACGCGCGAGATCGACGCCATCGCCCGCAACCATATCGCGCGGGCGGGCTACGGCAAGCAGTTCGGGCACGGCCTGGGCCACGGCATCGGCCTGGACGCACACGAAGACCCGCGCGTCACGCACATGGCCGCGCCCACCACGCTGGAGCCGGGGCACATCGTCACGATCGAGCCGGGCATCTATCTGCCCGGCATCGGCGGCGTGCGCATTGAAGATGACTTCCTGATTACGAAGACCGGGCACGAGAACCTCTGCTCGCTGCCGACCACGCTGGAGTGGGCGACGAGGTAATCACCGACAACTGAACCACAGAGGCACAAAGGGCACAAAGGAAGGCCAAGCAAAGGAGAGCAAATGAAGGCGGAAAGTGGCAGATGGAATCCCCCGCGACGCACAACCCCGGTTGTACCCGCCGCATCAGTGTCTCCCGGTCTTCCTTTGTGACCTCTGTGTCTTTGTGGTGAACTCTCCCGCATTGAAGAGCAGCCCATGATCGACATCCGCAAACTCAAAGAACTGGTTCGCCTGATGGTCGAGAACGACCTGACCGAAATCGACCTCAAGGACAAGGAAGAAACCGTCGTGGTGCGGCGCGGCTCCAGCCCGGCCACGATCGTGAACCACAACCCGGCGTACTACGGCGGCGGCAACGGCCCCGCGCCGGCCGCATCGGCACCCGCCGCGGGCACACAGGCGCCCGGGCCCGCGCCGGTGAGTGCGCCAGCGTCCGCCTCTTCGCCGCCAACCGCACCCGCGGCACCGTCCACGGCGGGCCTCACGATCATCAAGTCGCCCATGGTGGGCACGGTCTATCTGTCGCCCAACCCGGATTCGCCCGTGTTCGTGGCCAGCGGCGTCAAGGTCTCCGAGACCACCACCGTCTGCCTCATCGAGGCGATGAAGGTCTTCAACGAGATCAAGGCCGAATGCTCCGGCACCATCGCCCAGGTGTTCGTGAAGAACGGGCAGGCCGTGGAATACGGACAGCCGCTGTACGGGGTGAAGCCGGAGTAGAAGCAGGGACTGGGCACTAGGCACTGGGCACTAGTGCTCCGGCTCACGATGCTTCGCCCAAACTGTTCGCGTTCACGTTCGATCCACCAGTGCCCGATGCCCAGTGCCCAGTGCCTTCCATGTTCAGCAAAATCCTCATCGCAAACCGTGGCGAGATCGCCCTCCGAATCCTCCGTGCGTGCCGCGAGATGGGCATCGAGGCCGTCTGCGTCTACTCCGAGGCCGACCGCGATGCACCACACCTGAAGTTGGCCGACCAGGCCATCTGCATCGGCCCCGCGCCCGCGAAGGAGAGTTACATCAACATCGGCCGCATCATCTCCGCGGCGGAGATCGCCAACGTGGACGCCATCCACCCCGGCTACGGCTTCCTCTCCGAACGCGCGGAGTTCGCCCAGGCCTGCCGCGACTGCAAGATCGAGTTCATCGGCCCCACGCCCGAGGCGATGGCCCGCCTGGGCGACAAGGTGAGTTGCAAGAAGGCCGCGAAGGAAGCCGGCGTCCCCGTCTTCCCCGGTTCGCCCGATGCCCTTGACGATGAGGAAGAAGCCGTCAAGATCGCAGCCAAGGTCGGCTACCCCGTCATCATCAAGGCCTCCGCCGGCGGCGGCGGGCGCGGCATGCGGGTGTGCCACGACGAGGCCGCCCTGCGGGCCAACCTCAAGGCCGCCAGCACCGAAGCCCAGGCCGCCTTCGGCAACGGCGCGGTCTTCATCGAGAAGTTCCTCGAGCACGCCCAGCACATCGAGGTGCAGGTGCTCGGCGACAAGTTCGGTAGCGCCGTCCACCTCTGGGAGCGCAACTGCAGCGTGCAGCGGCGCCATCAGAAACTCATCGAAGAAGCCCCCAGCCCCGGGCTTGACCGCGAGACGATCCGGCCCGTCTGCGAGGCGGCCGTGCGCCTCATCCAGCAGGCCAAGTACCACGGCGCCGCCACCGTCGAGTTCCTGATGGATGGCAAGCAGAACTTCTACATGCTGGAAGTGAACACACGCGTGCAGGTAGAGCACCCCGTCACCGAAGAGATCACCGGCATCGACATCGTGCAGACCATGATCCGCGTCGCCGCCGGCGAAAAACTGCCGTACAAGCAGGCCGACATCAAGGTGCGCGGCCACGCCCTCGAGTGCCGCATCAACGCCGAGGACCCTGCCCGCAACTTCATGCCCCAGCCGGGGCCCGTGAACCTCTGGCAGCCGCCCGGCGGCCCTGGCGTGCGCATGGACACGCACGTACACGCCGGATATGTGGTGCCCAAGCACTACGACAGCATGGTCGCCAAACTCATCGTGCACGCCGACGACCGCACGCAGTGCCTCAAGCGCGCCGCACGAGCCCTCCGCGAGTTCAAGGTGGAGCCCATCAAGACCACCATCCCCCTCCACCTGCGGTTGATGGAGAACGCCGACTTCCGCAAGGGCGGCGTGGACATCCACTTCCTTGAGCGCCTGCTCAAGTAGCCCTCAGCGCCGCCGCCGCGCCGCACCCAGGAGCGCGCCCGTCACCAGCACGCCCGCCACACCGGGGGCCGGGATCGCCGTGAACGCGTGGTCGTAGGCCCAATCGCCAAGGGCCGTTCCGCAGGTGTAGCCCTCCGCGCCGTCAAAGTCCCAGTGCACACCCAGGTAGATGCGCGAGCGGGCGTTCTCGAGCGCGGCCTGCGAGAAACTGCTGAAGGTGCGGTCGCCCGTGTTGAACGGGTCCTCGCTGGAGATCGTGAAGTCCACGTTGTCGGTGCCAAAGAAGGCCCGCATGATCGCCGCGTGGGCCGCCCCGAACGTGGCGTGCCCGCTGACGTACGCGGGGAAGCCGGGCACATACCCGCCGTACATCGTGCCGTTCACCTCCGCCACAGTCTCGCTGAGCGGCTGCCAGTTCGCGTCGCCCACGGTGGCATCGTTGCCGTCGCTGTCGCCCTGGCGGATGCCCGTCGTCGGCCGCCACAAGTCCACCGGCGTGTTGTACTTGCAATCCCACGCCGCAATGCCCGCATCGGCCATGGCGATGTTCACCAGCGCAAACAGGCGGGCCCGCTCGCTGGTGGCCTGCTCCTCGCTCAGCCCCGCCGCGACAAACCGCTGGTCGCTCACCTCTTGCGTGATGTTGTTGAGGTGCCCGGGCGGCAGATACGTGCCCGCGCGGTCATTCGCCCAGAACCACGCCGCGTGCGTCTGGTCGGCCGTGCGCGTGGCGCTGTTGATGCTGCCCAGTTCCTTCACGTCGTCATACGCCGCGGCGTACGCGACCGAATCCAGCGCGGGCGGCGCGGCCGGCCGGAACTGATCGCCGCTGGTCATGGCCCACGGCGTGACGTTGCCCCAGTGCGGCCCGACCGGCCCGCCGTTGTTGGGCGGCACCAACTGCCAATCGCCCGGGTTCGCCCCCGGCGTGTAAGGCACAAGGTTGCTGGCTCCATCGGTGGCCGCACGGGCCATGTATTGCCCCGCAACGGCAGAACCCAGCGCCACTCCCGCGCTCTTGGCCGGCCCGTCAGGAATGGCCGCCATCTGCCCGGCGTACAGGGCATCAGCCGCGGCCACCGTCGCCGCGCTCGCTCCGTACACGTTCGTCGCAACGGCGTGCGCCGCGGTCGCCATCGCCGCGTTCTTGTTCGTCTGCACCACAGAGGGGGTGTTCCAGAGATACCCGTTGTACCCACCCTCGATGGCGTTGAGCGCATCGAACATCGCCCCGTGCATCATCGCGCCGGCGCGGGCCACCTCGCCCGGGCCCCCGACGGGCAGGCCCGTCACACGGATGGCCTGCTGATACGCGTCGTTCCAGGCCGTCACCACATCAGCGCGGGCCGCACCACCCGCCACCACCAGCAGCGCAACAACACCCGACACAGACGACACATGTGCAGCAATCATGATCTCGCTCCTTCCCCCTCGCTCCCTACTTTGGCACCGCCAGAACAAGGAATTGTGCTACAAGCCACGCGATCGGGCAAGCGCAAAAACACGATCATGCGTCAGAAACCCGCTTGAACATCCTGCGGCCTAGGGAAAGTGCCCAATAGGAACACGGGCTGACTCACCCATCAAGGGACGCTGCTCTGCACGGGGGGCTCCGCGGGTGCCGCCCCCGCACGCACGGCCGTCTGCCGCTCTCGGATCGCCGCCACTTCCCGCGGCTGGTCGAGGAAGTAGTGCGAGTACGCATACGCGATGGTGTTCAGGGCGAATTCGTGCAGCGCGCTCCCCTGCCGCAGGCCTACGAACACCTCCCGCTCCTTCTTGATCTCCACCAGGGCGGCCTCAAGCCGGGCCCGCTGGGTCGGCGTGAGCGGTGCCTTGGCCTCGTACACCTCGTTGAACACCTCGCACGCATCGATGATGCCGCGCAGGATGTCAAGGTGGCGCACCCAGCCCTGCTCCCGCGGCAGCGCCGCCCGCCAACCCTCGGCGTTGCGATCAACCAGCCGTCGCGCGCCCTCCAAGTCCTTGGCGTTGAGCAGCCAGAAGGCCAGCGCGCTCTCGAGCATCAGGTTGTCAACGTTCTGGGCCCGCCCGGCGGCACGCTCAGCCTCCAGGTGGGCCGTGGTCAGTTCGATCCGCTTGGTCCAGTACGAGAGTTCGCCGCGCTCGTCCGGCCGCAGCAGCGAACCCGATATCGTTTCCATCATGGAGAGTTCGTAGAGCCAGTCCGACTTGACCCCCCGGTCAACGGCCACCTTAAGGAACGCTTCGGTGCCCTGCTTGGCACGGTCCATCTCCTGCCGCGCGGCCGCGCGCTTCAACTCTGTCTCCTCCGCCCTCACCTCCGCCGTCGCCCGGGCCAGTTCGGCCCGCAGCTGCGCACCCTTGGACTCCGCGAGCCACCATCCACCCAGTGCGCTCAGGCACACCAACCCCACGAGCCCCGCCAGCCCCACGCTGGTGGCCACGGGCTGCCGGCGCACCAGCAGCGTCGCCCGCCGGCTGATCGACGGCGACCGCCACGCGAGCGGCCGGTGAGAAAGGAACAGGTCAAGGTCAAGGGCCACGTCCCCCGCCGCGCTCTGCCGCTGCGCGGCCTCGGCGTGCAGGCATCGCAGCGTAACCGCCGCCAGATCCTCATCCAGCCCCGCCGCTTCCAGAGCGGCCGCGAGGTCCGGACGCGCCTCATCGCCGTTGAGCCACGCCTGCACGTCGTTCACCGTCCGCCCGTTGGGCGGTGCGCCAGTGAGCAGCCAGTACAGGATCGCGCCCAAGCCGTACACATCCGCCGCGGGCGCGGCAGGCTCGCCACGCAACTGCTCGGGCGCGGCAAACCCGAAACTGCCCACCACGCCGGGTGCCGCCTCCCCCTCGGTCGGCCCGGCTCGGCCCGCGGCCAGCCCGAAGTCAATCAGTTTGCAGACACCCTCGGTCGTCACCAGCACGTTGTCGGGCTTCACATCTCGGTGGATCAGGCCCGCCGCGTGAGCGGCGTGCAGCCCGTTGGCAATGCCGCGAACCATGCTCGCCGCGCGCTGATGATCCAGACCCTTGCCCGCACCACCCTGCGTGCCGCGCCATGCCCAGAGCGTCTGCCCCTCGACATGCTCCTGCACGATCGCCGTGCGTCCGTCGGACACGGCGAACGCATCGAGCACGCGCACAACGTTGGCGTGCACCACCCGCCGGGCCTTCGCGGCCTCGTCCAGCATGGCCACCGGCCCGCCGGGCACGGCCCCCGGCGCGAGCACCTTCACGGCCACCCACGCCGGGTGCGTGGGTGATGACAGCCGGCGGTCCACCGCGAGGAACACCGCCCCGCTGCGCCCCCGGCCGAGTTCCTCCCTCAGTTCGTAGCGTGACCGCCCGTCGGGCTCGGCCGCGCCGACATCGCACGGCAGCACCAAGTCGGCCATCGCGGGCAGCGCGGCAACCGATGCGGTCGACGCGACCGCGTCGAGCAGGCCCAGCGCATCCTGCACCGCCTCGGAGAGGTTGGGGAACGAGCGGACAATCGCTGCGGCGGCCTCTGCGGCCGAACCCACCCGCGTCGCCAGACTGCGGATGGTGAACTCCAGGGCCGCGTCGAGCGCGACGGGGTAACTGGGCAGCCCCGGTATCGCGCGCAGGTACCGCGACAGTTCCACTTCCAGGCCCCGCTGCATGCGCTCGCGTGCATCGGCCTCGATCCAGTCGGCAAGCGTCGGGTCATCCTCGATGCCGTGCCGTGCCAGCAGCCTGGTCAGGTCGATCTCCACACCCAGGTCGTACGCCTGGCTCAGGATTCTGCGCGGAGCGATGCTCGGCCGCACACTCGAGGGTTTCATGCGGCCCTCCCCCGCGGGCGCGATAAACGCGCGCGGATGCGCAGCCAACGGGCCCGCACCGCGCCGGCCGAAAGACCCAGCCGCGTGGCGATCACCTGCAACTCCATTCCCCTCACGCGCAGGTCCACGATCTCGCGGTCGATCGGGTCGGTGAGCTGCGCAAGCAGCGCCTCCGCGTCGGACCCGCAGTCGGCGTCCCACGTCGCGGGGTCGCTCAGCGTGCCGGGCGCAGTCCCGACGGCCCGGACCCATGCGTGCTCCGCCCGCGTGCGCCGGGCCAGACGCCGTTGCTGATCGCTCAACGCCCCCTGGATTACCTTCAGCAGCAGCATCCACACCTCGCGCTCGTCGGTGGCGCGCAGGTCCTCGGGCTTCACGAACTTGTCCAGCCGGCGCAAGAGCGTGGCGAGCACATCGGTCGAGTCGTACGTCGACCGCATCTGCGGGCTGAGTTTGCCGCGCACACGCCGCCGGATGAGCGGCCCGAAACGGAGCACAAACTCGGGCAAGGCCCCACGCTCGCCGCGCTGCACACGCTCCAGCAACTCCGCAAGGGCCGACTCAGCCGCTGGCGACTGCCCGATCCGGGGCGCGGCGCCCGGCCCGAGATGCGCGGCACCGTCAGATTTTTTTGCATCGGCCCGTAACACGAGGCTCTCCCGAGCGACTTGTCCTTCCTGGCGGCTTGAACCCATCGGACCGCCGAGGAGGCCACATGAAGACCGTCAACGGTTCCAATGCTATCCCCGCGCGCCGGTTGGGCCGGACTGGTGCGGCTTTCCTAGCCTGCGCGGCCGGCGCGCTGCTCCTGGCACCCGGCGTTGCCAGCGCCGATGACCGCCCTCCGACCCAAACAGAGCCAATACCCGCACCCCCTCCGCCGCCGCCGGGCTGGCAGCCGCCTCCCGGCTGGACACCGCCCGGCACGCCGCCGACTGGGGGCTATGACCTGTGGGCCCTCTGGTACCTCTGGTGGCTGCTGTACATGGCGTGAGCACGCCACACGCTTGCCGACTCGTGCCTCGCGCCGCACACGGACCATCGCTCTCTACTCGTCTCCGTCCGGCAGGCGAAGAGTTTCCGCCAAGCGCCCCTCGTCGAGCGCGGCCGTCGCTGTGAAATCAATCACCACCGACTGGCCAGTACGCAGGCGGAACCCTGAGCCGCGCAGGTCTGCGCACAGCAACGCGCCAAGTTGTTCCAAGCGCGGGTTGTGCCCCACCAGCGCCAGAACGCCCGTGTCCGTGCCGCGTGCAAGGTGGATGCGCTCCAGCACGGGGCCCAGCGGCTCGTCGAGCGCGAGATCGTCGCAGACTTCGCGCGTGCAGCCGCAGCCGCGCGAGATCTCGCGCGCAGTCTGCTCCGCTCGCACCAGCGGGCTGTGCAACAGGCGGGCGGGCAACAGTCCCGCGTCCTTCAGCGCCTGACCCAGAAACTCCGCCTGGGCGTGGCCCACGCTCGTGAGTGCGCGGTCATGCTCCCGGCCGCTCGCCGCGTCGCGCTCAGCCTTGCCGTGACGGATGATGATGAGCCGCATCGCCAAATGAACCCCTTCGCCGCACGACCTGCCAAAATCGGCACGCGCCTGCCACGAGAGCCAGACACGCAACGAGGGTTTTTTCTCGGTTCACGCCCGAACGCCCGTCCCGCACTGTACAAGCCACACCGCCGCTTCGCCGCGATGCGAACGGCCACCGTCTCACGTCGGCACGCCACTCGCACTTTCCGCCCCGTTGCACCACCCCGGATGCAGGGTTCGGGTCTTCAGAAGACCGATTCACGCATCCTCAGGGCACCTCTCGACGAAGCGCACTGCGTGGGTGCGGTTATGGGGGGTGGACGGGCGCAGCGAATCGCGCTGAACCCGATCCGCGGTTTGCTCGTAGGGGGTGGAGAAGTTCGTCACCCTGCTACAGTCCGAACGGAGCGGCCAATCGGGCCACACGCCCCGGTTTCCGCCCCACCCCGCCCCCGGTCGAGCCGATTTCCTTCGGCCCGGCCGCACCGGACGGGAGCGCGGCCCCACAAGGGCCGGAGGAGTTCGCCATGTTCGAACGCTTTACAGACCGTGCCCGCAAAGTGATGGCCCTGGCCAACCAGGAAGCCCAGCGGTTCAACCACGAGTACATCGGCACCGAGCACATCCTGCTCGGCCTGGTCAAAGAAGGCTCCGGGGTCGGCGCCAACGTTCTCAAGAACCTCGACGTGGACCTGCGCAAGGTGCGCCTCGAGGTCGAGAAACTCGTCAAGGCCGGGCCCGAGATGGTGACGATGGGCAAACTGCCCCAGACGCCCCGCGCCAAGAAGGTGATCGAGTACGCCATCGAAGAGGCACGCAACCTGAACCACAACTATGTGGGCACCGAGCACCTGCTGCTGGGCCTGCTGCGCGAGCACGACGGCGTGGCCGCGCAGGTGCTGATGAACCTTGGGCTGAAACTCGACCAGGTGCGTGAGGAGGTCCTCAACCTGCTCGGCGCCGGCACCGAACCGGAAGAGACCACCACATCCGGCGGTGGCGCGAGCGGTTCGGGCTCGTCCGGTTCTTCCTCCAAAGAAGGCTCGTCGGAGTCCTCCGGCGGCGGCTCGGGCGCGGCACGCGCCGGCAAGAGCAAGACGCCCGCGCTGGACTCCTTCGGACGCGACCTCACCGAACTCGCCAAAGAGAACACCCTCGACCCCGTCATCGGCCGCATGAACGAGATCGAACGGCTCGTGCAGGTGCTCTGCCGCCGCACCAAGAACAACCCCGTCCTCCTCGGCGAGGCCGGCGTGGGCAAAACCGCCATCGTTGAGGGGCTTGCGCAGCGCATCATCGCCGGCGAAGTGCCCGACATCCTCCACGACCGCCGCCTGGTGGTCCTCGACCTGGCCATGATGGTCGCCGGCACCAAGTACCGCGGCCAGTTCGAGGAACGCATCAAGGCCGTCATGAACGAGGTCCGGCGCGCCAAGAACGTCATCCTCTTCATCGACGAGTTGCACACGCTGGTGGGTGCCGGCGGCGCGGAGGGCGCGATCGACGCCTCCAACGTGCTCAAGCCCGCGCTCGCACGCGGCGAGATCCAGTGCATCGGCGCCACCACCTTCGACGAGTACCGCAAGTACATCGAGAAGGATGCGGCCCTGGCACGCCGCTTCCAGCCCATCCCGGTCGATCCGCCCAACGACGAGCAGACGATCGAGATCCTCAAGGGCCTGCGCGAGAAGTACGAGCAGCACCACAAGGTGCGCATCACCGACGACGCGGTGCGCGCGGCGGTGGAACTCTCCGGCCGCTACATCACGGGGCGTGTGCAGCCCGACAAGTCGATCGACGCCATCGACGAAGCCGGGGCCCGCGTGCGCATCAAGAGCATGACCAAGCCGCCCAACCTGGCGGACCTCGAGGGCCAGATCGAGCGCCTCAGCATCGAGAAGGACGAGGCCGTGAAGGCCGCGGACTACGAGAAGGCCGCCGAACTGCGCGACAAGGCCGAGCAACTCCGCAAGGAGAAGGAAAAGACGCAGAAGGAATGGCGCGAGAAGGCCGTGGTGCAGGCCGGCACGGTGGATGAGGAGGTCATCGCCGAGGTCATCAGCAAGATGACCGGCGTGCCCCTCAAACGCCTCAAGAAGGAGGAGGCCCAGCGCCTGCTCGACCTGGAGGCCGAACTCCACAAGAAGGTCGTGAGCCAGGAGGACGCGATCAAGGCCATCAGCAAGTCCATCCGGCGCGCCCGCGCTGGGCTGAAAGACCCGCGCCGCCCGGCCGGCTCGTTCATCTTCTGCGGACCCTCCGGCGTGGGCAAAACCCTTGTCGCCAAGGCCCTGGCCGACTTCCTCTTCGGCGATGAGGAGGCCCTCATCACGCTCGACATGTCCGAGTACATGGAGAAGCACAACGTGAGCCGCCTGGTCGGCGCGCCCCCCGGCTACGTGGGCTACGAGGAGGGCGGGCAACTCACCGAGCGCGTCCGGCGGCGCCCCTACAGCGTCATCCTCCTCGACGAGGTCGAGAAAGCCCACCCCGATGTCTTCAACATGCTCCTCCAGATCATGGAGGAGGGCCGCCTCACCGATTCCTTCGGGCGCAACGTCGATTTCCGCAACTGCATCCTCATCATGACCAGCAACATCGGGGCTGACCTGATCAAGGGCGGCGGGGGGTTCGGCTTCCAGAAGCGCGGCGGGGGCATCGACGCCGACTTCGAAAACATCAAGGGCATCCTCATGAAGGAGATCGAACGCTTCTTCCGCCCCGAGTTCATCAACCGCCTGGACGATGTCGTGGTCTTCCGCCCGCTCACCAAGGACAACCTCATCCACATCGTGGACCTCGAGGTGAACAAGGTGGCCGACCGCATCAAGCCCCAGGGTGTGCGGCTCGAACTGGACCAGAAGGCCAAAGACTTCCTGATCGACAAGGGTTACAACCCGGACTTCGGCGCACGGCCCCTCCGGCGCGCTGTGGGCCAGTTCCTGGAAGACCCGCTCAGCGAGATGCTGCTGGGCGGCGAACTCAAGCGCAACACCAAACTCGTGGTGACACGCAAGCAGGATGCCGAGGGCAAGGATGCCGACCACCTCTTCTTCGAGACCGTGGCCCTCGCCGAGGGCGAGACCGTCGGCGACGTGAAGAAGGCCGTCGAGCCGGCCAAGACCAGCGCGGCACCCTGATGCCGGTTGCGCCAGCACTTCTCACGACCCGGCGTGTCGCCGGAGCGACCCACTCGTGAAAACGCCAGGCGCGCGGGTTTGCAGCCCGAGGGCCTGTTTGTTTTACGGGTGAGCGCTGCCCGTGGTGGTGCGTTTGCCCCGCATGTGTGGCGGGCGACGGGGCCGGCTCCACGGGAAAACCATTCGATCCCCCCCATTTGGTGTGGAATCCCGGGCCATTGATCCAAAAAACACGCGCGTTGTCCGAGAATCGGGGAGGATTCCCGCAGAAAATCTGGCACGAGGCACAGGCAGGTGTAGATTCCTGACATAGTGCCCGGTCGGGGCATGTGTCCGTAGGGCACACCGGCCTTGGCAGAGAGATGGAAGGAAGAGAGAGATATGAAGATTTTCAGTGCGGTCGTTGCGGCTTCGTTGGCCGCGGTTTCCGGCGCGTCGGGTGCTGAGGTTCTCACGAACGGCGGCTTCGAGGCCGGTTCGTTGGCGGGTTGGACCGTCTTCACCCAGGGTGGCAGCAGCGGCGCGCTCTTTGTCACCAGCCTCGGGGCGGGCGCGGGCCTCCCCATTTCCGGCAGTTCCGCAGCGGGCCCCGCGGCCGGCGAGTGGTACGCGGCCGTGGACCAGAACGGGGGGGGTGCCTATTCGCTCTCCCAGGACTTTACCGTCAGCCCGGGCGCGGTCTCGGTGTTGCTGTCGTTTGACATGTTCCACAGCGATTTGTCGGGCTTTGCACCGCTCAACTCCGGCGTGCTCGACTACACCGTCGGCGCGACCCAGTGGGCCCGCGTGGACATCCTTGACGCCGTGGGGGCAGTCGTGGCGACCTTCGCTGACGTCGGGTCCGCGCCGTACACGAACTATGCCGCGGATATCACCGCCCTGGTGGCCCCCGGCAGCACCTACACCTTCCGCTACGGCCACGTGGACAACCAGTTCTTCTATCACACCGCGCTTGACAACGCCAGCATCATCGAGGTGATCCCCGCTCCCAGCGCCGCCGCGCTCCTGGGCCTTGCGGGTTGCGTGGTGGCCCGCCGCCGCCGCTGATCCGGCCGGTTCATGTTCGCCAAATACAACAGCCCCGGGCGCTCTGCAGCCCGGGGTTTGTTTTTGCGGTAACGTTGTGCCCGCCCCGGGTGGGCCGCGGGCGGCTGCGGCGTTGGCCCTCGCGGCTTACTTGTCCGCAACATTCAACGAGCGGCCCACACGACGCTTGGCGTTCATGATCTTGCGGCCGGCCTTGGTCTGCATCCGGGCGCGGAAACCGATGGAACGCTTGCGTTTCACGCGGCTGACTCGATGGGGATAGTGCATGTGAGGCCTTTCCTTGGGGCGGAGACGATAGGTCGCGCTTCCCCCAATGAAAAGCGCCATCGAGGTGGGTATATTCCCTTGCTGTTCGGTGAGAGTTCGCTTCGCAGCGAGCCGATACACCGAAACCGACGACATGTCGCTGGCTGGCCCGAACGTCCGGGCGCGCCAGCGGGTGCCGTCGGAGCCTGCCGCTCCCGACATGCTCTCCGAATCCACACGCCAACTCGCCGAGGCCCACATCGGGTACCGCTTCAAGGACGCCAAACTCCTGGAGCAGGCCCTCACCCACGCCTCCGTGGCTGAGTCGCGTGTCCGCTCCAACGAGCGCATGGAGTTTCTGGGCGATGCCGTGCTGGGCCTGATCGCCTGCCAGCGCATCTACGAACTCCACCCCCACCTGCTCGAAGGCGAGATGACCAAGATCAAGTCCACCGTGGTCTCACGCGCCTGCTGCGCGCAGATCACCCGCGAACTGGGTTTGGCAGACCTCCTCTCCATCGGCAAGGGCATGCGGATCCACGAGCAACTGCCCACCTCGCTCGCCGCGGCGGTGCTCGAGTCCGTCATCGCGGCCATGTACGTTGACGGCGGCCTCGACGTCGTCCGCACGTTCCTGCTGCCGCGTATCGAGCCGCTCATCGAGAAGGCCTTTGTCAGCGGACACCAGGAGAACTTCAAGTCCATCCTCCAGCAGCACGCCCAGCAGTTCATGTCCGATGTGCCCAGTTACGTGGTGATGGAGCAGAAGGGCCCGGACCATGCCAAGCACTTCCACGTCTGCGTGCAGATCGGCGAGCGACGATTCCCCTCCAGTTGGGGCCAGAGCAAGAAGCAGGCCGAGCAGCAGGCCGCGCTCCTGGCGCTCTACGAACTGGGCGTCACGACGGCGGACGAGGCCGGGCGCGTGCACGTGGTGGAACGCAAGAGCCAGAAGGACGCCGGCGACGGGAACCCCCAGGCCTCGGACAACGGATCGAAGAAGGCGGGCGCGGGCGAGAAGTAGACGGGCGGCAGTGTCTTGACCTTCGACGGAGCGACCAACCATGTCCAAAGCCGTTGTTGACCCCGGCGAACTGCGCCGCTTCGCGCAAGACCTCAAGCGCTTCAACACGAACGTGCAGGCCCAGGCCGCGGTGCTCGGTGGCCGCCTCGCCTCGCTGGGCCAGACCTGGCGCGACCAGGAGCACACCAAGTTCGTGGAGCACTTCGAGCAGACCATGAAGGTGCTCGCCCGCTTCAACGACCAGGCCGAGCAGCACGTGCCCGTGCTCTTGCGGAAGGCCGAGAAGATCGAGGAGTATCTGTCGCAGAGGTAGGAAGACGGCAGCAAGGCACGAAGAAGGCACGAAGGCACAACGGCGGACAGGATGTCCGCCCCACCCAAGGCACCCATGGCCCAGGCCTATCTCAACTCCATCGAGGCCCTCAGCGCCGCCAAGGCCGCCGTCGCCACGTTCATCGAAGAATGCTCACGCGCCATCATGGAGAGCGACGCCGATGCCGTCCGCCAACTCGACCGCCTGAGCCACGACGATGCCAAACGCTGGCAACGCGAAGAACGCGTCCGCTCCGACGCCGTGCAGGCCGCCAAGGCCCTCATCCTCAAAAAGGAACTCACCGCCATGCACGACAACCCCTCGGTGGTGGACGAGCGCAAGGCCGTGAGCAGGGCGCAAGGCCGCCTGGCCGAAGCCGGCGACAAGCGCGCCGCGGTGCGCCGCTGGAGCGCAACCCTCGACAAGGAACTCGCCACCTACAAGGGCCAGGTGCAGGGCCTGAGCGAGTGCCTGGCGCGCACACTGCCGATGGCCATGCAATCGCTCGACCGCATGGCGAGCGCCGTGCAGGCCTACGCGGCGATCAGCACGCCGCCCAGCCAGGAGCCACCTTCCCCTGCCGCGGCCGCCCAAGCAGGCCCGGGCGCACGGCCGGGCTCCGCACCCCCAACGGAGCCCCGCCCATGAGCGCCTCCGTCGGCCAAGCCCGCCTCAAGGATGCCCTCAAGGCGCTCCACGTGCGCCTCGAAGCCACCCGCTCCCAGTGGAGCGACGCCGCACGCAGCGAGTGGGATGCCGAGTACATCGCCCCCCTCGAAGCCCAGGTTCGCAAGGCCATGGACGCCATCGGCCGCCTCGCCGAAGTGGCGGCGCACGCACGGCGCGAGTGCGAATAGATCATTTTTTCTTGCGCTCTTCCGCCTTGATGAGCGCGCTCACGCGCGGGAGCAGGTCGTTGGGCACCGGCACCGTGAGGTGATACTGGCTGATGCGCCAGTCGGCACCGACTTTGCGCAGCACGCCCGTGCCGCGGCAGGCGCCGTACTTCTCGCTGGCCAGAGCCTCGTCAAACCACGCCACGGTCTTCTCCGGGTTCACATCCACGTGGCGCTCGCCGGGCACGTACGTCCATCCCTTGCCCTTGGAGAAGTGGGGCTGGGCGTAGGCACGAAACTCAGGCACGGTCCAGCGCTCGCTCGCATCGGTGCCGATGAAGACGCCTTCGGGGGCGAAGAGGGCGAAATAGGCGGTTTCGTTGGCCGCGCTCGCGGCGAGGTGGAACGCATCGAGCACGCTGGCGACGGCCGCCTGATCCTCGGTGAGCGTGCCCTGCCTCACGCGCAGTTTCTCCAGCATGTCGAACACCTCCTTGCCCTCGAGATTCCCGATGCGATGCGCCTGCCCGGCCCGCACATCAAGCGTGATGTCCAGGCCCAAAGCCTTGCCCTTCTCCAGCGTGCCCCGGGCGGCGTCGGTCCACTCGACGCGATCATCTGAGCCCACGTACATGCGGATGGGAATGCCCTTGAGCGCGCCCAGGCGGGGCTCGTCCGCCGGGAGCGGGTAGCCCGGCAGCACGGTGATTGAGCGGACGAGGTCGGGGCGGTCGCAGGCGAAACGGAACGCGGAGATGCCGCCGTTGGAAGCACCGGCCACGTGCCACTTGTTGCCCTCGACGCGGACGGTCTTCTGCACCTCGGCAAGCAGCGCAGGGAGGTGCTTCTCTGAACCCTGGAAGAAGAGTTTGCCGCCGACAGCGCGCGGGGAGACCACCACCCAGCCTCTGGCGCGGCACTCGGGATCAAACACCTGCATGCCCGCCAGGAGCATGCGCGGATCTTGCGCGCCGGGCGGGAGCACGAGCAGGGCCGGGTAGACACCATCGCGGGGCACCACGTCCGGGGTCACGATCTCATAGGTGAGCGTCTGGCCGCCCCCGAGATCGAGTTGCTTTTCGCGGCGTTCGCCCGGCCCGGCCCGCGCAATGACCGGGAATACAAGCGTGAGAGCCGCCACGAAGCAGGCGAGAAGCACGCGGCTGGTGTTCATGCCCAGACACTAGGTGGGTGCGCTGGATTGTGGTTCGCTGCCGCAGCGATGGGGGCTATGGTGCCGCCATGGCTCCGGACCCGCTCGAACAGCCTTCACCACCGGCGGCCGCGCTCGCGGCCCCTTCGCCGCCGCGCGAGTTTCTGGAGCAGGCCAGCGCGCTGGGTGTGGAGTTTGAGCCGGGCGATGTGGACCGGCTGGGACTCTTCCTCGCCCACCTGCTCGAAGCCAACAAGACCACGAACCTGACGGCCATCACGAACCCGGACGAGGCGTGGACGAAGCACATCTTCGATGCGCTCACGCTGCTGCCGTTGATCGCCGCGCTGCACGAGGATCGCGCGGCGGATGCGGGGCCGGTGCGAGTGATTGATATTGGCTCTGGCGGGGGCCTGCCCGCGCTGCCGCTGGCGATCGTGATGCCCGATGTGCGGTTCACGCTGGTGGACGCGACCGGAAAGAAGGCCACGTACCTGCGGGCGACCGCGGCGGCCCTGGGGCTTGAGAATGTGATCGTCATCAACGGTCGAGCCGAGCGACTGGGGCAGGAGAAGCCGCACCGCGATCAGTACGACGCGGCGACGGCCCGCGCCCTGGGCCACTTGGCGGTGGTGGCGGAACTCACCATCCCCCTCGTGAAGATGGGCGGCATCGTGCTGGCGGTGAAGGGCGGCAAGGCGGATGAGGAAGTGGCCGAGTGCGCCAAGGGTCTGGCTCTGCTTGGAGCAACGCACGACCAGACGGTGCAGACGCCGACGGGCCGCATCGTGGTGCTGAGCAAGCACAAGCCCACACCCGGCGTCTATCCGCGCCGCGACGGCGAGCCCAAGGGCAAGCCGCTGGGCGTGGTGAAGAAGGACGCGAAGTAGGCGTCAGGCCCGTGCCACATGGAGCGCGGCAAAGCGGAAGAAGTCGGAGAGGCCCTTGAAGCCTTGCTTCTTGGCGGCACCTTCGACGACGAGGCGCTCTTCGGGGGTGAGTTTGACGTTCACCTGCGCGTCGCGCTTGCCCGCAGTCATGGGGCTGGGGAGCGGGCGGCCCAGTTCGAGCATGGTGGCGAGCAGCGTGGTGAGGGGGCGGCGCACGGCCTTCACGGCCTCGTCGGAAGTGGGGGCGGTGGCGAAGGCGGAGGGCAGTTCAACACACTTGGCAAGCCACCCCCCCCCGCCGCCGGGCACGGAGGAGACGACCACGCTGTAGTGCTCGGCCAGGGCGCGGGCGCGTTTGAGCACGGGTCCTGCAAACGGCGCGTCGATCTTGGAAGGGGGCTGGGCGTGTCGCGAAGCCATGGTTGTTCCGGCCGTTTCGGGCCGGCCTCACTGCGGGAGCATCGGGCTAATCTGCGAGCGTCTTGATGTGGTCGAAGTCCGCCCGTTTCACCGACTTGTCGTGGACCTCAACCAGGATGGGCAACTCGAAGACGCTGCGGAGGAAGACGCGGTACGGCGCGTCGATGCGCTTGAGCACCCAGCCGCGGGCTTCGAGGTATGCCAGCACTTCGGCGAACGGGACCGTGGGCATGGGCGAATCTCCGGGTTGAGAACGTAGGGTGCGGTAGAGGATCGGCGGGCGCGAGGGCGGCGGAGGGGAGGCTCGCACACGCAATATACCCTGAGGTATACGAATGTGCCAGCGGGACGGTTCCCGTTTCCGCACCACGGGCAAGCAAACAAACTCCGAACTACACTCTCATCGTGCGCGATCCTGCCCGCGACATCCTGAATGCCGACGGTCCCGTCGCTCGCCTGCTGGGGCCGGACTTTGAGCCGCGCCCGCAGCAACTCGACATGGCCGCGGCGGTGATGCGGGCGATGAGCCTGAAGCAGACGGCCGTGATCGAGGCGGGCACCGGGGTGGGCAAGAGTTTTGCCTACCTGGTGCCCGCAATGCTGCGCTGCATGACGAGCGACGAGCGCGTGGTGATCGCCACGAACACGATCGCGCTGCAAGAACAACTGGTTGCCAAAGACATCCCGATGTTGCGGGAGTCGATCGAGGCCAGAGTGGAGAGGGGACAGGGGACAGGGCCCAGCCAAATCGTGGACACAGCAGCCACCTCGCCCGCCAACGCCTGGGGCGTGGACCGCGCCACCGCCCGCGCCCTCACGCCGGTGCTGGTGAAGGGGCGCGGCAACTACGTCTCGATCCGCCGTCTCAAACTCGCGTCGACGCGCCAGGATCGGCTCTTTGCCGATGCAGCCAGCCGCAACAGTTTGCACGTGATCGAAGACTGGGCCTACGAAACCACCGACGGCTCGCTCGCGACCCTGCCCGCGCTGGAGCGACCGGGTGTGTGGGACCGCGTGCAGAGCGACACCGACAACTGCATGGGCCGCAAGTGCCCCACCCACGAGCAGTGCTTCTACCAGAAATCTCGGCGCGCCATGGAGGGGGCCAACCTGCTGGTGTGCAATCACGCCGTGTTCTTCAGTGATCTGGCGATGCGAGCGGCGGGCGTGAAGGGGTTTTTGCCCGAGTACCAGCACGTGATTCTGGATGAGGCCCACGGCATTGAAGATGCCGCGTGCGACCACTTCGGCCTTTCGGTGTCCGAAGGCCGCGTGGAGCACTACCTGGGCGTGCTCTATCACCGCCGCACCGGCAAGGGCTACCTGCCGCACTTGGCATCGCTGGGCCAGCGTGTGGAATTGGTGGACCAAGCCACGCACGCGGTGCTGGGCGCGCTCGACGCGAGCCGCGCGTTCTTTGATGAACTGGGGGCGCTCTCGCGTTCGGGGCGGCTGCGCTCGGGGCGCATGCTGGGCGCGGCGATGGTGGAGAACACGCTCTCGCCAGCGCTCAAGGCCCTGTCGCTGCGCCTGAAGCAGATCAAAGAAGAGACCACGAGCGAGCCCGACAAGTTCGAGTTGAACGCGTATGCGGTGCGAGCGGAGGCCATCGCCTTTGATGTGGATGTGCTGGTGAACCAGAAACGAGAGGGGTATGTGTATTGGTTGGAGGGCGGCGGCGGAAGCGGACTGTGGAGCGATGGCACGAGCGAAGGCGACGAGCACACGGGCACGCGCGGCACACCCGGGAGCGGTGTCGCGTCGATGCCGCGCGCGTTCAAGGGCGCCACACGCATCAAACTCGCCTGCTCACCCATCGAGGTTGGCCCGATGCTCGCCGAGCACCTGTTCAAGAAGGAACTGGGCATCGTGCTCACGAGCGCGACGCTGGCGACGGCCGCCTCATCACCCTCTGCCCCTTCATCCCCCTCCGCTCCCAGCGGAGGGGGTGGCCCGCAGGGCCGGGGGAGGCAGTCCACGCCGCCCGACGCGGCCTCACCCTTCGAGCACCTCCGTTCCCGCCTCGGCTTCACCGCGGCGGAGGCGCTGGCGCTGGGCAGCCCCTTCGACCACGCACGCCAGTGCGAGTTGGTGGTGGACCTGAGCGTGCCCGACCCGCGCGGCAGCACCTCCGGCACTTCGCGGCAGCAGAACGCGGGCATGGACTACCACGGGCTGCTCGCTTCCCGTGTGCTGCACCACGTGCGCAACTCGCACGGCGGCGCGGGCGGCGCGTTCGTGCTGTGCACGAGTTTCGCCACGATTCGCGCCCTGACCGCGGCGCTGGAGCGTGATCTGGAGGCCGACGGCCTGCCCCTGCTGGTGCAGGGGCGGGATGGCCCTCCCGCCACGCTTTTGGAGCGATTCCGCAAGGATGAGCGGAGCGTGTTGCTGGGCGCGGCGAGTTTCTGGCAGGGTGTGGATGTGAAAGGCCGCGGCCTGCGCACGGTCATCATCACCAAACTCCCCTTTGATCCGCCAGATCGCCCGCTGGTGGAGGCGCGTTGCGAGCGGATCAAGGCCCGCGGCGGGAACCCGTTCAGTGAGGAGAGCCTGCCGCGGGCGATTCTGCGGTTCCGCCAGGGCTACGGGCGGCTCATCCGCTCCAGCACCGACTTCGGGCGTGTGGTGGTGCTCGATCCGCGGCTGCGCACCAAGGCCTATGGGCGGCTGTTTGTGCAAGCGCTGCCGGAGGGTGTGCGCATCCGGACGATTTCGGCGGATGCGGGGGAAGAGGAAGAAGGCGAGCGGGTGTTGCGGGCGGAGGAGGAGTGAGTGTCGCGTCACTTGAGCGGCACCACAAACTCTTTCTCTGTCCCCGCCTTCACGGCCGCCAGCCACGCCTTGACGATTGCACTGCCATCCTCGCCGCGCTCGCTGGCACGCCGCTCGGCGTAGCGGATGCGGTAGGGAACGCTGTCCCACATGCGGGCCGTGCCGTCGGCGCTCACAGTGACAATCTGCGTTCCGTCAGGACTGAACGCCGCGGAGAGGACGCTAGCGGTGTGGCCTTTCAGTTCGGCGAGGCTGGCCCCCGACCTTGTGTCCCACACGCGGGCGGTGTTGTCGTCGGACGCGGTGACGATCCGTGTACGGTCCGGGCTGAGTTCAGCGAAGGTGATTTCCCCTGAGTGTCCACGAACGTCGATGCCTTCAAAAAGCGTCCACTCGTTCATCAGGTGTGTCGTGCCGGCACCCCCCGCGCTGACGCGAAGGCTTCGTTCAACATGCCCCTCGCCCAACGGATCCGCCGAGATCGCGCCAAATTGATGTTCTGAGATCATCTTGCCCGTAGCAGCATCCCAGGTTCGCCGTGATTTGTCATCCGACATCGTGAAGACTTGTGTGCCGTCGGAGCTATATGTCGTCGCGAGGAGCCGAGCAGCTGGCACCTTCAGATCGACGAGGCGCACTCCGGTCGTGGCATCCCATACGGAGGCGCCGGTGGCGCTTGATGGCCCCACAACGCGAAGCCCGCCGGGGCCGAAAGCACCCGCGGTGGCTGTGGCTGTGGCGGAATACCCGCCTAGTACTGCGATGGTGCCCGCCGCTGTATCAGCCACGATTGCCGTGCCCTCCTGACACCCGACAAGAGCACGAGTCCCTTCGCGGCTAAACATAATCTGGGCCGTCAAGGGCCGATGCCCTTTCAAGTCGACGACCCGTGTGATCCGGTTAAAGTCCCACACCCTCGCCGTCTGGTCTTGGGACGCCGTCACCACGCTTCCGCCAACGGGACTGAACCCGGCGGAGGTAACCCCGGCAACGTGCCCCCACAGTTCTCCCTCCGCAGCACCCGTGCGCGAGTCCCATAACCGTGCGGTGTTGTCCAGAGACGCCGTCACTATCCGCGTCCCGTCGGCACTGAACACCGCGGACGTCACGGGGCCCGTGTGTCCCTTGAGTTCCGCGAGGCCTGCACCTGTGGCCGCGTCCCAGATCCGCGCGGTCTTGTCCCCAGAGGCCGTCACGATCCGTTTGCCGTCGGGGCTGAACGCGACGAGGCGAACCTCTTTTGTGTGTCCAGCAAGTTCCGCGAGTTTTGCCCCCCTAGCAGCATCCCACACGCGCGCGGTGGAGTCCCAGCTCGCCGTCACGATGCGTGTGCCGTCGGGGCTGAACGCGGCGGACGTGACGGGGGCCGTGTGCCCCTCAAGCTCCGTGAGGCTCACACCCGTTGCCGCGTCCCACACCAGTGCCATGAAACCCGACGCTGTGACGATCCGCGTGCCATCGGGGCTGAACGCGGCGGAGACGACCCCGTTCGTGTGCCCCTTCAGTTCGGCGACGGTCGCGCCACTTGCCGCGTCCCACACGCGCGCGGTGTTGTCCAGGGATGCCGTCACAATCCGCGCGCCGTCGGGGCTGAACGCGGCGGACCTGACGGGGGCAGTGTGCCCCGTGAGCTCGGCCAGGCTCGCGCCCGTGGCCGCGTCCCACACACGCGCGGTCTCGTCCCAACCCGCCGTGACGATCCGCGTGCCTTCGGAGCTGAACGCGGCAGAGGAGACGGACTTCGTGTGCCCCTTCAACTCGGCCAGGCTCGCCCCCGAGGCCGCGTCCCACACACGCGCGGTGGTGTCCTCGCTCGCCGTGACGATGCGCGCGCCGTCGGGGCTGAACGTGGCGGAGGAGATGGACTTCGTGTGCCCCCTGAGCTCAGCGGCGCTGGTATCGGTTTGCGCGCTGAGCCACCGCCACTCCCAACCGCGCATGTACGTGGGACAGGAATCGAGGCGCTGGCGGAGACGCACGAAGTCGCCGCTGTCAAGCTCAGCCTGAGACATCTGGATGTTGGCGAGGTACGAGTTGTGTTCGATCGTGCGGTTCTTGGCCTCGACTTCGGCGCGGGCCGCCTCGGCCTCCGCCGTCTTGGCCTCCGCCACCGCCCGCTTCTCATTCGCCTCGACCCTTGCCAGCCGCTCGCCCTCGGCCCGGCGTGCCGCCGTGACGAATCCCCAAGACGTGCCGATTGCTCCCAACAGGAGAACTGCGGAGACCGCTGCGGCTGCGAGCACCAGCCCCCGGTTCCTGCGCACGAACTTGCGCGCCTTGTACCCCGCGCTCTCCGGCCCCGCGATCAGCGGCCTGCTGGCGAGGTAGTTCCCGACATCATCACCCATCTCCGCCGCGGTGCGATATCGCTCCGCGCGATCCTTCCGCAAGGCCTTCAGCGGTATCCACTCCAGTTCGCCGCGCAGTTGCTTGGCCAGGTCTCCCACATCCATCCCCCGCGCTCGCGCGGCAGTTTCTCCCTCGTCTCCCATCGTGCTCAAGCGCGTGCTCGGGCGGGGCGGGTCCACCTCGCGGATCACCTTCTGGAGGGCCGCGAAGCCCGCCGCCTGCAACTCCTTCAGCGTGAAGGGCAGCGAGCCGGTGAGCAACTCGTACAGCAGCACGCCCAGCGCGTACACATCCGTGCGCGTGTCGATATCCGCCTCGCTCATCTCCGCCTGCTCGGGGCTCATGTACCCCGGCGTGCCGATGAGTTGGCCCTGCTGCGTGTACACCGTCTTGTCGGTCAAGCGGCCCGCGAGCGCCTTGGCCACACCGAAATCAATCACCACCGGGCGGGGCTCGTCCTCCCCGCTGATCGCGACCAGAATGTTGCTCGGCTTGATATCCCGATGGATAATGCCCTTGCTGTGCGCGTGCTGGATCGCATCGCACACCTTGCCGAAGAGTTCCAAGCGAGCCTTCACGCCCAGCCGCTGCCGGTCGCAGTACTCGGTGATCGGCTCCCCCTTGATGTGCTCCATCACGAAGTAGGGCCGCCCCGCGCCCGTCACGCCCGCATCAAACACCCTCGCAATGTGCGGATGGTTCATGAGCGCCAGCGCCTGCCGCTCCTGCTCGAAGCGGGCAATCACGGCGGTGGAGTCCATGCCGGGCTTGATGATCTTGAGGGCCAAACGCCGCGCGATCGGGTGCTTCTGCTCCGCGAGCCACACTTCACCAAAGCCGCCCACGCCGATGCGGTCGAGCAACCGGTACGGGCCGATCATCGCATCGCGTGCGCCATCAGCGTCAGCGTGCGCCGCTGGCGGCATCGGCGGCGCACCGTCCGCCCGGCCGCCGAACGTGGTCGCGCCCTCGGTGGGTGCCGCGCCGGTCGGCTCGGCATGGCCGTCGGATGTGGGCCGTGGAGGCGGGCCGCTCATGGGCAGAGTCTACAGGCGGCCGCGACCCTTCCGCAAGCCGAACGCCGCTCATATTCCGGGCAGGTGATGCAGGCATGGCCGCGAGAATCTTTGCGGAACACTGCGGACACGCGGGGCCGCGGCACCCGGATGGGCGGTCGGCGCATCGTGGTCGTACACTCCGGTTCATGGTGCAAGCACAGCCGCAGCCCCCGCTGGGTGAGATCGTGGAGACGATCCGGCGTGAGCTTGCGCCCAGGCGCGTCACCCTCTTCGGCAGCCGCGCCACGGGGGTGGCCCGGCCCGACAGCGACGTGGACCTGCTGATCGAGATGGAGACGACGCTCTGCCCCGCGGAGCGCATGCGGGGCGTATCGCGCCTGTTTCCGGCGCGGCGCTGGTCGCTGGATGCGCTGGTGTTCACGCCCGAAGAACTGGCGCTGGCCCGCCGGTCGCCCGGTTCCGTGGTGGCCCGCATGGAGCGCGAAGGGCGGGTGCTGTATGCCCGCCCCTGACGATGCCGCCGCGTGGCTCGCCAAGGCTCAGAGCGACCCTTTGTGCATCCGCAACAACCTCGCGTCTGAGGAGGTGCCCACCGACGCGGTGTGCTTCCACGCCCAGCAGGCGGGCGAGAAGGCGCTCAAGGCCCTGATCGCCGCGCGCGGGCTCACGCCCGAACGCACCCACGATCTGACCACGCTCATCAACGCGGCGTCCGAGGCCGGGTGGGCAAACGGCACGCTCGTTGCGGATGCCGATGTCGTGAACCCGTACTCTGTGGCCGTGCGCTACCCGGGCGTGAACCTCAGCCCGACGCTCGACGAAGCACGCCGGGCCGCGGCAGCGGCGGCTTCGATTGTCCGCCACGTCGCCAGCCTGCTGCCTGCGTAGCAACCGCCCCCCATGCTTGTCTCCCAGAAACGACCCCGCGACCTTGGTTGGCACCACGCCGGGCCGCTGCTCTTCGGCGACTGGGGCACCAGCCGCCTTTACGTGCTGGGCCTGGCGTTCTACTACACCGGCCACGCCTCACCGTATTACCTGCTGGCGATGTCGATCATCATGATCGCCGTCGCGTGGGCGTACTCGGTGATCTGCCGGTGCTTTCCGGACGGCGGGGGTGTGTATGCCGCGGCACGGCAACTCTCGCCGACGCTGTCGGTGATCGGCGCCACGCTGCTGATCTGCGACTACATCGTGACCGCGGCGCTCAGCGCGGTGGAGGGCTTCCACTACTTCGGCACGCCGGGCGCATGGGTGGTCGCTCTCTCCGTGGGCATGATCGCGGTGATCGGCGTCATCAACTGGTTCGGGGCCAAGAACGCGGGACGATTCGCCCTTGTGGTGGCCGTCGCCGCGATCGTGCTGTCGCTGGTCATCGGCATCCTCTGCCTGCCGATGGTGGCCCAAGGGTTCAAGGCCCTTTCAAGCGGCCAGGCACCCGCCACGCCGCCGCTGGAGCGGTGGGAGAACCTGGTCCGCGTCATCCTCGCGCTCTCGGGGCTTGAGGCCGTGGCCAACATGACGGGCCTGATGAAGCAGCCGGTGGCCCGCACGGCGCGGCGGACGATCTTCCCCGTGCTCATCGAGGTGATCGTTCTCAACATGATCTTCGGCCTGGCGATCAACGCGCTGCCGGCCTTGCAGGCGGTGGACACGCCCCACTACATCGTGCACGAAGTGCAGGGGGGCCTGGCCCCTGAGAACGTCCCGCCGGAGGTGAAGGCGTACCGCGACACGGCCATGCGTCAACTCGCCCAGCACACCGTCAGCACGTGGACGGGCTCCGTGTCGGCCGGCGCGGCCGCGGCGGTGGTGAGCGGCATCATCTTCGGCCTGCTGCTTCTCAGCGCCGTGAACACCGCCGTGATGGCGATGGTGAGCGTGAAATACGCCATGAGCATCGACGGCGAACTGCCAGCACCGCTCAAGAAACTCAACTACTCGGGCGTGCCCTGGGTGGGCCTGGTCATCGCGTGCATCCTTCCCTGCGCGCTGCTGCTGGTGAGCGCCGATGCCAAGTTTCTGGCCGAGTTGTACGCCATCGGCGTGGTCGGCGCCATCGCGATCAACGTGGTGTCGTGCGCCGTGAACCGGGCCCTGCCCATCTCGCTGATCGAACGCTCGGCCATGTGGGCGCTGGGCCTGTTCATGTCGAGCGTGTTTCTCACCATCGTGATCGTCAAGCCCAACGCGGCGATCTTCGCGGGCATCATGGTGGGCGGGGCGCTCTCCGCGCGGTTCTTCGTGCGCCACCAGCGCCGCGTGCGCGAAGCCGCGGCCCTGCCCGAGCCCGAACTGGGCTGGCTGGCCGAGGTGCGCCGGGCTGGCATGCAACTGGACCCGAGCAAGCCGCGCATCATGCTCGCCGCACGCGGCCGCTACCAGGCCGAGTTCGCGGTGGACATGGCCCGCCGGCGCGGCGCCACGCTCTTTGCCATCTACGTGCGCACGCTGCGCGTGCTGGACATGCGGCCCGGCGCAGTGCCCCGCATCGAGGACGATGCCGAAGCGCAGGAGAGCCTGGGCACCGTGGCCGTGCTGGCCCGCCAGCACAACATCCCCTGCGTGGTCATCTACGCGTGCAGCGCCAACATCGCGGAAGAGATTCTTGACTACACCGTTACGTATGGCTGCGACACACTCATCCTCGGCAAATCGCGCCGCCGGCTGTTCGCCCGCCAACTCGAGGGCGATGTCGTCGCCCAGGTGGCGCAGTCGTTGCCCGACGGCGTGGCCCTGATCACCCGCGAGGCCACCCCTCACCCGCTGCCGGCCGCGGTTGCGTCCGTGGTGCACGGGCCCGGTGACGCGCCGCGCTGACGTGTGCCAGACCGTCCGGCGAGGACCGCCCACCACGGCGGGCCTTCGACCGCAACACCCGCGCGGCTCAGCGCCCCTCGAAGAGCCGGTCCGCAAGCCAGTCGGAGAGTTGCGGCACGGCCTTGATCTTCCTGGCCACGCCCTCGATGTCGTACGCCACACGCACGAACTGCACCTCGCCGCGCGTGTCGCCGCCGGCCCCGCTCTCGCGGATGATGACGTAACTGGCGCGCGGGTCCAGGTCGCGCGGCTGGCCCACCGAGCCGACGTTGATGATCGCCTTCTCGTTCTCGGTGAACTTGTACGTCGCGTCGGTCAGTTCGCCGGGCGGGTAAAAGTCCGGCTCGTCGGTAAACACGCCCGGCACGTGCGTGTGCCCCACAAAGCACACGCGTGGCACGCGCTCGAAGATGGTCGTCAGTTTATCCGGCGCAGTCCGAACGTCATCAGGAAAGATGTACTCGTTGATCGGCCGGCGCGGCGAGCCGTGCACGCACAGAATCGGCGTCTTCCCGTCCGGCCCGTTCTCCACAATCCGCACGCGCAGCCGGCCCAGAAACTCGTACCGCTCCCGCCGCAGCGCATCGTCCGGTTCAGCATCAATCCGGTCGCGCGTCCAGAACGCCGCGCTCTCGGCCCCGGGGTTGAAGTTCGTCGGCTCGTACAGCACGCCGAAGTCGTGGTTGCCCATCAGCGCCCACTGGCACCGCGCCCGCACCAGATCAATGCACAAGAGCGGGTCGGGCCCGTACCCGATGATGTCGCCCAGGCACACGATGCGCTTGATGCCCCGCGAGTCGATATCGGCCAGCACCGCCATGAGCGCCTCGGCGTTGCCGTGAATGTCGCTGATAATCGCCGTATCGGCCACGGGTGGTTCCTGATGCGGAGCATGCCCCGAGGGCGCGCCCCGGCTGTGGGGAGGCGGATGCTACCGCACCCGATCGGTCCTGTCATGCCGGCTGGGCGGGCTGTTGCTCGGGCGTGCCCACCGCCGGACCCGCCACGGGGGCGCTCCCGGTGCCCGGTTCCTTCGGTGCCGCCGCCGGCGCGGCCGACCCGCCGATGCCCGGCCCACCCGCCGAACCGCCCGCGGCTTCGGCGGCCAGACCCAGCACGCGGGCCTTGTCGGCACGGCGCTTCTCGCTCTCGCTGGTCCGCTTGTTCAGTTTGTGGAGTTTCTTGTAGGCGTCGCACTTGGCCTTCTCGGGGGCCATGATGATGCTCGCCTGCGGGCCCATCCAGCGTGGCTCCGTCTCGCACTTGGCGATGTCAGAAAGTTCGTCGCGGATGCCGCGCAGGCGGTTGATGCCCAGTTCGCGGTGGGCCATCTCGCGCCCCTTGAACCGCTGGGTGATGAGCACCTTGTGCCCTTCGAGCAGGAAGCCGCGAGCCTGCTTGACGCGGATGCCCACGTCGTGGGGGTCGATTTTGACCGAGCGACCCAGGCGGACTTCCTTGAGTTCGCTCGCCTTGGCCCCCTTGTTCTTCGTCTGCTTGGACTGCTCGTACTTGAACTTGCCGTAGTCCATGATCTTGCACACCGGCGGGCGCGCGTCCGGGCTGATCTCCACGAGATCAAAGCCCTTCTCCTGCGCCATCGCGATGGCCTGCTGCGTCTCGATGACGCCCACCTGCTCGCCGTCGGCCCCGATCACACGCACCGGCGTGATGCGGATGAACCCGTTGATGCGGGTGCGGGGCGGGCCGGACGGTCCTGATCCAAATCGTGGTGCGCGGCTGATACTGATGCTCCATTGGCTCTGCCGTCGCCCGCGCGGCCCGGTTGCCGCACACGCGGCAACACCCGACCCGCGGAAAGCCCGCCGGCGTCAATCAAACCCGAATCGTTGCTCACTCGGCCTGTGGGAAGGGCAGCGCATCATGAACGCGCGCCGACGCGGAAAGCACCCGTTGGTTTCGCACTCGCGATCAAACCGTTTGCTGCCACGCGCCCGCTGCTCCACAAGGCCCGATCCATCCACAACCACCCAACCCCGGCCACGCCGGGTGTGGGTGCCAAAACACTAACCCACCAACAGGCCCGGAGCAAGGGGAAAAAGTGAGCGAATCCGCCACCACCGTCGGCAAAGGGGCCGCAAAATGCCCCCGCCGTCCGCCCGGCGGCCCGACGCCCACTCACCCAAACAACCGCTTGAAGCCCAAGGCCCGGCGTGTGTCGGCGATCTGGCCTGTGTGGAAGCCGTTGTGGAAGACCATGCGTGAGATCAACGCCCAAGCGGGAAACTCGCCGCCCGCGCCCCACGGATGGGCCTTGTCGAGGTCGGCTTCGGGCAACGCCCGCACGACCGCGGCGAGGCGATCGCAGGCGTTGTTGAACACCTCGATGCACCGATCCAGTTTGGGGTAGCGGTCGTGGCGTTCTTCCACGGTTGAACCGAAGGCCACCGACTCGGCATCGAACAGGCCCTTGTCGCGCGAGCCCTTGGTGCCGTCGGCGTGAGGCTTCTCGATAAAGTCGCTCGCGGGCAGGCCCGATGTGGCCGTACCGCTCACGAGGTCTGCCACGCGGTGCATGGTGACGGCGCAGTGGCCAAGGCACCAGGCCACGTGGTTGGGCAGGTCGGGCGTGGAGCGCACGCAGGTGACATCGTTGAAGCCGGGGAGGTAGCGGCCGGTGAGCACCTTGCACGCAAGGACGGAGTCGGCCAGCAGTTCGGCGCGGGGCGAAGGCATGGGCCAAGCGTAGCGGATGTGCCCTTGTGCGGGTCTGAGGGGCCGCCCGAAGGTGCCTCGCGGACGCACGCCCAAGGCTCATGCACGGTCCGGTCGTGCCGGAGCGAGGGGCAAAATGGCCGCAACAGGACTCGAACCTGTGACCCCAGTCGTGTGAGGACTGTGCTCTAGCCAACTGAGCTATGCGGCCCGCGAACCGAGTATATCCGCCGCACTTTCCCGGCGAACGCGGCCAACAGCCGAAGTTTGGTACACTTCCCGACCCATCTGCCCCGCCCAGGCGGGCCGCAGACTCCCCATTGGAGCACCGGCATGAGCGCACCGACGGCCCCCGACTTGAACACGCCCTCGTACCCCAGCGGCGGCGGAGCGGACCCGACGGGCCGCACCGTGCTCGGCCACCCGCCGGGCCTGTTTCTCCTGTTCATGGTCGAGATGTGGGAGCGGTTCAGTTTCTACGGGATGCGCGCCATCCTGGGGCTGTACCTGAAGTGCAAGATGACCGGCATGGAGCCGCTCCCCGAGGGCGCGGCACCGGGCTTCAACCCCGGCCGGGAGTGGACCCAGGCTGAGGCCAGCAACCTCGTAGGGTGGTACGGCGGCATGGCGTATCTGCTCCCCATCGCCGGGGGCTTCATCGCAGACAAGTTGATCGGCACGCACCGCTCCATGCTCGTGGGCGGAGTGCTGATCGCCCTTGGGCACATCACGCTCGGCCTCTCGGGCCTGGGCACCTTGGCACACGATGCCAACGGCATGAGCCTGTTCGTCGCGGGCCTAGCCCTCATCGTCATCGGCACCGGCCACTTCAAGCCCAGCGTCTCGGTGATGGTCAACCAGTTGTACCCTGAGGGCGATCCACGTCAGCAGGGCGCGTTCGGCATCTTCTACATGGGCATCAACGTCGGTGCGCTGCTCGGCACCGCCGGGGTCGGCTACCTCGGCGAGCGGTGGGGTTGGCACTGGGGCTTCACGCTGGCCGCCATCGGCATGATCGCGGGCCTGCTCAACTACATCCAGTTCCGCAACAAGTTCCTGCGCGGCATCGGCCTGCCGCCAGACGGAAAAGGCTCCAGCGCACCGCTGTTCATTGTTTCGGGCATCGCGCTGGCCGCGCTGGTGGGGGTGGGCTTCCACTTCGGGGTTCTCAAGCAGATCGACGCGTTCTTCTCCAACGAGTACGTCTTCTACACGCTCATCGGCGGCGGCCTCGGGTGGGCGGTCTTCTTCACGGCGGTGCAGGCCAAGGGCGACCGTGGTCCGGTTGCCACCATCTTCATCTACATGCTCTTCAACTTCCTCTTCTGGCTGGCCTTCGAGCAGGCCGCCACGAGCGTGAACTTCTTCACCGACGAGAAGATGGATCGAGTCATCGGGTCCGGCCCCGACCCATTCCTCGTGCCCACGTCGTGGTTCCAGAACATCAACCCGTTCACGATCATCGTGCTCTCGCCCGTCTTCGCGGCCATGTGGGTGGCCGTCGCACGCAGGAAGATGCCCTTCCCGCAACCCGTGAAGATCGGTCTGGGGCTGATCTGGCTCGGCCTGGGCTACGTCTTCATGGTGATCGCCGGACAACAGGTGCGGCAGGACGGCGCGCTCGCCGCGATGTGGCTGATCTTCGCCACCTACTTCCTGCACACCGTCGGCGAGTTGTTCCTCTCGCCCACCGGCCTTTCGTATGTTTCGCGTGCCGCGCCCAAGAAGCACACGTCCATGCTCATGGGCGTGTGGTTCCTCTCAAGTTTCCTGGCCTACACCGTGGGCGGCAAACTCGCCGGCCACGCCGACCCCAAGACCATCAACGAGCAGACCTTCTTCTTCCAGAAGTGGGGCATCGACTTTGGCGGCGGCTACGCCAACTTCTTCGGCCTGTTCGTGTGCCTCTCGGTGGGCGGCGGCGTACTCATCATCCTGCTCACGCCCTTGCTCCGGAAGTTGATGCGGTCGCCCAACGACTGACGTGCTCAATGAGGGTCCGGCGCAAGCCGGACCTTTCGCCCCGGGTGCCCACCCCGTCAAAGCCCGGGCTCGCGCCCGGGCCTCATTGGGTGATGCGTGCCGATGGGCCTCGTGGTCGCGGCCGTCACGCCCCGAACACACCCGGCCGCACATCCGGGAGTGTTTTCTGCGCCGTCTCCTGATGCCGCAGCACGAAGCCGCGGGCCTCGTAGTTGGCTCGCGCGGCGTGGTGGTCGAGGCTCGATGTGGTCAGCAGCACACGCGACGAGCCGCGCGCAAACGCCCGCTCAACCGCGCGCCCAAGCAGCCACCCGCCGATGCCACGCCCGTGGTGGCCGTCGAGCACGCCGAAGTACTCGATCTTGGTTTCAACGCGCGGCTGGGCCGGCGGGGGTTGCAAGCCCTCGCTCACGCTCGGGCTGCATGCCCGGTCCCACTTGCCCGTGTCGGTCGGCGTCGCGAGTTCCACGTACGCGCACGGCGCGCCGCCCAAGTACGCCACCTGCGTCTCATAGCCCTCCGCGGTCAGCACGCTCAACCACTGTTCCTGGCTCCACGGGAGCCGATCCACCCACCACCACTTCGCCCCCACCGCGGCGTACAGCATCCGGTTCAGCGGCGGGCACGGCACCGAAACACGCACGAACGTGGGCTCCGGATCGGGCACGCGCGCGCACGAGCGGAACGCGGCCCGGGAGGGGAGTTCGTAGAAGAAGGTCGTCTCGTCAACAACTCGCGGCATGAGGCCAGCGTACGGAGCCGGGCCGCTTCACCGCCAGTACGGATACCGGCCGCCGGAATACCAAGACCGGTAGCCATACCGCTCGGGTGTGAAGAACAGATACGAACTGCTGCTCGTGTTCACGTTGTAGTAGCGCTGCCGCTCCAGCGAGGCCTGCTCCGCTTGGGGCCACACGTCCGCCGCGACAGGCGAGCGCGGCGAGGCAAGCGCCAGAGCACCATCCCGGCGAGAGAACTCGGGGAGCGACTGGCCGTCCACCCCCGCCAGCGCGGCGTTCACCTGAGCGGATTGGAAGAGTGCCTCGGTCCCCCGCTCCACCACCTGTCCGCCGCGGGGCCCCCACGAGGCCTGCTCGGAGGCGGTGTTCTGTGTGCAGCCGCCACCCAGCACCGCCGCGGCGAGGCACAGCGCGGCCACCACGGGCGCCGGGCGAACTGTTCTGGCGAGCATCAATCCGACCCGCATGCGCGTTCTCCGGCCGGGGCGCACCCCCGGCAGGCATATCCGGGGCAACCGGCGTGCCCGGTTGGTGAGAACAGATCGGGGGCGATGCGCGGCACTTTTATCGGAGCACCATCAGGTCGTGTGGTGCGTGCCCACATCCTCGTGTCCTTCCCGCAACACGGGGCATCCCTCACTCCGTCACTTCGTGCCTTCGTGCCTTCGTGCCTTCGTGCCTTCGTGCCTTCGTGCCTTCGTGCCTTTACTGCCCTTCGCCCACTTGCTCGATGAACGCGTTGGCCTCGGCGATGCTCGCCTCCATCTCGCGCACCAGGCCCGCCACATCGCTCTGGATCTGGGCGGAGGTGCCCTGGAGTGAGGCGATGGCGCGGGCGTTGAGGTTGTGCTTGAGGAACAGGACCTGGTCTTTGAACGCCGCGAGCACGGGCGGCATCTTCGATTCGGCGTTCTTCATGGCCCCGATCAGCCGGTCGTACTGGCGGACGGTGTCGTCGAGTTGCTTCTCGCTGGCGCGGCGCATGGTGTCGCTGCTGTATTGACTCAGTTCCGTGCGCCATTCGCTGAACAGCGCGCCGGCCACGGTCTCCACGCCCTCGATCTTGCCGGTCACGGCCTTGGCTCGCGTCTCGCTCCGCTCGTACTCGGCCCTGAGTTTTTCATAGCGGGCCTCGAGTTCCTTCACGTCCGGCGAGGTGCCCGTGCCCGTCACGGCCAGGAACTGCTGGAGCGCGGTCTCGAACTGCTTCTTGGCCTCCGTCTGCGAGTCTCGCGCGGCCAGAACTTTGTCCACCAGTTGTTCACGCTTGGCGTAGCCGAAGGCTTCGGCCATGGCTATGCGCTGGGAAGCGCACCCCGGAATGGTGCCAGCGACGACCACGACACCCACCATGGCCGCCAACACCATGCCCACCCCACACGGCGCAACTCTTTGACCCCTGTGGACTTGCGCGAGTGTCTGGACCATGCTGGAACTGTAGCCAAATGTGGAATGCACGGTCTGCGACACACTCGCAGTGGGGAAACTTGGCTTCCAAACTCAACCCGAATTGTGACCGCAAACGCGGAATCCGCGCCACGCGCGTCATGCGTGCGCCGTGTGGGCGTTGGCAATCTGGTGAACTCCGGCCAATAATCGTCCCCTGCAGTGCTGGCGAGTGCCGTGCACCGCTGGCGGCTGCGACCCCGTTCGGGGTGTGCGGACACTGATCCGGGTGGCGTGTCGGGCGGTTGCAGAGACGCAAGAGCAACGTGATTTCAGCGGTCGGCTCTGGGGGCGGCCGCTTCAAGAATCTGATCCCCAAGGTTCATTCCAAGGAGTTCGTATGGTCCAGTGTAAAGCGATGAAGTTCTTTTCGGTTGCGGCGATGGCCGCGGTTCTCGGCGGCTGTTCGTTGAGCGACCCCGGCTACGACTACTACGGTGGCTGGGAGACCGGTCAGGCTCCCCCCAAGCCCATGGCACGGGCTGAGAAGGCTGCTCCGGCGCCGGCACCCGCCGCCAAGAGCGGCTGCGGCTCGGCGTACCGCCCCAACGTTCCCGCCGGCTCCGGCGTGAGTTCCATGGCGTTCCCCACGGGCGACCTCGCCTCGAGCGGCCTGTGGATCCACCAGGTCAGCCCCACGCAGGTGCGCGCGGGCCAGCCCTACACGATGGAACTGCACGCCACGAACCTGACCAACGCCACACTTCAGAACGTGATGGTCTCCAACAAGAGCGTCACGAACATGTCCATGAGCGCCTCGACCCCCGCGGGCTCCGCCGCGGCCGACGGCTCCATGACGTGGGCCCTGGGCGATCTGGGTGTGTGCGAGACCAAGGTCATCAAGATCACCGGCAAGGCCGACAAGGTCGGCCAGGCCTCCAACTGCCTGTCGGCCAGTTTCAACAACGCCCTCTGCATGACGGTGAACGTGGTTGAGCCGTCGCTGCGCCTCACCAAGACCATCACGCCCGAGGCCACTCCCTGTGATCCCGTGCTGATGACCTTCGAGGTGACCAACACCGGCACCGGCATCGCCGAGAGCGTCGTGATCAAGGATCAACTCCCCGCCGGCCTCACGGTCGACGGCAAGCAGATGCTCGAGATGGCCGTGGGCAACCTCGGCCCCGGCGAGAGCAAGCGCATGACCGCCACCGGCAAGGCCGCCAAGGCCGGCAAGTACGACAACATGGCCACGGCCATGGGCGCTGGCGGCTTGGAGGCCAAGTCGGCCACCGTGTCGTCGGTCATCAAGCAGCCCGTTCTGGCCATCACGGCCGATTGTCCCCCCGGCGGGGCGATGGGTCGCGGCGGGCGCGACTTCACGTTCAAGTTCACCGTCGCCAACAAGGGCGACGCGGCCTGCAACGCCATGGTCTCGGCGCCGGTCCCCTCCGGCTCCACGTTCGTCTCCGCGGACAGCGGCGGCTCGGCCGGCGGCAACGCCGTGTCGTGGAACGTGGGCAGCCTGGCCGCGGGCGCCAGCAAGACGGTCGCCATGACCGTTCGTGCCAACATCGCCGGTGCGATCAACGCCATGGCCACGGCATCGTGCCCGTGCGCCGAGGCGGTGAGCGCCAACTGCGGTGTGACCACGACGGGCGTGCCCGACATCGGCACGCAGATCACCGATGACGACGGCGTGATCGAACTGAGCAAGAACCACAACTTCCGTTACGAGGTGAAGAACCAGGGTCTGGTTGATCTCACCAACGTGAAGATGGTGGCCACGTTCGATGCCGACCTCGACTTCGTCAGCACCGACTGGCCCGCCGGCGCCAAGGCCGACGGCAAGACGGTGACCTGGATGGTCGGCACGCTGCGGCCGGGCGACGTCAAGAAGGTCAACATCGTCTCCAAGGCCTCCAAGGTCGGTCAGTTGGTGATCCGCACGATCACGACCAGCGACCAGACCAAGGAAGTCCGCAACGACGAGCAGGTCAACTACGTTCAGTAATGAGCGTGGCTGAGTGAATCGCAAACCAGCGGCCCGGGTCGGAAGGCCCGGGCCGTTTTTCATCTCCCACAACCTTGTGCCGTGCCCTTGTGCAACCGGCGGGGACCGATTCCCAAGCATCCTTATCAGGAGCCCCTCGCATGACCACCCACCGCCTTCTCGTGATCGCCGGCCTGGCCCTCTCCCTCTCCGCCCTTGGCTGCGAGGAGAAGAAGGCCGAGACCACCAAGGCCGGCGCCGCCGCCACCAAGATGGCCGACACGATCAGCGACGCCGCCGCCAAAGCCTCCGACGGCGGCAAGGCCGCGGCCGCCAAGGCCTTGGCCACCGTGAGCGACGAAATCCGTACCGCGGCCCAGGGCTACGTCGATTCGCTCACCGATGCCGGCAAGACCCTCTTCTCCGTGCACGATGCAAGCGATGCCTCCAAGGCCAAGCCCCTCGCGGAGGCCATCACCAAGAACGCCGGCTTCGCCGCCATCCTCGAAAAGACCACGCCCGACATGAAGGAGGCGCTCAAGGGCACATTCGAGGCTCCGCTCGCGGCCGCCACGCAGATGTTCACCGAGCAGAAAGACCGCATCATGAAGGACCCAACCCTCAGCAAAATATTCGGCGACACCCTCGCCAAGTTCAAGTCCTTCTCGCTGTAAGCCCCGACGCGGCCAATGCAAGCAACCAGACACGCCCGGCCATGTGCCGGGCGTTTTCGTTCACGGTATGCTGCGGTCGCCATCCGCCCTCCGCACCCACTCATGGAGCCGCCCATGCACCGCCGCGCCCGATTGCTGCTGCTCGCCATGTGCCTGCCGCTCCTGACGTCCACGGCGCTGGCGTGGGCCTGTGAGCAGGCTCCACCGTCGCCGGCGCCTGCACCGGCTCAGGCCGCGAGCGAGGCATGGGGTGGCACGATCAGTGCCCCCACCGGTCCGCTCCACTTCAGCGTGGTCTTTGACCGTGGCGCGAGCCCGGTGGCGGCGAAACTCTCCATCCCCGATCAGGGCCTGAGCGACCATGCGCTGCGGGAGGTGTCGCGCGACGGAACGTTGATGAACTTCACGTTGGCCATGCCGGGCTGGCCCAAGAACGCCTTCGCCGTCTTCAAGGCCACCGCCGCCGCGGACGGCCAGACCGCCACAGGCGTGATGCACCAGATGGGCATGGACATGCCCGTGGAGATGAAGCGCCTCAAGGAGGGCGAAGTGGCCGGCCCACGCCGCCCCCAACACCCCAAGCCGCCCTACCCGTACACCCAGCGCGAGGTGTTGGTGCTCTCTGCCGACGGCGCCAAAATCACCGGCACGCTCACTGTGCCGGAGGAGGCAAAGTTCGGCAAGGGGCCGCACCCCGCGGCCGTCATGATCACCGGCTCAGGCACGCAGGACCGCGACGAATCCCTCATGGGCCACAAGCCCTTCCTCGTCATCGCCGACCACCTGACGCGGGCCGGTCTGGCCGTTCTCCGGGTGGATGACCGCGGGTGGAACAACAACTTCGACCCGACGCGCGGGCAGGGCACCACCGACGACTTCGCCCTCGATGCCGCGGCGTGCGTTGAGTTTCTTTCCACGCAGCCCGAGGTTGATGCAAAGCGCGTGGGCCTGATCGGCCACTCGGAGGGCGGCCTGATCGCGCCCATGGTGGCCGCCAAGGACACCCGCGTGGCCTTCCTGGTGCTGCTCGCGGGCACGGGCGTGCGGGGCGATGTGATCGCGCGGCGGCAGATCGTGTCGCTGCCGGCCGCGGCGGGGGCGCCGGCCAACAACCCGCAGACCGAAGCCCAGGCCGATCGACTGATCGCGGCCCTGGAACGCGATGCCGACAGCGATGAACTGCTGGCGATCCTCCGCGACCTGGGCAAGGCCCAGATGGGCGGCATGGAGCCCACGGGTGAGGTCGCCAAGCAACTGGAACAGAACATCCACGCGTCGCTGGGCCGGTTACAGACCCCGTGGTTCAAGCGGTTCCTTCGCATCGACCCGGCCGAGCATTTGGCGAAGGTGAAGGCCCCTGTGCTGGCGGTCAACGGTGGCCTGGATATGCAGGTGGAGGCGAAGGAGAACCTGGCGGGCATCGCGGCCGCGCTGAAAGCAGGCGGGAACACCGACTACGAAACGCACGAACTGGCGGGCCTGAACCACCTGTTTCAGACGGCCAAGACCGGCGCGATGAGCGAGTACGCGCAGATCGAAGAGACTTTTTCGCCCGCCGCGCTGGAGATGATGACGGCGTGGGTGCGGAAGCGGGCGGGGTTGGAGAAGTAGCAAGCCTTGATGGGGGCTCATCAGATTCGGCCCCATCCAGCGGCAACCTCGGCCACGCAAGGCGTCGAGGTCGTGCGGTTTTTCATCGCGCCTGACGAAGGGTGCGTTCAAGTTCAGCCAGCACCTGCTTGGCCCCTGCTTGATCGGGCCGGCTGGGATCGGCCGCGGCGGCTCGCGCGTAATCGACTGCCGTCCGTCCGCGGGCACACCTGAGTCGAGGGTCTGCGCCGCGCCGCAGCAGCGCTCGCACAAGCCGCACATCGTCGTACCGCTGAAGCATCAACGGCACGGCTCCGCGCGGAATGAATCGCTGCCGCGGACCGCCGTAGCGTGCGTTCGGGTCCGCGCCGGCCTCCAGCAGCCAAATCGCGACCTGGTCATGGTGGTAGTCCCACGTTCCGGGCACGGGCCCGTCCTCTCGCAGACTCTTGCAATGAGCAGCAAACTCACGCGCGTGCAAACGCAGGGCTACCCAGAGTGGATCGAGTCCATCGCCCCGCCGACGCGACACACCACCGCTCCGTCTCGCGTGGTGACGAATCAGGCTCTTGATGTGTCGAAAGCGCGCCCGCTCGTATAGATTGTGCTCCGCGACTGCGTGGAGGCCGGAGTTCTTGCCCTGGAGCGTGGCACGGAGCGGCACGCCCAAGCGCTCGTAGTACCGCACGTGCGCCAGGGTGCATCGGCCGTCGGGCAGCACGCGGTCAAGGATGGTTTCTCCAGCCCGATTCCTGCCGTGTACATCTGCACCAGCTGCGACCACCAAGCGGATCTTCCAGAGCGGTTCTGCGCCACACAGGTGGAGGATGGTGTTGCCGCCTCGCCCCTTGATGCGGACATCAGTTCCGGCGCGCAGCAGTGCGCGCACTTCGGCGGGAGTGAACACATTGGTCTGGCCAAGAATTGGCATTCCCCAGTCGTCACGCGCGTTTACGTCCAACCCCGCGGCGATGTACTTCTGTACGTTGAACCGGCCGGACGAAGGATCAAGGGCTTCAGCCGCGCGGGACCCGCTGGGCCTGGCGCGTTTGATTGGTCCCCAGCCCTGCGGTGTGAGCTGCCCCAGGGGAGATTCGCCACCACCAGCCCACCCGACGACTACGGCCACCCCGTTCGGTGTGCCCGTAAGCCGCAGCACCCCTGAATCTGGAAGGCTGTTCTGCACCAGGAGCGCGACGTAGGCGGCGGAGAGCGCGTAAACGCCGGGAAGCAAACGCTCGTCCGACCCGTCTGCCGCCAAGCGCCATCCCGCCATCTCCCACGCCCGCTCAAGATCGGACAGATGCAAGAGCGCAGCAGGCAGCGTGGACCCATCGTTATCCTGTGGCCAATTCCGGCCCGCGTCGAGCCCGTAGGCTTCCGCGGCGGGGCCAAGTTTGGCATACCCGCTGACACTGGTCAGTGGCGGGTTCAACTCCGAAGGCAACTCGAACCAAAGCAACTCCGTGCCCTGCGGCACTGGGCTTGTCTTGAGGAGCGTGCCAAACCAGCGTTTCCACAGGGCTTCGCCAGTTGACCAGTCAATGTCCTGGCAGGTGCGCCACGCACGCCCGCCGGGTGCCCGTGTGACCTTGTGCAACGCAGCACGCATCCCATCTGCGACCGAGGGCCGGGCTTTCACGACCTCCTTCAATATCGAACGCTGCAGGCCAAATTCGTCCATAGTCGACCAGCATATCGGTTGCGGAGATCCACGCTAGGGCCCGATCCTTGCTGCTCCACCTCAACCGCGCGCATATCAGGGTGCCCGCTCCGCCCTCACCGCATCGCTGGATGAAAAGTGCAGCAGCAGGCGCTCGCCGACGGTCGGCGGCTTGGCATCGGGCAGGCCGGCAACCGGCAGCGTGACGCGGCCAACGACCGCCCCGCCCGCGGCCTTCTGGGCTGCCGTCTGCACCGTCAGTTCCACCTCTTTGTCGCCCGGCCGGTAGTTGTCCACCGCCAGCACCTCCACGATCGCGTCTGTGTGCACGAGCGTGTCCGGTGCATCGGGCCGCAGGAGCGTGGAGCGGAGCAGCACCAGCGCAAGCATGAAGTAGATGCAGATGCCCGTCACGTCCACCAGCGTGGCGACGAAGGGCGTGGAACTGCCGGCGGGGTCAAAGCCCATGCGTTTGAGCAGGAAGGGCAGCATGGCCCCCATGATGCTCCCCCACAGCACCACGCCCACCAGGGTCGAGCCGATGGTCACGCTCAGGATCACGTAGTGGTCCATCACGTTGGGGTCTTTGAACCAGCCCATCCACCCGAAGAGGTTGATGCGGAAGATGCCGATCGCGCCGATCATGAGCGCCAGCACCATGGCCACGCCGATCTCGCGCAGCAGCACGCGCAGCCAGTCGCTGAGCGTGATCTCGCGCAGGCCCAGCGCCCGGATCACCAGCGTGCTGGCCTGCGACCCCGCGTTGCCGCCGGAAGAGATGATGGCGGGGATGAACACCGCCAAGATCGCGGCCCGCTGGATCTCGTCCTGGAAGAAGGCGATGGCGTTGCTGGTGAGCAGTTCCGACAGGAAGAGCAGCGCCAGCCAGGGCGCCCGCTTCTTGAAGAGCGAGAACATGCTCGTCTGCATGAAGGGTTCTTCCAGGGCCTGCAGGCCGCCGATCTTCTGCATGTCTTCCGTGGCCTCCTGCACGGCCACATCCGCCACGTCGTCGTGCGTCACGATGCCCAGCAGGGCCCCGCGCGAATCGACCACCGGCAGGGCCACGCGGTCATACTTCGTGAGCGCCACCACCGCCTCTTCCTGCGGCTGGTCTGCCCGCAGGGTGACAAACTGCCGGTTCATCACGCTCTCAATGGGCGTCTCGGGCTCGGCCATGATGATCTGACGCAGGCGCAGGTCATCGATCAGCACGCCCTGTTCATCCACCACGTACACCACGTTGATGGTCTCGGCATCGCGCCCGTGCTTGCGGATGTGTTCCAGCGCGCGGGCCGCGGTCCAGTCGGCACGTATCCGCACATAGTCGGGCGTCATCAGCCTTCCCACCGAGCGCGGCGGGTAGCCCAGGATCGCCTGCGTCTCGGCCCGCTCCTGCGGCGGCAGGCTCGCCACAATGCGCTCCGCCACCTCCGCCGGCAACTCGTCCAGCAGCCGGGCACGGTCGTCGGCGGTCATGGCCTCGATGATCCGCACGGCACCCTTGTCGCCCAGACGCTTGATCAACGCCTCCTGCTTGTCCGCGTCCAGATAGGAGAAGACGACGGCCGAATCATCGCGCGGCAGGAACCTGAACGCGATGGCCGCGAGTTCCGGATCGATATCCGCGAGAATGTCCGCCACGTCCGCCGGCGGCACGCCGTGCAGCGCATCGCGCAGGTTCGCGTAATCGCCCGCGCGGATCAACTCCACGACCTCGGGCTCAAGCAGGTTCGCGACGGGGTTCACGCGGCAAGCGTACCGCCGCCGCCACGGTCAAGCCCTCACACGCCCGGCCGCCACCCCTGGGCAATAGGCATGCGGCGGCCGGAGCCGAAGGCCACGCCCGTGACCTTCAGGCCCACGGGTGCCTGCTTGCGCTTGTACTCGGCCAGGTCGATCATGCGGACCACGCGGGCGACCACCGCCGCGTCGGCACCCATCTCCCGCACGATCCGCGCGGGGCTCTCGCGACGCTCCACATACCGCTCGATGATCTCGTCCAGCACGTGATACGGCGGCAGCGAGTCCTGATCCGTCTGGTTTGGCCGCAGTTCCGCCGAGGGGGCCTTGGTGATGCTGGCCTCGGGGATCGGCGGGCGCGCCAGACCCGCGACGCCCAGGTCGCCCGCGTGCTCGTTCATCCACCGGGCCAGCCGGTAGACCATGATCTTGCCCACATCGCTGAGCACCGCCAGCCCGCCGTTCATGTCGCCGTAGAGCGTGCAGTAGCCCACGCCCAGTTCGCTCTTGTTGCCCGTGGTGAGCAGCAGGTGGTTGTGCTTGTTGGAGATCGCCATGAGCAGTGTGCCGCGCACGCGGCTCTGGAGGTTCTCCTCCGTCACATCCGCCCCCTTGCCACCCATCGCCGGTTCCAGCACGCCCAGGAGCAACGCGAACGCGCCCTCGATCGGCAACGTCTGGAAGGGCACGCCCAGGTTCTTGGCCAGAACCGCCGCGTCGTCCTTCGAACCTTCGGATGAATACCGGCTCGGCATGCTCACGCCCAGCACGTTCTCAGGCCCCAGCGCCGCCGCGGCGAGCACGGCCACCACGGCCGAGTCAATGCCGCCGGACAACCCCAGCACGCAACTCTTGAACCCGGTCTTGCGGCAGTAGTCGCGCACGCCCAGCACCAAGGCGCGAAAGAGCAACTCCTCATCGCACGTTTTCGCACCGACTCCTCCCCCTCTGGGGGAGGTGGTCGCCACGGGCGACCGGAGGGGGTTGCGTCCTTCCTTCGTGTCTTCGTGCCTCGGTGCCTGCGTGCCTTCTTCCCTTCTTCCCTCCGTGCCTTCAAGCGCCACATCCACCACCAGCAACCCCTCCTCGAACAACCGCCCCTCCGCCATGACCTCACCATCCGCACCGACCACCGCGGCGTATCCATCAAACACCAACTCGTCGTTCCCACCCACCTGATTCACCGCCGCCAGCACGATGCCGCGCTCGCGTGCGTGGTGGGCCAGAATGGCCCGGTGCCGCTCGCCCTTGCCGAGCACGAAGGGGCTGGCCGAGGGGTTCACGATCAACTCCGGGCGCGCCAGGCCCGACTCCGGCGCAGGGTTGCAAAGTTCCTCCACTGGGTCCGGCTTGTCCAAGTAGCGCTCGCTGAAACCGGCATCGAAGCCGCGCCACAGGTCTTCGCAGATGCTCAGGCCCACGGGCACGTTCCGCCCGGCGCCGCCCCGCGCGCTGCGCATGGGCACGCTCACCACGACCGGGCGTGTGCCCGCGACGAAGTAACGATTCTCATCGAACACGTCGTACGTGGGCAAGAGACGCTTGTCGTACCAAGCCACCATCTGCCCGTCGCGGTACACGAGCAGAGCGTTGCTCAGCCTTCGCCCCGTTTCATCGAGGGGCATCGGCGCTCCGAACACAACCGTGATGCCCGGCGGCAGCGCCTCACCCACGCGTTTGGCCGCGATGCACGCCGCGTCGATGAACCCCTCCTGCATGAGCAGGTCTTTGGGCGGGTACCCCGTAAGGCACAGTTCCGGGAACACCACCAGGTCCGCCTGCTGCTCGTGAGCACGCCGCGCAAACGCAAGAATCAGGGCGGCGTTGTCATCCAGGGCGCCGATGGTCGGATTTGTCTGCGCGAGCGCGAGCCTCATCGCCGGATCGTAGAAGCAGCCGGTCGAGCCGTAAGTACGCACCCCCGCCCACACCCAGCACCAGGTTGGTCGCGGCCTCCGTCGCCGTCACCGCCAGCACCACCGCCATCATGCCGCCACCGCCCAGCGTTGCGAGCGCGCCGCTGGTGCCCCACTCGCGCAGGCCGCCCACACCCGTGGGCGCGATCGCCTGCAGCAGGTTGTACGCGCTCCCCGCCAGCAGGGCCGCCTCGGGCGACAACTCCACACCCAGCCAGTGCGCCGCGAGCCAGAAGCGCGCCCCCTGCGCCGCCAGGATCAGCACGCGCAGCACCATTGCTCGCACAAACGCCGGTCCGTCGGCCAGCATGTGCACACCGGCCCAGACGCGTGCGAACGCCGCGCTGGCCAGGAACCGCTGCGCCCAGCGCACGCGCGACCCCGCGGCCATGCGCGTGGCGAGCGCGTGGGCCCGCTCACCCGCAAGCACACGCGCAAGCAGGTGCCCGCCCGCCGCGAGCACCAGCACCCCGCCGATTGCCACCGCCCACCAACCAACCCCCGCTGGCACAAGCAGGCCCGCCGCCACCACCGGCACCACACCCGCCAGCAGCACGGCGCCCGTCGCCAAGACCCACGAGCCGATCACCAGCACGCCCAGACCATCGCGCGTGCGGTGATAGAAGACGCGGAACAGGAGACCCATCTTGAAGGGAAGGTAACTCAGCGCCGAGCAGACGCCGTTGACCGCGGCCACATCGCGCCGACGCAGGCGATGCACGGGCCACAGCACGGCGCGAAACACCAGCCCATCCAGCACCACCGTGAGGGCCGACAAGCCCACCAGCACGCCCACCTGCCACCACGGCAGGTGCAGCATCCGCTCCAGTTGGGCCCGCTGCTCCGGGCTGGCGAACGCGCTGCGCACGGCCCACCACAACAGGGCAAGGCCTATGGCAAAGCCCGTGATCTGCAACGCCGCGCGGCCCCACGACCACCCGCGCGGCGGCGGCACCGGTGCCGCCGCGGGCGCGTCGGTGTGGCGTGTCGATCCACTCGCGTCTGTCGCGCTCACGCCGCTCACGCATCGCTCCCGCTGGGCCCGCCGGGCCCGCCCGCACCCCCGCCCCGCGTCGGCATTTCCCGTTCCGGCACGCTCCTCAACCGGAACAAGGCGTGCCCGCTCTCCTCCCACTTGCGCACGGGCAGGCAGCACCCCTCCAGGAGCCGCCCCACACGCGCCGGTGTCAGCACGGGGTCGAGGTATCCCGAGGCCCTGAGCCGCGACAACTCGGAGAAACTCACCACGATGTACTCGATCCCTGCGCGCTCCATCGCGCGTTCCCAGGCCCCCTCATCGTCGGGTGCCGCACGCATCGCCTTGCCCAGCGGCGACTCGTCCCACGTGGTTGCGTACTTCACCGGCCTCGTGTAATACAGCGGCGTGGCATCGCCCAGCAGCAGCACGCCCGACGCCACCGGCAGGCACACGTTCACGTACGCCTCAACGCCCAGTTGCTCCACAATCGCGCGAACCTCTTCCTCATTCCCTGCCCTCCCCAGCATCGCCGCAGCTGTGGCTCCGGTCCTCAGCCCCGTGCCATCCGCAAGCATCGCGTTGGGCCGCCCTCCACCCTCACGCAAAAAGATCAGCACGCCGCTGGCCGTCAGCCACAGGGGCAGCACATGCACCGCCAGCACGCCGAGCCGGCGCAGCAGTTCCCACGGCATGCGCGCCTCCACAGCCATGATGCGGGCCGCGCCCAGTCCGATGCACACGCTCATCGGCACCGCAAGCGGCATCAAGAATCGTGATTGGCAGTGCGAGCCGAGGAGCCACCAGGCCACACCCGCCCCAGACCCCACGACCAGCATCGCCGCCATCCTGTGCGAGACCCGCCACGCCAGCGCCAGCAGCGCGCACACCGCCGCGACGGGAAAGAACGCCGCCGGTACGTTCGCGGCGATCATGGCGTTGGTCACACGCACGCCGCCCCACTGTTCGTGGAACACGCCGCGCGGCTGGGCACCCAGGCCGTCGCCCGAGCGTGCGAAGAGCAGGTTCGCGCGCTTCGCGACCGTGCCACCCTGCCGATGGTTTGCCGCGAACCGTTCTGCCTGCTCCTCGCTCCAGTGCGCTGTGCCAAACACGCTGGTGGCCGCGGGAAACACCGGGTTGCCGCCGTGCGTCCAGTTCCGCACCGCGTACGGCCCGATCGCCACCAACCCCGCAACCACACACGCTGCCGCGGCAGCCGCCCACGCGCGCCCCCACGGGCGGAAGGGCACCTCAACCAGCAGCACTGCGCCCACCAGTGGCGCGGCAAAGAAGAAGGCCGTGGGCTTGCACGCCGTGGCCATGCCCACCAAGCACCCGCACACCAAGCCACGCCGCCAGGCGCTCGTGGCGGTGCCCCCGTCGGGCGCGCCCAACGCGGCCAGCACAGCCCCGGCAAGCAATGCGCACACCGCCGCTTCGTTGTACGCCATCGAGCCCGCCACGATCATCCACGGCAGCGCGAGAATGGCCGCGCCTGCCAGCGCGCCCGCTTCCGCCGCCACGCGTGCCGCGGCTGGACCACCCCGCACCACCACCGTCCACACGATGCGCCCGACGAGCATCGCGCTCACAAGCGCGAGGCCGGCGTGCAGCATCTGGCAGGCGATCGCCCCGGTGCCATCACCCGCCACAAGGCCCTGCGCGATGCCGCGGTCTGCCTGGGCGCTGTTCCACGGCCCCATCATCGCCGCGATGTGCAGGAACCCCGCCTCCATCCCCCCCGGCAGGTACGAGTAGACGTTGTGCTCCAGCGGCACGATCCGCCGCAGGCGCAGCCACTCCTGCGGCAGTTGCAGGTGATAACTCAGCACGTCGTAGCCGCGCCCCTCGCTGGCCCAAAGCCACCCCGGCGGGCTGGCCGCGGCCACGAGCAGCAGCCCCGCCGCGCCGCACCACAGCAGCCCGGCGAGCGGGGGCATGGCCAGGTTCGGCTTCGCTCGCACGGTCGCGAGCACTTCCAGCGCCAGCAGCGTGAGCCCCGCCGCGCACACAAAGAGCGCGACCACACGCCCAAGTTCACCGCCGAGCAAGCCCATCACGCCCAGCGTGTGGCTGAGCCACAAAAGGCAGGCCGGACCGGTCGCCAGCGCCAGCCACCACCGCTGCGGCCCTGCGCCCAGCACACAGCGCGTGACCACTGCACCAAAGCCCAGGCCGGCGCCCGCGTAGCAGAGGGCTACGCCGCCCGCGGTGAGCAGCGTGTGCAGGAGCGTGAGAACACCCAGCCCGGGCGGGGTGCCATCACCCAGGCCCAGCGTGGCCAGGCCGCAGGCGCACGCCACCACAAGCCCCAGAATCACCAGGAGCCGCACCCGCTTGGACAACCGCATCGCGAAGGGATCAAGCACGCGCGGCGAGTGTAGAGGCTGCAAGCGGTACACTCTCCTCTCATGCCGCCCAACTCCGCCCCGCAACCCCCGCCGCGCCCCGCCTCAACCAAGGCCTGGACGCCGCCCGCCACCGACGCCCTCACCATCATGGAGCCGCTCTGCGCTGTCTTCCGGCGCAAACTCAAGAGCGTGCGCCTCAAATACACGCCCGAGCGGGCGCGGATTCTGGATGCGGTCGTCTCCACGGATGAGCCGTTTCAGGTGGAGCAACTGATTGCGCGGCTGCGGGCGGCCGGGCCGATGCCCACTGCCACCACCGGCCGCCCGCATCACCCTTCCCCCCCCGCGCAGCCGCCCGGCCCGCCGGTGAGCAAGGCCACGGTCTACCGCACCATGAAACTGCTCGTGGATGCGGGGATTGTGCAGCAGGTGCTGTTTGATGCCGAGCACGCCCACTACCAACTGGCGTATGGGCAGCGCTCCAGCGGCCTGCTGATTCGCACCGACACACGCCAGATCACGCAACTGGACCTGCCGGAACTCGCGGCGCTGCGCGACAGACTGTGCCGCGAGCGCGGGCTGATGCCGCAGGGGCACAGGTTCGTGGTGTACGCGTCGCTGAGTTGACGGGTGGGCAGATGTCTTGGTGGGGCGGACGTCCCGTCCGCCTTGCCTTCTCCTACAGGAACGCCGCAGCGATGCTCGCCAGTTCGCTCCGCTCGCTCTTGCCCAAGGTCACGTGCGCGGCGATCCGCTGGCCCTTCATCCGCTCCACCGCGTAACTCAGGCCGTTGCTTGAGCCGTCCAGATACGGATGGTCGATCTGCTGGATGTCGCCGGTGAGCACCACCTTGGTGCCCTCACCCACGCGGCTCACGATGGTCTTCACCTCGTGCGGCGTCAGGTTCTGGGCCTCATCCACGATCATGAACTGGTGCGGAATGCTCCGCCCGCGGATGTACGTGAGGGGTTCGAGCACCACCTGCCCGCCGTCGATGAGTTTGCGCATCTTCTGCTCGGTGCTGTGGCTCTCGGCGTGCTGGGCGCTGCCGCCGCCCTTCTCGGTGCTCGCGCCGCGGGTGCTGAGCAGGTAACTCAGGTTGTCGAAAATGGGCTGCATCCACGCGCCCATCTTGTCGTCCTTGCTGCCGGGCAGGTAGCCGATGTCGCGCCCCATGGGCATGATCGGCCGCGCCACCAGCAACTTGTCGTAGCGCTCCTCGTTGAACACCTTGGCCATTCCCGCGGCCACCGCCAGCAGCGTTTTGCCCGTGCCCGCGCTCCCCAGCAGCGTCACCAGACGGATCTCATCATCCATCAGCAGGTCCAGCGCCATCGTCTGCTGGAGATTGCGCCCCATGATGCCGAACACGGGCTTGCGCGGGCCGGTGACGGGGATCACGTGGTCGGTGTCGCCCAGCCGGCGGGCCAGGCCGCTGTGGCTCTCGTCGTCGTCATCGTGCAGAATGAGAAACTGATTCGGGTACACCTCGTGCACGAACTCATCGCCGTTGGTGTCCGTCGCCGTCAGGTACTTGCGCAGATCATCGAGCGCCAGCATCTTGTCGGCGTAGAGCGTGTCGATGAGCGAACCGGGAATCGTGATCTCGCCAAAGCCGGTGAAGAGCCGCTCCGCATCCACCTTCGCGTTCTCGAAATCCTCCGTCACAATCCCCAGCGCATCGGCCTTGATCCGAGCGTTGAGGTCTTTGCTCACGAACACGGCCTGCACGCCGGGCATGGTGTGCAGCGCCCACGCCGAGGCGATGATGCGGTTGTCGGCCTTGTCCTCGGCGAGCATGGCGGGGCGCGGGTGCTCGCCGATGTCGATGCGCACGCTCCCGGTCTTCTGCTTGCCGCCCGTGCTGGGGCGGCGCGGCTCGGCGCCCGCCCACGGCACGCCCTCGCGCAGTTTGCCCATCAGCCGGAGTTTGTCCAGATGCCTGATGCACTCGCGGGCCGCTCGCCCGATGTCGCCCGGCTCGCGCTTGAACTTGTCGATCTCCTCGATCACCGTGAACGGGATGACGACCTCGTGCTCCTGAAACACAAAGAGCGCGTTGGGGTCGTGCAGCAGCACGTTCGTGTCCACCACGAAATGCCTGATCCCCTTGTTCACGCCCGTGCCGGCAGCGGGCGCGCTCTTGGCGCTGGCCCTGCGGTCCCGACCCTTGGCAACGGCTGTTCGGTTTTCTGGCATCGTCCCTCTTCGTTTCGGCCCGTCCGTCCACAGCCTTGCGACCATCACGCCGTTGTCTTCGCTCATACCCCGGTTTCGGCTCGGCGGTTCTCGGACCTTGCCCTAGAGCCTACGAAACTTCCCTCACATTCGCACGCTCGCCCGCTTTGGACGCGGCTTCATCCTTTGCCAGCAGCACCAGGGCCCCGTGCAGGCGTGTGGCCGCGGGCGATTGGTGGGCGTCGATCGTCAACCTCCCTATCGCCTCCGACCCGCGCCCCACATCGAAGGTAATGCCCAGCCGCCCGGTCCGCACGCTCAACTCCCCGATCTCCACTGACTCCACAACCTCAACCTCACCCGTCCGGCTCGCGTTCAGCATCACCAGCCGCTCATCCGTCAGCACCATCAGCATCCGCTTCGGAGCGTAGACCGAACCCAGCACCATCGACATCACATAGCCCGCGCCAGGCAGCACCATCAGGCCCAGCCGCAAGAGCGCGGTGCTCAGCGGCCACTCTTCCTGCGCTGTCGCCCACCCCACCATCCGCTCGCCGCGCACCATCTGCGCGCGCAGCGCCGCCCGCGCCTGCACGGGCCCGAACTCCAGGTTCCGAAACGTCCTCGCCAAGGCTTCCTCGCTGCCTCCGTGCCCTCGTGCCAGTCTGCCTTCCTGCCTTCACCAGTGCCCAGTGCCCGATGCCCAGTGCCTTCCTGGCTCACCGCACCCACGCCGCCACCGTCAGCGTCAGGCCCACCGCCAGCGCGATCACCACCTTCACCAGCGTGGCCGCGAGCCGCCCCACCGCCGCGCCCGAGCCGATGGTTGCGGCCTGTTCCCACGTTTTTCCACCCCAGCGTCTCTCCGCCGCCAGCGCGCCCACGCCCGCCCCGATCGCCGCGCCCACCAGCGTGCCGATGATCGGCGGCGGCACAAACGTGCCCGCGATCGCCCCCAGCAACGTGCCCCCCACCGCCCCCCACGCACCGGCGCGCCCTCCCCCGGCCCTCCTTGCGCCCAGCGCCGTCGCCACAAACTCCGCCGCCTCGCCCGCCAGCGCCACGGCCGCGCAGATGCCGATCGTCCACCAGTTGAACATCCCCGGCTGCCAGAACTGGCAGCCCACCGCCGCGGCAAGCATCAGCCACGCGCCCGGCAACGTCAGGCACGCCATCATCACGCCCAGCAGCGCGGCAAGCGTCATCACAGAAGCGGCAAGAACAAACATCCAGTCCACGCAGCATCATTGGGAGGGCTTCGTGGGCACGTTCAACAAGCCCCACCGCCAGATCAACCTTCCCCACCCCTGATACGCTCACACCCATGCCCATCCTCCCGCTCCCCCAGTTCGAGGAAGACCTCAAGGCCGACGCCGAGGTCTACGCACGCCTCAAGCCCCCCACCTCCATCGTCGTCCGCTTCGGCGCCATGCGCATGGTCGGCGAGTTCCCCTACGACGGCGACGCCAAGCCCGGCTGCGGCAGCAAGATGGTCGTCCGCACCTTCCGTGGCACCGAATTGGGCGAGATGCTCACCAGCACCTGCCCCAACTCCGGCTGCTCCAAGAGTGTCTCACGCAAGGAGATGCTCGAATACATCGACAACTCCGGTGGCCGCGACTACCCATTCCACACCGACGGCCGCGTGCTCCGCATCGCCACCGTCGAAGACCTCAACCGCCAGGCCGCCCTCGACGAAGCCAAGCACGAGCACGTCAAGTTCGCGCGCAGCGTGGCCGACCGCCTGGGCCTGGCCATGAAGGTGGTGGATGCGGAAGAGGTTCTCGGCGGCGAGCGCATGGTCTTCTTCTTCACCACCCTGGGCGATGACGAGCACGCCCGCATCGACTTCCGCCCCATGGTGATGGAACTGGCCGCCAAGTATCGCACGCGCGTGGACGTGCGCCAGGTGGGCGCGCGAGACGACGCACGCCTGACCGCCGATTACGAAAAGTGCGGCCAGCACTGCTGCTGCAAGCAGTTCCTCAAGGTGCTCAAGCCCGTCTCCATGAAGAACGCCAAGATTCAAAAGGCCACGCTCGACCCGCTCAAAATCTCCGGCCGCTGCGGCCGCCTCATGTGCTGCCTGCGCTACGAAGAGAGCACGTACGACGAACTCCGCGCCAAACTCCCCAAGAAAAAGGTCCGCCTCATCACGCCCGACGGCCCCGGCTTCGTGGTGGACACGCAGATTCTCACGCAACTCGTGCTCGTTCAACTCGACAAGAACGGCGACCAGAGCGCCTACCCGCTCGAAAACCTCGACCTTACCACTCCGCCTCCTCCCGCTCCCCCCGCACCGCCTCCGTTCGGCAGCGACCGCCCGCCCAGCGCGCCCGGCGGGCCTCCGGGCCGGGGCGGGCCGGATCAGCGCGGCCCCCGACCCCCACGAAGCGGTCCTCGTGATGGCCCCCGCGATGGCCCGCGCCAAGACCGCAGGCCGCCAGCGCGGTGAACCGCCTCGCCCGCCCGTGCCATCGAAGTCCGCTTTGGGACTTCGATGTGCCTTGACGACTTTCCACCAGACATCGAAGTCGGGCGCAGAGCCTTCCGACTTCGATGGCACGACTTTCGACGGGAACGTGCCTCCCACCACCCGCTCACTTCCCCGCCGCGTCCACCTTCACCGCCGCCACCTGATGCAGCGCCTTGTTGGCGATCAGGCCGATCACACCCAGCACCACCATGAACACCACCAGCCCCGCCGGCACCACCCACCACGGCTGCTCTTCAATAAACTCCTGAATATCCCGCGCGCCCGTCGCCCGCCCCGCCGCGGCAAAGGCCACCGCAATCCCCGTGCGCGGCGCCATCCCGATCAGCGTCCCCAGCGCATAGGGCAGCAGTTTCACGCCGGCAGAGGCCATCACCAGGTTCGTGAGCGCAAAGGGCGAGTTGGGCGGCACGCGGATGAGCGTGACGATCCCCAGCGTGCGCCAAAAACCGTGGCCGATCAGGGCATCTCGCACCGCCCGCGAGCGCGCGTTGGAGTTCAGCAGGTCCTCCACCTTGTGGCGCGACACACGCTGCGCGATCACATACCCGATCAGCGACCCGCCCACAAACCCCAGCATGGAGCCGGGAAAGCCCCACGCGAACCCGAAGACCCAGCCCCCCAGGATCGACTGGCCGTACGTGGGCAGAAAGCCCACGCCCGCGGAGATGACGAAGACCGCCACGAATCCGAACCACCCCAGCAGTTTGTTCGTGTGCAGCAGGTCGGAGATGGGCCCGATGTTCGTCAGCAGCAGAATGCCCAGCACCGCGGGCATGCTCGTCCACGCCAGCCCGAGAATCGCCACGGGCCCCACCTTCTCATAAATCACATGGGCACGGTCCCACTGCGCCGTCAATCGCGTCGCCCCCGGCGCCAGCGAATACAGCAGCAGGCCCAGCAGCGCCAGCGTCGCAATGTTGGATGCGTAGCCCCGCGTCAGCCTTCTCGTGGATGTCGCCTCGCCATCCGCCAGCGCATCGGCAAACGGCCGGTACACCCGCCGGAGGCTCTCCATCCGCTCCGCCACCGCCGCCGCGGCAAGCGTCCGCTGCTCGGCCGTCAGTTCCGTCGCGCCAGGCACCGCCTCAAACCGCACCTCCACGCGGGCCTCCTGCCGCGTGGGCGCCCACCGGCCCGAGCGCACCAGCGACACCGGCGTCACCACCACCATCGCCGCCGGTGCCGTCGTGCCCGTCACCCGCTCGATCGCCGCCTTCATTTCCGCTGGCGTGCCGGGCGCTGCATCCACCACCTCGCACAACGCCCCGCCCGCCGTCACCTTGGGGAAAGAGGCCAGCCCGCTGTACGGCGGCGGCAGCGGGCGCGGCTTCTTCTCGCTCAGGCCCATCGCTGCGCCAAAGCGCCACCCAAGCACCGATTCGTTCCGCGAGCCCAGCACCACCACCAGCGACACCACCAGCAGCAGCGCCGCCAGCAGCAGGCTCAGGGCCGGGCGCACAGGCCACCCCTCGGGCAACGGTTCTTGAGATGGGGCCTCCTTGCCGATCATGGGGCCGAGTCTAGGGGTGCTGCCCGCGGCGGCGGGTCGCACGCACGCCGCGCTGGCCTGAATAGAGTCTGCCGATGCACCCCGGCCTCTCGCACGACGATGTCCGCAAGGTGGCCCGGCTGGCCCGCCTCGCCCTCACGCCCGAGCAGATCGAGCCCGCGCGGGCCGCCCTCGCTGCCGTGCTCGAATACGTTGAACGCATCAAGGCCGTGGACCTGACTGCCGTTGAGCCCCTCTTCAGCCCGACCGATCAGGAGGCGACGGCGCGAGACGATGCCGCCCTCGCCCCGCACACCGGCCACGCGCACCTTACTTCTCACGCCTTCCTCAGCGGCGCCCCCGCCACCTATCAGGGATTTCTCCGCGTGCCCAAAGTCATCGGCCCGGGCAGCGCCGACGCCGGGGGCAGCGCGTGAGCGGCGCGGCAGACCTCGCCTCCATGTCCGCCATCGCCACACGCGATGCCGTGCGCGCGGGCACACTGTCCGCACGCACCGTCACCGCCGCCGCGCTCGACCGCATCGCGCACGCCAACCCCACCCTCAACGCTCTTCTCCAGGTCTTCACCCCTGAAGCCCTCAGCGCGGCTGACCGCATCGACGCCAAACGCGCCTCCGGCCAACCCCTCGGCCCGCTCGCCGGCGTGCCCGTCGCCCTCAAAGACAACATCTGCCTCAACTGGGGCCGCACCACCTGCGGTTGCCGCATGCTGGAGCACTACCACTCCCCCTTCACCGCCACCGCCGCGCAGCGATTGATCGACGCCGACGCCGTCATCATCGGCAAGACCAACATGGACGAGTTCGCGATGGGCTCCTCCACCGAGCACTCCGCCTTCGGCCCCACGCGCAACCCGCACGACCATGCCCGTGTCCCCGGCGGGTCCTCCGGCGGCTCAGCCGCGGCGGTCGCCGCGGGCCTCGTGCCCCTCGCGCTCGGCTCCGACACCGGCGGCTCCGTCCGCCAGCCCGCCAGCATGTGCGGCATCGTCGGCCTGAAGCCCACCTACGGCCGCGTCTCTCGCTGGGGCCTCGTCGCATACGCCAGCAGCCTGGACCAGATCGGCCCGCTCGCCCGCACCGTCGAAGATGCCGCGCTCGCTCTCAGCGTGATCGCCGGTCGCGACGACCACGACGAAACCAGCGCCCATGTCGGCCCGACAGACTTTGCCGCGCAGATCGGCGCGCCCCTCGCGGGCCTGCGCATCGGCGTGCCACGCGAGGCCCGCAGCGCAGCCAACTCCCCCGGCGTCACCACCTCCCTCGACCACACCATCGCACTTCTCCGCTCCGCAGGCGCCGTCATCCTCGACATCGACCTCCCCCACACCGACATCGGCATCGCGGCGTACTACCTCATCGCCACCGCCGAGGCCTCCAGCAACCTCGCCCGTTTCGACGGCATCCGCTTCGGCCGGCGCGCCGAGCCCCGCCCCGGCGAAGGCCTGCTTGAGTTGTACGAACGCTCGCGTGCCGAGGGGCTGGGCCCCGAAGTCCGCCGCCGCATCATGCTGGGCACCCACGCCCTCTCCAGCGGCTACTACGACGCATACTACCTCTCCGCCCTCAAGGTCCGCCGCCTCATCAAGCAGGGTTTCGATGCCGCCTTCGCCAAAGGGTGCGCGGCCATCCTGACCCCCACCACGCCCGGCCCCGCCTTCCGAATCGGCGAGAAGGTCAGCGACCCCCTCGCCCTGTATCTTGAAGATGTATATACCGTCGGCATCAATCTTGCCGGTTTACCGGCCATCTCGCTGCCCGCGGGCACGGAAAAAATCGACGGCCGAGAACTTCCGCTGGGCCTCCAACTCATTGGCCCGACCCTGGCGGATGCGCACCTCATGGGGATCGCGGCCGGGCTTGCGACACACGTCTGACCGTCTGGCGTACATTTGTTCGCAGGTTGTACGCGCATCCGAGGTACGCGGCTGCTGAGTTACCCAAATACCCACCCTACCGCCGCGCAAAAACCTCATAAAGGGATGGGTGCTTGGGCAGACCTTGGGGTATGCTGTGACAGTGTGCCTTGGGCCCCGGTGCCTGGCGCACGCGGCGGATGCGTTCAGAAAAAGCCGATTCGGGGGTCACCGCACTGCCATTCCCATGGCAACTGACGGCGGCAGAGCGGTGGGTTCGCCCGGGTCGCGATTGTGAAGACGAGCCTGAACCTGTGGTTCCTTAGCGGAGACTGAGATCATGAAACTTGCAATGTTTGTGCGCGGCGTTGCCGCGGCCATGACGTGTCTGACGGCGGCGGTAGCCTCCGCTCAGACGACTATCACCCAGTGGAACTTCAACACCCAGACCCTGCTGCCCAGCACGGGCACGGGAACAGCCACTTTGGTCGGTGGCACAACTGTCTCGGGGTACTTCGGCGGCAGCCCCAACGATCTGGGCGGTGGAAACGTCGCTCCGAATGTGACCACCTGGCCTATTCAGAGCGCGGGCAGCGGCACACGCGGCATCGAGTTTGCCGTGAGCACGGTCAACCGGATGAACATCCTCGTCTCGACCGACATGCGGTGGTCCACGACCGCCAGCAAGTACCTTCGAGCGCAGTACTCCACCAACGGCAGCACGTTTCAGGACATGCCCGCTGGTAGCAGCCCCAACGGCTCACTGATCACCTCCCCGGGTGGTCCCACATCGGGCACAAACGGCGTGTACATCACGAACATTGCGTATGACCTCACCGGCGTGGCGGGCGTGGACTTCAACCCAAACTTCAAGGTTCGCTTTGTCACAATCTTTGACCCTGCGAACAACGCCACCTACACAACGAACCAAGATGTCGCGACCTACTCGATCAATGGCGCGATCCGCTTTGATCTCGTCACCGTGAGCGGCACCGCCACCACGCCCGTCTCCCCCTCGGGCGTTGGCCTGGCCAACCCCTCCGCCGCCTGCCGTGGCTTCCCGATCACGTTTACCGTCAATACGCTTGGCGGCGAGAACCCGCCCAGCAATGCGATCCTGGTGTCGGCCAACCTCTCCTCGATCGGTGGCTCAGCCAGCCAGTCGTTCACCGAGACGGCGACCAACGTCTTCACCTACACGCACATCGTCCCCATCGGCCAGGCCCTGGGCGCGTACATGATCCCGTTCACGGTGACCGAGACCAACGCGATGCCGCGCAGCACCAACGGCAACTTCAACATCACCGTCAACCAGTGCATCAACGATGCCGCAGTGGTCATCTCGCAGGTGTACGGCGGCGGCGGCAACTTCCCCGACTCCATCTACCGCAACGATTTCGTCGAGATCTACAACCGCTCGGCCGCACCCGTGAACATCGGCGGCTGGAGCGTGCAGTACGCGGCCGCCACCGGCGGCTTCAACGCCAAGGTGGATGTCCCCGCGGCCACCACGCTGCAGCCCGGCCAGTACTACCTCGTCCAGATGGCGGCCGGTTCGGCCGGCTCACAAGACCTGCCCACGCCCGACCTCACTGGCAGCATCTCCATGGCCGCGGGTGCCGGCAAGGTGGCCCTGGCCACGAACAACGTGCTCCTCGGGTCCGCCTGCATCGGCCCCACCGTCAGCGACCTCGTCGCCTACGGCACCAGCCAGGGCAGCGTCTCCTGCTACGAGGGTGTCATCGGCCCGGCTCTGGGCATGAGCAACACCACCGCCGTCTTCCGCATCGACAACGGCTGCACCGACACCAACAGCAACATCGATGACTTCATTTCCACCACGCCCGCCCCGCGCACCTCGGCCTTCCCGACCAACGCCTGCGGCGGCAACGTGATCTCGGTGTTCGGGTTCTTCAGCAGCGCCGTCTACTGCCCCGGTGATACGTTCCAGATCACGGCCAGCGTCACGGGTGTGGCGGCTGCCTACTACGTGACCGCCGACCTCTCGCCCTTGGGCGGCTCTTCCGCCCAGATCTTGACCGACTTCGGCGGCGGCTCCTTCGGCTTCATGGGCACGGTCGGTAACCTCGCTGACGTCGGCCCCTTCATCACCCAACTCACCGCCATCGACGGGATGGGCTTCAGCGGCGTGGCGAGTGTCGTCGCGGAGGTGGGCCAGTGCCAGCCCCTGGCCAGTCAGGTGAGCGACCCCAAGGCTCTCTGCACGGGCACCCCCGGGCCTTACCGCCTCGTGGTCTTCCCTCAACTCGCCAATGCCAACCCGCCTTCATCGGGTGTGGACACCATCGAGGCCGACTTCTCGGCCATCGGCGGCTCGGCCAGCGTCTTCCTCACCGATGACGGCACCGGTGTCTTCGCCGGCGGCGAGATGGTGACCGGCGCCTTCGGAACCGGCACCTTCAACATCCCCTACGTGCTCACCGACCTCGAGGCCCGCACCTACAACGGCGTGGCCACCGTCGAGGTCATCGAGTGCGCCATCGTTGATGGCGGCCTCAAGATCAGCCAGATCTACGGTGCCGGCAACAACAGCGGCACGCCCGCCGCGTCCTACGACCAGGACTTCATTGAACTGCACAACACCTCCTCCGGCGACATCGATGTCACCGGCTGGGCCGTGCAGTACACCTCCGAGACGGGCCCCAACACCACGCCCAACTGGTTCGTGGTGCCCATCTCCGGCACGATCCCCTCGGGCGGCTTCTACCTGGTCGCCGTCAACGGCGGCACCACGCTGGGCAGCCCCGCGCTGCCGACGCCCGATGCGGTCTCTACTGCCTTCGGCATGGCTTCCGGTGGCGGCAAACTCGCCATCACCAACGATCAGGTCGCCCTCCTCACCTCGATTGATTGCGCCGCCCTCAGCGTCGTCGATCAGGCGAGTTGGGGTTCCGCGGCCTCCTGCTTCGAGGGTCACGGCCCCGCCGGCGGCCACAACAACACGCGCTCGCTCATCCGCATCAACAGCTGCCAGGACACCAACAACAACGATGCGGACTTCATCACCGCCGACCTGACCGTGGTGGTGCCCCGCAACAGCGCCTCGCCCGCCGAACTCTGCGACGAGGTGGTGGCCTGCACGCTCGACTACAACCTTGACACCGTGGTGAACCCCGACGATCTCGGCGACTTCATCACCGACTACTACACCGTCCCCGCCATCCCCGGCCCCGGCGGCTACGCCATTCCCTGCCCCGAGAACGCTCCCCCCTACGACCAGGGCTACAAGACCGCCTTCGTCATCGGCGGCGGGGGCCAGTGCAACGAGCCCTTCCCCGACAACCTGGGCGACTGGATCACCCAGTACTTCGGCGACCAGACCTGCGGGTGAGGTGAGAGATGCCAGGGTTCAGGTGCGAGCCTGAACCGGCAAACCTCGACTGAGTGAAAGACCAAGCCCCCGGCCCCGCGGCCGGGGGTTTTTCATTGGCGAAGAGTCCACCCGCCTCACGCCGCCAGCGCCCGCGCCAGCAGCGCGGACGCCGCGCCCTCCGCCTTGTTCTGTGCCGCGTCCCCCTCCAGCGTCGGCAGATTCACACGCACGTTCACGCCGCACGCCTGCGCTGCCGCCCGCCCCAGCAGCACCGCAATCTCAAGGTCCGACGCCAGGAACTTGTTGCTCCGCCCCGCCAGCCCGCGGCACACATCCAGCACCTGCGCACACGTGGCAAGCGCGGCCAGCGGCACCTGCACGCACGCCTGCGCCGCCGCGCCAAGGCCCGCCCGGCGTGCATCCCCTTCGGGCAGGCGCTGCAGTTCATTCAGCAGCCCATACGCCGCGGCATCCTCATCCGCCAGGGCAAGCAACACGGCGCGTGCCCGTGCCAGTTGCGCGTGCGCATCCTCCAACGCAGGCTGGTGTGCCGCCAGGTCCTTCTTGCCCAGTGAATAGGCCACCACCATGCCCGCCAGGGCGCACGCCAGCGCCCCAGCCGCGCACGCCACCGCCCCGCCCCCGGGGGCGGGGGTCTTCGCGGCCACGGCTTCAAGCAGGGCGCCAAACGGTTGCGACGCGAGAAGGGTTGGAGGCGGTGTGTTCATGGGTCGATAATGGCTTGCGCGGCGGTGAAGCCCCGCGACGGGCCGTACGATTATGCCCTGTCCTCGTGGAGTCTCTACCGATGGCCGAGCGCGAAACAACAACCCTCAACCGCCCATGGCTCATGAAGACCGCCGTCTTCATGGTGGGCCTGCTGGGCTTTGGCATCTGGGGCCTGGTCGATGCAATGGTGATCTACCCCAACCGCGGCATCGAGGACGCGAGTTTCAAGCAGAAGGTCTATCTCGAAGCCAACCAGCGGGCCGGCCGCATCGTGCTCTCCTCGTTCCGCGAGCCCGCGGATGCGCTGGAAGCCCTGCAGGAAAAGAAGGCGGAACTGCGCAAAGCGGTGGATGAAGACGCGGCCCTGCAGAAGGCCGAGGCCGCGGGGGGCCAGCCAGCACAAGACGCGACGCGCCGACGGCGGGCCATCATGGGCACCGTGGCAGACGCGGCGGGCCTGAAGTGGCTCGAGAGCCTCTCGCTCGTCGGGCGGCTCGACCCCAAGTTCACTGTCATGGCCGATGCGGACGCCACGCTGGCGGAACTCAAGGCCAAGTGGGACAAGACCAGCCCGCCCAAGGAACTTGCCGCGTACGACCTGCCTTTGCAGTGGATCTTCACGTTCCTGGGCTTCGCGGGCTTTGCGTACTTGGTGGTGCTCGTGCTGCGCGTGAAAACCACGACCTACGGCTGGGACGCGCCAGATCAGCGGCTGCACCTGCCCGACGGCAAGGCCATCGTGCCGGCCGACATCAAGGAGTTTGACAAGCGCAAGTGGGACAAATTCTTCGTCTTCCTCCACCTCAAAGACGGCTCGCGGCCGGTGAAACTCGACCTCTACCGGCACGCGAAACTCGAAGAGTGGGTGCTGGCGATGGAGAAGGCCGCCTTCCCCGAGCAGGCCAAGGCCGCGGATGCCGCCAGCAGTGAAAGCCCAGCGCCCGCGGCGGTGTGAGAGCGATTACTTCCCCGCCGCGCGCCGCGCTTCAAGGAACAACTCGCTCAGGCTCTGCCGCCCGCGGAACTCGATCGCGTTCTGGTTCCGCACGCCGTAGATCAGCAGTTGCTCGGCCCGCTGGTCCAGGATCACGAGAATGTCCTCGCTGCCAGTGTCGGTCGTGAGCGCGGCAAACTCGCCGCCCGTCGCCACCACATCCGCTCGCGCCTCCCATGTTCGAAGCGCATCGCCAATGGCCGTCACACCCAGCGCGGCCACACCGCACCACAGCAGCGTGCGCACGCGGTCTGCACCCCGCACGGGCGCGGCGGCAGGCACGGCGTTTTGTGGTGTGCCGTGTGCGGTCATCGGCCCGTCCCCTGCTGGTTGGCCGCGGCATCGGCCGCGAGGTTGCGATAGCCGATCCCTGCCAGTTTCCGCGCCGCCTTGTCCCAGCGCACACCCACCAGTTCCTGGTTCATCGTGTCGACCAGAAAAATCGAATTCGCGTTCGAGCCCAGGGTCCGCCCCGACAGCATGAGGTACTGCCCGCGCGCCCGGCTCGTCGGCCCGGGCGCACCGGGCGGCTGCCCAAGCGGCCCCTGAGTGACACCAAACTGTGCCATCGCCGCCGCTTCAAGCACGCCGGGTGCCGCGGCTTCGCGTGCGGCACGCCCACGCTCCGCACGCCACGCCCCAAGCGAAACGAGCAGCCCCACCAGCGCCACGTTCGCAACCACCAGCACACGCGTCGAGACGCGCCGAGCCACACGGGCCGGCGGCGCTTGGGCCGCGAGGGCTTGTGGCGTGGGGCTTGCAGAGGCTTCGGTCGTGCTCACGGCATCAATCCTTGTGGCCGCGCTTGCTGGGAATGAAGTTCACACCCACCACCAGCAGCAGAATCACGATGCCCATGGCCATCGCGCCCAGGTCGCTGTCGGCCTCTTTGGGCGGGTTCATCGTCGGCGGCGTGAGCCGCTGCGTGCCGATGCCGCTCTGGGCAAGCGCCACGCCCGCGGCCGCGGCCAACACACACGAGGCGCTCACGACAAGCAGTGCGTTTCTCATAGCGGGCAAGGGTAGGTCGGCTCCTGCGTACCTCGGCTCCTGGCGAGGTCGGCTCGCCGAGCCGACTTCGGGCTTCCCACGCCGATGCGTCTACATTCCCCCATGCAGATCGGTTCCCGCCTCATCGGCCCAGACCAGCCCCCGTACATCATCGCCGAGATCGGCGTGAACCACGACGGCGACCTCGGCCGCGCCCTGGTGCTGGTCGATGAGGCAGCCGGGTGCAAGGTCGATGCCGTCAAGTTCCAGGTCTTCGAGGCCCGCCGACTCATGTCCCGCGCCTCACGCCTCGCCGGCTACCAAGCCGCGGCGGGTGAAGAAGACCCCCACGCCATGCTCCGCCGCCTCGAACTCCCCCTCGACAAACTCGCCAAGTGCGTGGAACTGGCCCACTCGCGCGGCCTGCACGCCATCGCCACCGTCTTCTCCCTCGAACTCGTCCCCGATGCCGCGGCCCTGCCGTGGGACGCCTTCAAGACCGCCTCGCCCGACATCATCCACAAGCCTCTGCTCGATGCGCTCGTGGCCACGGGCCGGCCGCTCATCGTCTCCACCGGCGCAAGCACGCTGGATGAAGTGGAGCGTGCGCTCGGGTGGCTCCGCCCCGCGCACGGCCGCCTCGCGTTGCTCCAGTGCGTGAGCAGTTACCCCACACCCATCGACGACGCGGCGATCGAGGGGGTCGGCGCACTCGCCCGCATCTTTCCCGGCCCCGTGGGCTACAGCGACCACACCAAGCAGGCCAACACCTCGCTGCGGGCCGTGCTCATGGGCGCGTGCCTGCTCGAGAAGCACTTCACGATGGACAAGAGCCTGACAGGCCCGGACCACGCCGCGAGCCTGGAGCCGCCCGGCATGCGCCGCTACGTGAGTGAAGCCAACCGGGCCTTGCGCCTGCGCGCCGAAATGCCCGAGTACGCGGGCAAGATCGCCGCGCTCGCCGCTCTGGGCCGCAAAGCGCTGCTCGACTGCGAACGCGATGTCCGCACCGTCTCACGCCAGTCCATCTGCACGCTGCGACCCTTGCCCGCGGGCCACGCGCTGGCGCTCGCCGATATCACGTTCAAGCGGCCGGGCACGGGCCTTGAGCCCTTCCGCCTCACCCAAGTGCTGGGCCGGCCACTCACACGGGCCCTCGATGCCGATGTACCGATCACCCACGCCGATGTCGGCCTTTCGTGAGCCGCGCGGCAGCACCAGCCGATACTCTCACCGCTGCCATGCCCCGCACCCGCCCCCCCACCCACACCAAGCCGCGCACCGTCGCCGTCATCACCGGTTCACGGGCGGAGTTCGGCCTGCTGCGCCCGGTGATGGATGCCATCGCGGCCAACAAGCACCTGCGCCTCCGCGTGATTGCCGCGGGCTCGCACATGCTCCCTCCCGCGCGCACCATCCGCGAGGTTGAAGCCGCGTACACCGTCGCGGCGCGTGTGCCCATGCAGCGTGCGGCGCACGCCACCCGCGCCGACGATGCCACGGCCGTCGCACGCGGCATCTATTGCTTCACCCGCGTCTTCGCCAAACTCAAGCCCGATTGGGTCGTCGTCCTCGGCGACCGCACCGAGGCCTTCGCCGCCGCGAGCGCGGCCAGCATCGCGGGTCTCGCCGTCTGCCACATCCACGGCGGCGACCGCGCCGAGGGCATCGCCGATGAGGCCATGCGCCACGCCATCACCAAACTCGCCCACCTCCACTGCGCGGCCACGGCGCAATCCGCATCCCGCATCATCCGCATGGGCGAGCGGCCCCAGCACGTCCACATCACCGGCTCGCCCGCGATCGATGGGCTCCGGCGCATCCGCCCACTGGCCTTTGACGACTGGCTCTGGATGGACCTGCCGATGGCCATTTTTCTGCTTCACCCGAGCGGCCAGGGCGCAGCAGCCGACACGCTCGCCGCCACCAGCACACTACACGCGTGGGAGCGCACCGTCGGCGGGCGCTCCACCCTCCTGCTGCTGGAACCCAACCACGACGCGGGCCGCGGCCCGATCCTGAAAGCGATGCACACCTTCGCGGCACGCAGCCACTGCGCCACCCTCGCAGCGCACATGCCGCGTGACCGCTTTGTGGCCCTGCTCAAGCGCATGCGCGAGGGGACGCCGATGGGCATGCTCATCGGCAACTCCTCGGCCGGCCTCATCGAATGCGCGGCGCTGGGTGTGCCAGCGGTCAACATCGGCCCGCGCCAAGCGGGACGCGAACAGGGAAAGAACGTCGTCAACGTGCCAACCCCGTCCGTCGGGTCGGTTTCGCGAGCCCTCTTTGCTGCCGCACGCCTCGGCAGAACGCTGCGGCCCTCATCCCTCTTCGGCACCGGCCGTGCAGGCCCGCGCATCGCCGCGCTCCTGGCCAGCACCGATCCGCACGCCGTGGCACTGCTGCGCAAACGCAACGCGTACTGAACACCGCCGCGCCTGCTCGCCCGATAACGCCCCCGTTTGCAGGCGCGTTCTTCCCCCCGCGCCGAAGTGCGGTCCCGCATGGGCCGATACCTCTGGCGGGTGAACACTGCCGTTCACCACCGGAGCGCACCCATGGCCGTTGAAACCGCAGCACGTGAGCAGGCCGTTGCCGGCGCCATCCGCGAGATCGCGCACATCGCCACGCTCCCCGAGGTCACGCTCAAGATCATCAAACTGGTTGAAGACCCTTCCAGCACCGCGCAGGACCTGCACAACGTCATCGCCAAAGACCCGGCGTTGTGCTCTCGCATTCTCAAGGTCGTCAACTCCGCGTTCTACGGCCTGCCCGGTCAGATCGGCTCCATCAACCGCGCCATCGTGCTGCTGGGCCTCAACGCCGTCAAGAACATCGCCATCGCCGCCAGCCTCGCCAAACTCTTCAAGGGCGGGCAACTCACGCCCACGTTCAGCGCCAAAGACCTCTGGACACACTCCGTGGCCGTGGCCGCGGGCACCAAGGCCGTGGCCCACGCCATGAAACTGGGCCTCGCCGATGAGGCCTTTCTCGCCGGCCTGCTCCACGATGTGGGCGTGATGGTCGAGATGCAGTACGACCGCAACAAACTGGCGGAAGTGCTCGACCGCGTGGCCGCGGGCACGCCCATGCTCGCGGCCGAAGAGGCCGTCTTTTTCGCCACCCACCAGGACTTCGGCATGGCCCTGGCCGAGAAGTGGAAGTTTCCGCGCTCCTTCGTTCACGTCTGCGGCTACCACCACCGGCCCTTTGACCTGCCCGCCGACCACCGCGTGCTCACCTGCATGATCGCCGTCGCCGATCGCCTTGCCGCGGAGATGAGCGCGGGCTTCACGCTCGACACGCCGGACGCATCCATCGGCCAGGACCTGCTCGACGAACTCAAGCTCACCACCGGCGACATCGAGAACATCCGCCAGAACCTGCCGGCACAACTCGCCGATATCGAGGCCCTGCTCTCCTAACCGATCACCACGACTCAACGCCCGGCGCGTGCGCGGCCACACGTGGCAGCCACCGCCGGGCAATCGGTCTCTCTTTCTTTCTCCCTCCGGGCGGCCGCACGAAAGTGCCGCCGCTCCCTTCGGGCCAAGCCCCGGCTCCGCGCACAGTCAGTTCACGCCGTTGTGATTCACGCCGTCGTTGGGCGGTGTGTACGGAATCCTCGCCGCGCCCTTCTCGGTGCCAGCCGCGAGCGCATCCACGATCTTGTCCCCCCACTGCTGCAAGTACGGCAGCAGATTGGGATTCCTGCTCGGCCGATGCTTGTATTCCTGCGCTTCGGCGTAGGTCTTCTCGAACGGCTCGCCCGCGGTCGCCAGGCGATACAGCATCACGCACCCGCTCGTTCGCTGCGCACCCGCGGCACAGTGCACCAGCACCGGCTGGCTCGCCGCATCCACCATCACACGCAGCGCGGCCACATACGCGTTCGGATCGCCCGTGCCATCGCCCGCCAGCACATACCGCACACGCCGCACGCCCAAAGCCGCGGCCGTAGCCTGGGCCTGCTTCTCCTCGACTGACCCGTCGCCGAACGCACCCAGGTCCACGATGGTCTTGATCTTGTGCTCTTCCACCAGCCGCTTCATCATCGCGGGCGTCTGCCGCCCGGAGCGGTACACCTTCCCCTCCTCCACCACGCCGAAGTTTCGCGCGAACAGATCATCGCGCACGCCGTAGCGAAACCCAAAGCCCAGCCCGCACGCGAGCAGCGTGACGGTGAAGATCGTTATGAGGGGGTTGCGGTGTTTCATGGGCACAAGCATCATCCATCCGGCGTATCCAGCAGTTGTTGCAGCCGCGCGGCAAGCGGCGGCGGAAGCCGCGAAGTCCACGAGGCATCGACGAGGTCCACGTCGATCATGTCGCGAACGTGCATCCGGTCCTCGATCGTGGATGCAGCCAACTTGGTCCGCACCAGCGGTTCCAGATCGAGGACGCGCATCGCGCCGAACTCGGTCGCTTCGTTCACGTCCGGGTTCGCGGCGGGTTCACCTGCACGAACAACCTCCCCCGCGAAGATGATGTGCACCGCATCGCGTGCAGAAGCAGTCGCGTGGTCAACGAACATGTCCACGCCTGCGGTCTGCCGATGCACAAACCCCGCGCCTTCTAGCGCCGCTCTTGCCGCGGCAAAGTCCGCCCGGCGGATCAGCACATCCACATCCTGCGTGTTGCGCACCGCGGCACGATCCACCGTCGCCACCCACGCGGCCACCGCGTTGCCACCAACCACCGCGTACGCCACACCACCGGCCCGCAGGGCCGCCGATGCACGCAGGAGACGCTGACGCACCTGCTCCACAGCCTCAACCATCCGCTGAAGGACATCCACCGGGCGAGGCACAGCGCTGGCCATGGACGATTCTACGACCGGGCAGCGCCGGCCGCCTCAGTGCCTTTCCCGTGCCTCCGTGCCTTCCCCGTGCCTCCGTGCCTTCCTTTGTGCCCTTCGTGCCTTTGTGGTCATCCTTCTGCCTTTCTCCGTGTCCTCCGTGCCTTGTATGTTATTCATCAAGCGGACCGCCCCATCGACCCATCGCCGGAGGTTGTGGGTCGATGGGGCGGTCCGCGGCCGGCCGCGT
>JBJXEW010000012.1:0-17129 GCA_046156035.1 Phycisphaerales bacterium | reverse complement strand
CCCTCACCGGCGGCGGCACGCTGGCGTTCACCAACAGCATCAACAACCGCATCTTCGACGTGACACAGGCGAACCAGGGCCGCACGCTCACCAACGTCAACAACACCATCACCGGCTCCGGCCAGATGGGCCTGAACACGATCAACATCATCAACGGCCCCTTCGGCACGATCGACGCCTCTTCCTCCACCGGCCTCTTTTTCGACGCGGCCACCAGCGTCAACAACCAGGGCACGCTCATCGCCTCCGGCGGCTCCATCAACTTCCAACCCGCCGCCTTCACCACCTCGGGCATCGTCATCGCCAACGCCGGCCGCCTCATCCACCAGGCCGCGGGGGGCAACGCGTGGGTGCAGACGGGCGGTCTGGTGCTGGCCAACGGCGAGATCCAGGTGGACTCGAACAGTTACCTCCTTCAAGGCGGCACCTTGGGCGGCTCGGGCTTGGTCGATTCCAACGTGGTGAACTCCGGCGGCGAGGTTGCCCCCGGCCAGTCGCCCGGCCTGCTCACCATCGAGGGCACCTACACCCAGCAGGCCGGCGGCCTGCTCACCATCGAAGTGGCTGGCGAAGTCGTGGGCACCCAACTCGATCGCCTCGCCGTTACCGGCGCGGCCGCGCTGGGGGGCACACTCCGCATCAACCGTCAGCCGGGCTACTTCCCGGAACTGGGCACGCAGTGGACGATCCTCACCTGCGCCTCTCGCACGGGCACGTTCACCACGGTGGAACCGTTCGGCGCGTACACCGTGGCGTACAACCCCACCAGCGTGGTCATCACCATCACCTCGATCATCTGCATCCAGGAATACAACGGCGACGGCGTGCTCAACCCCGACGACCTGGGCGACTTCATCACAGACTACTACACCGTGCCGCACATTCCCGGCCCCGGCGGCTACGCCATTGCCTGCCCCGAGAACGACCCGCCGTATGACCAGGGGTACAAGGCCGCCTTCACGCCCGACGGCCTGGGCCAGTGCAACGAACCCTTCCCGGACAACCTGGGCGACTACATCACGGCGTACTTCACGGGGTGCTGACGGCCCCGGGGCCGCCGCGTCTGCGGTTCAACGCCGCCGCCGCAGGGCCAGCAGGCCCGCGCAGCCCATCAGCGCTGCGGCACCGGGCGCTGGGATCATGAACTCCAGCCCCGGGGCGTTGAACATGGCCGCCTTGGGCTGAGCCGGCATGCAGCGCCCACCGATGCAGAGGTTGTCGATGTCGAAGCCGCCGTTGGGCTGGAAGACGCCGAAGTAATAACTGGGCGGGCAGGGGCAGACGCGGATGAGGGCCGCGATCTGCACCGCATCCACGTAGCCGCTGCCCGGCGGGATCGCCAGGGGCGTGATGCCCGCGGCGAGCACGGTGAACATGAAGGGCGGCTGCGGCGGGAGCGCCATCACGCTGAAGAAGTTCAGCACAAGGGTCGGCAGGCCGGCGGCACCCAGCGGCTGGGCCGTCGGGTTGGCGTACAGGTCCACGCTCACGTAGATTTCCTTCTCGTCGGGCGGGTTGGTCACATCAAAGACCTGTGCCAGCACCAGCGACGCGTTGGGGGGCAGTTGGTTGTCGGTCTGCGGGGGCGGCACCTGCAGGCGGCGCGCCCCCACGCCGAAGTCGCCCTGCCCTGTCACCAGTTGCGTGCTGAACACCGGCGGCATCGTGCCCGCGGCGACCGTGAGCATCGAGGGCGTGGGGTTGGGAAAAACCCCATCGTTGAAGTCGTAGCACACCGTTTCCGTCATGCCGTCGTTGATGCCACCGTTGGGCCCCCACCACGCCGGCTTGGGCGGCGCCGGCTGGGCGGGCGTGAGCAAGAACCGCGGCGGCTGTGCCGCGGCCGGAGCGACAAGGGCACCAACGCAGACGGCGCACGCAGCAACACCCACGCGCACCACGGCAGAACCAAGCGATGACATGCTTTCCCTCCTTCACTCAACTCGGTGGGCAAAGGCACGCACGCCCACACTCGCAGGCTACCCCGCGAATTGGGAAGATGCCATCAACGTGCCGAAAATACCGGCGGCTTCCCTATGCAAGCCGCGCCGGAATGGGGCTGACGTGCGCGACTGGGGAGGCCCGCGAGCGTGCGAATGTCGCCCGAACAGACGCGCGGTCATTCAGTTGAAGACCAGCACCGTCACGTAACTCCACTCGTTGTTGTTCCAGTTCACGAAGTTTGCAGACTGGCCGACAAGACCGAACTCGTACGTGCCGGCGGGCAGGCCCGTCACTACCGCGCTCAGTCCGTACATGTGCCGCTGGCTCTGCGGCACCGTGAGGCCGAACACGCCGCCGCCCACGGTGGTCACAACCCCGCCCCCGGCCGGGCGGTGTCCGATGTAGACGTTGAGCTGGTTTGCTCCCGCCGCGAATGTGGAACCAAACGCCGCGTTGGCCGTCACCAGAACCTTCTGCCCCGCAGCGACGGTCACCGTCGCCATGATGGAGACGGGCGCAACCGTGTTGGTGATGGCGGGCACCTGGCCGCTCAGCGACGCCGACCCCACAACGCCCGACGTGCCCTGCGGGCCTTGGGGGCCCTGCGGACCCGAAGCGCCCGTGGCACCCGTTGCCCCTTGGGGCCCCTGGGCACCCTGCGGACCAGTCGCGCCAGTCGCTCCCGCCGGCCCGGCAGCGCCCTGCGGTCCTTGCGGTCCTTGCACACCCTGCGGCCCTTGCGGCCCCTGGGGCCCGGCGGGGCCGTTGAGCGCGTAGATCGCGTAGGGCGTGGGGCGGATGCGCTGCCGCGCGGCCAGCGGCGTGAAGGGCGGCTCGGCACCCATGCCATCCCAGCGCGGCGTGCGCACCTGGATCTCAAGCCACACGGCATCCCCGTTGAACGGCGTGGAGTCAAAGTCCAGCGTCTGCGTGAAACGACCCTGGGCATCCAGCGATAGGCTCAACGCCGTGATCGGCCCGCCCACCTGGTTGCCGCCGGCCTCGGCATCGTAAAGCGTGAAGCGGGCGTCGCCGCTCGCGGCCGGCACGCCGTTCTCCTTCAGTTCGCCCTGATACGTCCACGCGAACAGTTCCGGCGGTGCGCCCAGCGCGGCAGGGGCCAGCGCGAGCGACGCGAGGGCAAACACACAGCCAGAAAGAACAACAGCCGCGGCACGCATCAGCATGGGCAAAGCCTCCGGAAGCGGGGCAGTTGGGCTGGACCCCGCAGTTGGAGCATACATCAAGACTCGGCCCGTGCCAACGCCGTTTCGCGGCAAGCCGAGCGTTCGCCCCCCCACCACCACCTCACCTCGCCCCCGCCCCCACGCTGATCCCCACCGGCACAAACGTCCGCTTCACGCGGGCCTCGAACTCCTCCGGGTACTTGTTCATGATCGTCCGCACCGCCCAGTTGTTGCCATCCGCCAGCCCGCAGATCGTCGTGCCTCACATTGTGTAAATGAACGTTAGATCAGCACAACGCTTTCACATCGTTCAACGCTGTGGCGTACCGATCCGCCAACGCCGGCTTAAGCTGCTTAAAGCGAGCGGCCAAGGCCTCCTCAGCTACTCCGCTGCGCTTCAAGAAGAGAATGGTCGACATTGCTTCGGTCTCTTGCGCGGTTTTCTGATTCAGACGCTTGGCTTTGTCAGCCCACGCAGGCTCGCCGGGCGCACTCAGCGCCTCAACAAGCTCTGGGCTCGGCCTGTACACAAACGTCTTGTGGCCCATACCTGATACCTCCTCGGTCTCAGACGCAAGCGGGCCGTCGGGATCGACCAACAAATCAATGTCTGCCTTCACGCCGTGCGAATATGGCCCGTAGTGCAGGTACCCGAACTGCTGCGGAAAGTCCCGCTCGTGTCCGGTGGACTGGAGGATGTGGACCAGCTTCTGAAGTTTCTTACGGCCTTCGATCTGCTCGCAGATAACGAGAAGCTTTGCGATGTTCAGTGCGGAGTTCATAGATCGTCTCCATCGGATTCACTCTTGAGCTTGAACTGCTCCAGGACTGGCTTAGCCGCTTCCCGCCGGGCTTTGTCAATGTAGAGGCGAGCGAGCGACTGCTTCTTGTGGTCAAGACTGCGGAAGAGCTCGGAGGACGACTCGATCGGGATTGCGACATCGTCCGGCCTGCCGCTGGCAAGCAGGATCGACTCAAGCCGCTCCTCCTCTAGGTCGGCCCCCTTGGCGGCAAGAGTTAGGATCCCCTTGTACTGAGTCGAGCTCGCGTCATCGACGTGCCAATCGACCCCTTCCTTTAGTCCTGCCCCCACAAGAGCAGGCTCGAGCCTGAGGATGGATGCCGAAAGTGCACCGAGCGGCACGGAAGTAAGCAAGCGTTCACGACACAAGAACGCTCGAGACCATCGCGCGATATTTGCGTAGTCTTCTCCGGTAGCCCGAGACCAGCCGTGCAACGCTACGACGAGTTGTGGCTCGTCAAACTGTAACCAAGCGTCACCATCCAGCTCTCCGTGCTTACCAAAAAACTCCACGACCAGCGGCGGCGTGCCCGGAGGCAACTGGTCACGTTGCGCTAGCCTTTCCGCTTGGGCGAACAGGGCGAGGAGCATCGCCTCGTACCCACGAGTCACCCGATGGAAGTAGACCTGTTCATTCATGTGGGCGCGAGCCAAAACAAACTGCTCCGCCGCCTTTTCGCCACGGCGCCTGTCGAGACAGAGTCTCCAAGCCGGCGTGCCTTCGCCAGCCGTGGCGCGATCGCGGCCAACGCACAGTGCGTTGAGAATCCACTCCGCGTCGTACAAGCCGTACTGGACCCCGGTGCAATACGAATCGCGCAAAAGGTAGTCCATCCGGTCAGCGTCGAGTTGGCTTGACACGATATCGACAAGCAGCGGGTGTTCGGACGTGTGATCGATCAGCCGGGCCACTTGCTCCGCGTCGACGCCATAACGCACCAACACGCCGCCTACGGAGGAGTCGTGATCACGAATAACCGCAACGGTCTTCTTCTCGTGTTGTCCACTCACCGAGAATGCTCGTTCGATCATGTGCGAGAACGGCCCGTGCCCGATGTCGTGCAGCAGCGCCGCCGCCTTGACCACGCGGGCGTTCTTCTTCAAGTAGTCGGCAACCGCCGACCCGGCGTATCGCCTTTGGAGCGATTCGACTATGCGCTGGGCGAAGTTGAACACGCCGAGGGAGTGAACGAACCGACTGTGCTCTGCGCCGTGGAAGGTCAGCCAGCTCACGCCAAGTTGACGGATGCGCCGTAGGCGCTGGAATTCCGGCGTATCGATGAGGTCCAGAATGAACTCATCGTCGCGGTCGATTCGAATCAAACGATGAACAGGGTCGCGGAAGACCTTGCCGCCATGCTTGATGCGAGAAGTAGCCACACCCGAGCATACACCAAACTCTCTGCGCCAGCCACCAGTTCGGGGCGATTGTGGAAAACTCGCCCCCTCACCTCACCTCGCCCCCACGCTGATCCCCACCGGCACAAACGTCCGCTTCACACGAGCCTCGAACTCCTCAGGGTACTTGTTCATGATCGTCCGCACGGCCCAGTTGTTGCCGTCGGCCAGCCCGCAGATCGTCGTCCCCGGCATGATGCCCATGCTCGTGGCAATCTCCAGGGCCAGGTCCAGGTCTTTGCTCTTGGCGTCGCCGCGCTCGATCTTCACCAGCAACTGATACAGCCACCCGCTCCCCTCGCGGCAAGGGGTGCACTGCCCGCAACTCTCGTGCTTGTAAAACCGCGCAATGTTCCGCGCCACCGCCACCATGTCGGTGTCCTCGTCAAACACCGTGGGGCAGGCCGTGCCCAGGCCCAGCACGTTGTACTTGCGGCCGATGTCAAAGTCCATCTCCGCGTCCATCTGGTCTCGCCCCAGCACGCCCATGCTGATGCCGCCGGCGATCGCGCCCTTGTATTTCTTGCCGCCGCGCATGCCGTTGCAGTAGTCCTTGCTCTCGATGAGCACGCGCAGCGGCACGCCCAGGTCACACTCGTAGCAGCCGGGCCGGTTCACGTGCCCGCTCACGCCCACGAGTTTGGTGCCCCAACTCGGCGGCGCGCCCTGGAACGTGCTGTTGCAGCCCTGCTTGCTGAACCACTCCCACCCATTCTCCATCACGCTGGGGATGTGCGCGAGCGTCTCCACGTTGTTCACGATCGTGGGCCGGCCGAACAACCCCTTGATCGCCGGGAACGGCGGCTTGTTGCGCGGCCAGCCGCGCTTGCCCTCGATCGATTCGAGCAGGCCCGTCTCCTCCCCGCAGATGTACGCCCCCGCGCCACGGTGCAGGTAGCACTCCACCTTCCACGACTGGTCGCGGTTCTTCGTCTTCGCGCCGCCAAAGAACCCGCTCCCGCCGAAGATGCCCTTGGCATACGCCTCGCGGATCGCCGTCTCCATCACGTGGGCCTGGTGGTGATACTCGCCGCGGATGTAGAAGTACGCCACCGGAATCCGGCAGGCGTAGCAGCAAATCGCGATCCCCTCCAGCACCAGGTGCGGGTCGAAGTCCATGAGCAGGCGGTCCTTGAAACTCGCCGGCTCGCTCTCATCGGCGTTGATGGCCAGGTAGCGCACGCCCCCGTCGCCGCTGGCATCGGGCTTGGGCAGGAAACTCCACTTGAGGCCCGCGGGGAAGCCCGCCCCGCCGCGCCCGCGCACGTTGGCCTTCTTGACCTCCTCCACCACCTCATCGGGGGTCTTGGTCTCGATCACCTTGCGCAGGGCCGCGTAGCCGCCGGTGGCCATGTACTCATCGATGCCGATGATGCGCCGCCCCTTGGGGTCCGCGTGCGGCCAGCACGGGATGCGTTTGGTGAGCACGGGGCCAGTCTTGGCAGTCCATGTCGGCATAGGGCAGGAGTGTAGTGGGGCCAGCGACGGGTTCGCCTGCGGTTTGGCGTGCTTGGTGGCACGCGGCATCAGCCCGCCGTCCGCACGGTCCCCGTCGCCGATCACCGGGGATGGGTTGACAAGCCACCGATTCTGGGGCAGACTCCACCCGTGCCGTCCGCGGCGGCGTGGGGTTGCCGCGGCTCCGGCTCGTTCGTCATCCGCCCGGCCGCTGCCGGTTCTCGGCGCAGTGTCGCCCTGCGACCCTTGCGGGCATCACGAGCGGGGTGCGTTCTGCACCTCCGCGAAGGAGTTCGCCAATGCACCGTTTCGTTCCATGCGTCGTTCTGGCCGCGCTCGCCGGTTCTGCCTTCGCCGCGCCACCGGTGCCCCCGCGCCAGATGGTGCAGGCGGAGGTCTCGGGCGACCAGACCGAGTGGGTGCGTTCGTGGCGGGCCGACCGCAACGACATCATCGACGGCACGCCGGGCATCGACCGCGACCCCACCAGCGTGCTGGTGAAGTTCCGTGAGGATGCCCCCGAGGAGGTCATCCAGTTTCTCAAGGACCTGGGCGGGGCGAGCACCATCCAGGCGTCGTTCGGCATCGTGCCGGGCCTTCAGCACCTGGCCATTTCCGGCGACCTCGACGAGACCATCGAAACGCTGAGCCAGTTCGGCTCGTGGCTCGACATCGTGGAGTACGTGGAGGCCGACCACGTGTATCACCTGCACGCCACGCCCAACGACACCTTCTACAGCCTGCTCTGGGGGATGAACAACACGGGCCAGACCGTGAACAATGACCGGGGCACCGCCAACGCCGACATCGACGCGAACCTCGCGTGGGACGTGACCACGGGCTCGGCATCGTTCGTCGTGGGCATGGCCGATTCGGGCATCCTCGGGACCCACGAGGACTTGGCCGCGAACATCTGGACCAACCCGGGCGAGGTGGCCGGCAACGGTGTGGACGACGACGGCAACGGCTACGTTGACGACACTTGGGGCTGGGACTTCTTCAACAACGACAACAACCCCACCGACGACAACGGGCACGGCAGCCACACCGCCGGCACCGTGGGGGCCGTGGGCAACAACGGCACGGGCGTGGCGGGTGTGTGCTGGAACGTGAAACTCGCGGGCCTCAAGATCGGCTCCGCCAGCGGCTCGGTCTCGGTCTCTGCCGCCGTGAACGCAGTGAACTACTGCGTGGGCAAGGGCATCAAGGTCGCCAACCACTCGTGGGGCGGCGGTTCCTTCAACCAGAGCCTCTCCAACGCCATCTCCGCGGCCCGCACCGCCGGGCACATGCTCGTCTGCTCCGCTGGCAACGGCGGTGCCGACGGGCGCGGCGACAACAACAACACCGTTCCCCAGTACCCCGCCGGCTACAACTTCGACAACGTGATCTCGGTGGCCGCGCTCGACAACGACAACAAACTCGCCCGCTACTCCAACTACGGCTCCACCAGCGTCGACATCGGCGCCCCCGGCTCGACCGTCGCCTCCTGCTACAACAGTTCAACCACCAGTTACGCCTACCTCAGCGGCACCAGCATGGCCGCGCCCCACGTCACGGGCGCCGCCGCGCTGGTCTGGAGCGTGAACCCCACGTGGACCTACGCCCAGGTGCGCGACAAGCTCTACTCCAGCGGCAAGACGGTCACGGCTCTGGTGGGCAAGACCGTGACCGGCAAGAGCGTGAACGCGAACAACGCCGTGCGCTGATCCGCCGCTCTCCTCCCTTTGGGAGGGGGCAGGTGGAGGGGATGCCGCTACGCGAAGTGCGCGACCGCCAAGCCCCCGCCCGGGCGGGGGCTTTTTCATGCGCCCCGCAGCATCACAGCCCGCGACGACGGCGGCAGAACACCCCCAGCGCCGCGGCCATCAGACCCGCGGCTCCCGGCCCGGGCACCAGCACATCGTCCGCCAGCGCTTCCAACTGCGGCTCGATCACGTCCTCATCCAGCCCGTACGCCTGGGCCAGCCAGTAATCCCCGAACATGTTGCCCTCAAGGTCGGTGCGGGCCTGGTTGTGGCTGAACACAAAGAAACTCTGCAGCGAAGCCAGGGTGCTCATGAACGCGGGCAACTCCACCACGCTGTCCGGGTCCAGCACGTTCACCGCCGGCAGGCCGCCGAACATGCCGCCGCTCTCGTAATCAAACTGCCACCCGCCCGTGAGCAGCGGGTTGCCCCACGCGTCGGTCGCCACGGGAGACGGCGGCATGAAACTCGCCCGCCACAACCCCCCCGCCGTGTCGCTGATCGCCATCCCGTCCAAGCCCATGTCGTCGGACGCGGGGCCCGTGGCCGACACGATCTGGAACTTGTCCACGGTCTCCGCGATCGACGAGATCAGCGTGAGCGGCGTCACGATCGATGCGAGCCCCGGCCGCTCCCCCACGATGATCGGCCGCGCCCCGAGGGCATCCTTCACCGCCTTGAGCCCGATCGTTTCCACGCGCCCCAGGTTCAGCCCCGTGTACTTGCCCTTGTCGTTGATCGCGCCCGAAAACTCGTCCGAGGCGGCCACCTTCATCGCCTTGTCGGGCGCGCTCGTGTCGAACTGCAGCGTCGTCAAGCGACGGCTGATGTCGGCCGCGCCGGGCACCGTCGCGTCGTTGGTGGTCTTCACCGACGGCACCAGCAGGTCCTTCTCGCCGAACTTGCGCTTGGCCACGTTCTGCTCGTCCGCCTTCTTCTGCACCACCACCGTGCCCGGCATCGCCATCGTGGCGTCGTTGATGTACTGCGGCACGATCATGGTCCGCGTCTCGTTCAGGCCCTTCAGGAACGTCACCTTCTCACCGTCGTCGATGAGTTTCTGCAGGTCCACCACCGTCCCATCCGTCGGCTTGATGAACGTGTAGCGCCCGTTCGCCGTGGTCTCGCCCCGCTTCTGCTGCAAGAACGTCCAGCCGCCGTCGCCAGCGTCGGCGCTCTTGGCTGACCCCACGTCGTACCCCGCCTTGGCCGACCGGTTCCCCGTGCCAGCCACCAGCGTTCCGTCCGCGTTGTGCTCGGGGTTCGAGTCCGGGTCCGCCACATACAAGCGGAACTGGGCCGCGCCGTCCGCATCCTTCTCGCTCACGCCCGCCACCGCCATGGTGTGAAAGTTGCTCCACCACAGGGTCTTGGAATACTCCGTGCCCGCCGCCTTCACCACCGTCGCAAGCGGGTTCTGCTCCGCGGCCAGCAGCCGCTTCGTCGCCGTGAACGCGTCCACGTCCTTGCCCTTCTCCTGATACACCAGCCCCTCAACGATCTTGCCCTTGTCCGGACCCGCCGTGGCCACCTTCGCGCCGATCAGCACCTGCCCCTTCTTGAAGTTCTTCGACCCCTCGGCCGTGTTGGCTGTGTCCGACTGCATCACGACAAACTGGTCGAGTTTCAGCCCACCCGCCCACCGATCCGGGTTGGGCATCATGCCCCCCGACCCGTCCGGGATCATCGCGGCGGGCTTGCGGCCGTCCAGATACGTCCGCACGCCGTTCACCACCCCCGTCGCCGCGGTCATCGCCTTCTCGGCCTTCACCATGGCCGCCTGCCACTTCCCCTCGCCCTTGTTGATGTCCGCCTCGGTCACGCCCTTGAACCCGTTCTTCTCCAGGCGCGCCAGCACATCCACAATCGCCGCGTCGCGGCAGATGCCCGCCGCGGTCGCAAAATGCTTGTACACCTCGCGGTTCGGATAGAAGGTCTCCCAGTTCCCCGCTTCGTTGTCGGTGGTCACATCCGAAAACGCTTGGTGCTGGTAGAAGTCCGCCACGTCCGGCGCAAACCCACGCTGCTTCTTCTCATCAAACCACGCAGGCGCCGCCCACGCCCGCGCGCTGCCGCACGCCACGACCAACGCCGCGCACGTGAGCGCGGCCACTGGACCCACACCACCCGAGCGCTTGCAAGCAGCCACCATGGGATATCCCTCCTTCAACGCCGCGCGGCCACCCGCCGCGGGCACTTTCCACTCCCTCCAACGTACCCCGATTCCCCGCCCCCGCAAGGCCGTTCACTGGGCCGCGGGTCGCAAATAGGGAAACCGCCCATGAGGGCGCGCCAATCCCCGACTCACCACAGCCGCCAACTGCCGCCCGAGAGGAGCATGAGCAGGAACGCCGCCAGCACCACGCCCGCGGTCACAATCGCCCATCGGGGCAGGCCCTTGCTGGGCGCGCGAGAGAACGCGTGCCCGCAGTGGTAGCAAACCTCCGCATCATCAAACACTTCCTTGTGGCACTCGGGGCACGTGCGCGTTACATCGCCAAACCGCTCGATGTCGTCGGCGCTGGGGCCTTCATCAAACTCGGCATCCTGCTGACGCGGTCGAGGCCTGCGCGGCACACGACCCACCACCTCACCCTCGAGGGGTGCGGGTCGAAGGCCTTGCTCACGCTCGTCGCTGGCGCTCACGCCCAATCGTACCGGCCTGCCCCGCCGGCCGTGGCCCGCGTGCTACCGCTGCTCTTTGGTGTGCGGGTCGGCCGCCACGGTGTCGTCCGTCACCACCACCTCCACACGCTGGTTGGATCGGTGCCCGCCCGGGTCTTCGGCGATGGGCGTCATCCGGTCGTGGTCGCCCGCAGAGACCACGCGGATCTGGCTCCACGTCAAACCGTTCTCCGCCATCACCGCCGCGGCGGCCAGAGCCCGGGCAAAGCCCAGTTTCATGGCCGCGTCCTGACCCAGGGCCGCCTCCATGGCGCTCGCGTGCCCGCGCAGTTCCACAATGAAGCGTTGACCCCTCAGCCGCTTGGCCGCCTCGATAAGCGTGCCCTTTGCCTCGGCGGTCAGCAGGCTCTGGCTCTGGTCAAAGGCCACCACCGCCGTCGTGCGGTTGTAGTCGCTGGGCCGCACGGCCTGCTGCTCGGCGTTCTTGCCCGGTGTGCCCTCGGCCGTGCTGGTGCCGCTGCTCTGCCGCTGCTTCATCCGCTTGATCAGCGGCCCGTCGCGCGGGTCGTCGCTCGAAAGACTGACCGGGTTGTTGAACGCCTGCCGGATGCCGACGACAAAGTCGTCCAGCCTCTCCTCCGCCGCGGCGGGGCCCTTCGCGTCCTTTCCGCCGGTGCCCCCGGTGGTCTTTTCCTTCATGTTCATCGCCAGCAGAATCACGAAGAAGCCCATCAGCAGGGCGACGTTGTCGGCGAACGAGATCAGCCACTCCGGCGCGCCCGCGTGTTCCTCGTGGCTGCCGCCGCCGGGGCCGTGCCCGCCACCACCATGGCCACCGCCGCCGTGGCCTTCCGCGTGGGCCTCGTCACCGCCACCGTGCTTGTCATGATCGTCGGCCATACGGGTTCACCACAAAGGCACACGGAGCACGGTCACCACAAAGACACAGAGAGCACAAAGGAAGGCAGAGACAGAGGACGGTGGATGAAGGCAGGTCGGTGTGGCATCACGCCTGGTCACCCGAACCACACGCGATCAGTTTGGTCGGTTGATTGCTGGTTCTGATACGGACTCATCCACCTTCATCGGCGCCCAATCCCATGCTTGTCTTCCTTTGTGGCCTTTGTGCCTCTGTGGTTCAATCATCTCACGCCGCGACACCGAGTTTGCCACGCAGCGCCGCCGGCACAAAGGCCATCATGCGGTCCACGGTCACGCGCGGGTTGTCGCCCGCCTGGATCGAGAGGATGCCCTGGAGCACCATCTCGCGCGTCATGATCTCTTCGCTGGAACGCATCGCGAGTTTGGCCCCGATCGGCCCGGCCACCGCGTTCGCCACGATCGCACCGTACATGGTCGCGCCCACGGCCACGGCCAGCATCTTGCCGAGTTGGCCGATCTCCGCCGTGGCCAGGTTGCCGAAGAGGCCCACCTGCCCGATGAGCGTGCCCACCAGCCCGTAGCCCGGGCCGTAGAGCACGATGAGGTCGAAGAACTTTTTGCCCGCCTTGTGCCGCTCGCCCATGGCCATCACTTCCATGCGGAGCGTGGCCTCGATAGACGCTGGCGCCACGCCGTCGATGGCCATCTTCAGGCCGCTGGCCAGGAACGGGTCCTTGAGTTTGGCGACCTCGCCCTCCAGCGAAAGGATGCCCTCACGCCGGGCCTTCTCCGAAAGGTCGGAGATGATCTTCACGATCTCGGTGGGGCTGCACCCCTTGTTGAACATGAACGCCCTGATGTAGCCGGGGAGTTTGGCCAGTTTGTCCATGGGCAGGGCCATGAACACCACCGACACCGACCCCAGCCCCACCATGAAAAAACCCTCGATCGACCAGAACATCATGAAGTGCCCGTGCGACACCTCGTACATCACGAAGACGGTCGCGAACACGCCGATCAGGATGCCGATCACACTGGCCTTGTCCATGACAACCCTTCACCCGTGTGCGTGCAACAACCGGACCTGCCGCGCGGCAACAAGACCCGCGCCGACCAACATCTTTTCGGTCCCTCGCCCCCGGCACTGAACCCCCCACCGCTCCCATCGCCCGCCAGCGTGGTTATGGGCCGTCGCTGGCAGCCCCCGCATTCCTTACACTGTGCCCCGTATGGCCAAGGCCGCCCGCACGAACAAGAAGCCCGCCCGCACCGCCCCGACCCCCCCGCCGCGCCCACCTGTCCGCGGGCCCGTGAGGGTCCATCCGGGCGTGTGGACGCACCAGCACCTCCTGGCGCTGCAGGGGCTTGATCGCGACGAAATGCTCGCGCTCCTCCGCCGCGCTCGGTACTTTGAGCGCGAGTGCCCCGCCAGTGCCGCCTCCACCCTCTCCGGCCGCATCGTCGCCAACCTCTTCTTCGAGGACTCCACCCGCACGCGCATGTCCTTCTCCCTCGCGGCCAAGCGCCTGGGGGCCGAAGTGGTTGATCTCTCCTCCTCCGACTCATCCGTGAACAAGGGCGAGACCATCCGCGACACCGCCGCGAACGTCGCCGCGATGGGCGCCCACGCCATGGTCATCCGCCATCGCGCCAGCGGCGCGGCAGCCCTCGTCGCCCGCGCCACGGGCGAGGCCTTCGGCGTCTGCGTCATCAACGCCGGCGACGGCCGGCACGAACACCCCACGCAGGGCCTGCTCGATGCGTACACCATCGCCGAATCCTTCGACCGCCTGGCAGACTTTGACCTTGCGGGCCTCACCATCGCCATCGTGGGCGATGTGGGCTCATCGCGCGTGGCGCGGTCCGACATCGCCGTCATGACCGCGCTGGGCGCGAAGGTGATCTGCATCGGGCCGCCGGGGCTGGTGCCACGCAGTCTGGAGACGCTCGGGTGCAGCGTCTCGCATGAACTGGACCCACTCATCGACAAGGTGGACGCGGTGAACGTCCTTCGCATCCAGTTCGAGCGGCACGCGGCGGGCTCCAAAGGCCCGGGCGAAGGGCGATCAAGCGACCGCATCGGCGGGGCATCCCTCGCACGCCCCAACGCGGTGGCGAGTCTGCGCGAATACACCGACCTGTACGGCCTGTCCTTGCGGCGGATCGATCGCATGAAGCCCGCCGCCGTGATCCTGCACCCCGGCCCGATCAACCGCGGCGTAGAAATGACCGCGGCCGTGGCGGATGGGCACAGGTCCGTCGTGCTCAAGCAGGTGGGGCACGGCGTGGCGGTGCGGATGGCCGCGCTGGATTTGTGTTTGAGTGTGCCGCGGCGGAGTGTGGGGTGAGCGGGTGGGTGGGTGTGCGCGGTTGGCAGCGCCACGATTCGCTCGCAGGCTCGCTCATCGTGGGCGTGGGGAGCGCCGGACGCCGACTTGCTCGCAGGGCCTCGCGAGTTCGTCACGGCGAATCTGCGATCGGTGTCACAAGGCACGTGGACAGAGGGTGAGGGGGCGGCGAAGCGCGGTTCGTGTGGTGCGGGGCCCTGCGGCTGGGCAGGGGCCGAGGGTTGCGGTGCGCGCGGGAGGCGCGAGGGGTCTGAGGGGCCGGGGTCATCGCCTGTGGGGCGCGAGGGAAGATCAGGGCCCGCAGCGAAACGCAGGAGCGCGGTGGCCGCGCGGCGGATGGTTTCGGGGTGGGGCGGGTTCTCGGCGTATTGGCCCTTGCGGAGCACACTCGCAAGCCCTTCCATCGCGGCGATGGCGTGGCCCTGAGCCTGGAGTTTGTGGCGCTGCGACTGCAAGCGGCGCAGGCGTGCGAGCAGATCGACAATGGCGGGCGACTCGGACCACGCGAGGAGGTCGATGACTTTGAGGTTGTGCGACGCGGCGATTTCGGGGAGGGAAGAGGAGGCTTCGAGGAGATCGGCGAGGAGGGCGTTGGCGGTGTCAGGAGGGAAGGCACCAAGGGACGAAGGCACGGAGCGACTGTGTTCGAAGTCAAGGGGCGTGAGGTGAGTTGGGAGTGGATTTCGTGCCCCAGAGCAGGTCATCGCGAACGAGGGCATTGAGGATGGTCAGGAGTTTGCGCATGCAGGCGGTCATGGCGACCTTGTGGGGTTTGCCGGCGGCGGTGAAGCGTTGGAAGTCTTCGGCGATGACGGGGTTGCAGCGGGCGGCCGAGAGCGTGGCCATGTAGAGGGCGGTGCGGACGGCGGATCGTCCGCCGCGGATGTGGCGTTGCCCACGCTGCGTGCCGCTGTCGCGGTTGATGGGGGCGAGGCCAGCCAGGGCCGCGACGGTCTGACGCGAGAGGGTGCCCAGTTCGGGCATCTGGCCCATGAGCACGGCGGCGGTGACGGACCCTACACCCGGCACGGAGGTGAGGATGGTGTAGGTGCGTTCGAGCTGGCGGTGCTCGGCGATGACCTCGGCCGACTCGGCCTCGATGCGTGCGATCTGCTGGTCGAGGGTTCTGATCACCGCCCTGATCGTTCGCGTGATGAAGGGGTCGGTGGCCTGCTCGATGCGATTGAGTTCGGCGGTGCGGAGGGCGATGATCTGGCCCCTCCTGGTCTGCAGGCGGGCCAGGTGCTCCTGTTCTGGCGCGGGGAGCGGGCGGTGCAGCGGCTCGACAGCGGCGCCGAAGCGGACCAGCACGCGGGCGTCGATGGCATCGGTCTTGGCGAGGATGCCGGCGGCGCGTGCGAAGTCGCGGACCTGGCGTGGGTTGACGCGGATGGCGGGGAGGCTCCGGTCGGCCAGGTGGCGGAGCACGGTGTGCTCATACCCGCCGGTGGCCTCCATGACAATGCGAACGGGGCCGCGTTTGGAGAGGGCGTGGGCCAGGGCGCGGTGGCCCTTGGGCACGTTGGCGAAGCGCTGGACGGGGTCGTTGAGTCCGAAGGCCACGTCGAGTGAGGCCTTGGAGACATCGATGCCGACGACGGTGGAGGAATCGATCACGGGCGAAGTCCTTTCTTGCGATGCGGGCGTGCGTCTTCGGGTGAAGGGCAGAGGCCCAGGCGACTGTTCGGACGAACCCAACGAAAGAGCCGGTCGGGATCGGGCTCCGTGGCGGTCTTGAAGACCTGGACACAGACGGATCACGCGGCCGGCCGCGGACCGCCCCATCGACCCACAACCTCCGGCGATGGGTCGATGGGGCGGTCCGCTTGATGAATAACATACAAGGACACAGAGGAAGGCACGGGGAAGGCACGATGAAGGCACTAGAGGGTGTTATGGACTTGCGTCGGGCAAGCGGGCGAGCATGAGGCAGGCGAAGACGACGAGGTGGAGGCCGGCGAGGGTGGCGGGCAGACGCTCGTAGTCCTTGGCGAGCCGTCGGAAGCGCGCCGCCCACGCGAAACTGCGTTCCACCACCCAGCGCCTCGGCAGCAGCACGAAGCCGCGTTTGGGTTCGGAGAGTTTCACCACGCTCAACTCGATCCCGTGCTTGCGGGCATCCGCCGCGGGCGTTTCGCCGGTGTATCCCTGGTCCACGAACGCCAGTCTGACGCTGCGCCCCGTGGTCTTCTGCACGGCTTTGGCCAGTTGTCGCACCTGGGCCCGATCCTGCTGATCGGCGCTGGTGACCCGCAGCGACAGCAGGTGGCCCAGCGTGTCGACGGCGATGTGCACCTTCGACCCCTTCTTGCGCTTGGCCCCGTCGTACCCGGCGCGGTGCCCGCTCTCGGGCGTGGATTGCAGCGTGCGGCTGTCGAGAATGACCGCGCTGGGCTGGACGTTGCGGCCCGACGCGAACCGCAGCAGTTCCCGCAGGTCGCGCACCATGGCCTCGAACACGCCCGCCGCGAGCCAACGCTGCATCTGCTGGTACACCACCTCCCACGGCGGCAGGTCGTTGGGCATCATCCGCCATGAGGCCCCCGTGCGCACCAGCCAGCGCAGGGCGTTGAACACCTCGCGCAGATCGTGCTCACGCTGCGGGGCATCCTCTCGCATCAGCGTCAGGTACGGCAGCACAAAGGCCCATTCGTCATCCTTAACATCCGTCGGGTACGGCTTCCTTGCCATACCCCTTCATCGGAACCCCAGCCACAAAGTCCATAACACCCTCTAG
>JBJXEW010000009.1:0-42444 GCA_046156035.1 Phycisphaerales bacterium | reverse complement strand
CACTTACAGAAATCGTGGCCTCGGGCATCATCGGTCTGGTGGCGGGGGTTTTTGGCGGCTTGGCGGGGGTTGGCGGGGCGATTGTCATTCTTCCGAGTTTGGGCGTGCTCTTTGGTTATCCGGCAGCCAACACCCATCACGGCTACATGGCCGCGGCGATGGTGGTGACGTGCGTGGTCGCCATTCCGGCGGCCCTGCGGCACCACAAGCACAAGGCCGTGCGGCTCGACCTGCTCCCCGCCATGCTCGTGGCCACCGGCTTGGCTGTTGCTGCGGGGGTCCTGGTCAGCAACTGGCTTCCCGGCTGGCATCTGCAACTGGGTCTGGCCGGTGCGCTCGTATTTTTTTCGGTGCAGATGTTCACGAAGGCCCTTCGCCGCCTGCCCGAGGCCCCACCGCGCCCGGAGTTGACCACCCGGCCGCGCATCGCCCTGTGTGGCGCGCTCGCGGGGTTGCCGGCGGGCCTCTTGGGGCTGGGGGGTGGGATCATCAACGTGCCCCTGTTTCAGTCGCTGCTCGGCCTCCCGCTGCGCACGGCCATCGCCACCAGTTCCGCCCTCATCTGCCTGACATCGCCGATCGGCGCGGGCTTGAAACTCGCCAGTCTGGCTGGTCTTGGCGAGAGTGCGGGGCACGCGATGATGCTGGCGCTCGTCATGTCGCCAAGCGCCATCATCGGTGCCCGGCTGGGGGCATCGCTCACGCATCGCCTGCCGCTGGTCTGGGTGCGCTGCGTGATCGGCTTCATCATGCTCCTGGCCAGCGTCCGCCTCACTCACGCCGCGGGCCGCCTCGCCGGGTGGTGGTGAGCGACGATCACAGGGAGCCGCGGACCACAAGAAACGAGCCAATCGGAGTCCGCGCGGCTGAAAGCCCGACGCTCTGTGAATACGCTTGGCCCCTGTTGGCCTGCCGCGCTCTGCGGCAGCCGGCGGTCCGTGGAGTTTGCCGATGCGTGTGCTCATGCTTGGGTGGGAGTTCCCCCCGTTTATCGCTGGCGGCCTGGGCACGGCCTGCCACGGTCTCACGCGCGCTCTGGACCGTCTGGGGCATGAGATTCTGTTCGTGCTGCCGCGCCCGGTGGACAAGAGCCTGGCCTCGCACGTGCGGATGTTCAGCCCGGAGGCCATGGCGGGGCGGGCCCAGGCGGGCAGCGTGAACGTGGCTGGCGATGTGGCATGGGACGAGGCGGGCGCCCCGGCGCAGGGCGAAGCGGCCTCACCGGCCTTTACGCGCACGCGCTTCGTGGGCGTGCCGGCGAGCTTCTCCAGCCCGTACCCGGTGTTCGTCAAGAAGCGGTCTGTGCGGACGGTGAAGGTGGGTGCCGACGAGACTGCGGGAGGCACCAACTTCGAGTTCGAGACCGACGGCGATGCCCTCGCCGAAGACCTGGCCTTGGTGCATGGCGGTGGGGGGGGTGGGGGGGCGGACCACGGCCCGACGCGTTTCGGCAAGAGCGGGGCGGGAACAGGCTACCAAGGCGACCTCTTCGCCGAGGCCGAGCGGTACGCACGCCTGGTGGTGGCCCTCACCAAAGGCGAAGGCTTCGACGTCATTCACGCCCACGACTGGCTCACCTTCCCCGCCGGGCAGGCCGTGGCCCGCGTGAGCGGCAAGCCGCTGATCGTCCACGTGCACAGCACCGAGTTCGACCGTTCCGGCGAGCACATCAATCAGCGCGTCTACGACATCGAACGGCGCGGCATGCACTCGTCCATGAAGGTCGTCTGCGTCAGCGAACTCACAAAGAGCATCTGCACACGTCGCTACGACATGGACCCGGGGCGTGTGGAGGTGGTGTACAACGGCATCGACTCCGACAACGTGCAGCCGCGCCCGGGTGACATGATCCGCAGCAAGGACAAGATCGTGCTCTTCCTGGGCCGGATCACGATGCAGAAGGGGCCGGAGTACTTCATCGGGGCGGCCAAGAAGGTGCTGGAGAAGGTGCCCGAGGCCAAGTTCATCATCGCCGGCTCCGGCGACATGGAACTGCGCATGATCGAACTGGCCGCGGAACTGGGCATCGGCCACCGCGTGCTCTTCACCGGCTTCCTGCGCGGCAAGGACGTGGACCGGGCGTATCAGATGGCCGACTGCTACGTGATGCCCAGCGTGAGCGAGCCCTTCGGCCTGGCGCCGCTGGAGGCCATGCGCCAGGACGTGCCGGTGATCATCAGCAAGCAGAGCGGCGTGAGCGAGGTGCTCAGCCACGCCCTGAAGGTGGACTTCTGGGACACGCACGACATCGCCAACAAGATCGTGGCGGTGCTGCGCCACCCGCCGCTCAGCCAGACGCTGCGTGAGCACGGCAGTTTCGAACTCCGCCAACTCACGTGGGAGGGCGCGGCCAAGGCCTGCGAGAAAATCTACGGGTGGGTGTCGACCGGGCGCGGGCTGTAAGGCGCGCCGCGGCCGGACGGCGCATCACTCGGCCACACGCTCGGGCGGTTTCGCGTTCGGGTCGCGCGGTGCGGAGGGTGGGGTCGGGTTCTTCTTGGCTTCCTCAGCGGCCGCTTCCACCTTCTTGCGAACATCGTCGGGCACGCTCACGCCCGAACCGCCGAACAGGCCCAGTTGATAGGCGAGCAGGCCGCCCGCCACGGCCAGGGCGCCGACGGCGACAATGATCTTGATCGTGGCCGGGTTGATGGAACTGCCAGACGATGAACGTGGGGCGGGCATGTGCAAACTCCCAGGGGAAGCCGAACCGATCGCACAGAAAGTGTAGCCGATGAGCACCACGGATGGCAACGGCCGGGTGTGGCGAGGCCGCCGGCTGCCTGCTTTAGCACAGGCGGCCTCCCGCCGCGAGCCTTGGCCACCGGGTCAGCCGACATCGCGCTTCTGGAAGAGGAGCGTGGCCAGCGAGAGCAGGAACATCACCTGCGTGGCCGAGTAGCCCGCCACGAGCGCGAGGTGCCCGGCGGGCACGGGCCTGTTCTGGGTCACGGCGTCGCTCAGCCAGAAAAACTGCATGTTGGGCACCAAGCCCCACGCCACCACCGCCGCCCAGTTCGTGCGCGTGGGGGCCACAAACACAAAGTCCTCCGGGCGCGGCGGGCGGGTCAACCTCGCGGCCTCAAAGCCCAGATTCCGGATCGTGATCTTCGTCCCCTCCACGGCCAGGACCACCAGAGCCCCGGACGTGTCCTTCGCGAAGAACGTGCGGTCGTCTGTGGGGTTGCCGTTCCAGCGGGGGTAGGGGCCGGCCGCCAGGGCCAGCCCGTTGGGCAGCGGGCCGAAGTGGAAGGTGTCGCCCGGCACGATCGGCGCGCTCGGCGCGGTGCGCAACCGAACAAACGCGATGTCGCCGCTCTTGTCCAGCCCCCGCGCGCTCTCCCGCTCGGGCTCCACAATCTGCACCTGTCCCACCAGCGTGCTTTGGAAGGCGTGCCGGCCGATGAGGTGGTTGGAGAGCAGCCCCGCGAGGAACACGCCGAAGCAGACGATGATCGTCATCACCTGCCCGAGGCGCGTGCTCGCCGCCACCGCCGCGGCGGTCAGCACCGCCAGCGCGAGCAGCAGGCAGGCGCTCGCGGTCAGCACCTGGGGCTTGAAGTCTCTGCCGATCGGCTGCCATGCCCATTTCTTGCTCAGCACCAGCACCAGCACCCACGCGACCACGATCAGCGGGCAGACCAGGAGCGTGGAGACCTGCACAAAGTGCCACCCGTAGAAGAAATTGCCCCACACCGCCACACCGCAGGCGATGGCGATGGCCCCCAGCGAGAGGAGGATCACGGGCTGGTCGGGGTCATCGGCGGCGGTGCTCAGGGCCCCGTGGCGGATGCTCATCTGCATGAACACGAGCATGATGACCGTGGCGATCATCACCGCCGCGCACGTGCCGAGGTACTTGCCCAGCACCACGCTCACGCGGGGCACGGGCTTGCTCACGATGGTGAGGAGGGTGCGGTTCTCGATCTCGCGCGAGATGGCGGCGGTGGCGATGAAGCCGGCCAGCAGCGTGCCGCAGAAGAGCACGTTGGCCAGGCCGATGTCGAGCAGCAGTTTGTTGTCGTTGGAGAGTTCGCCGCTGGAGGAATACTCCAGGGCGTAGCCGACGGAGGCGGTGTTGAAGAAGTGGAACGCCCCGCTCAGGGCGATGAGGATGAAGTAGATGGGCTGGCGCACGCTCTCGATAAACGTGGTGCGCGCAATGGTGAGAGCCAGAGAGACCATCAGGGTGAGCAGGGTACCAGCACCGGCGCGTCGTGAACACTGGCCCGGGGCGCGAACCCTCCACCCGGACCGTGCGTAGATACGGACGCGGTTGGATCGAAGTTCGGTGTTTTTGTCTGGATGCTGGACAGTCGGCACCAGCCCCCCGACAATCACCCCCCGTTCGTGGCCCCCTCTCCTCGGGCCTGAGTCTCTCCGTTCTCCCCCCCGGCGATTCCGCCGGGACTCTTTCCGAGCGATTCGTCCGGAGCGTTCATGAAGGCGGATTCTCTCTCGTTCTCCCGCGCCACGGGTGTCAGCCTCCTGGGCCTCACGCTCCAGGTCGCCATCGGCACGGGCGCGGTCGTGTACGGCATCCTCGCCAGGGACACCGCCGGTCTCCACGCCGGCTACCTCATCCTCTCGGGCGGGCTGGTCTGGCTGTGCCTCGCGCTCGTCTTTGACCAGCACCGGCGCGAGCGCCTCGAGGCCATGGAGACCGATGCACTGGCAGCGGGCGGGGCGGGGGGCATCGGTCGAACCAGCGTCTTCGATTCCGCCGCGGAAGAACTGCACGTCGCCGCCCGTCGCCTGGCGTGGATGCACCGCTTCCTCATGCCCGCCGCCAGTCTCGTGCTGGCCACCGTGCAGGTGACCCTGGGCCTCTCCCTCCTGCGCGCGTCGCTCAAGGGGATCGGCCCCGACGTGTTCGTCGCCCCCGCTCAGCGCGGCTGGGCGGTCTCTGTCGGTTTGGGTGCCGCGGTCGTTGGCTTTGTCTTCGCACGCTTTGTGTCGGGCATGGCCAAGCAGCCGGCGTGGGCCAACCTGCGTGGCGGGGCGGGCGCGGCGGCCTGCACGGCCCTGGTCGGACTCCTGCTGGGCTTGGCTCACTTCCTCCAATACGTCGGTTCGGATTGGATGCTCCGCCACCTGGCGCCCGCCATGGACGGGCTGATGATCCTGCTGGGGGTCGAGACCTTCCTCAACTTCCTGCTCAATCTCTACCGCCCGCGCAAGCAGGGCGAGGTGCCGCGCCCCGCGTTCGACTCGCGCTTCCTGAGTTTCATCGCCTCGCCCGACCGCCTTGCCGAGTCTGTGGGCGGGGCGATCAGTTACCAGTTCGGTGTCGATGTCACGGGGTCGTGGGCGTACCGCCTCCTCTCACGCTCGGTGCTGCTGCTGGGCGTGGTCGTGGCGCTGGTGCTCTGGGGCACGACGGCGCTGGAGCAGGTGGAGCCGCACGAGCAGGCCGTGCAGGTGCGCACCGGCCGCATGATGGGCGTGGCCGGCCCGGGCCTGCACGCCAAGTGGCCCTGGCCCTTCGAGGTGTTCGAGTCGCAGGCCACCACGTCGCTGCGCCGCGACGACCTGATGACGGGCACGCCCGTGAACGCCGGGCCCATCCTCTGGACGAACGATCACAAGACCGAAGAGGTCTACGCCATCGTGCAGCCCACGCCGCTGAGCGCCCAGGCCGCGAGCGGTGGGGGGGGTGGGGCGGGCGGCGGCGGGGCGAGCGAAGCCGGTGTCTCCGCGGTGCGAGACATCGCCCTGGTCGCCGTCGAGGTGCCCCTGATCTGGCGCATCAACGACCTGGCGAAATTTGATGCCTTCGCCGACCCGGCCACACGCGACGGCTGGGTCAAAGCCGCGGCACGCGGCGAGGTGGTGCGTTACCTCGCCTCCCTCAACGAAGATCAGGTGCTGGGGGGCGGCCGGACCGAGGCATCCAACGAGATGCGTCGGCTGGTTCAGGCGCGGCTCGACACCATGGGGGCCGGTATCGAGGTCGTCTTCGCCGGCCTGGAAGGCGTGCACCCCGACAAGGAAGCCGCCAAATACTTCGAGGCCGTTGTCGAGAATCAGCAGCAGGGTCAGGGCGCGATCGAGCAGGGCCGCACACGCGCCATCGAGACCCTCACCGAGGCCGTCGGCAGCGTCGACCTCGCACGCCAGATCGCCGCAGAGATCGACAAACTCGACAGCATGCGCGGCCAGCCGCAGGCCCAGATGGATGCGCAGACGCTCGTGGTCGAAGACCTGGTGATGAAAGCCGGCGGCAAGGCCGGCGCCGCCATCGAGCGGGCCCGGGCCGACCGCTGGACACGCCACATGACCGAGCGCGGCCGGGCCGAGGCGTACGTCGGCCAGTCGGCCGCGTACCAGGCCCAGCCCGAGGTGTACAAGGCCGCGTTGTACTTCCAGATGCTCAAGGACCTGATGGCCGGTGCCCGCGTGTTCATCACGCCGCCGGACCCGTGGATCATTCTGGACCTCAAGGACGTGGACACGGGCGGGAACGTACTGGCCAACCCGGTGGGAGATGTGCAGTAGAAAAGAACCAAGTGGCAAAGTGGCAAAGTGCAAGTTTCAGATTCTGACGTCTGAAGTCTGGCGTCTCGCGTCTGACGTCCGCGTCTTGCTTCAAGGAGCAGCCTCGTGCAGTCTTTGTTGAGATACCTTGTGACCCTGGCGATCGTGCTCGCGATCGTCGCGTTCATGACCACGTACACGGTCCGCTTTACCGAGTCGGCCGTGGTCACCACCTTCGGCAAGGCCGATGACAAGTCTGTTGTCAGTGAGCCGGGCTTGCGCTGGCGCTTTCCCTACCCCATCCAGACCGTGACCAAGTACGAAACCCGCACGCGCTTTGTCGAGAGCCGCCCCGAAACGCTCCAGACGGGCGACAACCGACTGATCGTGGTCACGTCGTTCATCACCTACCGCGTAGGCGATCCGCTCCGCTTCTACCAGGCCTTCTCCAACGCCGGCTCCGGTGCAGCCGCGCACTTCAAGCAGGCCGAGAAGGCGTTGCAGGACAAACTCCGCTTCGCGATGGGCGGCCAGATGGGCCGCTTCAAGATGGACCAGTTGTTCACGGCCACCGGCGGGCCCGAAAGCCCCGGTGGCCTGCCCGACCTCGAGAAGGCCATCCTTGCGCAGTTGGACACCGGCGGCGGCGATTCTCCCGCGCTCTCCTCCTACGGCATCGTGCCCATCGCCGTCGGCATCAGTTCCATCAAGATGCCCGAGGAGACCAGCAAGGCCGTCTTCAACCGCATGTCCGCGACACGCCAGCGCATCGCTCAGGAGGCCGTGAGCAAGGGCAACGCCGAATCCAGCCGCATCCGCTCCGAGGCCGACAGCGCGGCTCAGAAAATCCTCGCCTTCGCCGAGCGCCGTGCCAAGGCCATCCGCGGCCAGGGCGACCTGGAAGCCGCGCAGTACTTCGCGCGTCAGAGCACCGACCCGGAGTTGGCCGTGTTCTTGAAGAACCTGGATTTCATGCGTGAGGCGCTGGCCAAGAACGTGACGCTCGTGCTCCCCACCAACCTGCCGGGCCTGGGCCTGCTGAACCCCGACGCGCTCTCGGGCGTGCCGCGCGGCCAGTTGCCGCCCTTCACTTTGGGCGGCCTCTCGCGCGCCCCTGAGCCGCGGGTGAAGCCCGGCGAGCCCGGCGCGACCCCGGCCCCGGCCCCGGCGCCTGCCGCGCCCGCCAAGCCCGCGAGCGAAGGAACGCCGCGATGAGCCAACTGCCCCCCAACCCGGCCATGATGCCGCCGCCATCGCCCGGCGACCGTCGCCGCCCCACCTCGGTGACGCTGCGCGAGCAGGGCGCCGAGCAGGCCGACATGGCCGCGATGATGGACCCGGCATCCAAGTCGCTTGCGGACGCTCTGCGCATCTGCTACCGCCTGCTGCAGGGCACCATGGTGGTGCTCGGCCTGCTTTTCCTGTTCAGCGGCGTGCGCACGGTCAACACGGGCGAGAAGGGCATCCGCCTGCTCTTCGGCCGCCCCGAGGCGACCGACCTGCCCCCGGGTGCGCAGTTCACGCTCCCCGAGCCCATCGGCGAACTCGTGAAGGTCGGCACCGGCGCGCAATCGGTTCGGCTGGATGAAGAGTTCTGGCCGGCCGTCAGCCAGAACGCCCGTGGCAAGCCCCTCTCCGAGATCCGCGGCGAGGGCAAGGAGCGTCTCGACCCCGCGGCCGACGGTTCGCTCATCACCGCCGACGGCAACCTCGCCCACGCCCGGTTCAGCGTGCTTTACCGGCGCGACAACATCGTTGATAACGCCCGCTACGTCGCGCCGGGTGATGAGCCCTGGGTGGTGCGCGCCGCCGTGCGGCGTGGGGCCGTGCTTGCGGCGGCCACGGTTTCCATCGACGAACTCCGCAGCGGCCTGCCCGACGAGACCCGCCAGGGGACCTTCATCTCCATGTCGCGGCGCACGCGCGAGGCGGCCCAGGAGATGCTCAACAGGTTCGGCGCGGGGATCGTGATCGACGACGTGTCCATCCTCGACCCGACGGCTCCGCTGTTTCTCATCACGGCGTTCGAGGGGGTGCAGACCGCCCAGTCGCAGGCCAAGGAGGCCATCGACAAGGCCGGGCAGGACCGCGTGAAGCGCCTCTCGGGCGTCGCCGGTGCCGCCGCGGAGCCGCTCCTGCGCATGATCGATCAGTACGACCGCCACCTGGCCAAGGGCGAACTGAAGGAGGGCGAGGCGGTGCTGGCCGGCATCGACGCGGTGCTCGACGGCCGCCCGTATTCCTTCGAGGGCTTCGAGGTGCCCACCGGGGCCGTTAGCGGCGAGGTGGCCCAGAGACTCTCGGCGGCCCGTGAGTACCGCTCCAGCGCTGTCAGCCGCGCCGCGGCAGACGCCACGATGTTCGAGGGCAAACTCGAGGCCTTCCGGCAGAACCCCGAGGTGGTGATGACCGGCGACTGGACGCAGGCCTTCACCCGCTTCATGTCGCGCGACAACGTCGAGGCGCACATCCTGCCGCCGGGCAGCCACCCGGTGCAACTCTCCCTGAATCGCGACCCGGAACTGGTCCGCAAGAGCGCCCTGCGCTTCCAGCGTGACGCCGCCGACCGCCGCAACAAGGCGGCGGCGGACCAGGCCGAGGCGGCCAAGTTCGGTGAGGTGAAGAAGGCACGCACCGAGGAATCGGGACCGCAGTAGCCGCTCCGTCCGGCAGCACCTCATGGCCACCCAAGGCACACAACCCGTCGTCGCGGTGCAAGCGCTCACCAAGGTGTTCAAAGACTTCTGGCTGCGTTCCAAGGCGCGGGCGGTCGATAACGTCTCGTTCGAGGTCCACCCCGGCGAGGTCTTCGGCCTGCTGGGCCCCAACGGCTCGGGCAAGTCCACCACCATCAAGATCATGCTCGGCCTGCTGCGGCAAACCTCCGGGCGGGTGCTGGTCTTCAACAAACTCCCGACGGATGTCGCCACCAAGAAGCGCATCGGCTATCTGCCGGAGGAGTCGTACCTCTACCCCTTCCTCGACGCCCGCGAAACCCTGGACTACTACGCCAAACTCTTCCAACTCGATCGCTCGGTGCGCAAGAGCCGCATCGACGAACTCCTCGACATGGTGGGCCTCGCCGCCGTGCAGCACCGTGCCGTGCGTGAGTACTCCAAGGGCATGCAGCGCCGCATCGGCATCGCCCAGGCCCTCATCAACGACCCGGACCTCCTGATTCTCGACGAGCCCACCACCGGCCTCGATCCTCTGGGCACACGCCAGATCAAGGACCTCATCCTCGGCCTGGGCCGGCGTGGCAAAACCATCATCCTCTCCTCGCACCTGCTTGCCGACGTTGAAGACTGCGTGGACCGCATGGTGATCCTCTACGGCGGCACGGTGCAGCGCCAGGGCACGTGCGACGAACTGCTGACCGTCTCCAGCGGTCGCGTGATCGAGACCGACGATGTGGACGACGCCACCGTGGACCAGATCGATCGCCTGATCCGGGAGCGCTCCGGCGGGCGCCACGCCATCTCGCGGGTGCGCCGCCCGCGCCAGTCGCTCGAATCCCTGTTTGTGGACATCGTGAACGAAGCCCAGGCCAAACGGCTCGCCACCAGCGGCGCCAGCCACGACGGCCGCACGGCCGCGTTCCTGCGCGCCGGCGACGAGGCGGACGAGCCCAACCGCCTGATCGCCAGCCTCGTGGCGCCCGACCCCGACGCGGCCCCCGCCCCCCCAGCGCCCGCCGCCGCTGCGACCGCCGCCGCGGCCGGGCCGGACGCATCGCTCATCGGGTCCCTGCTCACCGCCGTGCCGGGCCCGGTGCCCGCCCCGGCCAAGCCCACCCCCAGCGCTGCGCCTGCCACAAGCGTTGACCAGAGCGTGATCTCCTCGCTGCTCGACGGCGATGCGAACCGCGGGGGCCGCCCGTGAGGCTCGCTGAACTGGCGGCGCGGCTGAACCGCGCCCAGCAGGGCCGCTTCTTCAAGATCGCCGCGAGCGTGCTGATCCTGGCCCTTTCGCTGGGCGCGATCCTCACGTATTCGGTGCAATCGGCCCGTGCGCGGCAGGACCTGCCCATGCTCCAGGTGCAGGAGGCCGGGCCCGAGGAGGGGGCGGTGCAGGGGTCGGCGGAGGAAGTGGCCGCGCGCGTCGAGATTGAAAAGGCCCGGCGCGAGTCCGCGCAGGCCACCGTCAACGCACTCAACGCCATCCTCGAGCGCCGTCTCAGCGTGGTGGATTTCAGCGTGGGCGTGGGCCTCATCGCGGGTGTGGCGCTCGTCGTGGTGTGGCTGGGGCTGGCTCTCACCTATCTGGGCGTGCTGCTGGTGGGCCTCGCTCTCGCCCTGCCGCTGGTTCTGTGGGGCTCGCCCTGGTGGCGCGGCGTGGGGGTTTTCGTCGCCGGTTCGCTGGCGCTCGCCTCATCCTTCACGGCGCTGGTGCAGACGGCCAAGATCGCCCTCGGCGGCCCGCACCCGGTCTTGGCCATCGCCCGCAACGTGGTGTACGAGGCGGTGCGCATGAAGGTGTCGGCGGTCTTTATCGTGCTGCTCATCTTCGGCCTCGCCGCGCTGCCGGGCGTGCTCGACCCCAACAGCCCGCTGCGCTACCGGGTGCAGGCCTTCCTGACGTACGGCATGGAGGGGTCGTTCATGGTGGTGGCCGCGCTCACGGTCTTCCTGGCCTGCGCCACGGTGGCCTTCGAGCAGCGCGACAAGATCATCTGGCAGACGATGACCAAGCCGGTCCGCTCGTGGGAATACGTGCTGGGCAAGTGGCTGGGCGTGAGCGCTGTGTCGCTGGTGCTCATGGGTGTGGCCTCGTCGGGCGTCTACCTCTTCACCGAGTACCTGCGCAACCAGCCCGCCCAGGGCGAGGCCCGTCCCTTCGTCTCCCAGTCCTCCCTCACCGGGGGCGGCGAGGCCGTCTCGATGGACCGGCTCGTGCTCGAGACGCAGGTGCTGACGGCCCGCAAGTCGGTGAACCCTTCGCCGCCCCGCATGATCCCCGAGGAGTTCGCCAAGGAGATGGACCGGCGCGTGGAGCGCGCCGCCCAGAGCGACCCCGAGTTCCGCGACACACCCGAGGCTCGCGCCAAACTCATGGGCGAGTTCGACAAAGAACTCATCGCCGTCTTCTACGCCGTGCCCCCCGGCACCTGGCGCCAGTACGACTTTCCGGGCCTGGGCCCCGCCAAGGCCCGCGGCACCGCCATCACCCTGCGTTTCAAGGCCGACGCGGGCAACAACAACCCCACCGATACGTACCGCCTCACCTTCGCCGTCGGCGGCGCGGACCCCGTCATCCGCGAGATCCGCCTTGGCCAGTTCATCAGCCTTCCGCTCTCCCCCGCATCCGTCGAGATGTACCGGGGCACCGCGGGCCCGGAGGGCGTCCTGCGTCTGCAGGTCTTCAACGGAGACGTGCAACGCCAGACCATGAACAAGGAGACCGTCACCTTCAACCCCAGCGGCGGCCTCGAAGTCTCCTACCCGGTGGACACGTTCCGCGCCAACTTCCTCCGCATCGCCGCGGTCGCCTGGCTCAAACTCGCCTTCCTCGCCAGCGTCGGCCTCATGCTGGGCACGTTCCTTTCCTTCCCGGTCGCGGCCCTGTCGGCCTTCGGGGTCCTCATCTGCGCGGAGGGTGTTCCGTTCCTGCGCGCCGCGCTCGATTCCTACGGAACGCAGGGCTACGACCAGGAGACGCTCTGGTGGCGCTTCCCGATCATCTGGATCTCGGAAGCCGTCGCCTTTCTGCTGGGCTTCTACGCCCGCATCAACCCCGCCGAGAACATCGCCACCGGCCGCTTCGTAGGATGGATGTCGCTCGTCCAGGCCGTCGGCGTCTTCGGTGGCCTCAGTTGCGTCGTCCTCGCGGCGGGCTCGGCCATCTTCCGTCGTCGTGAACTGGCCACCTATTCGGGCCACTAGTGGGCGCGCGTCGGCACGCGGTGCCGGGTCGCGCAGGTCTTGGGTCTCCCATGCGTAAAGACACGGCCGTCCAACTCGGTGCCGCGGCGTGCATGCTGGTCGCCCTCGCCGGCTCCGTCATCTCCACGACATGGGTCGCCGGCAGCATCGGCCGCAACGGCCTGGTGTACACCGACCGTGCCGAAGAGGGCGACCCGCCGGAGGTCGGCATCGGCATCGCGATGGGCGCGTTCCGCGGCCTGTTTGTCAACGCCCTCTGGTGGCGGGCGAACCAGGCGAAGGAGGCCGGCAACTTCTACGAGGCGGTGGACCTCTCCAAGACCATCACGCGCCTCCAGCCGCGCTTCCCGCGCGTGTGGGCCTTCCACGCGTGGAACCTTGCGTACAACATCTCCGTCGCCACGCAGACGCACACCGAGCGTTGGCAGTGGGTGAACGCGGGCATCCGCCTCTTGCGCGAAGAGGGCATCCCCGCCAACCCCAACGACCTGTTCATCCACCGCGAACTCTCGTGGATCCTGCTCCACAAGGTGCAGGGCGTGATGGACGATGCGCACAACTACTACAAGCGCATGTTTGCCCTTGAGTGGACCATCGCCTTGGGCCCGCCCCGCCGCTCCGCGATCTCTCGCACGCGCGAGCAGGCCATCAACGACGCCGCGGCGTTCCTCGAGCGCGTCAGCGCCGCCCCCGAAACCCTCGACGAGGTCCGCCGCCTGGAGACCACCGCGGCTGCGCTCATCGACCGCCTCAAGGCCGAGGCTGGCCTGGACCTCACCCGCCACGACGACCGCATCGAACTCCTCACGGGCGTGGAGTACGGGCGCGCCATCGAACGCGTCCGCAGCGCCCTGCCGAAGGTCGGTTTCAGCGAGGTTGACAACCCGGTGATGACGATCCTGAGAGACCGCCGCCACGACGCGGCCTTCGCGCTGCTCATCCCTCACGTGCGCAAGCGTGTGCTCATCGACCACTACCGCATGGAGCCCGAGCGGATGGTGCGCTACGTGCGCCAGTTCGGGCCCATGGACTGGCGGCACCCCGCGGCGCACGCGCTCTACTGGGCCTCGCGCGGCGTGGAGGTCGCCGAGGGCCGTGTCACGGAGAAGAACCGCGCCGACTTTGATTTTCTCAACACCGACCGCCTCACCCTGCACGCGGTGCAGGAGCAGTTCCGCTACGGCACCGTTGTGTTCGACCTCTTGCGTCCTGAGTACTACATGACGCTGCCGGACCCGGACTTCATCCCCACGTACCGCAACATCCTCACCGCCATCGGCGAGCGCGAGGCCCAGCAGATGATGGCCCAGCGCAACGCCGACATCACCGAGCGGCCCTACAAACTCTACAACGCCGGCTACGAAAACTTCATGCGCGACGCCATCAGTTACATGTACCGGCGGGGCGACGTGGGCAAGGCCCAGGAATACAAGGACATCCTCTACGCCGACTTCAAGGCCGGCCGCCTCAACTGGCATGACCAGGTGGACCAGGAGTACCAACTCGAACTGCCTCTTGACGAGTTTGTTCTCCGCCAGATCTACAACCGCGTGACCACGCCCAACGTGGCCGTCGGCGAGATCCAGGGTGCGCTCCAGTCCGCCTTCGTGCAGGGCCTGCTCTACGGCGACACGGAGATGTTCCGTCGCCAGATGACGTACGCCCGCATGTTCCACGAGGTGTACATGAAGGAGCAGTACAAGAACACGCAGGTTGACCCGGAGCGCAGCCGCATGGAGGTGGTGCCACGAGACTTCGGCCAGGCCGCCTCGCGCATCCTGATCGCCGTCATGCTCCAACTGGGCGTGGCGGAGGGGGCCTTCGAGGACGGCGCGATCATGTACAGCCGCGCCCCGCAGGATTTGCAGTTGGCCGTCTACGACGAACTCTCACGCACGCTCAAGGCCCCGGTGGATGAGGTGGCCGCCAAGACCGGCCGCCCCAAGTTCGACACCTGGTTTCCGCCCCCGGAGGGCTACGCCGAGTACCGCGCCGCCAAGGACGCGCAGGCCCGCCCCGACGTGAAGAAGGCCATCACCGAGCAGAAGTGAGAGCAGTGGGGCGGACGTCCCGTCCGCCACTTCTGGGCCTCCGCCTTTCCTCACCCGCACAGCACCCGCAGAGCCTCCGCATACTTCTCCCGCGTGCGCGCCACCACGCTCTCAGGCAACTCGGGCCCGGGCGCGGCTTTGTCCCAGCGGCCCGCCGCCACCAGCGTCTCCAGATACTCACGCAGAAACTGCTTGTCGTAACTCTTCTGGGGGCCGCCAGGTGTGTACCCGGCCACCGGCCAGAAGCGGCTCGAGTCCGGCGTGAGCGCCTCATCGATCAAGATCGGCGGTGTCCACACGCGCGCCGGCGCGTTGATCGCATCCTCCGGCACGCCGAACTCGAACTTCGTGTCGGCGATGATGATCCCCCGCTCCAGCGCGTGCGTCGCGGCCGCGTTGTAAATCGCCAAACTCGTCTCCCGCATCGCCCCCATCATCTCCATGCCCACCTCGTCGCACGCCCGCTCGAACGAGATGTTCTCGTCGTGGCCGCTCTGGGCCTTGGTCGCCGGCGTAAAGATCGGCTCGGGCAGCCGGTCGCACTGCCTCAGCCCCCTGGGCAATGCCACGCCGCAGACGCGCCCCGTCGCCTGATACTCCTTCCAACCCGACCCTTCCAAGTACCCCCGCACCACGCACTCGATCGGCACCACGCGGCAGGCACGCCCGATCATCATCCGGCCTTCCAGCCACGCCGCCACGGCCGACCCCGCCGGAGCGACACCCGCGGGCACGTCGTTGACGCTCGTCGAGAGCAGGTGCGTCTCGCAGAGGCCCCGGCTTTGCACAAACCGCAGCCACCACGCGGCCATCGCACTCAGAATCTTCCCCTTGCCCACGATCGGCGTCGGCATCACCACGTCAAAGGCCGAGATGCGGTCGCTCGCCACGATCAGCAGCCGGCGCGAACCGCCCGGCCCATCGGGCAGCGCGTACACATCGCGCACCTTGCCCCGGCGAACCAGCGGCAGGTCGATCGTCGGCGGCGCAGGGTGGCTCATCGCGCCAACGGTACGCGCGGGCATCCGCGGACCCGCGACCGACGGGCCGGCGCGGCGGAGCCGGGCGGTTCTTCAGGATGAGCCACCGCCCTACGCTCCCCGTCCCGCACGCCCGGGGCACGTGCCCTCAGGGTCCGAGCGTCAATCGTTCGTGCGTCAGTGGGAGGTTCGGCCGCACCCATGCTTCTTTTCGCCGTCTTCGACGATGCCGGCCCCGCCGCGGAATGGCCGCTCCGGCACGCGTATCTCGTGGGCGGAGACGACATGGTCCTCGCCGGCGAGGTCAGCCTGGAGCAGGGCCTCCTTCGCTGCGAGCGGCGGCAGGAGGGCGCCTGCGGTCTGGGCATCCAGTTCCCCGTCGTCTCGGCCGCGGGCACCGGCAAGGTCGGCGGGGGCCAGAGTCTGCTCACGCTGCGCACCTGCCTGCTGCCGCAGCGCACGCAGCCGTACCTGCTGAGCCTCGAACTGGCCCGCCATCGGCTCATGCTGATGCTCAACAAACTCGAGGAGTGGGCCTTCTTTGACCTCGCTGCGGACGACCCGATGATGGTCAAGGTCGAGGAGACACGCCTGGCGTTCACCGCCGCGCTCCTTCTGCATCGCAGCACGCCGCCACTGCCCCCACCCTCGCCTTCCGGGGCCCAGGCCGGTGCGGCCTCGCCGCCCGTGTGGTTCTCTCGCGAGGCAGACCGGGCCGCACGCCACGCCCTCAACCTGGCCGTCGATGCCAGTGAAGACCTTGCCCGCAAGCAGGCCCACATGCAGCACGCTCGCCGCCTCTCGGGCGAAACGGCCCGTGCCGCGGCCATGACACCCCCGCCCAACGCGATCACCGATCATGAGGCCCGCGCCAGCCGCGCCGCGGCGCTGGGCACGCCCGGTGTGCTGCTGGCCGAGATGCCGCGCACGGGAATCTCGGTCAGCCCCGCCGCGTGCACGCCCGAACTGCAGGCCGCCGTGCAGGCCACGTGCGATTTTCTCCAGATGCCGATGCGCTGGGTGGACATGGAGCCCACCGAGGGCAAGTACGCCTTCGCCAAGACCGACAAGTGGCTCGAATGGGCGGTCACCAAGGCCAAACTTCCGGTGGTCGCGGGGCCGCTCGTCGAACTCCGCCCCGGCGCGATCCCCGACTTTCTCTACATCTGGGAGCACGATTACGAGACCCTTAAAGAGGTCGTGTTCGAGCACTGCAAGACGCTCGTCACGCGGTATCGCAAAGTGGTCGGCACGTGGATCGTCGCCAGCGGCCTTCCCTGCGGCGGCGTCTTCAAACTCACGTACGAGCAGGTCATCGACCTCACGCGCACCTGCGTGCTGCTGGTGCGCAAACTCCAGCCCTCCGCCAAGGTTGTCGTCGAGATCGCCCAGCCGTGGGGCGAGTACAACGCCGGCCCCGCGCAGGGCAGCGGTCAGGGGTGGAAGGCCATCCCGCCCACGCTCTACGCCGAACTCCTCAACCAACTGGGCCTCAACATCGATGCCCTGGGCGTCCGCCTCCAGATGGGCCACAACCTCGCCGGTCGCAGCACGCGAGACCCGATGAGCGTGAGCGCCCTGCTCGACCGCTACGCCAACCTCGACCGCCCCCTCATGGTCAGCGCCCTGGGCGCACCCAGCCTGCCCCCTCCGGCCCCCACCGGCCCGACGCCCAAAGGCGAAGCCGCCACCCCGCCCGACCCCGGCTCCTGGCGAGGCACATGGAGCCCACAGCAGCAGGCCCGCTGGCTCACCGACATCGCCACGATCGCGGCGGGCAAGCCCTTCGTCCAGAGCATCTGCTGGCAGGAACTCTGCGACCTCGAACCCGGCGGCGAGATGCCCGGCGGCGGCCTGCTCACCGCGCCGGGCGCGGCCAAGCCGGCGCTCGCGGCGTTCCAAGCGCTCCATGTCGCGCTCAAGGACCGCACGCCGCTCTGAACGCCTGCGTGCCACTGACTCACGAGGCTTGGCGAGTGAGTCGGTGCCGGTTGGGGTGGGCCCCTTCCTCCGCAGTGCTTCGCCGTTGGATATTCTGCCCCCATGCCTTCACTCAAGCCCGGCGACATCGCACCCGACTTCTCCCGCCCCGACCACAACGGCACGCTCGTGCGCCTCTCCGCCTTCCGCGGCCGGTGGGTCGTCGTCTTCTTTTATCCCAAGGCCCACACGCCCGCCTGCACCGCCGAGGCGTGCAGTTTCCGCGATGCCCACGTGCGGTTCACCGCTGCGGGCGCGGTGGTGATCGGCGTGAGTTCCGACGGCCTGCCCAAACTCCGCGACTTCCACGACAAGTACACGCTGCCTTACGCCCTGGTGAGCGATGACGGCTCCATCCGCAAGGCCTGGGGTGTGCCCAAGTTCTTGGGCCTGTTCGCGGGGCGAGTCACGTATGTGATCGACCGCGACGGCCGCGTGCGGCACGTCTTCATCGGCAACATGAACGTGGGCAAGCACGTCGCCGAGGCGCTCGCCATCGTCGCCAGCGAGGTGGATGACGAGGGCACACGAGTCTGACGCCTCACGCCTTCTCAGCACCCCGCAAAGTACGCCGTGATGTAATCCCCCAGGTTGTCCGGGAACGGTTCGTTGCACTGCCCGCTCCCATCCACGGTGAACGCGGCCTTGTACCCCGCGGCGTACGGCGGTGCGTTCCCTGCACAGGCGATCGCGTACCCGCCCGGCCCGGCGATCGGCGGGTCGGTGAAGTAGTCCGTGATGAAGTCGCCGATGTCGTCGGGGTTCAGCACACCGTCGCCGTTGTATTCCACAACGCAGGCCGGCGGTATCAGCCCCTGCACATACACCCGCGCCGCGTCCACATCCCCTTCCGCCGCGTCGCGCCCCAGGATCAGGTAGAGCGGCTCGCTCGGGGCCACACCCGGCGCATCGCACCACATCGTCAGCGTGAGCAGGTACACGCCGCTCGCCCCCGACACCGTCAGCGGTTCGCACGTGCCCGCCAGCGTGAACGTGAAGTGGTGGTGATACAGCCCGTCCTCCACGGCCACGCCAAACCCTGCGCTGGCGGCATCCACACCCGGCGAGCACGCCTGCAACGGCCCGAAGCGCGCGCGGATGAACGGGGATGCGATCTGGTCAAAGTCGCTCCCGTCCCACACGCGCACCGCGCTGGCAAAGTCAAAGCCCACGGTCGCGTTGTCAGGCAGCGCAAAGGGCTCCGCCTCAAACCCCGGCTCCGCCACCGAGCCGCCCGGGCCGAAGGCCGCCACGAACACGCGCTGCGGGAACGCCGTGCTCTGCGTTGCCGGATCGACCGCGCCGGTCTGAACACGAGCGTTGCTCACGCGCAGGAGCACATCGCTCTCGTGCAACTGCCCCGCCGCGCTTTGGGCGAGCGCGGCCACTGCCCCCACGCCAAACACACCCATGAACGTGCGAGAGGATCGTTTCATTGAGCAACCTCCGGGTAAAACCTGTTCCGGTTGAAGTCCGTGTACACCTGGTCAAACCGCAGCGCCTGCGCGTGCCCATCCAGAAACCCGTAGGCGCTCACGCCTGTCCACCCCGGCACGCGCGGCCCGGCGTGGGCGTTGAGTTGCATCTGCGCCGCCGCGGCCGTGGGCGAGGTCCCCGGCGCACCGTCGTCCCACGTCTGGGCGTGCACGTGGTCCGAGCGCGCATACTGCCCCGCTTGCGTGCTTGGCGGCTCGCCAGCGCCGAACGTCATCATGAGAAAATGCACTGTCGAACCCGGGCGCGGCACCCTGGGCAGCGTGTCGTAACTCGGCCGGGCCATGAAAGCCGCGGGCGGCTTCTTGCTCCGCGTGGTGTAGTTGTTCAACCCGTAACTCGTCCAGCGCGCCAGGGCCACCCTCGGCGTGCTCCCCCCCGGCCCCCCGGTGCTTGCCGCGAGCAGGTCCGCGTAGCGGCGAAAGCCCACACCCGGATACGTCCCGCCGTCATCGGCCGACCAGAACGGGCTGCTGTCCAACGGCGACCGCAGGATGAGCGCCCCTTCCGAGTACTGCCCCAGCGTGATCGGCCACGAGTTGCGCGGGTCGCCCAGCCCCCCGTGCGCCAGCGCGGCATCCACGAGGGCCCCCTTGTACGCATCCGCGTACAGCGCTTGGGCCAGTTCCAGTTGCCGCACCTGCGTGAGGCACTTCACGCCGCGTGCCGCGTGGCGGGCCTGCGCAAGCGCCGGAAGCAGGGTGCCGACCAGCAGGGCCACCACCGCGATCACCACCAGCAACTCGATCAGCGTGAAGCCTCGACCGCGTGCGTCGCCGGGCTGGCCACCCGCAGGTGAATATCTCTTGCATCTTGTGATCACATGCAACACAGTTGCATTATGGGCTTCCACCCGTGGCCTGTCAAGGGCGGGCTTGAACGATCGTCCGTGCGCGACTCCCCGCCCTCGGGCCCCGCGCCCTTAGTGCGGCCACACCAAGGCGGCGAGGACCATCGCGGCCATGCCCAGGTCTTCCACCAGCGTCACCGTCGTCATCGGCAGGTTGAGGGCCGTGCCCAGGCAGGCGCAGCGGATGGTGCGCTTGCTCAGCACCGCGCGCAGCACACCCACCGAGCCGAGGAGCATGAGGCCCAGCGTCACCGAGTTGGTGATCGTCGGCTGCCAGCGGATGAGATACGCCACGCCCAGGGCCAGTTCGAGGAACGGATAGGCCAGCGCGTACGCCCTCGACCGGCGTGCCAGCACGTCGTACGACTGGTACGCATCCGCAAACCCGCGCAGGTCCAGCAACTTGAAGAACGAGAACACGAGAAAAAAGCCCGCCATGAAGTCGAGCATCAGCGTGTGCCATGACCACCCGCTCGTGCCGCGAAGCCACGTCGTCAGCGCGGCGGTTCCCGCGATGTAGAGCACGATCAGGATCAGTGGGTAGAGGCTCGGCTTCTTCTCGACCGGCGTGTGGGCCTCCTGCGCCTCGCCTGCTGCCGACATGCCCGGTCCGGCGAGGGCCACGCTGTAGTTGCCCGCCCGGCGTGCCGCGTCGTGCAGCGCAGCCATCGGCACCGGACCGTCGCTCTCGATGTGGGCCTCGGGCGGGTGGAGCGTCACGTGAGCGGAGGCGACACCGGCAACCCGGCCGAACGCTTCTGTCAGTCGCTTCGCGCACGCGGGGCAGTGCATCCCTGTGATGGTGAGGGTCGTGTTCATGGCCGGTCTCCTGCCGCGTGGTGGCTCCGAGCGGCGGTGCCAGCGCAGCGCTTCGTGCCGCTTACTTGTGGTCGTGGTGCTCGTGCGTCGGTTCGCCCGCCTCGACCTTGAAGACAAAGGGCGCGGTCAGAATCGTCTCCTTGTCTTTGCTCCCCACGTTGAACTGGCCCCAAGCCTTATAGAGACCGGGCTTCTTGAAGTGCGCCTCGAACGCGACCGTCGGTCCGCCCGAAGTCATCGCGTGGTCGTCGTGACCTTCCTTCGGGTGGCTATGCACAAACTCTTTGCCGTCCGCGCTCAGCACGACGAGGTGGCCCATCGCGCCCAAGTACGGGGCCAGCGTCGTCACGGGCGTGCCGTCCTTGCCGATGGTAAATGTGAGCGTCGCCGAGCCGCCGGACTTCACCACCCCCTCCCCGCCACCCCCCTCGCCCGTCGTCAGCGCCACGGTGTACCCATCGATGGCTTTCGGAGCCGACGAATCCTCAACGAGTTTCACCGGCACGGGCGCGGCGGGCGTGCCCTCCACCGTGACCGCCACCGGCACGATCTGCTGACCCGGCCCTTCCTTCGCACCCCCGTCGGGCAATGGCGTGAAGTCGTGGTAGAGCGTGTACTCGCCACCGTGCGCGAACGTGAAGTTCAGTGTGAACGTGCCGTCCTGCTGCATCGCCGGGTGCTCGTGGCGGAACCACGACAGGTCCTTCGACACGATGAGCAGGTGCAGAGGCTTCTCGTGGACCGTCTCGACCTTCGTGATCTGCAAGCCGGTGGGATTCTTGATCTTGAACACGAGCGACGCGGCCTTGCCCGCAGTGATCGCCGCGCCGCCATCCGCGCTCACCTCGCGCACGGCGACGGTGTACAGGTCGCTGGTCTGCTTCTTGAGGTTCATCTTGCACACCGGGCACTTGCCCGGCTTGTCGTACACCTTCGTGCCCTCGCAGTGCATGGGGCAGAAGTACCGCTCGGCGACCGGCGCGGCGGGGCCGGGCGTGGGCTTCGACGCCCCATGGTCGTGCTGTGCCCGAGCCGGGGCCGCGGCGCATGTGAGCGCGAAGGCGGCGGTCGAAAGGATGAACGTGCGTGAACCGGCATACATATCAGGACTCCCATGACCCTTGCAAATGCGGTCAGGCCAACGAACACGAGCGCGGCCAACGCACCAGGATGCGGCGGCGTACGACGAACGAGCTACAACAAGTCGATTGGTCATGATACGGTGAAGCAGAGGGCGAAGGACGCGGGCGCGGCAGCAAGTACAGGTGAAGGAAGTATCCGCTTGTGCGTCTGCGAGGCCGAACGCCGAACCTGGTGCCGCCGCAGGCAAGAGCCACCCCCGACAACCGCCGCCTGCCCGCCTCCGCATATTTGCCGTCGTGCTCAGAACAAGAACCTGAACCCGAACCCCACGCCGAAGTCCAGTTCCGGGCGTTCGTTCACGTCCGCCCAGAGCGGCATCTGGGCCATCAACTCGAAGGCGAACTCGCGCCCCTCGTACATGATGCCCGGACTCCAGCGGATCTCATGGTCGCCGTTGGTTTCGTACAGGCCGTTCATCTCAATCGTGGCGTACCACGCCCCGGTGGAGTCGGCGGCATACCGCTCGGGCGCAAAGCGGAACAGGTACGCCGCGTTGTAGTGGAAGGCGTCGCTGGGGCCCTCGCCGCCCAGGTTGTGCTCGCGCTCGCCGCCGGTGGTGAGGGTGTAGCCAACCTCAAGGTTGAAGCCGTGCCTGCCGATCACCTTGGTCACCACGGCCCCGATGCGCGGGTCGGCGTGCACACGGTCGTCGGTTTGCACCACCACGCCCGCCAGGATGGCGGCGCGGAGCGTGTCGATGCCGCCCGTGTCCTCGCGGAAAAACCGCCACTTGAAGATCGCCTCCACCTCGTCGGCCCCCACGTCGATGGTGTGCGATGCGCCGCCCGGGCCGGTGGCCCCGGTGAAATCCTCACGCGAAAGTTCCACGGGCACATCCACGGTGAGCGACAGGTCTTTGGCGAGGCCGAACTGCACGGGCTGGTGCAGGGTGTACTCGGTGGTCCGGCGCACGTTGGTGCCGGGCCGGGCCCCGTACACCTCGAGGGTGATGTGGGGCTGATAGATGAGCGTGCCGGCGCTGGGCATGGTGGCCGCGGCGGTGTACATGGCCTCCTGGGCGAGGCCCGGCGCGGGCAGCGCGAGGAGCGCGACCGCTCCGGCCGCGCGTGTGAGCGTGGTCTTCATGAGTCGTCCTTTCGGTGAGCGCGGGGCTCAGTTGTTGGTGCGGATCTTCACGAGTGTCAGGCCGGCGTTGTCCACGGCTTCGGCCAGGGCCGCGCCGCTGGGCTTGGTCTTGCCGCCAAGGCCCACGTCCACGGTTCCTGCGCCCAGGTCCACCTTCACCGTCTCCACACCCTTCACGCGCTCCAACTGCTTGTCCACGTTCGTGACGCACAGGGGGCACCCCATGCCGTTGACAAACAGCGTGACCGATGTGGCCGCGAGCGGCGCCGGGTCTTTAGCCTGGGCCATGTCCGCGGCCGTAGCGGCGTGCACCACCGCGTTCTCATCGTTCATGGGTGTCGATGAGGAGGACGACCCCGACGGTGCCGCGCACGCGGCGAGGAGAGACAGCGAACCGACACAAAGCGTTTGGAGAATACGAGCGTTCATGAGATCAACTCCTGCCCGCGCATGCACGCATGGCGGGCGAAAGACAGGCTTGGATTGGAAAATCGACGCAAAGACAAACGCGCAGCGAAAAACCCTGGATCGCGTCCTACGTCCGCCAGCGGCAGAGCACGGCCTGCACGCGCTTGGCGTTGCTGCGGCACCGCGGGCCGTCGCCCGCGGGCGCGTGCACCATTGCTGCGGGCCGCGCGGTCCATTCAACCACAGCGGGCACATCCGCTGCCTGCACATCAAGAGCGGTCTTGGTAGCCGGCGGCAACGCGGGCCTCTGCGGTGTCGGCGATGCCGGTTCATCGCCCCCGCAGCACGGGCACGCCGGCGCGCCACGCTCTGTGCAGCAGCACTCCAGCGAGGCGGGCACATCACCGCCGCAGGCGCGGGCCACGCTGCTTCCGCAGAGGGCGAGCGCGGTCATGGGCACGCCCACCAGTTGCGCGACGAGGAGCACCGAAATCGCCAGCCATCGCACCATCTTCACCGCAAGTGTATCGGCCTAACACGCTCATGGGCCTTCCGGGAAGCGCCCGCACATGCGCCCAAACCCCATGCGAACACCTACGCTCGCACCATGGCGGTTGTTCGTTACAAACTCCTCGCGATCGACCTTGACGGCACGCTGGTGGACCACCACGGCCACGTCTCCCCTGCCAATCTCCGGGCCCTGCGTGCCGCGCGTGAGGCGGGCATCATGGTGGTCGTTTGCACCGGGCGAGCCCTGATCGAATCCATGCAGGTCATCCGCGCCATCGAGCAGCGCGACCCCGTCATCGTCGCGGGCGGCGCGATGGTCTCCTGCCCCGACACGGGCCTGACGCTCGAGCGCTTTGCGCTCGATCAATCCCTCACCAGCGACATCGTCTCGCACCTCACAGCCCGCGGCCACGCCGCGTTGGTGCTCAAAGACCCGCACGCCGCGGGCTACGACTACCTCGTCGTCTCCGAGCGCGGCATCGAGGCGGTTGATGCCTCCAGCCGCTGGTGGTTCAAGAACATGGGCGCACGCCTGCGCTGCGTGGCGCGGCTGGAAGATGACGAGCACCCCGAGCACTCCGTCCGCATCGGTGCCTACGCGGCCAACACGCCGGTGGATGAACTGGCGGCCGAACTCCGCACGCGCTTCGGCGGTGTCGCCATGCTCCAGCACTTCTCCGGCGTCATGCTTCCCGCGGAGCGAAAACTCGCTGGCATCGAGAGCGTCCACATCGTGGAACTCTTCCACGCCCAGGCCGACAAGTGGCAGGCGCTGGATCGCCTCGCCATGCGTCTGGGCATTCCGCGCACCGAAACCGCCGCGATCGGCGACCAACTCAACGACCTCTCCATGATTACGCACGCGGGGCTGGGCATCGCCATGGGCAACGGCCACGAGCGTGTGAAGGCCGCGGCACGCCGGACCACGCTCAGCGTGGATGAAGACGGCGTGGCCCACGCCATCGGCATGATTCTGGAGGGCGCGTGGTGAGCCCTCCGCCCAGCACTTCCCCCGCCCGGCCCGCCGCGTCGCCCAGCGCGCCCAAGCCGGTCGCCGTCGTCCTCCTTTCCGGCGGTCTGGATAGTGCCGTCGCCCTTGCCTGCGCGAAGCGAGACGGCTTCGACCCCGTCGCCATCAGTTTCGATTACGGCCAGCGGCATCATGTGGAACTCGCCGCCGCGGCACGCGTCGCCGCGGCTTTGGGCATCGCCCGCCACCTCACGCTCAAGGTTGACCTGCGCGCCATCGGCGGTTCCGCCCTCACCGACGCGGCGATCAACGTGCCGAAGGACGCGGTGGGGCAGCCTTCAGACCTGCCGTCGGCGGTCCCCATCACCTACGTCCCCGCGCGCAACCTCATCTTCATCTCGCTCGCCGCGGGCCTGGCCGAAACCGTGGGCGCCTCCGACATCTACCTGGGCGTGAACGCGGTGGACTATTCCGGCTACCCGGACTGCCGCGAGGCGTTTCTGCGTTCGCTGGAGGCGACGCTGGCGCTGGGCACGCGCGCGGGCGTGGAGACCGGAGCCAACCACCGCCCTTGGCGGCTTCACGCGCCGCTCGTGCACCTCTCCAAGGCCGCGATCATTCGGCTGGGGGCTGATCTGCACGTGCCGCTGGAACTGACGCACAGTTGCTACGACCCCCGCGGCTCGCTCGCGAGCCCGCACGCCTGCGGCCACTGCGATTCGTGCCTCATCCGCCAGCGCGGCTTCATCGAAGCGGCCGTGAGCGATCCCACGGTGTACGCGGCGTGAGTGTGCCCGAATCCATCACGCTCCCGGTGAGCGAGACCTTTGTCTCCATCCAGGGCGAGGGCCTGCTGGCGGGGACGCCCAGTTGGTTTGTGCGGCTTTCCGGGTGCAACCTGCGCTGCGCCTGGTGCGACACGCCCTACGCCAGTTGGCGGCCGGACACCGCCGGCACAGGCGGCGGCCTGCGCACCATTGCCGATCTTGTTGCCGAGGCCCGCGCGGCACGCTGGCAGGGCGCGCCCGTCAGCCACGTCGTGCTCACCGGCGGCGAACCGATGATGTTCGATGGGCTTGAGCCGCTGGCCGCCGCGCTCGCACCGCACATGCACATCACCATCGAAACCGCCGGCACCATCTTCCGCCCCGTGCCGCGCGGCCTCATGAGCATCAGCCCCAAACTCGCCAGTTCTGCGCCCACAGCAGAGCAGGCCCTTGCGCTGGGCGGCCCCGGTGCGGGGCACTGGCCCGCCCGGCACGAGGCTGGCCGCATCAACCTTGCCGCGCTGCAGGCGCTGCTTGACGCCCACCCGGCCCCCGGGCGGCAACTCAAGTTTGTCTACTGCGGCCAGGGCGATCTCGCCGAGATCGATGCGCTCCTCGCTCCGCTCCGCGGCATCACGCCCGCAGACATCCTGCTCATGCCCGAAGGCATCACGCCCCCTTCGACAGAAACCAAAGCAGCCGTGCTGAGCGTGTGCGCGAGCCGCGGCTGGCGATACTGCCCGCGCCTGCACATCGAGATGTTTGGCAACGTGCGCGGCACCTGAGGGGCGGCAACTTGGCTGCACAACAAGGACCAGCCCATCCGGTCGTGCATTCAACCGATCGTTCGGAGCACGCACGCCTGTCAGAGCGCTGATTGCAGCGCCACCCGCCGCCTCCTTCGGGTTGCCGCCAGCATACCCAAAGCCACTATGGGAATGCAACTCGGGCCCGGCACCACAGCCGCTGCCAAGCGAAATCCTAAATCGAACGCCGAATAACTTGGAAACGCACTTGACCTGCCCCGCGGTGTGTCAGACAAGGCGCTGCCGTCAACCCACCAACTCCCGTCGTAGACGCGGTCGACAGGAAAGGCTTCACCCGGAATTCCACTGAAGAGGGCCTCCTCCGTCCACTCGCCCGTTGCCCCACTCGTGTCTAAGAGACCCCACGGGCTTTGCACCGTGGGATAGGCCCCCAGACTGATCGCAAACGGGTTTGGTGAAGAAAACGCGAAGTTTGCTTGGGCCACAAATCCGTTGTTGAGTGTGCCCGGTGCGCCGGGGATTGGCGCGATCTCGCTGGTGGTGCTGTAGTTCCACCACTGGCTTACACCCGTGCCACCCTCTGCCGCGCCCGCCTTGTTGGGGTCAAAGTGCGCGGCCTTCAACCACTCATCCCACGTGGGTACCCAGAACTTGGCGCCCGGGTTATGCGTGAGTTGGTCGCGGAAGCGCCCGGCGGGCGTGAACGTGAACGTGCTCACGTCGTACGCGCCGTTGAGGAAGGCGTTGCGATCGCTGGATTGGTCGTTGTGCAACCAGTTGGCGTACATCGCGGCCATGCGCCAACTGATGTTCCCAACAGGGATCATCTCGTTGCCCGTGGGCACGGCCCACCTGCGACCCGTGGCCGTGTTGGGCGTGATGGGCACAGCCCCCCAATGGCCGGGCGGAGAGAGGTGCGGAAGCCAATCGGTGCTGGGACGGTCGTATGCCGCGTTGAAGAAACTCACCCATTGGCTCGTGGTGACCTCGAAGCGCCCGATCTTGTATTCGTAGGCCACGCTGCCGCGCCCGACCGCGCGATCTCCGCTGGTGCCGTTGCCGGGCCACGGGGCGTTGCCGGCCGAGCCGATGGTGACAAACTCGATGCCCTTGTCGAACGTGACCTGCGCGCCAGAGGCTACGGCAGTGGATGAGAGGGGGATGGGCTTGAAGTCTGCAAGTGCGGGGGAGGCGATGAGGGAGCAGAGGAGGAAGACCCACCCCTTTGTCCCCTCCCAGAGGGAGGGGAAACCGGATCGGCGCACGGGACGTCCGCCCCACCAAAGCGACGGCCCGATAAGCACACCCCCGGCTTGTTTGCGCGCGACACCCCGCATGGCACCTGCCTTCCAGATTCAACATACACCGTGCGGAGCAAGATGCCAGCGGGCTGAGGAATACCTCTGTGCATTGGGTACCCCCACGCTCCGCGTGGGGTCCGGACGCTTGCCCCACTCGGAGAGTGGGGGTACCCAAGGCAACCGCCGCTTGCGTCACGCCTTCTTCTTCAACCGCCACAGCGTTACGGCCTCCGGCTCACGCGGGTAGAGCGGCAGCAGGTCCAGCGCATCCATCGCCAGCAGGAGCGCGGCCACCTCTAGGCAGGCTGCGGCATCAAACGCCGGGGGCAACACTTTCACCCCCGCACCAGTCGCGGCATCGCGCAGCGCGCTTGTCAGAAACGCATCGGCGATCAGCGTCCGCACACCCCGCGCCGCGAGGCCACCCACATCGGCCGCGTGGGCGATGGTGCCAGGCAACACGCTGGCGGGGTCGGTACGCCAACCGGCGGGCAGAACCGTGAGGTGCACCGAGTCGCCCTTGCACGCCAGCGCAACGGCGAGTGCCTCATCGCGCACTCCGTGCTCGCTTGCGTGCGAAGTTGCGTGCCCCCACCCCGCCACCAGCGCGCTGGGCACACCGATGCAGCGTGCGTCCCGCCCGCGAGCGGTGTTCGCTTCGGCGATCATCTTCGCCGCGGCGACGGCCACGCGCACGGCCGTGAACCCGCCGGGGCCGATGCTCACCGCGATGCGATCGATTGAGAGGGGCGCGATGCCCAGGCGGCGTGCCAGGCGGTCGATGGCGGGGATGAGGTCATCATCGTGGCGTGTCGCCGTGGCGACCGGCTCGGTGCCCAGCAACTCTGCTCGCGCCCCCGCTCCGCCCGCCCCCCCCACGTGCCACAATCCGAACGCGACAGACTGGCCTGTGCTGGCGGCGCCACTTGGGCCCGCTACGGGCGCGCTGGCGGGGTTGCTGGTCTCAATCGCGAGCGCGAGCAGTGGCCCCGCGGCGGAAGGGTTCGGGTTGGTTGGGGGCGGTGTCAGGGCTGAGTCTGCTCCGTGGAAAAACTCCGAGTGCTCGTGGCACAGCCTTTCAGGCTGTGCCTCCATTTCTCGAAAAACGGGGCGTGGTCGTCATGGGAGGTCGGGTAGGACACAGCCTGAAAGGCTGTGCCACAAGGCTTGGTAGAGGATTTCAACAGGGCAGGCTGAATCGTCAGAGAAAAGATCGGGTATCGGGCCGGACGCGGCGAATGGGCCTCAAGCGGGCAGACTGGTGCCGACAGGCCGATTTTGCCGATTCACACGGGGCGGCGGGCCTTGCAGCCGCGGATGCATGACCACTTCTGAGCGTATCGCTATCGCGTGGACGCCGTTGTTTCTCCGCCTGGCCCTGGCGGCGACGTTCATTTGGGCGGGTTCGATCAAGGTCTTCTTCCAGATGGATGTGAGCGGCGAGAAGGCCGCCGCGCTCACCGCGATGGGCCTGACCCTTCCCACGGCAGCGCCGGTCAGCCCACCCGCGCAGCCCTCGCCCGCATCGCCGGATGTGCCCGTGCCGCCGCCGGGTTCGGGGGCTGGCGGTTTGGACAAGCCCCTGCCCGTGCCCGACAGCGCGCCAGCGCCCAAGGCCGACAAGCCCGCATCCAAGACCAAGCCACCTGCGATCAAGCCCGGAGGCGCGGGTGGCCCCGCGGCACGCACGATTCCGATGGTGGAGGTGGAGGCCGCGACGGACATCGCGACGCCCGCCGCCGCGCGAACGGTGCGGACGGTCGCGATGCGTCAGGACGCGGCGGGTGGAAGCGTCGCACCGACGGTCAAGGTGCGCCGGTTGTACGGGCTGGCGCTCATGCTTCAAGGCGCGGCGAAGGTGCCGACGGATGCGGGCAAGAAGCAGTTTGCGCTCTGGCCCGGCACGCTCGCCACGGGCAAGCGGCCGCTGGTGGCCGCGTGGGCGGTGGCGCTGACGGAACTGATCGCCGGTTCGCTCGTACTGATCGGGCTGTTCACGCGCCTGTCGGCCCTGAGCCTTGGGGCGTGCATGACCGGCGCGCTCTGGCTCACCGAGATCGGCCCGGCGATCCAGAGCGGGAGCGCGGCACTCGGGTTTCTGCCCAACTACGACGTGGCGGACACGAAACTCTGGAGCACGCCCCTCTGGCAGTTCGGCCTGCTGATGAGCGCGCTGGCGCTGGCGTGCGCCGGGGCGGGTGTGGCATCCATCGACCGCACGCTCGGCGGCAGGCCCGCCAAAGGTGGGGGGGCTGGCGGTGGCGGGGGACCGCCGAAGGCCTAGGGCACGCGAAGTCGGCACGGCGACTCTGCGATACGATTGGTGCTCGCACTGGGCCTGCGGCACGGCGCGGAGCGCACGTGAGCAACATTCCCCCGGCAGCACGAGCGGCAGACAAGAAGAGGTGGCTGTCGCTCGGCGCGGCTCTGGCCCTCTCGATCGGGGTCCATGCGATCGCGCTCGCCGTGGTCGCCTCGGTGGTCTGGCGGATCGCGTTGCCGGGCCTGCCCGACACGAAGGAAGAGCCCGATGTGGCGGATGTGTTTCTGGTGACGGCCCCCCCGCCACCACCTCCTCCGCCTCCGGTTGTGGCGCAAGCGCGCCCGCCGGAGAAGAAGCCCGTTGCGTCGCCGGAGGCGGTTGAGAAAGCCGCCCCTGTGCGTGCGCCGGTGGCGACGACGGCCGCGCCCGTCGCCGTGCCTGCGCCCAGACTCGCGACGCCCGTGCAACCGGCGAGCCCGCAGCCAGCGCCAGCGCGAGCGAGCCTGCCTTCGGCCGCTCCGGCCCCGATCGGCGTGGCGTTCGCGGGCCTCTCAGCGGAGCGGGCCCGGAGCGTGGTCTATGTGGTGGACACTTCGGGTCAGATGGTGACGACGCTGCCGCTGGTGCTTGCGGAGTTGCGCCGCTCGGTGGCGGGCCTGGTGCCGCCGCAGCGCTTTGGTGTGGTGCTCTTCAGCGAACCGCCGGGTGCCCAGAGCGGCACGCCGACCGCGCGAGCCTTTGCCGGTGAACTCGTGGACGCGGGCCCGAAGGAGCAGGCGAGGCTGCGCACGTGGCTGGCCGCGGCCCAGGCGGGCGGCCGCAGCAACGTGATCGAAGGTCTTCGCGCGGCGATGGCGCTGGAGCCGCAGGTGATCTTTCTGCTGTCGCGAGCGATCGTGCGCACCGGCGGCGGCCAGTGGGAACTGGGCGTGGAACGGACGCTTGCCGAGTTGGACCGGCTCAATCCGATTGACCCCGCAACGGGGCGGCGCGGCACGGTGATCAAGACGATCCAGTTTCTGGAGGACGACCCGACGGGCCTGATGCAGGCGATTGCAGCGCGGCACGGCACGGCGGCGGTGATGGGGACGGCCAACACGAAGGCCCGAGCGCCGGCGATTGAGGACTACCGCGTGATGAGCGCGGAAGACCTGGCGCGATAGGGGAAGGCACGAAGGCACGAACCTCCCCCGGCCCTTCGGGCCACCCCCTCCGCTGGGAGCGGAGGGGGATGAAGCCGCTGGCTGTCCGCTCGCGGCTGACGGCTTTCCGCTGACAGGTGGGGAGGGGATTCGAACCCCTGAGGCCTTGTGGGCCTGTCCGATTTCAAGTCGGGTACTTTCAACCGCTCAGTCACCCCACCGGGTGCGGTGAGTTTAGGGGAGAGGTGACAGGTGCGAGGGGATAGGGGACAGCGGGACAGCGGGACGAACGCACCGCCCACCCCCTGCCCCCTCCCTCTGGGAGGGGGTGGGCCTCACGCGAAGCGCACGTCGCGGCCCTTGTTGATCTCCTGCATCACGGGCATGAGCGGCGCGTAGTACTCCAGCATGGCGCGGGCGGAGAGGTCTTCGCCGGTGAAGTCGCGCAGCACCTCGCGCCAGTCGCGGCTGGCACCCAAGGCGAGCAGGGCGCGGAGATACTCGCCCACGTCCTTGCGGCCGTAGTAGTTGCAGTTGTGCGGGTCCTGCTTCAGGATGTTTTTGGCGATGTACATGTGCAACTGGTAGACGATGAGCGAGCAGATCGCGTAGTCGTAGTAGCCGGCGGGGTCGTCGATGATGTGGGTCTTGGTGGCGGGGTCGCAGAAGTCCTCGCCGCGCTGTGCGCCGCCGGGCGGCTCGATGCCCTGATGCTGGCGTGCGAGTTCCCACCAGCGGGCGTTGAGCGTGTTGGCGGGCAGGTTCTTCTCGTAAAAGTCATGCTCCCAACTCGCCATCACGCCCCACGACCACGGCTGGAAGACGATGTTGGAACCCTCCATGGCCTGCGCCAGGAGCCAGCGGTCGGAGTTTTTCTCGGCCTCGGCCGCCGCGGAGGCGCTGAGCACGCCGATCTCGGCGAGGTAGGGGCGCTGCGTGCAGGCGAGGGAGATGAGTTCGCCGATGCCCTCGTGGAAGGCGCGGTTTGCGCCCTCGCGAAGCAGGAGCGGCACGCCCGCGTTGGTGTACGAGAGGTAGTAGTAGATGTGGCCGAGTTCGTGGTGGGTGGTGGTGAACCAGTCGGCGTTGGACTTGACGCTCATGAGCGAGCGGACATCCTGCTCCAGATCGATGTGCCAGGCGCTGGCGTGCGTGTTCTTCTTGCGGGGCGAGTTTGCGGGCAGGTCGTAGAGGTCGCTCTTGGTGTAAAAGGTCGCGGGGAGTTTGGGGAAGCCCATGGAGACGTAGAACGCCTCGGCCTGCTGCACCATCCACTCCGGCTTCTTGCTCACGAAGAGCGGGTCGAGGTCCGCGGCCTTCTCGAAGCCCGGCCACTGCTGGCCCCAGCGGTTGGGGAGCCAGTGCGCGGGAATGAGCCGCGGCACGGGCTGCTTGAACCGCTCCGCAAGGCGGTGCTTGGCGTAGCAGTGCAGGTGCTCAAAGAGCGGGCGCGTCTGGGCCATGGCCGTCTGGGCGAGCGACATCATCTCCGGCGTGCTCATGCCATACTCGGCGACGTTGAGGCCGAAGAAGGAGGTGAACCGCAGTTCGCGGGCGCAGCCGTTGCGGAGGCGCTGCAGGTCCATCAGGCCGGGCTTGAGCACCTTGCCGATCTCCTTGGACGCCTCCCACGCGGCACGGCGCTTGGCCTCGTCGGTGCTGCTGCCGAGAATGTCATCGATCTCGTTGGCGGTGATGGGCTTGTCCGCCTCGCCGGCCATGCGGAGCGTGAAGCGGTAGCCGTCTTGCGTGGCGGTGGACTTTGCCTCAATCTCGGTGCGCTGAGCGACAAGGTCGGGCACGGTGCCGGGATACTGGGCCGCGCGGAAGAACGCGGCGGTGATCTGGCGGTTGGTGAGCGGGTCGAGCCGCCAGGCGCCAGCCCGCAGGCGCTGGATGGTTTCGAGGCGAGACTTTTCGCCGACGAAGGCGTTGAGCGGTTTCTGGGCCTTGATCGCGCCCTCGGTGTGGGCATCGGAGACATCGGTGGAGGAGAGCCACTGGGCGTTGTTGGCCGCGGCGTAGAGCGGTTGGAAGCCGCGGTTGTAGTCGGCGAGGAAGGCGCGGGCATCTCGCTCGGACGCGGCAGGCGTGCCGGAGCCCGATGCGGAGCGGGCGGTGGAGCCGGAGCCCGAGGCGCGTGTGGTGGCGCTTGTGCCGCCCGTGTTGGAACAGCCGGAGGCGGCGGTGAGGAGCGCACCGGAGCCCAGCGCGGCAGCCGCGGCGGACTTGAGGGCATCACGACGGGAGAGTTCGGTGGGCATGGGATGCTCCGGGGGGAGGCTGGGGGCGGGAAGGGAGGAAGTAGGAGTGTAACGAGTGGGTGGGGGTGGTCCGGCGGTCCCCGCCGGTGGGTTCTGCCTGTCCTTGGTAGACTGTTGGCATGAGCGGACTGCCGCGCAGCGACGGGACGGAGACGCCGGGGCACGGCGCGGAACCGACGGAGGGCGCGCCGCCGATGCCGCCCGCCGCGCAGGCCGAGAGCGACGGCAGCCGCGACGCGATGATCGGGCCGTACCGGTTGTTGGACCGCATCGGCGTCGGCGGCTTTGGCGAGGTGTGGCTGGCGGAGCAGAAGCACCCCATCGCGCGGCGTGTGGCCCTCAAGATCATCAAGCCGGGGATGGACTCGAGCGCGGTGATCGCGCGCTTTGAGCAGGAGCGGCAGGCGCTCGCGCTCATGAACCACCCGCACATCGCACGTGTGCTGGATGCCGGCATGACCGGCGCGGGGCGGCCGTATTTCGTGATGGAGCACATCAAGGGCGAGCCGATCACCGAGTACTGCGACCGCCAGCGCCTGAGCGTGAAGGCGCGGCTTGAACTGTTCGGCAAGGTGTGCGATGCGATCCAGCACGCGCACACCAAGGGCATTATCCATCGAGACATCAAGCCCAGCAACATTCTGGTGGCGATCAGCGGCGAGGAAGAGCCGCGGCCGGTGGTGATTGATTTCGGTGTGGCCAAAGCGCTGGCGGGGCGCTTGACCGACAAGACGGTGTACACGCAGGCGGGGCAACTCATCGGCACACCGGGGTACATGAGCCCCGAGCAGGCGGAGATGAGCGAGGCCGACATTGACACGCGCACGGATGTGTACGCGCTGGGCGTGCTGCTGTACGAGTTGCTGACGGGGTCCCTGCCGTTCACGCTGAAAGAACTGCAGGCGGCGGGCTTCGCGGCGTTGCAGAAGGTGATTCGGGAGGTGGACCCGCCCCGCCCGAGCACGAGATTGAGCACGATGGGCAAGGAGGGCTGGAGCGCGGCGCGAGCGCGGGGGATGGATGTACACGGGTTGGCGAAGCAACTGCGCGGCGAACTGGAATGGATTCCGCTGAAAGCGCTACGGAAGGATCGCGCGGAGCGGTATCGGACGGCGGCGGAGATGGGGGATGATGTGGAGGCATTTCTCGATGGGCGACCGATCCGAGCGGCGCCCGAGTCGGACCTCTATCGGTTGCGGAAGTGGGCGCAGCGGCATCGGACTGTGCTGTTGGTAGGGTCCGCGAGCGCGGGCATTCCCCTGTTAGGGCTATCGACCGTTGTGGCTGCATCGAACGCTGAGAGCGCGGTGCTGCTGATCCTTTTCTACATATCGGTACCCGTCTTGCTTCTGCCCATTGTGTTCTGGACCTTGGTCGCCGCGCTGCGCTGGCAACTCAAATGGGCCGTCTCTTCCGAGGCTGTTTGGCGAGTAGCCCTCTGGCAAATGACTCTCCACATCGCGATACTCGTCCTTCCGACTATGCTCACGCTGAGCCCGGATGGCGACGTCTGGTACGTCTTGGTCACTGTCAGCACTTATCCCCTCGGCTGGGTTGTTGACTGGGTGCTGTTGAAGGTCATCCTGCGGATCGGCTGGGTTCCTGCGCTCTTTGCGCTTCTAGCACAAGGCATGTTCCTTTTCGGCTTGCTGCTCGCCCTCGTGCCGGTCGTGCTCGCGCTTGCGCTGATCCATCGCGCGGTGGGCGGGCTTCCGTAAACGGGGTGATGGTGGGCACTCGGGGTTCCCGAGGGCGTGCTCTGGCGAGCCCTTCGCGCGAGCGAAGGGACATGCACATGAGAGCGCGATTCGTGAAGGGATGTGTCCCCGGGTACATGCCCCCACGCTTGCGCGTGGGGCTCGTCGAGCCATACACCGACTTCGCCGAGCCGAAGTCGGTGGCACGGGAGAGTGCTACGGCAGCCCTTCTCGCCACGCTGCGGGGATTTCGCGTGCCGTTCTCGCCGAGCCGTCCGCGAGCGCGGCGTTGAATGAGCCGCTCGGGGCCACAACGTTTTCTGCCGCGGCCGCGCCGGGGCGCACGCCGTGGTTGAAGGAGAGGCGCTGGGCGATGTGGGCCTCCTGCCGGAAGTCGATCATGCTCGCCGTGCGGCCGGGTCCGGCGCTCCCCTTGCTATCCACAAAGAGCGCGGCATCGGCGGGGCGGGCGATGCGGTCGAGGGCGATGAAGACGGGCGCGGCGTCGTAGTTGTCCGGGTCGCCATCAAGGCCGGCGTGGCCGGTCGCGTTGATGGCGTAGGTGCGTGTGAAGTCTGCGCCGAGTGCCGCGCGGGCAGCGGGGCAGACCAGCACGGCGTTGCCCGCGTGGTAGAGGGCGGTGCCGGTGGTGCCAGCGCGGCCGCTCATTTGCTGGATCACAAGGGCCCAGTTGGGCAGCGCGGCGTAGGGGATGCCGATCGCGGGTGAAAAGCCGCGGTGGTCATCCGCGTACGCACGCGTGAGCATGGCGATGGAGCGGAGGTTGCCAAGGCAGATTGTGCCGCGAGCGGCCTGGCGGGCACCGGCGAGGGCGGGGAGAAGGACGCTGACCAGGAGCGCGACAACGGCGATGACGACGAGGACCTCGATGAGCGTGAAGGCACGCGGGCGGGGCATGGTGGGAGGGTAGTGGGAAGCACATGGCCAAATGGCAACGGGGAAAGAGGAAATGGAAAGGGCAGGTGGGCGGGAAGAAATGGCGGACGGTACGAGCCAGTGGCCGCCCCCCTTTCCCACTGCACGCCCGCTATGGTCAAGGAATGTGAGGAGGTTCGTATGCAGTACGTTGTGCAGCGTGTTGTCGGGATGTTGGCCGCGATGGTGATGTTGAGCGTGGTCGCGCCGCCAGCCGCGCTGGGACAGCACGCGGGCGGGGGGAACCAGGTGCTGAAGGGCACACCCGCGGGGCGGCAACTGACGGGCGAGGGCGCTCGCGATGTGCTGGGGTTTTCCGTGCGTGCGGGGTATGAACTGACGCTCGCCGCGGATGAGGTGAGCGGGGGACGGTTTCTGGAGTTTGACGAGCGCGGCAGGCTCTACGTGTCGGTGCCCAGCGGCGAGATCGTGCAGTTGTTTGATGATGATGGGGATGGCGTGTTCGAGCGGCGGCGTGAGGTCGTGACGGGTCTGCGAGGGTTGCACGGCCTGTGCTTTCGCAAGGACGACACGGGCTCGTGGTTGTGGTTCACCACCAGCGACAGCGTGCGTCGCGTGCGCGTGGACACGCTGCCCGAGCAGGGCGAGGTGAAGGGGACGGTGGAGACGATTCTCAAGCCGGGGGACCTGCCCCGCGGCGGGGGGCACTGGTGGCGGAGCGTGCTGGTGACGGAAACGCACGTGTTCACGTCGATTGGGGACTCGGGGAACATTTCCGACGAGACCGCGAGCGAGCGGCAGAAGGTGTGGCGGTTCAACCACGACGGCACGGGCAAGACGCTGTGGGCGTCGGGCGTGCGCAACAACGAGAAACTGCGGCTGCGGCCGGGCACGAGCGAGGTGTGGGGCGTGGACCACGGCTCGGACAACATGGGTGCGCCGCTGGGTGAGAGTGCGCGGGCGTATGGGCCCGTGACGGACATGAACCCGCCGGACGAGTTCAACCATTACATTGAGGGGGGCTTTTACGGGCATCCGTTTGTGACGGGCAACCGGGTGCCGCGGTATGAGTTTGCCGTGGGCAAGGGCAAGCGGGAAGACCTGGTGGAACTGGCGGACACCACGATTCCGCCGATGTGGTGCTTTCAGGCCCACTCCTCGAGCAACGCGTTTGCGTTTCTGGAGCCTGGCCTGTGCGGGGCGGGCAAGGCCATGCCGGCGGACCACGCGGGGGATGCCTTCGTGGCCCAGCGCGGCAGTTGGAACCGGCGGGCACCCTCAGGGCACACGATCTCGCGCGTGCTCTTTGATGACGGCGTGCCGTACGGGCAACTGGTGATCGTGAGCACGCTGGCCAAGGGTGGCCGGAGCCACAACGGCAAGCCGATTGACTGTGTGCAGGCCGCGGATGGGAGCGTGCTCTTCAGCGTGGACAGCATGCAGGAGACGAACGCGGCGCGGGTGTATCGGCTGAGGTGGGTGGGGGAAGGGGCAAGTAGCAAATAGCAAAGGGCACATGGCAAAGGGCAAGGGCAAAGAGGAGATCGGACAGGCATGGGGGCAGGGTCGGGGCTCGCGGCACCCTTGTTTTTCGCGAATAAACCAGCCCCAGTGGGCCGAAATTAGAAAACCATAGGGTTTTTACCAAACTGGCTGGGGTCACTTTCCCCGGCGAGGGTCACCCGCTAGCATTGACCCTCAGGACCGTGCCCGAGTGCATCTTGTTGCACCCGGACCCACGGGCCGTTCGACGCTTCCTCCGCCCGAGTTCAAGCACCGATTCACCTTTTCTCCTCGGGCGATGTTGGAAATGTCTCATGAAGTTGTACGTCGGCAATCTCTCGTTTCAGACCTCCGAGTCCCAGCTCCGCGAAATCTTCGCAGCCCACGGTGATGTGACCAGCGCCTCGCTGGTCATGGACCGCGAGACCGGCCGCCCCCGCGGCTTCGGTTTCGTCGAGTTCGCCAACGACGAGCACGCCCGCGCGGCGATCGCCGCCCTCAACGGCAAGAACGTTGACGGCCGCGACCTGACGGTCAACGAGGCCAAGCCCCGTGAGGGTGGCGGCGGCGGTGGCGGTCGTGGTGGCTTCGGCGGCGGCGGCGGTGGCCGCAGCGGTGGCGTCGGTGGTGGTGGCGGCGGTGGTCGCCGCGGCTCCTGGTAAGTTCCGCTTTTCGCGGGGCTTGCTTGAATGACAAACACGACGGCCGGTGCCCCAAGGTGCCGGCCGTTTTCGCGTTTTGGGATGGGGGTCGGCGGGAGGCGGGCGACCGGGGGCGGAGGCCGAGGGCCTGCGGCCGGTCGCGTGCTCACCCGTCGTTGTCGGCGGGGTCGCTCTCCTGGCCGCGTGTGCCGGGCCCGAAGATGGCCGAGCCGACGCGCACGACGTTGGCGCCCTCGCTGATGGCCACCTCGAAATCGGCGGACATGCCCATGGAGAGCATGTTGAAGTGGCCCTTCGCGCCGCCGCCGATGCCCATCTTGGCAATGTCCTCAAACACCTCGCGGCAGCGGACGAAGGCAGGGCGCGAGTCTTCGGCGTTGGCGGATTCGGCGGCGATGGTCATCACGCCGCGCAGGCGGACGTTGATCATGCCCTCGATCTGCTCGGCCAGGTGCCGCGCGGCGGGGAGCGAGCAGCCGTACTTCTGGGGTTCGCTGGAGCAGTTGACCTGAAGCAGCACGTCGATGGGCTTGGGGCTTTTGTAGGCGAAGGTCTGGACCTCTTCGGCGATGCGGAGGGAATCCACGGAATGGATGAGCGTGCAGAGTTCGCAGGCCTTGCGAGCCTTGTTGCGCTGGAGGTGGCCGATCATGTGCCACCGCGCGGCGGGGGGGGCGGGGAGGTCGGCCTGTGCGCGAGCGGGCGAGCCGGGGCGAGGCCGTTGGCGTGCTAGCCACTCGCCGATCATGGCGGCCCGCTGGACGAGTTGCTGCACGTGGTTCTCGCCGAAGTCCGTGTGGCCGAGGGAGAGCAGTTCGCGGATCTCCTCGGCGCCGGTGTACTTGGTGACGGCGACGAGTTTGACCGAATCGGGCGAGCGGCCGGCGCGCTGGGCGGCGCGGGCGATGCGGTCTCTCACGTCGGCGTAGCGGTCTTTGAGCGTTTCGAGGATGGTCACGTTGCCTCCTGCTTGGTGGCCGGGGCGAGTGTAGCGGGGGCGGGCGGGGCAAATGGCAAATGGCAAACGGCAAAGGGCACAGGCGGGAGGCAGAACCCCTGGGGCACTCCGCCACTGTGCCACTCTGCCACTTTGCCACTTCTATCCTGTGGCATGACCACTCCCGCCACGTTGACTCCCCGCGAAGCGATTCTGGCCGTTGGCGATGCCGCGCCGGACTTTGAGGTACAGACGCAGGACCGCAAGCCGTGGAGGTTGTCCGCCGCGCTGAAGGAGGGGGACGTGGTGCTGTGCTTCTTCCCCTTCGCGTTCACGAGCACGTGCGGGACGGAGATGAAGTGCATCACGGAGGAGACGGCCCGGTGGCGCGACAAGGGGATGCAGGTGGTGGGCGTGAGTTGCGACAGTTGGGCCGCGCTGAAGGCGTGGGCGGAGAAGGAGGGGTACACGCACACGTTCCTGTCCGACCTGCACCGGACGGTGTGCAAGGGGTACGGGCTGTACTGGGGTGATTTGAACGTGGCGTGGCGCGGCACGGTGGTCGTCGGTCGGCAAGGGAAGGTGATCTGGAGCCAGAAACGCGAGATCAAGGACGCGATGGCGTTTGACGACGTGCTGGCGGCGGTGGGGTGAGGGAGCAACCGGCATGCTTGTGGACGAAAGGGAAAAGTACGGTTTGAGGAGATGGATATGGCGGGCATAAATGGTATTTTGCAACTATTTGTGGATAAAAACGTATTGTCTTGTATGATGGTACCGTCTGTTCTGCCGATCTATGGCGAACGGAACCGAGCAGCCCGACCCTGGTTTGTCTCGCCTCGGAGCCGGGCGGGGCCATGTGGTGTATCACCCGCACGCGGTGGCGGAGATCGAGGCGGGACTGTTCGAGGGCAAGGTTTTGGAGTTGGTGTGCTTTCTTGAACTGCTCCGGAATCTGGGTCGATGGCCCCCGAAGCCCTCTCACGCGGCGATGGTGGCGGGCGACCTGGAGATCCGTTCGATCGAGCACGACGGCAAGGCGTTCTTCGCCACGACCGTTGAGCGGGCAGGTGCCACCGACAGGCGAGGGGTGCCGGCGGAGCCGGAGGTCATCACGGTGTATTTCTGGATGAACGCCAGTGGTGGGCCGGTCTGGGTGCTGCACGCACTGAGCGAGACGTGGCTCGAGAGAACGTTCGGCGGCACGGTTCGCAAGCGGGTGGTGCGAAGGTTGCGGGATGTTGAAGGGCACGCACAGGATCACGGAGCTCGGCCATGAATATCGCGGGCACAGCATTGAGCGTTCAGGCGGCACTGGAGCGGCGCAAGCAGGCCGCATTCACGCTCTTCGGCCCGGAGGCGGCGGCCATCGCCATCGCGGACCTTGATCCGCACGCACTGAACGACCTGCGCGTGTATGTGGATGACCTGCGCAAGGCGCGGGAGCAGAACAGTGCTGAGGCGATGCGGTACGTGCTGGATGCCATCGCGGAGTTGTTCGGCCGAGCGGACATGACCAAGGCCATGGCGACCGATGAAGTGCTGGCGAAGGTTGTGGGGTCTGCGGCGGGAGCGACAGCGGTGCAATTGCAGAACGCGCACCGGCTGGCGTTTCGTGCCAAGTACTTTGAACTCAAGAGTTTGTCCGGATTGGCGACCATCAAGGCCGTGGCGGACGCGACCGGTCTGAGCCCCACGACCGTGCAGGCGATCGAGGACGAAGCCAACACGGCCGTGCCGCAGTTCCGCACGTTGCAGCGGCTGGCGGCGGGTTTCAACAAGCACCTGCCGCGCGGCAAGCACGTCACCGCGGGCGACCTGCGGGGGTGCTGAGCGCGCGGATGGGCGCGGCGCTTGCGTGGCCGAACCCTACACTGACCAATGCCTCCATCGCCCCCCGCGACCGTGCGAAACACGCCACTGTTGCTCATCATCCGCGACGGGTGGGGCGAGAACCCGCACCCCGAGCACGATGCGTTCAACGCCATCAAACTAGCCCGCACGCCGGTAGCGGACCAACTGGACCGCGAGTGGCCGCGCTGCCTGGTGAAGACCAGCGGCTTGGATGTGGGTGTGCCGCCGGACCAGACGGGCAACAGCGAGGTGGGGCACCAGAACATCGGCGCGGGGCGAATCGTTGACCAGGAGGTGGTGCGGATCTCCAAGAGTTGCCTGTCCGGGGCGATCCGCGATGTGGCGGCGATCCGCGAGGGGATTCTGAAGGCGAAAGCGGCGGGCGCGACGGTGCACCTCATGGGCATCGCATCGGACTCGGGTGTGCACGGGCTCTTGGCGCACCTGTATGCCCTGCTGGAGGCGTGCAAGCACCACGGGCAAACGAAAGTGGGTGTGCACCTGTTCACCGACGGACGCGACACCGGGCCGTTCACCGGCCGGGCGTTTGTGACCGCCGCGGCAGAACAAATGCGCGAACTGGGTGTGGGGCGTGTGGCCTCCATCATCGGGCGGTACTGGGCGATGGACCGCGACCATCGGTGGGACCGGGTGCAGCGCGCGTACGAGTGCCTGACGGGCCGCGTGCGTGCGCCGCGCTTCGCCGACGCGGCAAGCGCGGTGGAGGATTACTACACCAATCCGGCGAAAGACACGGGCGGGAACGAGTTGAAGGGGGATGAGTTCGTGTCGCCGCGGGTGGTGGCCGAGAGTGATGAGGATGCGCGAACCACGCGGATCAAGGATGGGGATGTTGTGCTCTTCTACAACTACCGGGGAGACCGCCCCCGCGAGATCGTGTCGGCGTTTGTGCTGCCCGATGAGCAGTGGAAGAAGGTGAAGCCAAGCCCGGACGGGCACGTGGGCTTTGAGCGCGGCCGCAAGATGAACGTGGAGTTGGTGGCGATGACGGGGTACAGCGAGGCGCTGGTGCCATTTATGAAGGTGGCGTTTGTCAAGCCGCCGCGGCTGGTGGGGATTGCCGGCGAGGTGCTGAGCGCGGCGGGGCTGCGGCAGTTTCGCTGCGCGGAGACGGAGAAGTTTCCGCACGTGACGTTCTTTTTCAACGACTACCGCGAGGAGCCGTTCGCCGGTGAGGTGCGCGAGAACCCGCCAAGCCCGCGCGTGGCGACGTATGACCTGATGCCGGAGATGGCGGCGCACGCCGTGCGCGATGCGGTGCTGCGGAGGCTCGCGAGCGGCGATTGTGAGGATGTGCTGATCGTGAACTTCGCCAACTGCGACATGGTGGGGCACACCGGCTCGCTCGCGGCAACCATCAAGGCCGTGGAAGTGACGGACGCGTGCGTGGGCGAGGTGATCGCGGCCACGCTGAAGGGGGGCGGTTCGCTGATCGTGATGGCCGACCACGGCAACGCCGAGCAGATGTTCGACCCTGCCACGGGCAGCCCGCACACCGCGCACACGCCCTATGACGTGCCGCTGTACGTGGTGGGCGAGGCCTTTCGCGGGCGGAAACTGCGAGACGGCCCAGAGCGCGGCAGGCTGGCGGATGTGATGCCGACAGCGCTGGAGATGATCGGCCTGCCGCGGCCGGTGGAGATGACGGGGAGAAGTTTGTTGGTGGAGGCGTGAGGCATGAGGCATGAGGCGTGAGGCGTGAGGCGGGAGGCGGGGCGC
>JBJXEW010000003.1:0-124010 GCA_046156035.1 Phycisphaerales bacterium | reverse complement strand
GGAGTTTGCCCTTGAGGCCGCCGCTTGGCGGGCTTTTTGTTGCACCGGTGGCGGACCGACGGGGGCGAAACCCCGCAATACGTCCGCGGCCCGCGTGGGAAGCCGATTTGTCGGGCATCGGGCCGAGAGCGCCGGGGCCGCGAGGCGGCTCACGTGCGGGTGGCCGGAGGCCCGCTGGGGGTGGCCGCGCTCTGAAAACTCTGGCTCTCTTGTTGACAGGGCGATTCTGTAAACACAGGCGTTCTGATCGGGGTGCCGATCGGAACAGCACGGGCAGGGTCGGGCCTCATAATCTGCTGCATGGGTAATACACAGGCATCAGCCTCTGAGGATGGCCTTGGTGTGCACACGCTCCCACCTGATGTGCGGGGTTCCGTCGTGCGGTTGTTCAAGGCTCACGCGGCGGAGGCCGAACTCGCAGGGCATCGCCTGGCCAAGAAGTGCTCGCGCGATTGGGCCCTGCACATGCAGACGTTTCGCGTAGCCAGTCTGGCTGCGGTGCGGGATCGGCTTCCGCACAATCATCCTGAGCGGCAAGGCGCATCGAACGAGGTTGAATGGGCCGCACGCCCAATCCCTCCGTGGACCAACGTGTCGGCGCTGCGCGCGCTGACTGATCTTGCGCGGGAGATGCTGGCCGACACGACGCCGATGGACGCGCGGGATGGCCACGCAGTCTGGGATGCCGTTGCGCAGATGTGGGCCGTCTCAGATGCAGACCTCCGGCCGTTGGGCATCCAATCCGACGTGTGGCCGTGGCGAAGCGTGGAGGGGGCCGCACATGCAGGCAGGATCGGCATCCTGCGGCAGTTCGTAGGAACGTCCGCTCAGTGGCAGTCTGCGGTAGATCGTCTGGCATCGGCGGTGAAGCGCCTTGAGAAACGGACACCGCTGGAACGGATGACGCATCTGCTTATGGCGGTAGAGGGGCTCCATCGGTTGCACATTGCGATGGTGTTGATCGCCGGCGAGCGCGGCGGTGTAAATCACGGGTTCGACGATGACGCGTTTGGCTACGTCGTAGATGCTGCCCGCGCGACGGCGCTGAGCATCGCCGACCACTGGCCCGCCGGTGCCCAGGATTCCGTAGCGATCAACGCTCGCGATGCCGCCTTTGCCAAGGCGAATCTGATCCTGGCGGACCTGCACGAGGGCAGCACACCGGCGAACGACGTCGTGGTCGCGGGGATGCTCGACGCGGCTGACGTGCTGCGGACGTACATCAAGCCGCGGTACACGTGGCCGTCGCTCACGCTGCGTTTGCCCTCCAGGCCCAAGCAGCTGAACGGCCAAGGCGGAGCTGCACTTCGCTGGCGACCCGTGGCGTGGTACGTGGCGGTGGCGAGCGCCAAGTGTCCGAATGAGAGGCCTCTCACGCTCAAGCAGCTGCGGCACGCTGCGGACACGCGGGGTTCGGGAATCGTGTCGCAGCCCAAGGGCCGGAAGCGGGCGCTGCGCCAACTCGAGGTCACGAGCGTCGCCAACCATGCCGTGGGTTCGCGATTCCGCGCAGCGTTCGAGGCCGCTTGGAACGAGGGATTCGAGGTCCCGCCGCGGAAGAAGGCGGCCGAGACGCGACGTCGCAGGCCGCGTGCCAGCAAGCCGACGCCTCGTCGTGCCAAGCGCGCCCGCGGGGAAGGACGAGGAAGGACGAGGAAGGACCAGGAGGGACGAGGAAGGCCCAAGAAGGCGAGAACATGACCAGATCGCTCCTTTTCTGACGGTGGATCATGCGAACATTCGGTTGCCATGCGATCCTCGCAGCGCAACTCGTTCGCACCGCTCACGTCGCCCGCGTCTGGCAATCGTGACCGTCGCACCGCGACCGCCGCTCTGCTGGCTGCGGGCCTGCATCGCGTTCTCGAACGCCGCGGGTCGGCCGCGAGCCTGGCATCGCATGTTGACGAACTTGCCGCTCTGCCAGTTGACACGCCCGAGCATCTCGCCACTCCTCGTGCCAACGCCGTTGGCGGCGAAGGAGGCACGCGATGCTGAATGTGAAAGACGAAATCTCAAGGCTGGCAACGCTCCCGTTGAGCGAGTTGAAGACCGCGTTTGAAGCACTCTGCGGCGAGCCCACGCGGTCGAACAATCGCGTTTACTTGACCAAGCGGATCGTCTGGAGCGCCCAGGCGGCGGAGCAGGGGGGCCTGAGCGAACGGGCCCGCCAGCGTGCCGCGGAACTGGGCCGCGACGTAGACCTGCGCGTGCGCCCGACCAAGGAGATTCATCAGGGCTACGCGGATGTGATGGCCACGCGAGCGCGGCGGTCGGCGGGCATCCCACCACCGGGCAGCACGATCAAGCGTGTGTATCGCGGTCGGAGCGTGTACGTGAAGGTCCTCGATCGTGGCTTTTCGTACGCAGGCGACGAGTACGCATCGCTGACGGCGGTAGCGAAGGCCATCACAGGATCGGAGTGGAACGGCCGCCTGTTCTTCGGGCTCTCGAAGCGGAGGGCCGCGTCGTGACCGCACTCGCCCCGCAACGAGACGTTCGTGAGAGGCCCGCCAAGCCGCGTGAGGCCGCCCGCGTGCAGGCGGTGCGCTGCGCAATCTACTGCAGGAAGAGTTCCGACGACGGTCTGGACCAATCCTTCAACAGCCTCGATGCGCAGCGTGCCAGCGGTGAGGCGTACATCACGAGCCACGAGGGGGAGGGGTGGAGGTGCCTGCCAACGCGGTATGAGGATGGCGGGTACTCAGGCGGGACGATGGACCGGCCCGCGCTCAAGCGGCTGTTGGCCGACATTGACGCGGGCGGGATCGACGCCGTGGTCATCTACAAACTCGATCGGCTCACGCGCTCCATCCGCCACTTCGGCGAAATCATGGCGACGCTCGAGCAGCGCAACGTCGCCCTCATGGTGGTGACGCAGCCCATTCAGACCAACACGTCAATGGGTCGCCTGATGGTGCACGTGCTCATGTCGTTCGCGGAGTTCGAGCGCGAACTCGCCAGCGAACGCACCCGGGACAAGATCGCGCTGACGCGGCAGCGCGGCGAGTGGACAGGCGGGCGACCGGTTCTCGGGTACGACGTTGTGGACTCGCGGCTGGTTCTCAACGCCGCCGAGGCCGCTGTCGTCCGCAACATCTTCCGGCGCTATGTCGAGGTGAAGTCGATCCGGGTCCTCGCCGAGGCGCTCCGCGGTGAGGGCGTGCTCAACAAGGCGTGGACCACCCACGGCGGCACCGGCAGGGCGGTGGGGGGCGGGCCGTTCATCGAGACCACGTTGGCCAGGCTGCTGACGAATCCGCTCTACATCGGGCGGGTTCCGCACAAGGAGAAGTCCTACGTCGGAGTGCACGACGCCATCGTGGACGAGAAGGCGTTCGCCCGCGTGCAGGAGATCATCGCCGAGAACACCCGAGCGGCTGTGAGCCTTGTGCGGAACAAGGTCGGCGGGCTTCTAAAGGGACTGATCCGCTGCGGGTGCTGCGGCGCTCCGATGGTGCACGCGTGGACGACCAAGGGTGGCAAGACGTATCGCTACTACGGGTGCCAGACGCGCCAGGCCGTGAGCCGCAAGCGCTGCACCGGCGGCAAGGTGCCCGCGGAGCAGATCGAGCAGTTCGTGCTTGCGAAGGTGCGGCCGGTGCTTGAAGAGCCGGAGATGGTTACGACGGTGCTGGACGTGGCCCGTGCAACGACGCTGGAGCGTCTGCGCGATGTAGAGGCCCGGCGGTCTCTGCTGGGGCAGGAGCCGGATCGGAGGTTTGTTGGCAACCTGAACCGCGAAGAGCGCGAACTGCGTGCCGCGCTGGTGGATCGGTCGACGGTCGAGTCCGGCGTGCGTGCGTTCGACCCGATCTGGGCGAGTCTGTCGCCCACGGAAAAGGCCAAGTTGATGGCGCTGATGGTGGCGGGCGTGGTGTTCGACCCCGCCAAAGGCGAGATCAAGATCACGCTGCATGAGGAGCCTCTCGGGTCGGGTCCGGCACCTGCGGCGGCGGTGGGGGGGAAGGAGGAGGGTTCATGTCGAAGGAAATGACGTTCAAGATTCACGTCGTCCGCGGCTCGCACGGCAGCGTGCAGTTGCGCGAGGGCCGAGCGCCAGAGCCCGTGCGGCCTGCGATCGTGCCGTCGCGTGTGGCGCGCCTGGTGGCGCAGGCCTATCGGATCGACGGCCTGATCCGGGCGGGGCGCGTGCGGGACCAGTCAGAAGTCGCGCTGCTCGCCGGGCTCACGCGTGGGCGCGTCAGCCAGATCACCGACATGCTGCTTCTGGCACCGGACATCCAGGAGGCGCTCCTGTTCCTCGACCGGCCGACGGCGGGGCGGGAGCCGCTGGGCGAGGTGGACCTGCGGAAGGTGATCCGGGAGCCCGACTGGGCCAAACAGCGAGCGATGTTCAAGAAGTTGATGGACGAGCGAGTGGGCGCGGGCGTGCGGAAGGTGGCGTAGCCGGGGTGCGGGGGGCGGGCGGGCCGGTGGCAGGCGAACAAGTTCATGGACCGAGGAAGCGATCACATCATGGAGCGCGGCGAGGCTGGCTTCGGCTCGGAAGTCACCGCGCCGACACCTCATCGGTCTGAAGCCGCCTGCGATCCCACCTGTGTTCCCGCGGCCTTGCGTGAGCGGCCGCAGTGGGTGTGTTGGAAATACGTGACGCGTGAGGGCAGGCAGACCAAGTGCCCGGTCAACCCGCGCGGCGGCGGCCGTGCAGATTCGACCGACCCGGCAACGTGGGCGTCGTTCGACGAGGCCGTGGCAGCGTGGCGTGGCGGCAACGGCTACGCCGGGATTGGCTTTGTCTTCGCTACTGACGATCCGTTCACCGGTGTTGATCTGGACGACTGCATTGATGACAGCGGCAACGTGGTCGCCAGCGCCCGTGAGATCATCGATTCGCTGGACTCCTATACCGAGATCTCGCCCAGCGGGCGGGGCGTCAAGGTGTTCATCGTGGGGCGCAAACCCGAAGGAAGGCAGTGCAAGTCCAAGGCCATCGCGGGGTTCAAAGAGACCGAGGTCTACGACCACGACCGGTTCTTCACAGTGACTGGGCGGCACCTCGCGAGCACGCCCCCAACTGTCGAGGACCGCCAGGCCCAACTCGAATCTCTGTGCCAGCGCCTCTGGCCCAAGAAGCGCGCTCCGAACCTCAACGGCACAGCCGCGGCGGCGGGCTTCAGCGGCGACGATGAGGCCCTGATCAAGCGTGCCGGCGCGGCCAAGAACGGCGAACTGTTCAGCAGACTCTGGGCGGGCGACACGTCGCAGCACGCCGACGATCACAGCGGTGCGGACCAAGCCTTGTGCAACCTGTTCGCGTTCTGGACTGGCAGGGACGCGGCCCGCATCGACCGTTTGTTCCGGCGCTCAGGCCTCTTTCGGGCGAAATGGGACGAGAAACGTGGCGACCGCACCTACGGGCAGATGACGATCGATAGGGCGATCGCGGACTGCGCGGAGGTCTTCACTCCCCGCCGCCGGGCCAAGCCGCTGGCGTGTTCGGTTGCGGCCCCGGGTGGCGATCTCGAACTGTCCGACGGGGACCCGGAGGCACCGGCCCTCGGGCACCGCGACCCGGCAACGGGCCGGTTGGTGCTATCGCCGCGGCGCACGCTCCCGACTGCCGAGGCCTACACCCGCGAGTTCAACCGCCACGCCGAAGGCCGCACGCTGCACAACTACGGTGGGCTGATGATGGAGTGGCGCGGCAACCGGTACCGTCCGGTGGAGGAGGACTGGCTCAAGCAGCGGCTCCAACCGTGGCTGCACGCGGCCCTGCGCTACGTGGTCAACAAGCGGACCGGTGCGGTGGAGTTGGTGGCATTCGAGTCGAACCCGACGACGGTCAAGCAGGCGTTCGAGACGATCCGCTTCTTGGTTCACCTGCCCGCTTCGACGGTGTCGCCATCGTGGTTGGACGGAAGCGACATGGACCGCCCGCCCGCGCTGGAGATCCTGCCCTGCAAGACGCTCAACCTGCACATCCCGACCGGGCAGGTGCTGGCCTCAACGCCCGCGCTGTTCACCATCAACGCTCTCGACTTCGACTACGACCCCAACGCCGAGCCGCCGGAGCGGTGGATCAAGTTCCTTGAGCAGTTGTTCGGAGACGACCTGGAGTCGGTGGACCTGCTTCAAGAGTGGATGGGGTATTGCCTCACGGGGGACACGAGCCAGCAGAAGATGCTGCTGCTCGTTGGGCCGAGGCGTTCGGGCAAGGGCACGATCGGCCGCATTCTGACGAAACTGGTCGGTGCGGCCAACGTGGTGGGGCCGACCACCAGCAGCCTAGCGGGCAACTTCGGGCTCCAGCCCTTGATCGAGAAGTCCGTGGCGATCGTCAGCGACGCCCGCTTCGGCGGCGAGAACGTCGGCACGGTGGTGGAGCGCTTGCTGTGCATCTCGGGCGAGGACACGCTATCCATCGACCGCAAGTTCCTGGGTTCGGTCAGCATGAAGCTGGCGACACGCTTCGTGTTCCTGACCAACGAACTGCCCCGCCTCAACGACGCCAGCACGGCCCTGGCCGGTCGGTTCCTTGTGCTGCGGCTGACCAACAGCTTCTACGGCACCGAGGATGTGACCCTGACCGACCAGCTCGTGGCCGAACTACCCGGCATCCTGCACTGGGCCATCGAGGGGTGGAAGCGTCTGAAGGCACGTGGCCGGTTCGTGCAGCCAAAGAGCGCCGAGGAGGCCATCCGCGACCTCGAGGACCTGGCCTCCCCCGTCAGTGCCTTCGTCCGCGAGCGGTGCGTGGTCGGACCCGGCCACCGCGCTTGGATCGATGACCTCTACAGGTCGTGGCAGTCGTGGTGCGAGCAGGACGGGCGCACCATCGTCACGCACAAGCAGTCGTTCGGTCGCGACCTGGCCGCCGCCGTGCCCGGCATCCTGCGGCGGCGGGGGACCGGTCAGACCTCGTTCTACGAGGGGATTGGTCTTCAGGAGACGCTCCCATGACCACGACCGCTGCCGCGCACTGTCGCAGACTGTCGCGACAGTTCCCATTGCATCCACGCTCTGTTCCCGCGTGTGCGCGCGCGTGCGCGCCCGCGTGCATGAATGACAATGGCGACTGTCGTGACAGTGCGCGACAGTGCGCAGCAGTGGAGAAGTGGCGGGCGTGCTGGGGGCGTGTGGCGGCAAACGCCCGTGGGTGGCCTGGTTCGGGCTGGGCGGTGCGTGGGGAGTGGGGGGGATTGCTCCGGCAACAGCCGTGGCTGGTTGGTCGTTGGGCCTACCCGACCTCGCGGTTCCGCCAGGCTGGCGGTAGCAAGTCCATGCGCCCCAGCCGCGCTGCGGCTTCGACGAAGGCGTCCATCGGCACCGCGCAGGAGGCGGCGCAGAACTCGGGGTCGTGGATGGGGTTGCGGCGCTCGCGTCGCGCTTGTTCGAACCACGCGTTGAGGTCCCGGCCCGCCTCCTCATCACCACGCATTGCCGCCTCCAAAGTTGCCGCGAGATTCGGCTTGCAGCGCTCCCCCACTGCCCCCTCCAATTTCGCAAGCCTTCGTTGCATTCGCATCGTTTCCCCCTTCGGCACCGTTGCCGTATCTCGGGCTGACCTCGGCCACGTTGGCTGGGTCCGGCCCGCGTATCCGTAGGCCGACCGTCACCAGGAGTCTCCCGTGAAGATCGAACAATGGCCCGTTGACAAAGTGCAGCCGTACGACCGGAACCCCCGCGTCAATGACAGCGCCGTGGATGCTGTCGCCAGCAGCCTTCGGCAGTTCGGTTGGCGGCAGCCAATCGTGGTCGATCGGGACGGCGTGATCGTCGTTGGGCACACCCGGTGGAAGGCGGCGAAGAAACTCGGCCTCACCGAGGTACCCGTGCACATGGCCTCAGAATTGACCCCCGAGCAGGCGAGGGCCTATCGGATCGCAGATAACCAGTTGGCGACTATCGCGGACTGGAACTTTGACTTGCTGCCCGTCGAGATTGCTGACCTGCAGGCCATGGGTATGGATGTCTCGCTCCTCGGCTTCAGCCCTGAGGAACTCGGCGACATCATGGCCCCGAAGGGCACCGAAGGCCTGACCGATCCCGATGACGTGCCCGCGCCACCTGACGCGGCGACGACCGTGCTTGGGGACGTGTGGGTGCTGGGCAGCCATCGCCTCATGTGCGGCGACAGCGCAAGCCCCTCGGACCTCGACCGCCTTCTGGACGGCGCACGCATCGCGCTCGTGAACACCGATCCACCATACAACGTCAAGGTCGAGCCGCGCTCCAACAACGCCATCGCTGCTGGCCTGTCGTCGTTCCAAGCGGCCCACACCAAGGCCCAGACGCACCACCAAGCAATGGATTTGGCGCGCCACCCGGGCAAAGCCAAGGCCACGCAGAAGCAGTTACGGGCCAAGGACAGGCCCCTGGCCAACGACTTCGTGTCCGACGGCGCGTTCGACGTGCTGCTCGACGGCTGGTTCGGCAACATCGCCAGAGTGCTGGTGCCGGGCGGGGGGTTCTACATATGGGGGGGATACGCGAACTGCGGTAACTATCCGCCCGTCCTCAAGCGCCACGGCCTCTACTTCGCGCAGGCCGTGATCTGGAACAAGGAATGGCCCGTGCTCACGCGCAAGGACTTCATGGGGGCGCACGAGTGGGCCTTCTACGGCTGGCGTGAGGGCGCGGCCCACCGCTTCTTCGGCCCGGCCAACGTGCCGGATGTCTGGTCAATTAGGAAGGTCAGCCCGCAGAGCATGGTCCACCTGACCGAGAAGCCGGTGGAACTGGCACGCCGCGCGATGGAGTACTCATCCAAGGCGGGCGAGAACGTGTTGGACTTGTTCGGAGGGAGCGGCTCCACACTCATCGCGGCCGAGATGATGGGGCGGCGTGCGTACCTCATGGAACTGGATGAGTTGTACTGCGACGTGATCGTCAAGCGCTGGGAAACGTTCACGGGCAAGAAGGCCGCGCGGCTTGGCGCGAACTCTCTGGCCGAAGAGAAAGCCGCGACGGCTGTCGCGGCGTGAATGAAGGGGGTGGCGGATGCCTGATTTACGCGCCCTTCCCGGCGACGAACAGTCCGCGGTCCTCCTTGCGGAAACGCGCCGCCGCGCCCTTGTCGCCGATCTCGCGGAGCATGGCGGCATAGAGGGTGGCGTGTGGCGTCTTGCCCGCCGGGCTGGACCACAGGCCCTTGGCGGTGATTGCCTCGATGAGTTCCTTCGCACGCATGGGCTTGCCGTGGTCGGCGAGGACGGTGGCGGCAGCGTCCAGGAGGCTGACGCGCTTCGCCTTGACCGGCTTCGTCGCCTTGCCTGCCTTCGCGGGCTTGGCCTTCGCCCCCTTGGCGGGAGCCTTGACCTTGGACGTGGCGGGCTTGTCGCTGCGGGGAACCGCGACCTTTACCTTGGTGCCGTCGCCGCGGACCACCGTGGCCTCGTGGACCGGCGCGTCGGGGCCCTTCAGGCGCTCTGCGATCTCCGCGATGGCGGCCTTGCGGGCCTTCTCGGTGGCGGACGGCTTCGGTGCGTTCTTGGTCTTCGTGGTCATGGTCATCTCCGATACGGGGTTGCGGAACACCGCCGCGCGTTGCGGCGGAGAAACGTCCCGAGCGCGGTTCCCCGCGCGGGGGCGTGGGCGGGGGGCTTACTTGCCGAAAGCCGTCTCGGCCAACCCGGCGGCGAGCAGGTCAACGATCTGGCGGGCGAGGTCGGTGGCGGGCTGGCGGTCCCACCCGCGGTCAAAGCAGGCGACCTCGACGATGCCGGGTGCGTCGCAGGTCTGGAGATGCAACTTGGAAATCCGGCTCTCGCCGAGTTCGTACTCGGCGCTCTCGGCGTGCTCGGGGAACACCAAGGCCTCGAAGGCGTGGCCAGCGATGGTCCCCGACACCCACGCCCCGCCGCCTTGGGCGCGGCGCTGGGTCTTGGTGATCCGCAGTGTGGCCAGCAGGTCGGCGGGGTCGGGTGTGTGGTCGTTGGTGGTCTTCGTCGCGTTCATGCTTCTGGTCTCCGTGGCGGGTGGTTCGTTGGCCCGCGACAACGACATCAGGGCATGAGCCGCGCGGGATTGCAAGGCCATTCCGAGAGGAATGGCCGCTCTTGGCGAACATGTGGGCAACTCGCGCCGCAAGTGGGCAACCACTCAACTTGTGGCGACAAACAGCCGCCCGGAAACCCCCGCTGGCCCGTGGTGGCGGCGCGGTTGGGCCACGTTGGCCCCACGGGCGAACGCGGCTCGGGTGCGGTCACGGGCGGCGTGGGCGCTGACGTGGAACGTGGGCCACCCCCGCGAGCGCGCGGGCTTGGGGGGGAGTGTGAAGGATGATGACGAACAACGACCCCAGCACGCACGGTGATGGCGAGGGCCAGGTCCCCCCGTCGCGGCCGGTGAACTACTGGGATGCAAAACGTGAGAAGGCCATCCTGGCCCTGCTCAACGAGCCGACCATCGCGCGGGCCGCGGAGTCCGCGGGCGTGGGCCAGCGGACGCTGTACGCGTGGATGAAGCAGCCTGCGTTCATGCGCGATTACCGCTTCGCCCGCCGCGAGATGTTCTCGCACGCGATCTCGCTGACGCAGCGGTACGCCCCGATGGCGGTGAACACGTTGGCGAAGATCATGGGGGACGCGACGGCCACGCACGCCGCGCGGGTCTCGGCTTCCGCGGCGATCCTGAAGTTCAGCCGCGACAGCATCGAACTCGACGAACTCGCCCAGCGGCTGGACGCGCTGGAGGAGCAGTTGGGCCGCACGCGCTCGACGGCGCTGGTGGTGGACGCTGAGGACGACGGGCTCGGCGACGACGCGCCCCCACCACCCCCTGACGAGCCCGAACCGCACGAACCGGCCGCTGAGCCCAAGGCCAAGGAGGACGAGCCGTGCGGTTGAACACGAGACTTCGCCGTGTGGAGCAGGCCGCGGCGGCGCTGCCGTACGCGGGGCCGTGCAAGGGCTGCGGGGGCATCGACACCGCCAAGGGCTGCGGGTGGTGCATGCCGGGGATGATTATCTCCGGCGACGACGGCTGGTGCGACTTCATGTGCTACAGGTGCCCGAGGGAGTGGCGCGGGCGGCTTCGCCGCGGCCCCGACGGCAAGCACGTCCGCGACCGACGCGACCGCATGTGGGTGGACGGCGCAGGCCCCGGCTCGATCTTCGGGTACCTCTCCACCCCCGAACCCGCCCAGCGCTGAGAGTGCCGGTTCTGTCGCGGAACGGAGCGGTCAGGGATGTGTAGGGAGACGCCCGCTCGCGCTCTCGGCCTACTGGCACAGGTTCGCCGCTTGGAAGTACGACGTGATGAAGTCGCCCAAGTCGTCGGGGTTGACGAAGCCGTCGCCGTTGTAGTCGATGGATTCGCACGAGGCGATGACGGTGAGGTAGGCGATGTCGCTAGTGGCTGTGCCGCACGAAGAGGTCACCACACAGTCATACCCGGCCGAGTCGGTGGGCTGTGCGTTAGCGATCATCAACGTTGGAGATGCTGCACCCGAAATGTTGCCTCCGTTTGAGAGCGGCACCGTGTCTTTTCTCCATTGATAGGACAGGGGGCCTGCTCCGGTCACGGCCGTGCTAAGTGTGCGCGTGAGGCCTTGGGGTACTTGACCGGTGACAGGCTGCAGCGAGATGTGCGGTCCACATGGCTGGGACCAGAGCAGGGCTTCCAAACGGCCTGTTGATGCGTTGAGACCGATGCCAACGACGTAGGTGAAACCGGCTTCGGTCCAGATGCCTTGGGCAATAGACAGCGAGAACCCCGTGGGCAGAAAAGCGTGGAGGTCGACCCACGACGATGCCGACCCGCTCCACAGGCTGGCGTGGGGCGAGTCGCCGACATAGGCATACCCAACCTGCTGACCGCCGGAGACCCCCCGAGCAACAGATGCCTCGCTGCCCCCGGGATGCAGGTCCACCCACGATTCGGCGGATCCGCGCCAGAGACTTGCGTGCGAACCGGCCTGTCCCACCTGCTCGCCGTCGGCGATTCCGTAGGCAAGCGATTCTCCGATGCCCGCAGGGTTGAGGTCTACCCGCGATTCCGCAGAGCCGCTCCACAGACTCGCGTGGGCATTACCACCGACGCGGGCGAACCCGACTTGCTGGCCGCCGGAAACGCCGATCGCGTCTGACTCCGATGCGCCAGCGGGATGAAGGCTTGTCCAAGTCGCAGCAGACCCACTCCACAAACTCGCCCGGCGGCTATTACTCACTTCGACATAGCCAACCTGTTGCCCGTTCGATACGCCCTTTGCGCTAGACCGCGACGCGAATGCCGGGTTGAGGTCAACCCACGACTCGGCGGTACCGCTCCACAGACTGGCACGCCGCAAGTCACCCACATCGGCCTCACCAACCTGCTGGGCGCCAGAAACGCCATTGACCACCGCATAGGACGCGCCTGGTGGGTTAAGGTCCACCCACGAGGCAGCGGACCCGCTCCACAAGGCTGCACGGTACTGACCTGGCCCGATGGATACATACCCACCCTGCGTAGCACCGGAGATGCCGAGGGCTACTGATTCGGCTACCCCCACGGGGTGGAGGTTGGTCACCGTCCACTGGGCGTGCGCTGTCGGGGTGGCGACGCCCAAGGACAGAAGGGCGACGGAAGCCACACCGAACAAACAAGGGCGGAAGTTCATCATGGCTCACTCTCCTTGCGCCGTCCGTGGCGGATACGTTCCGGCATGGTGGGTGTCAGGCAGACGCACCCGTACCGGAATCTAGAGCATACCTCACGCCGCGAGCCGTGCCAGCCGACCCGCAGAAACCGGTCTTTAGACGCTTGGAAGGCGTTTGAATCGCCGTCCTTTGACCCGCGGCAGGATTCGCGGATCAGAAGCGCACGCGTCCGGGTGCGAAGCCGAACGGTTGCAAGAGTGCCGTTCCGCACTGATAGGGGCACCGTCATTCCGCCGCCGCCGCTGCCCTTTTCACGCCAGCAGGAGCGATCCCTGTGAAAGGTCACGGGCGTGGGCAAAACGCCTCAAAGGGGGGTTGACCCGCCGCCGATCGGCAGCCGCGCCCACCAGATTGCCGGCGTGCCACCCGCGGGGCAAAACAGGACCGCGTCTTGACCGGCGGATCTGGCAATTTGCATGGCGGACACCAAGGGCAAGCCGCTGGCAAACCAGCCGGGCTCTGCTGGCCAGGAACCGTCCCGCGCGGCACCGCTGGCGGGGCGCAGGGTTGCTCCGGCAGCCACAAGGGCTTTGCGCAGCACCTTGTTCGCGGTGTTGTTCTGTGCATCTGACTGCCGTGTCGAACCGGGGTTATGGCCGGTGATGACCACTCCGAATGAGTGGCCACGCCGTTGGAGGTACTGCTCAATCTGGACGCTTGGGTGGTCGGTTCGAAGCACCGCCTGAGACTTGGTCAGCGAGACGGCGAAATCGGTCGCGTCAAAGGCCTCGATCTTTCGGTCGATCTCCTTGGCATCGCTCGAGTAGCCAACAGCCACGTGGCACAGATCATCGTCTCGCCGTAGCACGAAGCCTGCTGATTCGAGCGCGGCCACAATCTCGGGCGCGGCGGCCTTCCACTGGAGGAACAGCCCGTCGTGCTGCGAGCCCTCGACTTTGCCGTACCGCCGCACGATTGCTTCGGGCACCCATGTGAGCGCCTTCTGTGCCGGCCAGCCGGGCCACAGCCCGTCGCCATAAGCCGGGGGCGGGTCGAAGGGTTCGCAGCTGCTGGGCTTCGCCACGTCGCCGTCATCGAGCTTGAGCCGGCGGAGTTTTCGATACTCGGGCCGCGTGAGAACCACACGGGCCTGTGGCCACGTGTTCGCATATTTCACGACAAAGTGCTGCCGCGCGATGCTCTGGGCCAACGGCTCCAGTATCGCTACAAATCCTTCATGCTCAAGCACGCACCAAACCACCCTTGAGGCCGGGGTGGGTCTGGATCGCTTCGAGGGGGGCCGAGCCTTGGATCGCATCACGCGAGTGTACTTGATTCGACGGCGGGGGCGCGGTATTCTACGAGCAGCATTACGAAGCTCGCGCTGCCTCTGACGGGCGCGGGTGGCAACCGAGTTCAGTACATCACTGAGCCACGGTGCCAAGGCCAGCCTTGAGAGGCGCAATGCGGCGAGAGCTTGAGGGCCATGGAGCCCGACGAGCATTTCGCAAAAGAGTCGCCCACGTTGGGTGGCCGCCCTCTACATGCTGGTCTCTTCCGTGTACCCAACGGGTTGCGTTGCGATGTTCGCACCGACGCCTTCCCGCCCGTTCGTGGCCGCCGCGCCAGCATCGAACAAGGAGCCGATCATGGAGTACGTCTTCACATCCGAGTCCGTCACCGAAGGGCACCCCGACAAAGTCTGCGACTTCGTGGCAGACTCCATTCTCGATGCCCACCTGGCACAGGACCCCGAGAGCCGCGTCGCCTGCGAGGTGCTCGCGAAGGGTGGCCACCTCATCCTCGCGGGCGAGATCACCAGCAAGGCGCACGTCCACCATGAATCAGTCGCACGGGAGGCCGTTCGCACCATCGGCTACACCGATACGGACGAGCCTTTCAACGCCGAGGGGCTCAAGCTCACCGACCTGCTCTCTTCGCAGTCGCCCGAGATTGGCAACAGCGTCACCCGTGCCACTGACAACGCGGCCGATCAGGGCGCGGGCGACCAAGGCATCATGTTCGGGTACGCAACCGACGAAACACCCGAACTGATGCCGCTTCCCATACTCCTCGCGCACCGCTTGGCACGCACCGTGGCGGAAGCGCGGCATGGCGGCAAGACGCTGTGGCTGAAGCCCGACGCGAAGACGCAGGTGAGCGTTGCCTACAGCAACGGCAGGCCGGTTGCGGTCACGGATGTGCTCGTCTCGACCCAGCATGCCGCGCGCACTCCGATCGAAATGATTGCTGACTTCGTCAAGCGCGACATCCTGCCGCACGCCCTCGGCTCATGGAATCGTGGCGAGATTAGGCTGTTGGTGAATCCGTCGGGTTCCTTCATCGTCGGTGGCCCATCGGCCGATGCCGGGGTCACAGGCCGCAAGATCATTGTGGATTCGTACGGCGGGGCCGCCCGGCACGGCGGCGGTGCCTTCAGCGGCAAGGACCCGAGCAAGGTTGACCGGAGCGGCGCGTACTTCTGCCGCTTCGTCGCCCGCCAGATTGTGAACGAAGGCCTTGCCAAGCGAGCCGAGTTGCAGGTGGCGTACGCGATCGGCCGTGCACAACCGGTGTCGGTGTTCGTGGAGACTTTCGGCACCGGGAACCGCGAGAAGGCGGAAGCCTTCGTCAAGGCAAAGTTCGATTTCCGCCCGCGCGCCATCATCGAGCGACTCGATCTGCTCAGGCCACTCTACCGGCAGACGACCAACTACGGGCACTTCGGGAAACCCGGGCTGCCGTGGGAGAAATGAGAACCGCTCTTGCCGCAGCCGCGTGGCTCACCGGCGACTTCGCAACCACATACGCGCAAGATCCAAGGCAAGTGCCAGAGCAATTACCGTTGGGAGCACCAGGAGAACTGTGACAAGGAGGTGGAGCCAGATGCTTTTGAACTGCGCACGAATGTGGAGCCACGCGGTGGCCAGGCTGCGCGTCCGGAAGTACCAATAGAGCGTTACAGAGCCGGTCACCAGCACGCCGGCGAGGATGGCAAGCAGTGCCGCCGGGATCAAAACCTCCTGTGCCGCGTCTCCCCTGTGCATTGGCACCGCCAATGCGATCAGGAGAGCGGAGACGATCAGGAGAGAAGCGGTTCCCAGCATCAACAGGCTGAGGCCAATGCCTAGGAGTAGGTCTATCCGGTTCGGCAGGACGGGGTCTGTCTCGGTGGCCATGGGCGTTCTCCAAGGTCAGGAATCGCCGTACACCGGGGAAGGCGTCGGAAGAAAAGCATGTTAGGGTCGAGCGTGGTCAGGTCGCTGTTTCCACCGCGATCGGGGCCCGCCGGTACCCGCCATTTCCGTCGGGATCGTCCATGTCCGCATCATGCGGGCTTGCATCGCGCGGGACACTTGTCTTCGCCGCAACAGCGTGACTACTACATGCCCGTGAAATGATCCGGCCGCGGCGGCCCGAAGGGAAACATGAGCCGCCAGTGAAGGGTTGCGACGCTGAGTTTGCGTGCGATTCGACCAACATCCCATCCATGAACCGCATCCGCCCAGTCATCGATGACCGCCTGCCGCAGACAGTCAACGGGAACGGTGTGAAAATACTCGCCCGCATGAAGCCTTCCCACGCAGTCTGCGAGACTGGCCCAGTCTTCGGCACGCCGGTCTAGGATGGCGAAGGGTCTCGGCCTTCGCAAGCTCGGCAATGGACGGTGCCCATCGGGATGCTGCTGGCGGTCGATGAGCGTCGCAGGCGAAGTGTCCCGCACGAGCACATGAACACCGTAGTCGCGACCCGTTGGCAGGTCGTCGTAAATGATCCACGCGATCTGTTTGCGGCTGAACCGCGCGAACCGGTCGTTGCCATACAGCCTCGCGACGGCGTCGTTGAAGGCCGCGTCGTCATCGGCCGTCCACCCTCGCCGGCCTCCACCTCGTCGTCTTCGCCTGCCTCATGCTCGCCCGCTTGCCCGACGCAAGTCCATAACACCCTCTAGAGCGGACGTACAGCTGGCAGATCGTGCAGCTTTTGCGTGAGTCGCTCGATCCAATCGAGCGCGAGCGTGCCGACGCACGAGCCGCATTCGAGAACGGCGTGCGCAGCCGTCACGCGGCGATAGACCGCCTGCGACGCACAATGCTCCGAACCCGTGGCGGGCCGCAGCGCGAGGCCATGCAGGCCAAAATCGCTGCCCTCGCTGCTGCGGGCCCGGCCGCGGAGGCTGCGGCAGCCGAGTTCGAGCGGGCGTGCCGCGAGCGCGAAGACGTGGCCACCATGCGGGCCACGACGGACGCAAAGATTCGGGCCACGCCGCTCTTCTTTGCCCGCTGGCACCTCAACGCGCACCCCGCCGGTACACTCCGCCGACCATGAGCCGCACCACACCACACAGCCCCGACGGCACACCCCCAGTGCCCCAGCCGACGGGCGGGGCCCAGCCCGAACGCCTCGACCTCCGCTCGATGGACATCGCCCACGCGCGGCGGGACGAGTTGCTCCGCCTGTTCCCCGAGGTGCGGACTGAGGGGGGGAAACTGGACTTTGACCGGCTCAAACTGGCCCTGGGCGAGGCGGTGGATGTGGGCCGCGAGCGGTATGGGATGAACTGGCCGGGCAAGGCCGAGTGCTTCAAGACGATCCAGACGCCCAGCATGGGCACGCTGCGGCCGTGCCCGGAGGAGAGCGTGAACTGGGACACGACGGAGAACCTGATCATCGAGGGCGACAATCTGGAGGTGCTGAAACTCCTCCAGAAGAGTTACCTGGGCAAGGTGAAGATGATCTACATCGACCCGCCGTACAACACGGGCAACGACTTCATCTACCCGGACAACTACTCGGAGTCGCTGAGCACGTATCTGGAGTACACGGGGCAGGTGGATGCGGAGGGTCGGAAGTTCGGGACAAACGCGGAGACGGATGGACGCTTCCACAGCAAGTGGATGAACATGATGTATCCGCGGCTGTATGCGGCACGCAATCTCCTCCGCGACGATGGGGCGATCTTCATCTCCATCGACGAGACCGAGCAGACCCGCCTGCGGGCCATGTGCGATGACACCGGAGCATCGCGACCACGGCCCGCTACCTCGACCACATCGCGCCGGTGGACGTGGTCAGGGCCATGAGGGGGAGGGTGTGGAAAAGGTGAGCGTGGCGGACGACTGCACGAGTGAGTGCGGGTTGGGTGGGGGCACACGGACGAAGGACCAGCGGTCCCGGAGGTGGACGAAAGGCATGGAGCGCAGGTACATCAGGGGGGGCCGGACCCGGGGCCACCCAGAAGGCGCGCGATATCGGGCCGGTGGAGCCCTTGGGCCAGGTCCAGGGCAGACCGTCCCCTGCGGTCTCGCGCCGTCGTGTTCGCGCCGGCATCGATGAGGGCACGGGCGATTTCCAGGTGGTCGCCGTCAGCGGCAAAGTGCAGGGCTGTGCGGCCGTCATCGCGCCGTGCATCGATCGGGGCTCTGGCCGCGATCATCGCACGAACCAACTCGGTCTGGCCCCGGTTGACGGCGAACATGAGCGCCGTCTGCTGCCGCCGATCGAGCAGGCTCTGGTCCGCACCGGCGGCCATCAGGGCGAGCGCGGCGGCGGGCCTGGACTTGCTGGACGCGAGCATGAGCGGCGTGCGACCGTCCTCGTCGGTGGCGTTCACGTTTCCACCCTTGGCGATCAGGGCGCGGATCGCACTCTCGTGGCCGGCGGTCGCCGCGACGTGCAGAGGCGCGTAATAGTTCCGTCGCTCGCGCTCGTTGGGGTTGGCGGTGCTCGCGCTGGCTGCCCGGATGTCGACCTCGCTGTCGGTCGTCGCGGCCGCAAACCACGGGTTGTCCTCGCGGTTCACCACTGGGTCGGTCGCGCCCGGGGGGCGCCCCTGGTTGCACCCGGCGACCAGACCGAGCGCGGCGGCAACAACGGCGATGGGGACGATCACGGGGTGTCGCATGGTCTTGGGTCCTTCGCGTGGCAGGCCTCGGTGGCCGGGGTCGGGGTTGTGAACGCGTCAGCGGCCGTCGGAGGCAAGGAGGGTGGCCGCGGCCTTATCGTCTGGCGGCTTGGCATTCCACTTGGGGAGGTACTCGTCCCGCTTGCGCTGGATGTCGGCGGCGTTGGCGATGGCCCATTGGCGCGAGGCATCGGTGTTCTCGTAGAACTTCAGACTCTTCTCCCAACTGAGGAAGTCCGAACCGGCGAGGTCTGCGGTGCGCAGTGGCTTGAGAGAGAATCGCGCTTTCCAGAAGCCGATGCGCGGGGTCACGAGGGCGTAGTAGGTCTTGCCAGCATCGACGCTTGCCTTGAGAAAATCGCCAGCCTCAGAGACAACCATGAACGTCCGCTCTCCCGGCTTGCACCTATAGGCAACGCTCGTACCCGACGAGATGATGCCGACGAACTCGTTCTGGGTTGAAGTGACATCGAAGACTGAGGATTGGATCGCGCCCCCAAAGACAGACGGGCGCATGAATACAACCACTGCCGAGTCCGCTGTTGCTGTTAGGCGATGGTTGTCGGGCGCGACGGCCATGAGGCCGCTCTTGCAGCCGGACAAAGCAAGCACGAGCAGCGAGACGAGGGGGAGGAGGAGGGCGGGGGGGCCACGCATGAAGCGACTCCTTGCTGGTAGGCCACTGCGTGAACACCACGGCGGGCACCGCGCCCGGATGCGGCGCGCAGTGTACAAAGCGGGTCGGGGCTGTACTGCTCCTCACCCTCCCCCCGCAATGAGGGGGCGTCCGTTGCGTTGGTATTATCGGGCCGCCGTGGAGAGCCCCGCGCACAGCGTGCCGCCCCACACCACCACATCGCTTCGCCTGGTGGTGGTGGCGCCAGTGTTCAACCACGGCGCGGCGATCGGCGCGGTGCTTAGGGCGCTCGCAACAGCCCCGTACCCGGTCATCGTGGTGAATGACGGCTCGACGGACGCGACGGCACAGGTGCTGGCCCGGTGGCGCGGGGCTGGCACACACGCCCGTGAAGTGGTCGCGCATCGGCACAATCTGGGTAAGGCCGCGGCTCTTCGCGCGGGCTTCGCGCGGGCCAGCCAGCGGGGCTTCACGCACGCACTGACGATCGATACCGACGGCCAGCACGATGTGGCCGACGTTGCGGCGATGGTGTGTGCGGCGGAGGGCAAGCCCGCCGCGCTGATCATCGGTGTGCGCGTGCGTGGCCCCAGCGATTCGCCCGCCCCCTGGGCCAGCCGCGTCGGACGGGCCCTTTCCAACGGGCTCGTCTGGTGCGAAAGCGGTGTGCGCACGGCCGACAGCCAGTCGGGAATGCGGGTGTATCCGCTGGGCGCGATGGGAGACCTTGACGGTGGTGCAGGCCGCTACGGGTTTGAGACGCAGGTCATTAGCCGCGCTGGCTGGTTGGGGGTGCCGGTGGTGGAGGTGCCGATCTGGAGTATATATGCTCCTCACGGCGGGCGGACGTCGCACTTTCGCCTCGTGGTTGACAGTTTGCGCGCGGCCGCGATGCACGCGGGCCTGCTCGCGCGGGCTTTGCTCTTCGTTCCGGCCGACGCTGCACGGGCGTGCGGCCCGGTCCTTCAGACCGGTTCCATCGCGGGTCGGCTGCTCCGCTGGCTCAGCCCCCGAAGCCTGCTCGCCATGGCGCGGGGCGAAGTGTCGGCACGCAAGCGTCTCGCGGCGTCCGTGGGCGTGGGGCTGGCCATGGCCGCCATGCCGCTCTACGGTGTCAAGACCGTAACGTGCCTGTGGCTTGCCGCTCGGTTTCGCCTGCACCCGCTGGCGGTGGTGGGTGTGTCCAGTCTGTCAACGCCCCCGCTGGGCTTCGTCTTTGTTTTCGCGTCGGCCGTCGTGGGCCATCTGCTGGTGCGGGGCGCGTGGCCCACGGGTCTGGATGCGCCGGCGAGCACTGCTGGCCTGCTGGGCCTGCTGCGGACGGGCGCGGCGGAGTGGGCTCTTGGGGGCGTGGTGGTAGCTGCCGTGCTGGGCCCGGTGGGCTACTTAGTGGCGCTCGCGTTGCTGTATCGTGTGCCGCGGGGTCTTGTGGGAGCAGACCCGCCGCGAGTGCCAGTTACGCCGTTGCCACCAGCGGAGGGGGTGGTGGCGTGGCGCTCGCCCGATGGTGAAGTTGTTCCCGCGACGGTTCGCACAGGAACGCGGGCGGCTGCGGGTGTTGCGACAGGAGACTGAAAGGCGCTCGGCGCGGCGCGAGCGGCACGTACTGCTGAAGCCACACGCACAGGTCAAAGGCGCGGTGCCGCCAGCGCAGCGCCCATGGAACACGGGGGAAGACTTGGCCTGCGAGCACGGAGATGATCGCCCCCGGCATCTGAAGGGGTCCGCTGCCGTCCATGAACAGTTCGCGGAAGGGATGCCGGTAGTAGTTGCGAATGAGCCGCCAGAACGGCCTGGTGGTGCGTTCAACAAAGGCGATGTGCTGACGCCGTGCGGCCCCGTCCGTCATTTCGCCACGGAGCGTGCGAGCCACCAGGCCCGCGACGTGGTTGCCGGTCATCATGGCGAGGGTGGCCCCGGTGGAGAAGATCGGGTCGAGGAAGCAGGCCGCGTCGCCGACGAGGAAGTACCCGGGGCCTGCGTACGGGCGGCAGCGATAACTGAAGTCGGAGAGGACGATGTTTTCGCCGGGGCCGGTCGCGTTCCGCATCCGGTGCCGCACCACCGGGCAGCGCGCGATCGCCCACGCGAGCAAACCCGTGGCGGGCACGTCGATGGTGCGGACAAACGCGGGGCGCGTGACGAAGCCGACGCTGGTTTTGGTGGGGCTGAGGCCGATGAGCCAGAACCAGCCTTCGTCGCACATGATGATGCAGGGGTGGCCCGTCTCGTTGCCCGGGGGGCGTTCGACGTGCTCAAAGTGCTGAAAGTACGCGACCTTCTGGAGGTGGGGGTCGTCAAAGCCGCGACGTTGGTTCAGAGTGCGGCCCACGATCGTGCCGTGCCCGGAGGCATCCAGCAGCACGCGGCCGCGGACCGGACCCGCATCGGTTTCAACTTGGATGTCGCCCGGCGCGAGCCTGGAAACCGCGCGCACCGGCGTGCTCTCATGCACGTCCGCCCCGGCCTCGCGGGCGAGGTCCAAAAGGGCTTTATCAAAGATCGACCGCTCGATGTTGAACACGGGCGTGCCCTTGATCAGCGCATCGTTGAAGGTGAACTTGCGCGTGGTGTGGCAATCACCGAAGCCAAACTCTGCACCGTACTTGGGCACGTGCGTCAGGCTGAGTATCCGGTCCTCGATCCCCAGTTCTCGCAGCAGCGGCGACGTGCGCGGCAGGATGGATTCGCCGATGTGGAACCGAGGATGCCGGTCCTTCTCCAGCACGCACACCCGCAGTCCCGTCCGAGCGAGCACCAGGGCCGCGGTTGAGCCAGCCGGGCCGCCGCCCGCGATCACCACGTCGTAGGGTTCCTTCATGCGGCGCTCCGGAAAAACGTGCCGAAGTTGACGTGCTAGCCCGCGCGGCGCCGACAGAATTTGGAAGGCGCCGGAATGATGCTAGGTCCGGCGTGAGGGCCGGCGCTCCCTTACGCCGATCACGCGACGCGGGTCAGCCGATGCCCGGCCCCGGTCGATCGACCGGTTCGATGTTCATCGCGGTCGCGGGACCGTTCCAGTCTGTGCAGAGGGAGGTGAACGCCCCCGGGCCGGGCCGGGCGATCAGCGACTGCGCGATCCCCGCGAGCGGGGTTGCCGCGAACAGTTCACCGAACGCCGCGGTTGCCGACAGGACCTGGGTGCGCGACCGGCACCGGTGCCGGATGCCCGCCGCCTCGGCGCGGTCCAGCCAGGTACCGTTCGACGAGGCGACGACACAGGTCGGAGCGCCCAGCCGTTCCAAGACGCGCGCAACGGCCCGCGGCACACCCGCGGGTCCGAGAAAGGCCGCGGCCGATCGCCCGAGCCGTGCCCACGGTTGGGCGCCTCGCGCGGCCGCGGATGCCGCCTCTTCGACCACGAAGGCGACGGCCCCGTGCGAACTCGTAAAGCCCGTGGGCGCGCCGCGTGTGTTGGCGCGCAGGCCGAGCGTGGTGTACGCAGCATCGGCCGTGTCGCTCTGCTCCTCGGTGGCGACCACCAGCACCACCCGCGATGCCCCGCTCTGCACGCGCAGGGCCGCGAGCGCCAGCGCGTCCAGCCCGGCAGTGCGCGCGCCGATGATGATCTGGCACGAGCCTTGAATGCGGAAGGCGGTGCTCATGTGAGCCGCGGGGGCGTTGGGAACGCCCTCCGCGAAGAGCACCGGGTTCGCGGCGAGCACGCCTTCACGAACGATCTGCGAGTAATAGTCGGTGCAGAAACCGATCGAACCGTGCATCGAACCGAGAAGGCACGAGGCGGTGGCGAGCCGTGCGTGGTCGTCGAGCAGCGCGGCATCGCGGAGCGCGAGTTCGGCCGCGGCGAGCGCGTACCTCACGCAAGGGCTCATCCGGCGGGCCCGCCGTGCGGTGGAAAACTCGGCGAGCGCGGCATCGCTCAGCGGGGTGTATGGGGGTGTGCGTCCCGCTTGGCCTGCGCGCACGGCGAACTCCGCAAGCCCGATCGCCCCGGGCAGCAATATGCCCATGCCCGTGATGCAGGGCATGTGCGCGAAGGGTGCGGGCGCGGCGGGCGCGGCGGGCGGCGCCGGGGTGGTTCCGGGGTGTGAAAGAACCACGCAGGTGTTGGCCCCGCCGAAGCCCAGCGAGATGTTCAGGGTGTGATTGATTTCGCGCTCTACCGCGGGTCCGGTCGGCACCCTGAGGCCGTCAAACTCGACATCGGCCGGGGTAATGTTCGCGGTGGTAGGGGCGAGTTGATCTCGCAGAGTCATGGCCGCCAGGGCCAATTCGATCGCGCCTGCGCCCCCGAGCGTGTGGCCCAACCGGCTCTTGTGCGCCACCACGGGCACCGCCGACAGGCAAGGCCCCAGCAGGGCCGATAGCGCGGCGAATTCGGCGGCATCGTTGTCGGACGTGCCGGTTGCGTGCGCGGTGATGAGCCCGAGGGCCCCCGGGGCGATGCCCGCCTGCGCGAGCGCGGCATGCATGGCGGCGAGCGGCCCCTCGCCTCCGGGGTGCGGCTTCGTGAGGTGATACGCATCGGCGGACTCGCCCCAGCCGCTCAGGCACGCGATTGCCCGTGCCCCACGTGCGCGAGCGCTCGCGGCCCGTTCGAGGATGACAATGCCGTAGCCCTCGGCCACCTTCATCCCCTGCCGGCCGACGCAGAAGGGCCTGAGCGCCGCCGGGGCTATGAGGCGGAGTGCGTTGAACCCGCCCCATGAGTATTCGCTGATCGCGTCGTAGCCGCCCGCGACAACCAGATCGGCCCTTCCGCATTGCAGCAGCGTGGCGCCAAGCGCCACGGCACCCAAACTGGAGGAGCACGCCGAGCAGGTGGTGGCGCAGCCGCCTTCAAGCCCCAGCCCCGCTAGCGCGTGAGCCGCCGTCGCGCCCGCCAGAAACATGCGAAGTTCCTCGGCCCGGCCGGATCGCAGGAATCGTCCACCCGCGCGCAGACCGTGCAGCGTCGTGCCGAGCATCACGCAGCGGCGATCTGCCCCCCCGCTGGACCGATAAGCGTCCTTGATGCCGCCGTCCGCCAGCGCGTGCTCGATGGTCCAGCGCAGGGCGCGGGCTTCCCGTGGAAGGTCGGGCCGGTAGTCGGGGGGGAGCGCCGCCGCCTGGCCACCCTCGCTGCCGATAGGAAGCGGAGACTCGATCTCGGTCATCGGGCCGATGCCCACCCTGTCGCTGAGGATCGCCCGCCACGTGGATTCGGCATCAGCCCCCAGGCTCGTGCACAGACCGATGCCGGTCAGCACAATCCGCTGGTCATCGTCTGTACGACGGGTGCCTTCAGCGTCCGGCACGGCGGTCCTCCTCAAACACTGTGTCGAGCACCAGCCACTGGGCGGGGTGCTTTGCAACCACCGCCTCGATCGCTCGCGCGAGGGCAAGGACGGCACCATCGCCCCCTGCGCTGCCCGGTTCGTTCGCGTCGATCGGCCGCCCCAGGTGAATGTCGTGCCGTCCGTCGGCGCGCCGCACCGCGAAGACGGGCACGATGGGGCTGCCTGTGAGGCGGGCGAGTCGGGCCGGGCCGGTGGGAACCCGAAGGCTCCCGCCGAGAAAGGTGACCACGGCCGACTGCTGACCGGGCAGGGCGCGATCGGCCTGCATCACGACCACCTCGTTGCGGAGCAGCGCGTCGCGGAGGCGGAGCCATGTTGGCAAGCCGTCGTCCACGGGCGCTTCCCGCACGCCCAGCGAGCGTCGCAGCGCCGAGCGCATCCGTTCGAAGGGGGCGCACGGGTCGCGCTTGAAGACGACGTGGACGATCGGTTCGACGCGCCGCAGGGCGAGAAGCCCCGCCTCGAACGACCCCAAGTGGGCCGTGGCAAGCACGGCGCCCCGCCTGCCGGCCCGGACGGCTCGATACTCGCTCTCGCCGGAGACGTTCCCCACGAGGTCATCGGGCAGGCGGGCATCTGCCGCGAGCCGACTCACGCGCCCCAGATCCGTAACGAACGCGTAAAAGTTGGCGACCACCTGCCGGGTAAAGGCCCGCTGCTCGGCAGGTCCCAGCGGCCGGCCGAAAATACGGCCGGCGTTACACCGTGTGCTCGCGCGTATCCCGGCGGAAAATAACGGCACGAGCGGCACCACGAGGGGCCTCAGGGCGACGGCCAGTTGCGGTGAGCTCGCGGCGAGCGCGAAGAAAGTGCCCAGCAGGCGGGAGGCTGCACGGGGCGGGCCCGCGACGGGCGGCCGGTCGGAGTGGAGGCGTTCGTCACGCGGGGCACGGTGGGGCGCGTGCGACTTGCTCTCGGGTTGGCCGAGCGTGCCGACTGAGCGCATACGTGGTCATGCCCGTGGTGTGGTTGGCCAGCACCCGGTTCGGCCACGGGTGTGGCGGCCGCCCAACGTTCAGACACGATCGCCGTCGGCCGCGCGGAATCGTACCATCACCAACCCTGTGATACCCGCGTTCTACTGGTTGTGCTGGCTGGCGTGCCGATTCATCAGGCTTCAGTGCATCCGCGGCGTGGTGGTTCATGCCGATCGCGCTCAGCGGCCGGGCGGCTTCATCCTGGCCAGCACGCACCACAGCCACCTCGAGCCATTCATTGTCGGGGCGATCCTCCGGCGCCGCATCCGATGGATGGCCCGGGTGGAGTTCTATCGCTGGCGGTGGGGCGCGGCGGTGCTACGCCTGGGCGGCGCGTTCCCCGTTGACCGCTTCGGCAACGCTCTGCCGGCGGTGCGCAAGGCGGTGGCACTGGCACGCGCAGGCGACGTGGTGGGCATGTTTCCCGAGGGCGGCGTGGCGCAGGGGGCGTGCTCGGCCATGCGCGCCGGGCCGATCAAGCACGGAGCCTGCACGATCGCCGTCGCGGCGCGGCTGCCGATTGTGCCGGTGGTGGTGCTGGGGACTCACACGCTCAACCGCCCTGCTGCGTGGGTACCCTTCCGGCGCGGGCGAGTGTGGGTCGCGTTCGGTCGCGAGGTGCTTCCCGCCCGGGGGAGCGGCTCCCGTCGCGCTGACCGTTTGGACACAGCCCATCGGCTGGAAGCCGAGTTCGTGCGCACCTACAACGACCTGCTTGCGCGCACCGGGCTGCGCGACACCGATATCCCGTAAGCGAGGTGCCCGCGGAGCCATGCCCCATGGGTGATGCGTTCTACAGGTTCGTCCGGTTCGTGGGCAGGCCGGTGTTCTGGCTGAGCGCGATGCCCGTTGTGCTCGGCGTTGAGCATGTTCCGCGCGCGGCGGGCCGGCGCACTGGCCCCGATTGTCCCGGCAGCGCGGGTGCCTGCATCCTGGCATCAACGCATGAGAGCGCGTACGACGTGGCCCTGCTCATCGCGCACACGCCCAGATTGCTTGACTTTGTAAGCATCGTGGAGGTCTTCCGCAATCCCATCCTCGCCTGGTTCTACGGCTCGCTCAACGCTTTTCCGCTCGATCGGACACGACCCGACAGCAAGACGGTCCGGATCATCTTGGGAAGGCTCTCGCGCGGCCGGATGGTGGGCATGTTCCCCGAAGGTGGCCTTCGATCGGGAGACGAGTCGGTGGTCTCGACCCGACGAATCCGTCCCGGCATCGGCCGCATCGCCGCCCTCAGCCGCTCGTGCGTTGTGCCGTGTGTGATCGTGGACTCGGCCGCCTATCGCAGGCCGCGCAGTTGGCTGCCGCTGTTCCGCTCCCGTTACGGCATCATCTATGGTGAGCCGCTGCGGCCCGAGGTGCTGGGTGATCGCCTTGAAGCGGCGCTCGTTGAGGCCCTAGTGGCCCTCCACACAACCCTTCTCGCGGCTATGGACCGGACCGGGATGGGACTGAAGCCTGCGGAGCCTTCGCCGCGGACACCGGCGACGCCCGGAGGATCAGGATCGGCATCAGCAGCAGCAGGGCCGCGCCCAGCGCGGCGATGATGCCCACAGAGGCCACCATGCCGAGTGACCGGATCGCAGGTGTGTGGCTCATGCCTAGGGCCATGAACGCCGTGAACGTGGTGGCCGCGGCGAGGATCACGGCGTGCGTGGTCGAGCGCAGGTGATTGACGAGGCCGGTACGGGTTGTGCCGTGCGTACGAGCGGCCGCCACGAGGAACACCCCGGCGTCAACGGCAATGCCGTCAAGCAGGGGGATGGCTATGCAGTTTATCGGGTTCAGGCTCTGGCGTGTGGCCATCATAAAGAGCACGGTGGTGCCGCCCGCGAACACCAGCGGGAGGAGGGCGAGCAGCACGTCGAGCGGTCGGCGAAAAACCATGAGCAGCCACATGAGCACCAGCCCGATCGAGAGCGCCACCGAACGTGGCAGGTCGGCCCGCACGGCGGCATCGAGTTCATCTGCAACGGCCGCGAACCCGGCCACGGTTGCGCCAGGCTGGGCGTTCAGGCTGGCCGTCAGCGCACCGATCGTGGCCGTGCGAACGGCCCGGTCGGCCAGCGGTTGTGCGAACAACACGAGCAGGACCGTGCGCGCCGGTGGCGGGCGAGAACCGCCCGCCGCCGTGCGAACAAGCACACGCTGCGAGAGGGCCGGAACGGACATTACGTCCGCGATCGTCGGGGGTTCGTGCGCGGCAAGGAGCGAAGTCAACCGCCGCCGGTACCCGGCATAGGCCGTCGGGTCGAAGGCACTCGCGTCGAGCGCCTGATCGAACGCCGCGAACGCGCGGGCGCTATCAAACGCGGCGAGGCGGGCCGCCCTGCCCGGTGCCGTCCGCGGGTCGGGCACCAGTTGATGCAGCCCCGTGACCCGGACCAAGCCCGGAAGGGGCGGGCTTGCGCCACGGATTGCGTTGGCGGTGTCGTGGGCCGCGGCCACCAGCCCCTCGGGCGACGGGCTCTCGACCTCGATGGGCACGACCTCGCCCCGGCCGACAAATCGCTCCATGATGAACCGCGTGGCATCCAGGGCCGGGTTGGGGCGTGGGTGCAACACCGACACGTCGGGCTCCAAGCGCAGCGAAAAGCCTTGGCCCGCGGCGGCCAGCACGGCCGTGGCGAGCGCCACGCCGCAGACCACCGTGCCCGAACGGGGCCGGCGGGCGATCATGTCGGCGACCCTGCCCAGGCCGTGGATGCCTGAGGCGCGGTGGGGTTGGTTCCGGTCCGCAACGCTCAGCACTGCGGGCAACAGCAAGAAGACCGCCACCAGCGCCCCGAGCAGCCCCGCCCCGCCCAGGGCGGCAAAGTCACTGAGCATCTTGATCTGCGACGGCCAGAGCGACGCGAACCCAAAGATGCTCGTGAGGCAGTTGGTGGCGATCGGAACGGCCATCTGCCGGGCGGTCCGGGCTGCGGCCTCTGCGCTGCCGTGCCCTGCTGCGCGCGCGCCGTCGTAGTGCGAAAGAAAATGGATGCCGTAATCCGTGCCCAGCCCGACCAGCAATGCCGCCACCATGGCCCCGACCGGTGAGACCTCATCAAGAAAAACAGCCACTGAGCCCACACCCACGAACATGCCCGCGCACGCCGCGCCACCTACGAGCAGCGCGGCGGACCAACGCCGGTAGAACACCGCGAACAGCACCGCCACGAGGGCCACGGAGATGCCCGTCGCCCACAATGCATCCCGTCGCATCGCCCGCGCCGCGGCGGCCGCGATCGCGGCCGGGCCACCGATATGCACGCGCAGATGCGAGGTGTTCGCACGCCCCGTGTGGTGGGTGGCAAGGTCAACCAGGCGACGCGCGACATCGAGGTTACCGGCCGGCTCGACACTGCCGACGCGGATGAGGATCGCGCGCTCGTCGGCGGAGAGTTCGGGGGCGGGCGCTCCCGGAGCGGGTGCGGAATCGTGGTTCTGGATGAGCGCTTCCACTTGGACCGCGCCGCCAAACTGCGGGAAATCGAGCCCCGAGCCGCCCTCGGGCCGCGCAACCTCGAAGAGGCGGAGCGGGTCGCGGAGAACCTGAGCGCTCAGCGCGCCCGCCGCGGGCCCCGCCGCCGCCACCAGAGACTCGTTGCGGGAAATTTGTGCACGAATCTCATCGGGCTGCAACTTCCGCAGTGCCGCCTCGAACTGGGCCTGGGTCAGGAAGAACGCGGCGCTGGGCAGGGCCACCTCACGGGCGTAGCGGACCAGGGCGTCTGGGGTGCCGGAATGCACGGTCGCCACCAGTCCCGCCGCGGCGGGGTCGCCCATGATGGACGACGTGAAGCGCCGCGCAAAGGCGGCGAGGTCGCGTTTCGCGGCGTCCGCGGACGGGCTGCCGTGTGGCCCGGCCTGCTCAGGTGCAACCTCGGCCACGACCAGCAGGTCGTCGCCGGTCTGCAATCCGCTGGTGATGCGCTGGGTTGCGGCGGCGGCTCGCGCGCTCTGGCCGAGCATCGCGGGGAGCGAGCCTGAGATGGTGAGGCGGCTGAGCGGAAAGCACGCGAGGACCAGCGCGATGCCCCAGACCGTGATGACGACCACCGGGTGGCGGGCGCTCCACCGGGCCATGCTCGCGGCGGCCTCCAGGGGCATGGCCGAATCGACGGGTTGAGGCGAGGCGCGACGCTCGGTCATGGGAATCGCCGGGCCCGAACCGGGGGTGTGAACGCGCCGGGGGGAAGGTCGCCGTTGAGTTCCACGTCGGACATCAACACGTCGGCTGCCCCGCCCGGGCCGTTCAGGCGAAGCCGGTGGGCCCACACGATCTCACCAATCAGCCGGTACTCGCTCAGGCGCAGGTCGCTGGCGGTGCCAGCACTGTCCGTTGCACCGCCTGGGATGAACCGGCGCGGTGTCAGCGTGACCCGATCGATCTCGCACGTGGTGCTGTCGGCCCCGGCACCAGTGGCCGTGATCGTCTCGGGCGATGAGCGCACCACCGTTGCGGCCTGAAAGAACCGAGGACCGATGCGGTCCAGCGCTGCCCCGATTCGCCGGGCAGGGCTGGCCGCAGCGTCTGCCGGGGGTGGGGGGAGGCCGGACGAGGGCGTGCCCCGGTCGTTCAAGGGCGCGTTCTCCGGCGCAATGAGCCACGCTGTGCCGTCGGTGAGCGTGAGGTCGAACACGGGCCGGCCAAGTTTCCACGCCCGCAGCCTAACGCGTGGCCCGGTTGGTGCCAGCGGCATGGCGAGCAACACGCCGTCAAGGTGTACGCGCTGACCGTCCGCATCTGTCAGCAAGATGTCGCACTGTGCCGAGACGGTGGTGATCCGGGCCTGGCGCAGCGCGATCACCCGGAGGGACTCCTCGTCCGACATCGTCGGGTAGGTCGGCAGCGGCCACTCAACCGCTCTTCCCGCACAGCCCAGGCAGCAGAGTGCGCAGGCGACCCCCAGCAGGTGCGCGGCACGGGTTGGCGGGTCAGCACTGGCCACGGAGGAGTTTCCCGCTGGAGGACCTGGGGAGCGATGCGACGAGGTCGAACGCGCGCGGGATTTTGCTCGCCGAGAGTCGCGGGCGCAGGAATGCACGCAGCAATTCGGGTGTCGCGGGTTCGTGTCCCTCGCGCGGCACGATGAGCGCGCGCAGGCGGCTGCGTGTCTCGGAGGCGTGAACGGGCACCACGGCGCAGTCGGCGACGCCCGGATGGTCCAGCAGTTGAGCCTCGATTTCGAGGGGGTTGACCTTGAAACTGCCCAGGTCGATCAGGTGCGTGAGGCGGCCGGTGATGAAGAGTGATCCTTCGGTGTCCAGGCGCGCAAGGTCGCCCGTTAGAAAATGACCGTCTATGAGAGGCGTTTCCTCGTCGAGGTACCGGCTGAGCATCGACGGCGACCACACGGCCAGGTGGCCCTCCTCTCCGGCGGCCAGTTGCCGCCGCGGGTCGGCGGGGTCAACGATGCGAAACCGCGCCCCGCCCAGCGGCTTTCCCACGAAGCCGGCCGGGGCCGCACCGGCCGCCGCGCCGGCGGGCACGTTCATGGCCACGGTGCCGAGTTCTGTCGCGCCGTACAGATTCCCGACGGCGATGCCCCAAGTGGCCGTGAACGTTTTGCGCACGCGTGCGGGCAGGGGTGCCCCTGCCGACAGGGCCAGGCGGAGGCGGCCCGGCGACATCGGGGCCGCGCGCGCGAGGGCCTCAAAGGTGAAGGGCACGCCGGGGAGCACGGTGGCGCAGCAGTCCACCTGATGCCTGATCGCCGCGGGGCTGAACCCTGTCGCGATATGGAGCGCGGCCCCTGCGCTGATCGTCGCCAGCAGCATATCGACACCGTACGAATGCGACAGCGACGTGGCGACGAGAACGCAGTCGGCCGATGTGAGTGCGGTGCCGGCGATCACCGCCGCGGCATCGGCGTCGAGCGCCGCCGACTCGCGCAGGGCCAGTTTGGGCCGTGCGGTGGTGCCCGATGAGGCGAGCACGATCGCTCCGGTGCTGCCCCGCAGCAAGGGGGCGCCGCGGGGGCTCTCCGGGCCGGCGCCAGCGCTGGCGCGCGGGCCGAGAGGTTCGTGGTCGCCGTCGCCCTCGGGGAAGGTGAGGAGCGGGCAAACACCGGCGAGCGCCCCTGGCGCGGCTGGTGCGGCTCGAACCACCGCCAACTTCGCTCCCGTGCGCTGAGCGAGGGCTCGTATCTCGGCGGGCGCGGCCCGAGCATCCATCGGTGCCCAGCGCACACCCGCCCCCAGCGCGGCGAGGAGGAAGGCGACGGCATCGATGCCCGAGGGCAACACGCCGATCACCGTGTCGCCGGCCCGGGTCGCTGCGGCGAGGTGGGCGGCTCGCCGGGCGACGGAGCCCGCGAGGGCGGAATAGGTGTGTGAACGGGCGATTCGCCCTGACTCGTCGATCTCCGCCGCCGCGATCGCGTGCGGGCGAGAAAGGCCGTGACCTGCGAGCGCCAGCAGAACCTCTGATTGCGCGCCATGACTCATGCCTTGCACGCTCGGCCGCACGCGTTGGCGGGGGTGGGCCTGATCGTGGCCTCGATCTCCACCAGTAACTCGCGCCGGCACAGGGCCACCGGTACAAGGTCGATCGAAGCCGAGCGCGGCAGGCGTGAGCGGACGGTGTGCTCAAGCCACGCCCGGTCGGTGATTCGCGAGTGGTAGACGCGCGCCGTTTCCACGCCCGAGAGGCAGAAGGCATACGGACCGCGGATGTTCCGGACAAGTTGTTCGAGGTTCGCGATGGTTTCGTCGAACTGCGCGCTGAGGCGGCCGTCGTGCGTCGAATCCTCGCCGCGGATGCTGGCGGTACCCGACACCAAGAGCATCGGGTTGTGAGGCGTTGATGCCAGGTCGGCGATCATCGCGCGCGAAAAACAGGGCGGGTGGGGGCCGTGGGCGGTCGAATACTCAAACGCCGGTGTTTGCCGCGGGTTCTCGACAGACCGCCCGGGCAACGCGGCACCAAGGGCGTGGATCGAGAGTTCATCCGCGTCATGGCCCACCCCTGAGGCGGCCGGGAGCGCCGCCCCGAAGGTTGCCGGGGTGGGGGCGTCCGCCGCGCCGAACCACTGCGCAAAGGCCTGGAACCTTGCGGCGTTGAAGAGGCGGTATCGGTCTATCCCCGGCCGCATCGGGCGGTGGATGTCGGGAATGAAGTTCCACACTCGCACGGGGTGTGGCGCGGCCGTGCCGGCCAGGGTGTCCAGAACGGCGAGGATCGCGCCGGTGGCGGCGGCCTGAAAAGCGCCCGGGGAGAGCGAGCCCACCCCCGTGAGCGTGGCTGACGCAAGGGTGTGCCCCGGACCCACGTGCGTGTTCAGATGTGCCGATGCTCCGGGGAACGCACACGGCAAGGGGCGGGAGGCTTCGAGCCGGGGGCAGAGGGCCCGGGCCCAAGGCGGAACAGACAACGGCAGGTGCGGCGCATCAGGGTGAGGAGAACGGTGCGCGGCGGTCGGGATAGTGGCGGTGTCGATTGCCATCGGCTTGCCCGCATCTTATCTGGGCTGGCCCACGCCCAGGGGGCGAGAAAGCCGCACGTCCGTCGGCAACGAGAGTCGCACGTCGGCCTCCGTCAGGCCCGTGTTGGTGCGGATCGCTGTGAGAACGATCTCCGTGCGTTCGCCGTCTCCATCGGAGACGACGACCTTGGTGGCTGCGGGGATCGTTTCGTCGATCAGCACCTTGATCGATTCGAGGTGCGTTCGCACCTGGTCGGTGGCGGGGAGGAGGAGAAGGCCGATAAATGCCGGGTTGCCCACTGGCCCGCCCAGTTCGCTCGCGGGGATCGGCATGAGCGAAAAGCGCGTGCGCAGGTCAGCCAAGCGAGGCAGCGGCGCGCCAGCCAGGTCGCTCAGCGCACCGTCGATCGGATAGACTTCGCAGAGCCCCTCGGCGGGGTAGTACACGCGAATCTCTCCGGGAGCCGCGGCCCGCGTGGGCTGGAACGGCGTCGCTGGTGTGTTCGGCGCGTCCTCACCGGCTGCGCCCCGTGGCTGGGCCTCGGGGGCCGGTTCGATGACGACGATCAGATGCCGCGGCTGGGTGGTCTCCCACCGAACCAGCCGGCCCCGGGATGTCAGGATGCCCCGGGATTCGAGCGGCTTCTTCAGGAGGGGAGTGTATTTTCTTTGCTCAAAGTTGGCTCTGAAATCCGCGACCCTGCCCATCGCGGTATCGAGCGCGGCAAGCCGCTCCTCAAACGCGCGGTCTGATGCCGTCGCCGCCGGATCGGGCATCACGTCTTGCGCCGGCCGGATCGCGGCTGGCGCCGGGCGTGGCTGGGTCTTTGAAGGGGCGACCGCCATGCTCGCCACGCTGGCGCTCCCTAGGCACACCACCCACATCGTGGCCGTGCGGCGGGGCTGGTTCATTGGGGCCGTCCTTGGGTGATGCTCGGCCAACCCGCGCCGTCTGCTGAGGCCCGCACGGCAGAGCCAGCGGTGAGTTCACCCCGTTCCGAAACGGGCGGGAAAGGATTGCCCCGCCGCGGCCCGGGCAGATGGTCGCGTTGCGTGCCGATTCGGCTCATGGCTTGGCCTGGGCGGTTGTGCCGGCCGTCTCTCGTGTGGCCGCGCACGAATCCACGAACACGGCCAGCGATGCCACGCTCTCGAACGCCGACTTGCTCATCGCCGCGTCGTTGATCGTGATGCCGAATTCCTTCTCCAGGCCGGTGACGATCAGCAGGATGTCGAGCGAATCGAGGTCATACTCGCCGCCCGCGAGGGCCATGTCATCGCTCAGCACGACCCGACCATCCAGTTTCAGGCCGGTCCGGATGACGTTTTTCACGCGGTTCAGCGTGTCATGTGCAGGCATACGTCCGCTCGCAGGGTGGACCCGCTGTGTGGCTCGGGCCATGCGGTGGCCCCCACCAAGCATAAACGAAGGCCGTGCTCCCGTCCAGACGTGCGCGGGCGATGCTCCCGCTCGATTGGGGGGTGCGTGGCGGTGGAGGGCGCGGGCACTCGCCTGCGTGGCCGTGGCGGCACCTTGATACGCTTTGGCTGGCTGGGCGCACGCTGCGGGGGAACCGGGATTCCGGGTGATTGTGGTTCGGCGGGCGTGACGTGTAGTGTCCCGATACCCGGGTGAGTGTGCAACGCGGCTGGGCACGGCGCAGCCCACGCGTCCCGAACGCGGAACGCCGCGCTTTCACGCCCAAGGTAGAAACCAGCATGGCAACTTCCGCGCCCGAGTCATCCGCGTCTGACTGCCCGCAGCGGGCGGCCCCATTGCTGGCTCCGCACCCCGCGATTGCGGGCTCGTACTCGCGCGACACCGACAAGCGGGGCTTTCTGACCTCGATTTTCGACGAGACCGCCGGGGACTACGACCGCATGGAGGCCTGGCTGTCTCTCGGCTCCGGCCGGTGGTACCGCCGTCAGGCCCTGCTCCGGGCGGGCCTGGCGAGCGGCATGCATGTGGCCGATGTGGCCACGGGCACCGGGCTGGTCGCGGGCGAAGCGCTTTCCATCATCGGCCCCGGCGGGCGGCTTGTGGGCATCGATCCGAGTGTGCAGATGATGCGTCGGGCACGTGAGCGGCTGGGGATTGAAACGGTTGTTGGCACCGCCGAAGCGCTGCCCTTCGCCGATGCCACGTTCGACTTCGTTTCGGTGGGGTACGCGCTCCGGCACGTCGAAGATCTTTCCAGCGCTTTGGCCGAGTTTCGACGGGTCCTCAGGCCCGGCGGGCGGGTCTGCATTCTCGAGATCACGCGCCCCGGAACCAGGATCGGCCGGGGGCTGCTCCGGGCGTATCTGGGCTCGGTGTCGCGGCTCGCGGGCACGCTCGCGGGTCTCTCACCGCGAACGCCCGAACTGTGGCGCTACTACTGGCAGACGATCGACCGGTGCATCCCGCCGGCGCGCGTGCTGGAGGCGATCCGGAGCGCGGGATTCATTTCTGTCAGCCGCCGCGTCGCGTGCCGCATCTGTTCTGAGTATGTTGCTCTGGCCCCCGGCGGCTGACCGGGCTGGTGGCTGGCTGGCGAAGTGGCGGACCGGATTTGGTTGGAGGTGCTGGCCCACCTGACGGGCCTGAAGGACGCCCATGTGACTGTGACGCTCGAAATCCAAGCGGAGATCCCCGAGGGCATCGACCAGCCAGTTGTTCGGGTGGTTTCGGAAAACTGCCGGGTGCTGAGGTTTCGGAGCCAGGCGTTTGAGGCGGAGTGAAGTTGAGGCGCTAGTCAAGCAGCCTTTACGAGCACGAACCACTAGTCAAGTGGGCTTGACTCGCGGGCATCGCCGCTTGGGTGGAATTCGGCACGCCTGCCTACCAAACTCGTTGATGCGGCACGACTTGTGGCCCTACTCACGCGTACGCAGCACGCTCTGCGAACCCGACCACACCGGCTCTCCCGACGCAGCACGCGGGCCAAATCGGTGAGCCAGCAAGCATCAACGGAGCGGCGAACCCGGAAGGGTTGGCCCGATTTCGGCGGTGGAGATCGGGGGCGACTGGGGAGTTCAAGGCCGCCCCGCAACAGCGGGGCGACTTTTTTGGCCTGCCGTGCGCCGCCATCGGTGTTTGAACGTGGCGGTGTTGGTTCGTGGGGGGCCGTCGTGCGCACCTGTCGGTGGCATCCACGGCGATCACAGAATCCTCAAGAACCACACGCCCCTAGAAAATAGTCGGTGATGTAATCACCCAAGTTATCCGGATAAGGCTCGTGGCACTGCCCTGACCCGCCCGAGATGTACGCGGCCTTGTAACCCGTGGCGTAGGGCGGGTCGTTCTCGGGGCAGGCGATGGCGTAGCCGCCGGGACCGGGGAGCGGCGGCAGCGTGAAGTAGTCGGTGATGAAGTCGCCCACGTCGTCGGGGTTGATGTTGAAGTCGCGGTTGTAGTCGAGGTTGCCGGGACCGCCGGGGACCGAGGCCGCGTCGGCCGGGTCGGAGCAGACGTCGAGTTCGTTGCGGTCAAAGAAGCCGTCGCCGTCGCGGTCAACACCGAGGCGAATCTGCGTGCCAGACTTGACGACGGTGAACGTGACCTCGCTGCCCGGGCCTGCCAGGGCGAGCAGTTGAGCCTGCGTGAAGGTTTCGGTGGCGCGGTCGGACCGGAAGAGACCGGCGTTGTAGTGGAAGCCGCGGGAGGCGTTGCCCGTGCGGGCCTTGGCGATGAGGCCCACCTTGGCGGCGGCGGCCTGGGTCACCATCTGGCCGAGCAGGGTGGTGCTGTTGAAGTCCGGGGCCTGGTCAAAGAACGTGATCTGGCGGCCGACCGAGGCGCGGGCATCTTTGCTGGGGGGGCCGGGCAGAACCTGCTGGTTGGTGGGTGAGCCCCCAATGAGGTCTGAGCCTGAGAGGCAGAGCATGAAGGCGACCAGATCGGCAACCTCCTGATCGTTGTTCACAATGAACGCGGGTTCGGCGATGAAGCGAGCGATGGAGTCGACCGAGCCGTCGTGCAGGAAGCCGAAGCCGGCGCGGTTGGTGGTCTGCGTCGCGTCAAACCCGACCTTCTTGTACATGTTGCGGAGTTGTGGCACCTTGATGGAGATGTTGGTCGAGCCGTCGACGCTGACGAGGCCGAGGTGGTGCTCGCCGCTGGGGCCCACGGCGAAGGGGGCGAAGGAGACGCCGGTCCACGCGCCGTCAGGGCCCATGCCCGTGGGGAGCGTGTGGCAGGTGACGCAGGCGAAGGCGCCGCCGTCGAGCCGGCGCGAGGTGCTGCGGTAGAGCGTTTGGCCGCTGGAGGCGCTGCCGTTGGGGAGGGGCTGACCGGCGTTACCGAAGCGACCCGTGCGGAAGTGGCCGGGCAGGGGGAGGTTGGCGGGGAGCGTGTTATCGAAGTTGCGGAACGGGTTGGGCGGGAAGATGATCGTGGCGAGGTAGTCCTCAAACTCCTGCATCTCCTGCGAGGTCAGGTTGGTGTCGTCGCCCTGAAGGCCGAGAAACGCGCCGTTGAACTCCTCGATGCCGCGGCGGTCGCCACGCCAGTGGTGGGGCTCGTTGCCGATGATGTCCTGCAGGGTCTGGGTGGTCATGACGCCCTTCATGGGATGGAAGGGTTCGAACGCGGGCGCGGCGAACGGGGGGGCCAGGCCCAGCACGCCAAAGCCCAGGTTGCGGTCGGTGAGCGGTGCGTTGGCCCCGGAAGGGTCGCCCAGGTCCCAGGCGAGGCGGTCCATCTTGGCATCGATGTGGCAGGATGCGCAGGCGGCTTGTCCGAGGCCGGAGTTCTTGTGGGTGTCGTAGAGGTGCTTGCGGCCGACCTTGATGGCGGTTGGCGTGGGGTCGAAGAACGGTACGGACGTGATGACGGCATCGGAAACGGTGTCGATGACGGCGAGCGTGCCCGCGAAGCGGTTGAGGACGAAGAGGCGGCCCGCGGGACCGAGGGCGAGGCCCGTGGGGCCTTCGCCGACATCGATCGGCCCGGCCACACGCTGGCCCGCAGTGTCTACGGCCACGATGTTGTTGGAGCCCATGCCCGCGACCCATGCGCGCGTGCCCGCGGGCTCCCACACCATCTGGCGCGGATCGCCGAGGGAGAGGTCTCGCTGAACCTGCGGCAGAGTGCTGACGCTGTAGTCCAAGTGCGGGTTGAGGTCGCCGATGCTGGTGGTTGCGGCGGGCGAGGCCGGATCGAAACGAGCGTGGACGACACGCACAAACGTGCCGTTGACGCGGGGCTCAAAGCGCACCTGGTTGGTGGCTTCCGTGCCCACCACGCTCACGAGGCCGGTGGCGGGGTTCACCGCGAGGGACATGCACAGGTTCATCAGGCCGTTGGCGTAGGAGACGGCAAGGGTGCCCGCGTCGATCATGGCCACGTCGTTGTCGGAGAGCGTCCACCCCAAGGGCCGGCCGCTCTTGGCAGCGTTGGCGCCTGAGACAATGGATGTCCAGTCGTGGTTGTTGTCGTCCATCCACTGGCCCGCGGCGTTCTTGCGCACGATGAGGCCCGACGGCAGGTTCACGCTCGCGTCGGCGGAGCGGGCCGGTTCGAAAGCCGCGCCAGCGTTGGGCGGGGGGTTGACGCCCGCATAGGGGCCCGCGGCATCGCTGACGGCGTTGGGGGGAAAGGCGAGGGTTCCGCTGATGGCGATGCCGCCGCCGAGGACGGTGGTGTTGTTGCCGGACTCGAAGATGGCGGCGTAAACCTTCAGGCCGTCGGGGCTGACGGCGAGGGCGCGGGGCCGGTCGCCGTTGATGGCGATGCGAGTGGGGAGGAGGGCGAGGTTGGCCGGATCGAAGACGAGCACGGTGTTGGCCTGCGAGCAGGAGACAAAGGCGCGCGTGGTTCCGGGCGGCCCGGCGAAGACCACGTCCGCGGGCTCGTCATCAACCTTGAGCGAGCGGGTCACGTTCATGGTGGTGAGGTCCACCACGCTCACCGAGTCGGAGATGTGGTTGACGACCCACGCCTCGGTGTTGGTGCGGGCCCGCACGGAGACCGGATCAACGCCCACGCTGACCGAGCCCAGGCCCACGGGCACGCCGAGCGTGATGTCAAAGACCTCCAGGCGACCGTCGGCCGTGTTCACGGCCAGGAGTTTGGACCCGTCCGGCGTGACGTCCAGCGGATGGATGTGCGGGCTCTCAAAGTTGGCGAACGCTGCGAGTGGCGCGGGCTGGTTGAGCGCCTGAGCGACACCATCGCCGGCATCCGGCGAGATGGCCTCGCGGTGGGGGGTTGGCAGGCCTTCGGGCGGTGGCACATAGACGCTCGAGCCCGCGCCGCCCCCGCCCAGCCGCGCGTGCAAGGCCGCAGAAGCGACCAGCAAGAGGCCGGCCGCCGCGGCGGTGACGCGGGTGAGGCTGAGGAGTGGCTGCCAACGAGGACGCATCGTCATGGTGAACTCCCGGCCCATCCGGCCGCTGCCCGAACGCTGCATGCGCCTGGGTGCGGGCGCAATCGCAGCGCTTCAGCGTACCCCATGATTCGGATGTTGCCAACATCGGTTCCGTCGCGAGCGACACAAACCTGTCGATCGCACGCCGGGGGCGTGAGATTCGCGCGGCGGGCCTGCCGGTCCCTCGGGCCGTCACGGGAACGTGCGGATGAGTGCCGCTACGGCGACCCCGGCAGTGGCGATGCACAGCAGGGTCAAGGCCAGGGTGACGCGGCGGCTGCCACCTACCCGCTGCGGGGTGTGCGTGGGAGCGGAGGGGTTGCCGGCGGGGCTCGTAGAAGGCGGCTCCGCCCTCGGCAGCGAAGCGGTGGGCACGCCGCAGACCGCCACGGCGACGGCGACGAGGGGCGTGTGCGAGAGGCTGATGGCGTGGGGGAGGTCGATGGACCCGCCGGGTGCGTGGTGGCGGAGCGAGATTGCGCCAGATTCGTGAGAGACGACCTCGATTCGCGAGAGGTCTTCGGTGAGGAATGCCGCGTCGCACTTCTTCAGAGCCTCTTTGGCGCACCAGCGGCCGCAGAAGTGCACGGCGGGCGCATCCTGCATCAGGCAGTAGGCGATCTCAGAGCGTGTGAAGTTGGCCTTGTAGAACTCGTGCTCCCAGTGGTCGGTGGCCTGCGGCAGGTTCTCGATGAGTTCGACGTCGATGCCGCAGCGCGTTCCCGGCGCGATGCTGGCGGAGTTGGCTGCGGGCGGTTGTGTCTGTGGTGGCGCGGGCGTGTGGCCATTGACGGCGGGCGAGGCTGATGGAGTGGCTGAAGGCGTTCCCGACGGCAGGCCGAGAATGGCGGCCTCGATCTCGCCGTAGGTGCGGGCCGTGTGCACGATGGTGGCCTTGACGCCGGTGCGGCGGCGGATGGCCGCGTCGAGCAGGGCGCGGCTCATGGAGCCCTGGATGCGCGGGCCGGAGATGGGGAAATCGCTCCCCACGCGCTCTGGCTGCGTGCCGAAGAACTCCGCGACGGTGGTGCGCAATGCTTCCTGCGTTTCCATAGGGTGCTTCTCACCAGCGGCCGAGCACGCACCGGGAGCAGACCACGCGGGTCGCTCCGTCTGGCGCGAGCACCTGGACCATGTGATAGCCCAGGTTGGCCGCTTCGTTCATCGGCGTGAGGCACTCGGAGCATTCAACTTGCGGGGCGGTGCCGGAGGCCGGCGCCCCGCCAAGGGCCTGCTCGTAGCCGTCGAGGCGAGACCGCAGATCGTTGAGGAACCGGGCTGCGGCACGACCCTCGGAGAGTTGGTGATCAAACGCAAGGATCAGGTTGAACATGCCCTCGCGGCTGCCGGGGGGGAAGAACTCTGCGCCCACGCCGAGGATGGCGGACTGGCCCTGGTTGATGAGCGGATGGAATGCGAAAACACCCTCGCCGGAAAGATCGGTGATGGTGAAGGTGCCACCGGCCAACGCCGCAACAGGGATCTGGTTGTTGAGGTACTGGACCATGAACTCCATGATCTGCTCGGAGATCGCGGCGAGGCCGAGTTGATCAGCATCGCGGATGACGGGCACCTTCAGCCCGTGCTCCCCATCGACGGCGAAGCCGATGTTGACCTGCTGGTAGGTGTTGGCCGCGCCGTCTGCGTGGAAGGCGTTGAACTGCGGGTACTTCTTGAGGAGGCGGGCGGCCTCAAAGAGGATGATGGCGGTGGTGCTGGCCTGTGTCTTGGATGCCGCGGCTGCGGCCCGCAGGCCGCGCGTCGGGCAGGCGACCGTGATGACGCTGGCGACGGTGTGCTGCTGGCCGGAGGCGAGGTAGCGGTTCTCGATGCGCTTGCTGCGGGCGAGTTCCGTGGTGGCGAAGGGCACGCCTGCGGCAGGCACGGGGCCCGAGCCAGACGAGGCGGCGGGTGCGCTGGGCGTGGCGACAGCGGAGGGGGCAACGGGCGGGGCGGTCGGGCGCGAACGCAAGCGGTTGGAAGTGCTGTGGGTGGGGGCCGGAGCACGCGTGCCCGCGGCCGGCGCTTCGCCCAAAGCCTCCAGCACATCGCGTTCGCGGAGGAGGCCCTTGTTGGCAAAGCGGGCCGGATCAAGGCCGCGGGCCTTGACGAGTTCCTGGGCCTTCGCGCTGAGGCGCGTGGACTGCGGGGCAATCTCGGCAAGCGCGGCGTGGTCGGCTGGGGCGAGGGGCTTGTGGCTGCCGTTGGCGTGCCCGGACGCCGCGGGTGCAGCGGCGGGGGTGTGCGCGGCGGAGGCAGAGTCGGCCCTGGCACGGGAGCCGGAAGCGGGCGCGGGCGGCACCGCATCGGCGCAGAGGTTGCAGAGCAGGCCGCCGACGGCGATCTCTTCGCCCGCCTGGGCGGAGTGCGCGATGAAGCCGGCGCTGGGGGCCTCAATCTCGAAGTTGGTCTTGCTGGTTTCGAGTTCGGCGATGGGCTGGCCCTTCTCGACCTTGCCCCCGCTGGGGACGCGCCAGACCAGCAACTTGACGGTCTCGTCGTTGACGTTCTCTCGCGGCACGTGGATCGGGATCGTGTCAGACATCGCGCATCATCTCCACCGCCGCGGCGACCACGTGGCCGGTGCTCGGGAGCAGGGCCTTCTCGAGCGGGCCGGACGAGGGAATCGGGTGGCGCGGCGAGGCGACGCGGCGCACACGCTGGAGCGAGCCGGGCGATTGCTCGACGATCTGGCTGATGGCCTCGGCGCCGAAGGCGGCGAAGGCCAGGCCCTCTTCCACGATCAGCAGGCGTCCGCTGCGATGGACCGACTGGATGATCGGGGCAGGGTTGAGCGGGTAGAGTTGCGTTGGGCAGATGATTTCGCACACGATTTCGTGCGTGTCAAAGAGACTCTCGACGGCCTTCTCCACGTCGGCCAGCATGCCGCCGTAGCAGAGGACGGTGAGGTCGGGCGAAGCCTCGGGGCGGAGACGAGACGTGGGGAAGGGCTCGCCGTCGTGCTCCCACACGAAGCCCGCGGGGGATTCGCTGCCCACGGTTGCGCCGTAGAGCATCTTGTTCTCGATGACGATGGTCGGCTCTTTGATGGTGGTGAGCAGCGTGTCGTAGACCAGGCCGGGGTCGAAGCGGTGGTGAAGGGCGAGCATGGTGGTGCCCGGCAGGCCGAGGAAGTGCTTCTCGATGCTCTGGCTGTGCGTGGGCCCGTAGCCGCGCTTGCCGCCCATGGGTGTGCGGACGATGAGGGGCATGGAGACCTGGTCGTTGTACATGTAGCGGAACTTGGAGGCGTGGTTGAGGAGTTGGTCGGCGGCGAGTGCCAGGAAGTCGCCGAACATGATCTCGCAGACGGGGAGCATCCCGTTGAGGGCCAGGCCGTTGCCGAGGCCGACGATCGCGGCCTCGCTGATGGGTGTGTTGCGGACGCGCCCGGGGAACTCCTGGCTCAGGTTCTTGGTCACCTTGAACGCGCCGCCGTAGGGCCCTTCGATGTCCTCGCCGATGAGGACGATGCGGGGGTCGCGCTCCATGTTGCGTTTGAGCGCGGCGTGGATGACGTTCACGACGCGCTCGGAGCCGTCGATCTTCGTGCGCGTCCAGACCGGCGTGGGCGCGGGCGTGTGGGCGTCGGGGGTCGTCGCCGGCGTGTAGGGCGCATCGGTGGAGGCGGCGACGGCGGCATCGATGCGGGCCTTGATCTGCTCCTGCAGGGCGGCGGCCTCGGCGGGCTTCTCGCTGGCAAACAGGGTGATCGCATCGCGCGCCCAGTAGCCCTTCACTTCGGCAATGTCGCGGTTGTCATCGCCCTTGGAGTGGGCCATGAGCCGGTCGGTGTCGATGCGGAGAAACGCCGGCACCTGGCTCTTGCGCACGAAGCCCGCGGCGCTGGCGGCGGTGGTGAGCAGGTGCGGCACATCCCACGTTGAGGCGGCGAAGGTGCGGATGCCGAAGGCCTCGGCGCGGGCGCAGATGTCGCCGGCAAGCGTCTGCTTCTGCGAGGTGCTCTGCGCGTAACTGTTGTTCTCGAGAACGATGAGGAGCGGGAGTTCCCACTTGGAGGCGATGTTCAAGGATTCGTACAGCGCACCCTCGCCGAGCGTGCCGTCGCCGATGAAGACGACGGAGATGGCACCCTGGGCGCGGAGTTTCTGGGCGAAGGCCAGGCCGGCGGAGACAGGGACGATGCCCCCCTGGATGCCGTTGCTGAAGACGCCCTGCGAGCACATGTGCTGGCTGCCGCCGCGGCCGCCGCACATGCCGGTGACCTTGCCCATGACCTCACCGATGAGGCCGTTGACATCATCGGTGCGGGCGAGGTAGTGGCCGTGGCCGCGGTGGTTGGTGAAGATGAGGTCGCCGGGGGCGAGGGCTTCGGCGATGGCGACGCCCGACCATTCCTGACCGATGCAGGTGTGCACGGTACCGAAGAGTTTGCCCTGGGCGAAGAGTTCGAGCAGGCGCTGCTCGACGCCGCGGATGAGCATGGCCTTGCCGACAAGGTCAAGGCGAACGTCCACCTTGCGGGCCTCGGTATGGGGTGGTTCCGCCTTGGTTGGCATCGGCTGGCTGCTCCGCTGGTGGGGAGGGCACGCCCGGCCGCACCCACGCTCCTCAATCGGCGATTCTACGCTCCGGAATCAGCGTTGTTCGCGCCGGAAGTGTGGGGGAAGGGCCTCGGCAAGGGCCCGCGGGCGAGACCCTACGATCGGGTGCGGGTCCGACCGATGAAGGTTGCGGGATGCTGTGGCGCGGTCGCGGGGCGGTTGGGCTGCGGCCGAGGCTGGGGCGTACTCGCGGGAAGGGTGGGCGAACGAACGATGCTGTTTTCGGTGGTGATTCCGAGTTACAACCGCGAGGCGTACATCGGGGCGACGCTGCGCTCGGTGTTTGCGCAGACGTGCGAGGACTACGAGGTGATCGTGGTCGATGATGCCTCGACCGACGGCACGACGGGCGTGGTGCGGGGCTTTGGCGAGCGGGTGCGGTTATTCGAGCAGCCCAACTCGGGGCCGGGCGCGGCCCGCAACCTGGGCATCGAGCAGGCTCGCGGCGAGTACGTTGTGTTCCTGGACTCTGACGACCTGTGGTTCCCGTGGACGCTGGAGACGTTGCGCCACCTGATCGAGGTGCACGGGCGGCCGGCGATCATCTCCGGGCGGCCCGTCATGTTCAGCGATGAGGCGGAACTGTCGCGCGTGAGTTGCGGGCGGGCAGACTGCGAGGTGTACGCGGATTACTTCGCGTGCGACCCGGGACTGGTGCTGCCGGGCGCGGGCTCGATGGCAGCAAAGACCGAGGCGCTGCGGGCTGTGGGCGGGTTCATCCGTGAGCGCGTGTACTGTGAAGACGCGGACCTCTACATGCGCATGGGCGAGGCGAAGGGGGTCGTCACGGTGAAGTCGCCGCTCACGCTGGCCTATCGCCGGCACGCCGGGACAGCCATGATGAACTTCGACCTGATGGTGGCGGGCATGCGGCGGATGGTGCGGCAGGAGCGGGCGGGGGTCTATCCCGGTGGGGCTGCGCGTGCCGCGGAGCGCCACCGAATTCTCGCCCACCAGTGCCGCTGCACCGCGCTCAACTGCCTGGACGCCGGGCACCTGCGGCACGCGATGGACATCTACACCGATTCGATTTCGTGGAACATCGCCGCGCGCCGTTGGGCGTTCATTGTCGGTCTGCCGGGGCTGGTGCTGGCCACGGCGCTGGGCCTGCGCAAGCCGCCGGCGGTGATGCACGGGGTTGAGAATCGTGAGCGGCAAACCGCGGATGTTGCCTCTGGCCGCGCCTCCGGCGTGCCGGCGACGAGCATGAGCGGTGGGGGGGGTGGAGCGTGACGATTGTTCCGCCGCGGCTGGCGTCGGCCTTGGTGCGTGTTCCTGGCTCGATCCGCTCACGCATCCGCATCCGGTGGTTGCGAGCCCTGGGGGCGCGCATCGGCCAGCACTGCGCTGTGAAAGACGTGATGCTCCCGCAGAACCCCTGGGACGTGCACATGGGCGACCACGTGACGCTGGATTCGCAGGTGGTGCTGTTGGCGACGGGCGAGAAGCGAGACCGGCCGCGGATCGTGTTCGGCTCGCGCATCTACTGCAACCGGTTCACGATGTTCGACGCGACGGAGTTGATCGAGGTGGGCAACGACACGATGATCGGCCCCGGGTGCTACATCACGGACCACGATCACGGAACGGCCCTCGGGCAGAAGATGCACGAGCAGCCTCTGGTGAGCGTGCCGACGCGGATCGGGCGTGATGTCTGGCTGGGTGCGCATGCCGTGGTTCTCAAGGGCGTGACGATCGGCGACGGCGCGATCGTGGCCGCGTGCACGGTGGTGACCCGAGATGTGGCGGCCGGCGCGATCGTGGCGGGGTCGCCGGTGCGGATGCTGGGCATGCGGTGATCGGGCAGCGGGCGGTGGCGGCGCACGAGCGCGGCTGGCGCGCCAGTTATGGTCGTGCTGCGGGCAGGGTGGTTCGCTCCGTTCCGGCGACGGCCACGGCCACGGCCGCATCGCCGGTGACGTTCACCACCGTGCGGCACATGTCGAGGATGCGATCGACGGCGAGGATCATGGCGATGCCGTCGGCGGGGACGCCCACGGAGCGCAGCACGATAACCAGCATCACCATGCCGCCGGAGGGGATGCCCGGCGTGCCGATGGCCGAGAAGACGGCCGTGAAAACGATCGAGACCTGCTGTGTGGTGGTGAGTTCGAGGCCGTAGAACTGGGCGAGAAAGACGGTGGCCACGGCCTGCATCAGGGCGGTGCCGTCCATGTTGATCTTGGCGCCCATGGCGCAGACGAAACTGGTGATGTCGGCCGGCACGCCCAGGCGATCGCGCACGTTCTGGATGGTGACGGGGAGCGTGGCGGCGGAACTGGAACTGCTGAAGGCAACCATCTGCACCTGGGCGATGCCACGGAAGAACTCACGCACGCCGACGCGCGAGAAGATGAGCACCACGGCCGGATAGATGACGAACTGGATGATCGCCAGGCCCAGCAGCACCGTGAGGCAGTAGGCGCCCAGCGACGTGAGCACCGCAAAGCCCAAGTTCGCGACGATCGGGATGACGAGGCAGAAGACACCCACCGGGGCCACGTGCATGATGCCGCGCACGATGAGGATGAAGGCCTCGTTGAGCCCTTCGACGACGGCGAAGACGGGGCCCGACCGCTCGCGTGGCAGGAGGCTGAGGGCGATGCCCAGCAGGAGCGCGAAGACGACGACCTGGAGCATGTCGCCGCGGGCGAGGGCATCGAAGGGGTTGGTGGGCACGACCTCGCGGGCAAGATCCCACGGCCGGACGGACTTGGCGGAGGTCAGGACCTTGCCGGCGGTGTCGGATTGGGTGCCCTCGATGAGTTTGGCCCGAGCCTCAGGGCCGATGAAGCGCGGCCCGCCCGGCTGGATGACGTTGACGAGGACGAGACCGACCGTCACGCTCAGGAAGGCGGTGCAGGCGAAGATGCCGACGGTCTTGCCGCCGATCCGGCCGAGTTTCTTGAGGTCGCCCAGCGAGCCGATGGCCAGGATCATGGCGAAGAGGATGATGGGCACGGCGATGAACTGCAGGCTGCGCTTGAAGAGGTCGCCCAGCAGTTGGTTGAGGTTCACGACGAAGTCGATCATCCCCGCGGCGAGTGTCTCATCGGCGGTCGCGGCACGGATGTCGCGCCCCCACACGTTGAGGGCGAGGCCCAGGCCGATGCCCGAAGCAAGGCCGATGAGGATTTTCCAGTGCAGGGCGAGTTTCAAGGGGTGCCTCACGATCCGCGGACGGGTCCGAGTCGGACGGTCGCCGAGTGTACAGGGTTCGGATGCGGGCGGACGGGCCCTCTGCGAGGAGCGGCACGACCCCGCGTCAGGTTCCGTTGTGGCCGCGCCGCGGGCTTCGTACACTCTGCGGCGGCGAGAAAAGGGGCACCGGCATGGCGAACGCGGTTGATCCGGCGAAGATTCCGCAGAACCCGAACCGGCGGCCCGCGGGCGGGAAGGCTGATGCGGAGTTTGTGCAGGCCCACTACGACGTGAGCGACGCGTTCTACGCGTTGTTTCTCGATCCGTCGATGACGTACTCGTGCGCGAAGTTCGACACGCCGCAGTCCACACTGGCGGAGGCCCAGCGGGCCAAGATCGACCTGTCTCTGGGCAAGTGCGACCTGCGTGCGGGGCACACGCTGCTGGACATCGGGTGCGGCTGGGGCGCCACGGCCGCGCGGGCGAGGGAGCGGTACGGCGTGAAGGTGATCGGCCTGACGCTGAGCCAGACGCAGTTTGAGCATGACCAAGCGCTGGCGGCGGCCAACCCCGGGCTGGAGTTTCGGCTGCAAGGGTGGGAGACGTTCGACCAGAAGGTGGACCGAATCGTATCGATCGGGGCGTTCGAGCACTTCGGGCGGGCGAAGTACCCGGAGTTCTTCGCCAAGTGCCGCGCCCTGCTGCCGGCCGACGGCATCATGTTGCTGCACACGATCACGGCGGGAAAGCCGAGCCAGGACTGGGACTTTCTCAGGTTTGCGCACTTCATCGCCACGGAGATTTTTCCGGGTGGCGATGTGCCCGCGCCCGAGGCCGTGGTTTCGTCGGCACGCGCGGCGAACTTCGAGGTCGTCCACGTCGAGAGCCTCCGCCCGCACTACGCCCGCACGCTGGATTGCTGGGCCGCGAACCTGAAGGCGCGGGAGGCGGAAGCCTTGGCGCTGGTGGGCGAGAAGGTGGTGGCCCGGTACATGAAGTATCTCACTGGGTGCGCGCCGTTGTTCCGCAGCGGCGAGTGCAACCTTCACCAGTTCAGGCTGCACGTTGCGTAGGGCTCGCTACCGTTCCACCGCATGGCCGCACTGCTCACCGCACGAGGGATCGCCAAACACTTCGCCGCGCGAACGCTGTTCGCGGGTGTGTCGTTGAGCATCGAGGAGGGTGAGCGGCTGGCGCTGATCGGCCCCAACGGTGCGGGCAAGACCACGCTGATGAAGGTGCTGGCGGGAATCGAAGAGGCCGACGACGGCACGATCACTCGCCGGCGGAACCTGCGGGCCGCGTACGTGGCCCAGAGCGACGTGTTTGCGCCGGGGGCGAGCGTGCGCTCGGCGGTGATGGATGAACTGGAACGCGCGGCAAGAGCGGGCCTGCTCCCGCACTTGCACGACCACCATGAACTGGAACTGGCCGCGGAGATGACGCTGGAGCGCACCGGGTTGGGGGGTTTGTTGGACGCGGCGTGCGAGGGGCTCTCGGGCGGGCAGCGCAAGCGGCTGTCCATCGCGCGGGCGCTGGCCCAAGGGCCGGACCTGCTGCTGCTGGACGAGCCGACCAACCACCTTGATGTGGAGGGGATTGATTGGTTGGAGGAGATGCTGTCGGCGGGCGGGCGGGCGGGAGGCGGGGGGGGAGACTTCGCGTCGGTGGTCATCACGCACGACCGGGAGTTTCTGGAGGGGACGGCCACGCGGATCGTGGAGTTGTCGCGCGCGTATCCGGATGGCACGTTCTCGGTGGAGGGCGGCTACGAGGAGTTCCTGCGCCGCAAGACTGATTTTCTTGAAGGGCAGGCGCGGCAGGAGCAGGCCCTGAGCGCCCAGGTGAAGGAGGACCTGCGCTGGCTGCGTCGGGGTGCCAAGGCCCGCCGCACCAAGAGCAAGAGCCGCATCGGCGCCTCGGCGGTGCGTGTGGATGAACTGGCGGAACTCAAGGCCCGCAACGCCCCGAACCGTGCCGCGCAGATTGATTTTTCGGGCACGGACCGCCAGACGCAGAAACTGCTCGTCGCCCGGGGCCTGCGCAAGACGTTGGGGGGCAGGAAACTGTTCGAGAACCTGGACGTGTGGCTCTCACCGGGCGCGAAACTGGGCCTGATGGGCCCCAACGGCGCGGGCAAGAGCACGCTCATCAAACTGCTGACGGGCGAGATGGCGAGCGACGCGCCCACACCCGCGATGTTGCGCGAGGAGGAATCGATCGCGGACCAGTTGCCGCACGGCACGCCACCCTTGGGCACAATCAAGCGGGCCGAGAAACTGCGCGTGGTGCTCTTCAGCCAGCACCGCACGGAACTGGACCCGGACCTGACGCTGAACGAGACGCTCGCCCCCAGCGACAGCGTGATCTACCGCGGGCAGATGTTGCACGTGGCGACGTGGGCCCAGATGTTCCTCTTCAGCAAGGACCAACTCAAGAGCCCGATACGCCTGCTTTCGGGCGGCGAGCAGGCCCGCGTGCACATCGCGCGGCTCATGCTCGAACCGGCCGACGTGCTGATCCTCGATGAACCGACCAACGACCTCGACCTCGCCTCATTGGATGTGCTGGAGGAGAGCCTGGAGGATTTCCCCGGGGCGGTGGTGCTGGTGACCCACGATCGCGCGATGCTCGACCGGCTGGCGACCCGCGTGCTTGCGCTCGACGGGCGCGGCGGCGCGCGGTACTTCGCCGACTACGCACAGTGGCATCGCATCCACAAGCATGAGGGTGGGGATGTGCGCGGGGGTGCGAAGGGGACGAACGGGAGCGTCGCGGGCGCGTCCGTGCAGTCACCGCCCGGGGGCATGGGGGTCGGCGCAGCTGCCGCGGCGGTGGCACCTGCCCGCAAGAAACTGAGTTACAAAGAGCAGCAAGAACTGGCGGCCATGCAGCCCGCGATCGAGAAGGCGGAAGCGCAGTTGCACGCGCTCGAGGCGACGCTGGGGCAACCCGCGACGCTGTCCGACCATCGAAAACTTGCGCAGGTGGGCCAACAGGTGGCGGATGTGCAGGCCCGTGTGGCCGCGCTGTATGCGAGGTGGGAGGAGTTGGAGGCGCGGGGGTAGGACGCGTCGGCGGTCATCGCCGTGCGGCTTCGCAGATGATCTTGGCGGCGGCGGCGAGCGACATGGAGACCGGGGTGAACCCCTGCGCGTGCACGCTCAGCGCTTGGCCCACAGGGTCGACGCGGGCGACGGTCGCGATGGCACCGGGCTTGAGGCCGTGCTTGGCGACAAACGAGAGGAACGCCGGGTCCTGGTCGGTGATGCGCGAGACGTGAACCTTGGAGCCTGCCTGAAAGCGAGACAGCGGTTCACCGCCGGCCTTGCGGGTACGGCCGCTGGCATCGGGGATTGGGTCGCCGTGCGGGTCGATGGCGGGGTGACCGAGGTGGGCGTCAAGGGCCTTGAGGACGGTGGGAGAAATGGCGTGTTCGAGCCGTTCCGCCTCGGCGTGCACGGCCGACCAATCGAGTTTGAGCGTATGGACGAGGAAGGTTTCGACGATCCGGTGCCTGCGCAGGATGTCGAGGGCGGCCTTCGTGCCCTTGGCTGTCAGGCTGATGCCCCCGTAGCGCTCGGCTTTGACGAGTTTGGATGTCCCGAGGCGCTTGATCATGCTGGTGGCCGTGCCCTTGGTGACACCCAGCATGGCGGCCAGCCGCACCACGCCCGCCTCGCCGGTGGGCGACTCTCCGCACAGGGTGTAGATCGCCTTCAGGTAGTTCTCAACGGTCTCGGTGGCCATGGACGGGGTTCCTCGCGGACCGCACAGGTCCGGCTTGACGCCGGCCCCGCGGCCGTCTAATGTTTGACCAATCAAACTTTCAGACGGGAGTTGGCGTGCGGCACGTGTTTGACCAATCAGTTCAATTGTACGACGCGCGGGCACTGGCGGTGGTGGTCGCTGTGCTGGCGGCGGTGGCCGGATCGGCGCGGGGCCGGGCCGCCGATGTGCCCGCCCCGGACAAGTCGGCGTACACGCTTCTCAACCCTACGCCGCGAGAACTGATGCGCGACTTGAGCACCGACCGGCCGGACACGACCGAGAGTGCGTACACCGTCGATGCCGGGCATGTGCAGATCGAACTCTCGCTGGTGGACTTCACGTACGACCGCCACAATGACGACGGCACGACCCTGCGGGCCGTGACGGTTGCGCCCATGCTCATCAAAATGGGCCTGCTCAACAACGTGGACCTGCAGATCGGCGTGGACCCGTACACGCGTGAGAAGACCGGCGATGACGCCGCGGGGACGTCGCAGACGGCGGAAGGCTTCGGCGACACGGTGGTGCGACTGAAGGTGAACCTGTGGGGCAACGACGGGCCGGGGGACGTGGGGGACACGGCCCTGGCGATCATGCCGTTCATCAAGTTTCCCACCGCCGCGGACGGCCTGGGCAACGGCAACATCGAGGGGGGGCTGATCGTGCCCCTGGCGGTGGTGCTGCCCGAGGAGTTCTCGCTGGGGCTGATGGCCGAGATCGACTTCAACCGCAGCGCCGCGGACGACCGATACGTCGTGGACTTTGTCCACACCGTCACGGTGAGCCGCGCGCTGTGGGGCGACCTTGGCGGCTACGTTGAGTATGCGGGGTTCGTGAATCTCAACGGCGATGAGGACTACCGCGGCTACTTTGACGCGGGCCTGACGTACGGCCTCACGGCTGATGTTCAGTTTGATGTGGGTGTTCGTGTCGGCCTGACGGAGGCCGCGGATGATGTCGGCGTGTTCGCGGGCGTTTCGGTTCGGCACTAGCGCGTGCCACGCGGCAGCCCGCGTCAAGGAGTTGGCAGATGATGTTGTTGTCCAGACGTTCGACGTGTACACGGGCCTGTCGGGCGGTCATCGCGGCCTGTGGGGTGGTTGCGCTGTTCTGGGTGCCCGTGGGCCTCCTTGTCGGATGCTCCGACGAGCGGGGGACCCCGCCCGCGGTGCCCGCGCCGCGTTTGAACGTCGTGGCGACCATCGGCATGGTCGGCGACCTGGCGGTGAACGTGGGTGGAGACCGCGTCAAGGTTGCCAGCATCATGGGCGAGGGGATCGACCCGCACCTTTACAAGGCCTCGCCCGGCGATGTCCGAATGATGTCCGATGCCGACATGATCCTCTTCAGCGGGCTGCACCTCGAGGGCCGCATGGCGGACCTCATCGTCAAACTGGCCGGTCGCAAGGCCGTTGTGCAGGTGACAGACACCATCAATGAGAAACTGCTGCGCGAGCCGCCGGAGTTTGCGGGGCACTTCGACCCCCACGTGTGGTTCGATGTGTCGCTGTGGTCCGTGGCGGCTACCCGCGTCCGTGATGCGCTGATCGAGAAGGACCCGGCGGGCAAGGACGAGTACACCCGCAACGGCGATGCGTATGCGATGCTCCTCGCCGACCTGCACGCCTACGCGAGGACGACGCTTGGTTCGATTCCCCCGGCCGCCCGTGTGATGGTTACGGCCCACGATGCCTTCGGATACTTCGGGCGGGCGTACGGGCTGGAGGTGCTGGCCATTCAGGGCATCAGCACCGACAGCGAGGCGAGCCTGCAGGACATCAACGCGCTGGTGGATACGCTGGTGTCTCGCAAGGTGCCGGCCGTGTTCATCGAGAGCAGCGTGCCGCGCAAGACGATCGATGCGCTGGTGGAGGGGTGCAAGGCGAAGGGGCACAGCGTGGCCATCGGGGGTGAACTGTTCAGCGATGCGATGGGCAAGGCGGGCACGATGCAGGGCACGTATGTGGGCATGGTGCTGCACAACGTGGAGACCGTGGCCGCGGCGCTGGGTGGCAGCGTGCCCGAGACGCGGCCCGCACGCCTGAGTGAATGGACGGCCGCGTTCAAGAAGTAGACCGCCCCGGCGGCCCGTGCCGCCGCGGCAGGAGCGTGTGCATGGCAGAGCAGGTGGAACGCGAGTCGGTGGCCGAGGTCGAGAACGGAACGCCGACGCTTGCACGCGCCGCGGTGGCTCCACCCGCCGGACCCGTCTCCTCGCCCGTCGCGGGTGGGGGCATCAGCGTGGAGGTGCACGATGTGACCGTGGCCTATCACCGCAAGCCCGTGCTGTGGGATGTGGATGTTTCGTTGCCCGAGCAGCGGTTGATCGCCATTGTTGGCCCCAACGGTGCGGGCAAGTCCACGCTGCTCAAAGCGATTCTGGGGCTGGTGCCGCTGGCAAGCGGGTCGATCACGATCTTCGGCAGGCCTTTCAAGCAGGCACGCTCGATGATCGGCTATGTGCCGCAGCGCGAGACGGTGGACTGGGACTTCCCCGTGGATGCTCTCGACGTGGTGCTGATGGGCCGTTACGGGCGGCTGGGGTGGCTGCGCCGCCCCGGGCGGGCGGACCGCGACATCGCCATGGCCAGCCTGCACAAGGTGGGCATGGCCGACTACGCCAATCGGCAGATCAGCCAACTCTCCGGCGGCCAGCAGCAGCGCGTGTTCCTGGCCCGTGCGCTCGCGCAAGACGCTCAACTCTACTTCATGGATGAGCCCTTCGCGGGTGTGGACGCGGCCACGGAGAAGGCCATTGTGAACGTGCTCCGCGAACTGCGTGCGGCGGGGCGGACGGTGGTGGCCGTGCACCACGATCTGCAGACCGTGCCGGAGTACTTTGACTATGTGGTGCTGCTGAACATGCGGCTTGTGGCCGCGGGCCCGATCGCGAGCACCTTCACGCCGCGCAACCTCCAGCAGACCTACGGCGGCCGTCTCACGCTGCTCGATGAGGCGGCGGAGGCCGTGCGCCGCGGCACACCCTCCAACGGCTGAAAGGGTCAAGACCGGTGCCGGATCAACTCGTTCGACTGCTCACGCTGCAGGACGCGAACACGCGTGTGGTGCTCATCGGCACCATGCTGCTGGGCATCGCGTCGGCGGTGATCGGTTCGTTCGCTGTGCTGCGGCGTCGGTCGCTGGTGGGCGATGCGGTGGCCCACGCCGCGCTGCCGGGTGTCTGCCTGGCGTTCATGGTGGTGGGAGATCGCAACTTCGCGGCGTTCATGGTCGGCGCGCTGGTGCTCGGCATCGCCGCCGCGGCGTTCATCGCGTTCGTGAAGGGCGCGACGCGCATCAAGGAGGACGCGGCCATCGGCCTGGCCATCGGCGGGTTCTTTGGCGTGGGGATCGTGCTGTCGCGCGTGATCCAGAACCAGCCCTCGGGCAACCGCGCGGGCCTTGACAGTTTCATCTTCGGCAAGGCCGCGAGCATGGTGGCGGAAGATGCGTGGCTGATCGCGGGCGTTGCGGCCGTGGTGCTAGTGGCCGTGGCGGTGCTGTACAAGGAATTCAAGGTCCTCTGCTTCGACCGCGACTTTGCCGCCAGCCAAGGGTGGCCCGCGATGGCGCTGGACCTGAGCCTGATGCTGCTGGTGTGCATCTGCACGGTGGCGGGGCTGCCCGCGGTGGGCGTAGTGCTCATGGTGTCGCTGCTGGTGATCCCCCCCGCGGCGGCCCGCTTCTGGACGCACCGGCTGGGCACGATGGTGATCCTTGCGGGGGTGTTCGGCGGCCTTGCGGGCGTGCTCGGCACGGCCCTGAGCGCGACCATCCCCGCCCCGGCATCGGGCCTCTCGCGCGGGTGGCCCACGGGGCCGCTCATCACGCTCGTGGCCGCGGCGTTCTTCATCGTGTCGCTGGTAGCCGCTCCGCGCCGCGGCATTCTGGCCGATGTGCTGCGAAGGGCGGCCCTGCGGCGGCGTATCGCCGACCAGAACCTGCTGCGCAACGTGTACGAAATGTTGGAGCCGGGGGGCAACCTCTCGGCCCCATGGACAGCGGCAAGCCTTGCTCGCGGGCGCGCGTCGCTGTCGCGCGGCAGCGGAGGCCCCATGCGCGCCGCCCTGCGGTCTGGGCTGGTGCTGCGGCACGCGGCGGGGGGGGGCGAGGGCTTCGTGCTCTCGCCCGCTGGGCAGGCGGCTGCGGCGCGCGTGGTGCGTGTGCACCGGCTCTGGGAGATGTTCCTGATCACGCAGGCGGACATCGCCGTTGACCATGTTGATCGCGACGCGGACCAGATCGAGCACGTGCTCTCGCCCGAGACGCTGGCGGGGCTCGAGGCGCAACTCGCCGCGTCGGGGCGGGTTCCGCTGGGCGTTCCTGATTCGCCCCACAGCACGGGCGCGCAGGAGGTGCGGTAGCCATGCCGACGCGCGCGTGCTTGATGCTTGCGATGCTGGTGCTGGCCGCGATGGCCGACGCGGCGACCGCCGCAACCTCGGTCGGCCCGCGCGTGTGGTTCTCCGTCGGGGCGTATCAGGTGCGCGATGACGACCTGTGGATCGCGGGCACCGCCGTGCTGTGCAGCGTGGCCTGCGGCGTGGTGGGGTGCTTTCTGGTGTTGCGGCGCATGTCGCTCTTGGGAGATGCCATCTCACACGCCATTCTGCCGGGCCTGGCGCTGGCGTTCATCTTCACGCACAGCCGCGAACCCTGGGCCATGCTGGGGGGTGCCCTCGTGGTGGGCGTGGCCACGGCCTATCTCTCCACCGCCCTCTCGCGCTGGGGGCGCGTGCCCGAGGACGCGGCGATGGGCGTGGTCTTCACCACGCTCTTTGCCGTGGGCGTGGTGCTCATCACCTGGGTGGCGCGTGATGTGGACCTGGACCCCGGCTGCGTGCTTTATGGCCTGATCGAGTTCACACCCTTCGACACGACGAGCATCGCCGGCCTGCAGGTGCCGCGTGCGTTCGTGTGGCTGGCGGTGGTGCTGGCGGTGAACGTCGGCCTCATCACCGTGTTCTTCAAGGAACTGCGGATCGTCTGCTTCGATCCGTACCTTGCCACCACGATGGGCATCAGCGCCACCCTCGTGCATTACGGCCTGATGACGGCCGTCGCGGCCACGTCGGTCGCGTCGTTCGAGTCTGTCGGCTCGATCCTCGTCGTGGCGATGCTCGTGGCCCCGGGCGCGACGGCCCACCTGCTCACCGACAGACTCTCGCGCATGGTGTGGATCGCCGCGGGCATCGCGGCCGTGACCGCCGTGGCCGGCTACGCGCTGGCGGTGTGGGTGAACACGTCGGTGGCGGGGATGATCGCCAGTGTGGCGCTGGGCCTGTTCATGCTCACCACGCTCTTCTCGCCGCGCTACGGGTTTGTGAGCCGCCAAGTGCGGCAGCTGGGCCTGGCCCTGCGCATCGCGGAGGAGGATTGCCTGGGCATGCTTTACCGCTGGCACGAGCGGTCCGGGGGGGTGGCGGAGGCGGGGGGAAGGGGTGGCGCGGCTGGCGATGCGCCGGTGCCCCGCCCGCTCACGGCGAGCGATGTGGTGGCGGGGACGCACTCAGGGCTGCTCGGCCGGATCGCGCTCTGGTGGCTGGCCCGGCGCGGGCTGGTCCGCACACGCCCGGCTGCCAGCGTGCGCGCGGGCGTGGGCGGCCCTTCGCTCGTGGCCACCGAAGCGGGGCTGCGGCAGGCCAGCCGCATCGTGCGCGGGCACCGGCTCTGGGAGTCGTTCCTCGCCAAGCACCTCTCGCTGCCGCTCGATCATGTGCACGCGGGTGCGCACCGGGCGGAGCACTTTCTTTCACCGGAGATTCAGGAGCGGTTGGCGGGAAGCGAGCCCGCGCCGGCCGACCCGCACGGGCGGCCGATCCCGCCGCGGCCGTGAGGCGGCAGCCGTCACCGCTCGTCCCTCGTCCCTCTGCCCTCTGCCCTCTGCCCTCTCCCTCTCCCTCTCCCTCTCCCTCTCCCTCTCCCTCTCCCTCTCCTCCGGCCCTCCACCGTGATAACCTATGGCCCTTCCGGCCCTCGGCCCTGTCCCCTACCACCTGTCCCCTCTCCCCTCCCCGGAGTCCGTCCGAATGCACCGTTACCACTCTCCCGCGCAGCGTCTGGTCCGGTCCTCCCTTCCCGCCGCGCGGCGTTTGGCGCTGGCCATGCTCGCGGGCGGGGCGCTGGGCGTGGGCGCTCTGGGCGGCTTGGGGGGGTGCGCGGCGGATACGTCCGCCCCCACAACCGGCCAGATCACCGGCCGCTACATCGCCGTGCTGTGTGATGGCGACATGACCGCCACGGCCTTCGCCGATGAGATGCTCGCCCCCCGGCCGGGCGCGAAGGACGTGCTCACGGTGGTGCCCCTGCCCATCGCCGACCCGGATGGTGTTGATGCCATCAAGTGGCAGACCAGCGTCACGCAGATTCCCGTGAGCAACTCCGTCGGCGGGCCGCCGGTGTCGGTCGCGGCCTCGCCCGACGGCACCCGCGTCTACGCCGTGGAGAGCAAGGGCCCCGCCGGGCCCGGCGCCACCCGCATGAGCGACCTGCCCGTGGGCCGCCTGCTCACCAGCGTGTGCATGGACGACCCCGCGGCACCGCACCTGATCCAGAGCATCGAGGTGGGCGACGAGCCGATGAGCGTGGATGTGCACCCCGACGGCGACTTGGTGGCCGTGGCCACACGCAGCGTCGGCGGGCAGATCGTGATCGTGCCCACCGACAACGAGGACGGCTTCGGCGAGCCGATGCGTTTCCCGCTGGTGGGCTTGGACAGGTCCAACGCCCGCCCCTCGTGCATCGCCTGGCACCCTGACGGCAACCACTTCGCGGTCACGCTCCCCGAGACCAACGAGGTGGCGTTCTTTGAGTTCCGCCGCACGGCGGTGGACGGCGGGCCGGGCATCGCCCCGTGGGGCGAGCCGGTGCAGGTCGGCAAGTTCCCTTTTTCCGGACGGTTCTCGCCCGACGGGCGGTTCTTCATCACCAGCGACCTGCACTGGGGCCCGGACGTGGAGGGGTTCCTCGCCGGCGCGCCGGAGGGAACGCTCTCGGCCATCCGCGTCTCACGCGTCCCCACATGCGTGGTGCCGGCGGTGAACGAGTACACGGCGTCGGGCTCGCTGATCCGCAGCGAGGACGGGCGCGTGGACCTGGGCCTCGCGGTGCACGAGGTGGTCTCGACGGCGGTGGTGGGCATCAGCCCCGAGAGCATGGCGATCTCGCCGGATGGCAAGTTCATTGCGACCGCCAACATCCGCCGCGCGTTCCTCAAGGACGGCGACACCCGCCAGACGCGCGGCGGCAGCCTGTCGCTGGTGGGCTTCAACACCTCCACGGGCGAACTCACCAACCACGGCGAACTGGACATTCCGGCCATGCCCGAGGGGCTGGCCTTTGATGCCAGCGGCAAGCACCTGGTGGTGAGCCAGTTCATGTCGTTCGAGCCGGGCGCGGTCGACGGCGAGTTGTCGTTCTACAAACTCATCCGTACGAACCCGCCGACGCTGCTGCCCGCCGATTTTTATGTGGGCGTGGGCATCGGCCCGCACGGCGTGGTGATTGTGCGATAAAGGGACTGGGCATCGGGCACTGGGCATCGGTGGGAGGCACTCGCGCGCCGCCGACCGCAATGCGAAGTGCCTTGGCTTGACCCCGGGTGGTCCGCCGCTTCCGTCTTGCACCAGTGCCGAGTGCCCAGTCCCCAGTGCCTCTTACTTTTTCTTCGGCTCATCGTCCTCATCATCGCCGAAGTCGAAGTCTTTGAGCAGTTCGCTCAGGGGCTTGTCGTCGTCTTCGCCGTCGCCGGCGTTCTTGGGCTTGCCCGTGGAGGAGGTTGAGGGCCCGGCGGTGGCCGGGCCGTGCGAGGCCGCGCGGCTGCCGCCGGAGTGGTGATGCGCGGGGGCGACGCTGGAGCCGTCGGAATCTTCCGTCACGGAGCCGGCCGCGAAGGAGTCTTTGGCATCGATCTGGCGTGGGTGGCCGTCGATGCGGACGACGAAGACAATCGGCCCGATGCACAGCAGGTCGCCGGGGGCGAGTTCGGTCTCTTTGACGCGCTTGCCGTTGACGTAGGTGCCGTTGCTCGAGCCCTTGTCGGTCACGAGGAGTTCGCCGTCGTCCTTGACGATCTCGCAGTGGCGACGGCTAACGCTGGGCAGGGGGATGCGCAGGCGAGCACCGTCGTCGCGTCCCACGATGAACACGTCGCGGTCGATGGGAATCTCTTTGCTCGTGCCGTCGGGTTTCACCATCACCAGGTTGGCTTCCACGGTTTGGCCCTCACAGAAAGAGTCGTTCGGCGGAACGCGGCACGGGCGGGTCGCGGCGGCCCGCCCCCCCTCGCGCCGGATCGTGCAACAATCACCGTGCCAAGCGTAGCCGCGAACGGGGCCGCCGCACAAGGACCGCACTGAAACCCATCGCTGACATCCCGCTGGCCCAATCGCGCCCCGCGGCCCCCCTTGTGTCGGCCGGGCTGGCGCACGCCCACGCGCACCCGCCGGTGCGGTCGCTCTACATCCACACGCCCTTCTGCGTGCACAAATGCCACTACTGCGACTTCTACTCGTTCGTGGACACGCGCGACCAGCAGGAGGCGTTCGTGGCGCGGTTGGAAGATGAACTGGGCGTGCTCGCGCCGCACGCGATGGATGGCTGTGGGGAGGGCGGAGTGGTGAAGGGGGGCGGAGCGCCCGTGCCCCTTGACACGATCTTCGTGGGCGGAGGCACGCCCAGTCTGCTGCGCGTGGACCTGTGGCGGCGGTTGCTGGGCACGCTGGGCGAGCGGTTCAACCTCTCGCGCATGGGCGTGGACGGGGTCGGTGAGTTCACGGTGGAGTGCAACCCCGAATCCACCACGCCCGAGTTGCTGGCGGTGCTGGTGGAGGGCGGCGTGAACCGTGTCAGCATCGGGGCCCAGAGTTTCGAGCCGCGGCACCTCAAGACGCTGGAACGCTGGCACGACCCCGCGAACGTGGGGCGGGCGGTGCGCCGGGCGCGAGAGGCGGGCATCAAGCGCGTGTCGGTGGACCTGATCTTCGCGGTGCCGGGGCAGACGCTTGATGAGGTGCGGCGCGATGTGGAGACGGCGATCGGGCTGGGCGTGGACCACGTCTCGTGCTACAACCTGACGTACGAGGCGAATACCGCCATGACGCAGCGCCTGCGGGCGGGCGAGTTCGAGCCGATCGACGATGACCTTGAGGCCGCGATGTACGAGTGCGTGGTGGCCTCGCTCGCCGCGGCTGGCCTGGAGCGGTATGAGGTGAGCAACTTTGCAAGGGGTGGCCTCAGCGGCGGCCAGGCGAGTGCCCACAACCTTGCGTATTGGCGCCACGAGCAGTGGCTCGCGGCGGGGCCGAGCGCGTCCGGCCACCTGTGGGCGGGGGATTCGCCGACCGCGGGGTCGTGGCGGTGGAAGAGCGTGCCGCGGCTGGACACGTACTTGCAGACCGCGGGCTTCTCGATGGCGGTGGATGTGGAAGGGCCCGACGCGGCCCGATCGCTGCGCGAGCGGCTGATGATGGGCCTGCGCGTGGCGGACGGTGTGGAGGAGCGGGCGATGCTCGCCCACGCCGCGGAGACGGGCGAGAGAACCGCGGCGAGGCTGCTGGCACGCGTGGAGCGCTTCCGTGCGGATGGATTGCTCGTGGCCGGGGGTCAAGCGGGTGACGGAGGTAAGGTGGGCGAACGCCGCTGGGAACTAACGGACGCGGGGTTTTTGCTGGCCGACCACGTGGCCGCGGAGTTAATGGCCATGGTGGGATAGCGCGGAGCCGCTTCACCGACCATGCCGTGTCAAGGAGGATTGGTGCCCGAACGAACTCTGCACCGCTTGCGCATGCGATACGCACGCAAAGCCAGACGCCCATAAAACAGAAGCACCCATGCACCGATGCCGATCATCGGAAACACAAAGACCCACCCGTACTGGTGAAGCCCGTGCGCGTGCCAAGACCAGGCACCAATGGATACAAACCCCAGCGCGACCACGATGTCGTACAGTTTGGCGAAGCGCCACTCGCCTCTCGATGCGCCGCGAAACGGCATGGGGGTGCCGAACTTGAACATCGCTGCTTCTCTTCGCCCAAGATTGCATGGCGCTTGCTGGCTTGCACTGTACGGATGAGTGGCCGCCTTACCCCGCGTCCGCCTCCGCCTCATCCGGCCTCTCCAACCCCAGGCGGGTCAGCACAGCCCGCAGTTCCTTAGGGAAGGGCGAGCGCACGTCCATCGCCGCGCCCGTGGTGGGGTGCGTGAACGTGAGGCGGTGGGCGTGCAGCGCGAGCCGTGTTGCCGCCAACCGGTAACTGCGCGGGCCATAGAGATCATCGCCCAGCACCGTGCAGCCAATCGCGTCAAGGTGGACACGCACCTGGTGCAGGCGGCCCGTGACGGGCCGCGCCTCGATGAGGGCCCCCTTGGCCGATTCGCTGAGCACGCGATACGCCGTGGCCGACGGCTTGCCGCCGGTGTGAATCCGGGCCACACGCTTCTCCGGTGTGCCCGCACGCGGCTCGGTTTCGAGGATGGGCTTGTTGATGACGCCCGTGAGCTTGCGCGGCGGGCGCGGCCCCTTGCCGCAGATCGCCCAGTAAAACTTGCCGACCTCGCGTGTCTCGAAGGCGGTGCGCAGACCGTCGTAGGCCTTGCCCCGCAGCGCGACCACCAGCAGGCCGGAGGTTGAGCGGTCGAGCCGGTGTAGGAGGCCGTAGTCGCGTGCTGCGCCGAGGTTCTGGAGTGTGTGCCCGAACCGCTCGAAGAGGCCGTTGAGGAGCGTGTCGGTGTCGTGGCCCTTGCCCGGCTGCGTAGCGAGGCGTGCGGGCTTATCGACCACGATCAACTCATCGTCTTCGTAGATGACCTTGAACGCGACTCGCGGGTTGGGCACAACGGAGAGGGACACGGACGAAGGTAGGGGGCTGCTGCGAGGCCCATCGTCGGGTGCTGCCGGGCGAATCGGCTCCGTACGCTCCGGGCGCATGTCCTTTTTCCACGATCGCGCCGTCATCCTCTCCACCGGCGACGAGATCATCGTCGGCCAGTTACAGGACACCAACGCGCGCTGGCTGGCCCAGCAACTCGTGAGTGCGGGCATCATGCCCATCGCGCACGAGGTCGTTCCGGACGACCTGCCCGCGCTCGTGGCCGCGCTGCGGCGGGCGTGCGCCGCGGCACCGCTGGTGGTGATGAGCGGAGGCCTTGGGCCAACGGAGGGCGACCTTACGCGGCAGGCCCTCGCCGCGCTCACGGGCGATGAACTGGTGGACGATGCCGAAGCGCACGCGGCCATCACGGCAATGCTCGCCAAGCGCGGACGGGAGATGAGCGAGCGGCAGGCCCGCCAGGCGCAGCGGCCGGCGCACGCGATGTGTCTGCCGAACGCCTTCGGCACCGCGCCGGGCCTGCATGTGGTTGTCGATGGCAAGGCGGATGTGATGTGCCTACCCGGCCCTCCGGGCGAGTTGCGGCCCATGTTTGCCGAGGGTGTGCGGCCGCTGCTGCGCCCGCCGCCGGGGCGCACGGTGCTCACGCGCCTCTGCCACATCGTGGGTGTGCCCGAAGCCGAGTGTGTGGCGCGATTGGGCGACCTCACCAAGCGAGATCGCGTGCCCTTGGTGGGCATCACGGCGAGCGGCGGGATTCTGACCCTGCGCATCCGTTACGAAGGTCCCGGCGACGGTGCCGCGGCTGGAGCATCGGTGGATGAGGCGGAGGCGACAGCACGGCGTGTGCTTGGAGACAATCTCTTCGCCACGGGTGGCGGGGCGGGCATCGAGGAGCTCGTGCGCACGGTGCTGCGCCTGCTGAAGGAGCGCGGGGAGACCGTCAGCGTGGTTGAGAGTTGCACGGGCGGGATGCTGGGCGAACTGCTGAGCACCGTTGCTGGTGCATCAGCCTCCTTCGTGGGCGGCACCATCGCGTACGCCAACGCCGCGAAGGAGGCGATGGGTGTGCCCGCGGCCACGCTGGAAGCGCACGGCGCTGTCAGCGCCCCGTGCTGCGCGGCCCTGTGTTCCGCCGGCCTGCGAGCGCACGGCGCAGACCATGTGCTGGTGATCACGGGCATCGCCGGGCCGGACGGGGGCACCGACGGGAAGCCCGTGGGGACGGTCTTCATCGGGCGTGCGTCGCTTGGTCAGGGGCCCGCGGATGTGCGCCGCTTCTTGTTCACGGGCGACCGCGAGGATGTGCGACGGCGAGCGTGCGTGTCGGCGCTCGCTATGCTCTATTTCTCTCTGCGCGGCCTGCTCGCGGGTGAGCCCGAACTGTTGTGGCAGGTTCGCGTGTAGGGCCCGGCCACGCACGCGGGCGCGGCTGTGCAACAAGGAGCGCACATGGGCCGGTACTTCCCGCCGCTTCCTCCCTACGACCAGTTGCACCCGCTGGTGGTGCATTTCCCCATCGCCCTGCTGATGGTCGCGCCCCTGCTGATCGTGCTCGCCCTGCTCGTGCGCCCGTGGGCCAAGGGGCTGTACTTGGCCGCGTTGGCGATCGTGGTGGTTGGCGCCATGTCGGCGCGCGTGGCACTGACCACCGGCGACGCGGCCGAGCAGGTCGTGATGGGCTCGGCGGCGATGGAGAGGGTGCTGCACACGCACGAGGAACTGGCGGAGTCAACGGCTGCGTGGTTCGCCGCGCTGGCGGGCGCGCTAGCCCTGATGCTCGGCGTGGGGTGGAAGTGGGGGGCGAGATTGCACGCGGTGGCGAAGGTGGGCGCGGTGCTGGTGTACCTCGCGGCCCACGCGGCAGGCCTGTCGCTGCTGGCCCGCACCGGCCACGAGGGCGGACGGCTCGTGCACGAGTTCGGCGTGCGGAGTGGTGGCAACGGGTCGGGTGAACCCGCGGGTGGCGACCCGGCGACCACTGGATCGAATGAGAGCACGACGCCGTGAGCGGCGGGGCGGGAGCCTGCGGGCAGGCGGCGTGCGGTGTGCGGTGTGCCGCGGCAACAGGGCCCGCATGGCGGGACCTGCGCGGGAGGGCGGTGGGGTATACTCTCGGCTGCCGCGGGCGTAGTTCAGCGGTAGAACGTCAGCTTCCCAAGCTGAATGTCGGGAGTTCGATCCTCCTCGCCCGCTTTGACCCGTGCCTTGCGAGGGCAGCCGGTTGCCTTCCTTCACGCGGCTTGGTGCTGGACACCGCTGACTGTGTTACTTCGGCGCGTCCGCGGGCACGCCCGGTTGCAGTTCGATCTTCCTGCCGAGGATGATGCAGTTGAAGAGTGCCCGGCCCGCCTGGTTGCGCGTCATGAAAGCGTTGCTGCCGCTCACCTCGTCAAGGGAAACCACGACGTTGCGGTCGACGTGGTACACGCTGACGGCGAGCGTTTCGTGCTCCCAGACCGCAGGGTCGGCCAGGTCGATGTCTGACGCGAACCGGATGAGCATCCGGCCCGTCTCCCAGAAGACCCACGCCTCGTTGGCGACCGGTGAGAGGGAGGCGAGGAAGACGGTCTGGGTCCCCTGCGGCAGGGGCTCCTTGCGCTCAACGTAGTCTTTGGTGATCTGGCCCCGCAGCGCGGCCCGCAGGCGGTCCAACAGCGCTCCCTCGGCAAACGAGGCCTGGTTGCGGGTCTTGAAGAGGTGATCCCGCAGGGCCGTGTAGTCTGCGCGGATCTCGCGAAAGCCCTCAGGAACCCGCTCGCTCGCGGCGGCCTGCGCCACGCTCACGATCTTGAACGTGTCGTTGCGCACGGTGGCGTTCAGTTCAGGAACTGTGTAGTCGGCCCGCTTGACGCGGACGGCCAGGGAGAACTGCGGAAGCACGACCTCGCCGAAGCGGCTGTGGTCGCCCTCGTCGAGTTTGGGCTTGATCTCGCGCGTCCAGAAGATGACCTCGCCGGCATTCACCACCGCGTCGAGGTCGCGTTCGTCGATGTACCAGCGGTAGACGTGGCGCACCACCTCGTACAGCCATGGGTGGCTGGTCAGTTCCTGTGCCGCGGCGTCGGCAGGCGGGGGCGTCGTGGTTGGTGCCGGGGCTTTGGCCCCGGGGGCGGAAGGTGCTGCGGAGGGTGGCGCGGCGGCCGGCTGTGCCGACCCGAGAGGCGCGGCATACGCCACGCACATCACGGCCGCGAGAGACCCAATGCGCGAGAGCGACCCGGAGGGAGCGAGGGGGTGCTTCATTTGAGTTTCCTCAGCGTGAAGAAGCGGTTGCCGCCCAGCGAGCCGCTGTCGGTGTCAGGAATCTTCACGAAGTTGCCGCCGGGGTGGTAGCCGTCGCAGTCGGACATCCACGAGTACGCACGCCCGGTGACGGGCGTGTTGTCGATGCGGGAGAGGCCGGCGAACGTGTCGGTGCCGGCAGTGCCACCCTTGGCATAGGCGGTGGCGAGGTCCTGCGCGTGCTGGAGGAGGCGGGCGAAGCGGCCGGGTGCGCCGCGGCCGGCACACTGCACCAGGTAGTCGATGCGCTCGTGCACACGACGCACGGCCACGAAGCGGCCGTCGGCGTCCTTGTAGAAGCCGTCGCACTGTCCCTTCTCGCCTCCCGCCGTGATGACGGCGATGACATCGGCGCAGCGCTCGGAGGCGATCTGCTCCTGGCGGTAGCCGGGCGGGATGTGCTGGAGGCGCGAGTCGAGCACGCCCAGGATGCCCCGCATGGCGGCCTTGGTGTCATCTTCACTCACCCACCCGCGCTCACCGGGAAAGGGCGTTTCGTTCACCAGGAGCAGGGCGACATAGCCCGGCACGGTGTCCGCCGGTGCGAGCGGCGAGGGGGCCAGAGCGCTGGTGCCAGCAAGAAGGGCGGGGAGGAACAGGAGCAGTGAGAACCAAGCCGCCGCGGTTGCGGGGCACGTGCGGCGGTGTGCGGACGCTCGTGGCTGCCCGCCTGGTGCGAGTGCAAGCATGGTGGACCTCGAAGTACAGACAGCCAGCCGAAATCGGCCCACATCAAACGGTGATTACGGCTCAACCTTCTCCCAGCCGGTCGGGTCGAAGGCCTCGATCGCCTTCGCCGCGTCCGCGGTCGCCTCGCCCAGGTCCTTCTGGTACACCGTGCCGTCGGAATACACCTGGAACGTCATCACGCCCGTGTCGCCGTACGCGTCGGGCCACGCGAGGAACGCAAAGCCCCCCGTCAGCAGGCCGGCCCCGTCAAGGTAGTTCTTCTCACCGCCGGGGGCGCCCTTGCCCTGGCGCGTGAGCACGCGGCCCCGGTAGCCCTGATACGCCTGCGGCTGTTCGACCAGTTTCAGGTCTCCCGCTGCCTGCGCGTCCGCCACCATGGGTCCTAGTGGCGAGCGCGGCGGGCCAATGTCATCACTCCAGTACAAGCCGTCTCGCTTGCCCGGGGTGCTCTTGAAACGCGGCGCGTACGCCGGAACACTCTCGCCTCGCGCGGCGCTCATGGCGAAGAACGCGCGCTGGGCCGCGACAAAGTCCAGGCAGGTCCCGATCGTGTCCTCCTCGTTGCGGTCGATGCGCCGGGCCCGAATCTCCTTGGCCCCGGCCTCGGTGTCGAACCGCCACCGGCCGTTCACCTCCACGATTGGGGCCGGGAACGTCCAGCCCTGGTCGCCCACCTCCAGCGTCACGCTCCCATCGTCCTCCTTCAGCAGCGCGTGCTGGCGGTCGTACGCCGCCGCGAGCCGCTGCAGGTCGCCCTCGGTGCGTTCCTTCGTCTCGGCCTCCAGGTCCTGCAGACGCGGCCCGAGGATCGGGACGATCAGGTCAAACTCACCCTTGCGGGCCGTGTCGATGAGCCGGAAGACTGCGTCCTCGGGACTCGCGTAAGTCTCTTGGACGGCCGCCGGCGCCGCGGCGTGCTCCTGCTCCGAACAACCCGCCCACAGGGCGGCGATGGTCAGCAGACACGGACCCAACACGCACGGCCAAATTTGGCGTTTCATGGTTTATCCTCATCCGGCAGGAGCCGAATCTGTCTCACCCAATCAGACCGGTGGCCGCACGTTACCGACGGCCTCCGCCTCGCCCGCCACCGCCGCCGCGTGAACCCCCACGTGAACCCCCGCTGGCGCTGCGAGAACCGCCACCGCCGCTGGGGTTGAACCCGCTGGACCGGGGAGCCGGTGCCGGTGCAGGGCGAGCCGCCGGGGTCGAGGGCCTTGAGGCTGGGCTGGCGGCGGGTGTGCTTGGCCGGGAACTGGGTGTCGCGGGCCTTGCCGCGGGTGTGGCGGGACGGGGAGCGGGCGGCGACGATGGGCGTGCGGCCGGGGTGCCCGACGGGCGTGCTGACGGAGCCGCGGATGGCCCTGCCGATGGGCGTGCTGTTGGCGACGAAGGGCGCGCGGTGTTGGCGGGCTTGGGCTTGGGGGCCGGGGGCGCTTTGCCCGAGGCGATGGGCTTGGCCCCGGCCGTGCGGCCAGGGACCTTGGCGTTGGCCGCCGCCCCGCCCGCGCTGGTGCCGCCGCCCACGCCCTTGTAGTTATTCAGGGCCGCGCCCGAGGTGGCACCGGGGCTCATCCGGGCCTGATTCGGCTGCCACTTCGAGCCGCCTTGCGCCGGCCGGTTGCCGCTTCCATTGCCGATGTTGGTGTTGCCGCTGCCGATATTGTTGATGTTGTTGCTGTTGCCGATGTTCACGTCGCCGTTGATGTTGATTTGGTTCCCGCCATGGCCCCAGCCGACGCACCCGCTGTGCCAGTAGCAGTCCATGTTGTTGGCCAGGATCAGGCCCGTGGTGATGCCCAGGCCGAAGCCGATCACCCCGGCGACCACCTCGTCGTCATCATCATCGACGTAGACGACGCTGGGGTTGTAACTGGGAACGTAAATCACCTCGGGCTTGGCGGGCTCGATCACGATGGTCTGGCCTTCGGTCACGACGGTCTGCTGCGGCGTGGTCTGCAGCGCACCGTTGGCCCACGCACGCGCCCGCAGAGACTGGGCCGCCGCCATGACATCAGCCCCCTGCACCAGGTACGCCTGCCCGACGGCCACGGCCCACTCGGGGTTGGCACCCAACAGGCCGATCACCTCTGGGAAACTGGCGATCGCCAGCACGCTCGCGTCCCAGTCCTTGGTCGTCGTGGCGTCCACCTTGCCGCCGCCGGCGACAAACTTCGCCGCGGCCTTGAAATCCTCCTCGTACACGCACGCCGCCAAGGTGCTGGCGAGCAGCGTGTCCGGGTAGAGCGCGATGGGCGCGAGCATCTCTTCCAGGTCGGCCTTGGTCAGTTTCGACGCCGTCGACGGCGTCGAAGCGGTCGACGCTGGAGCGGGCCGGGTTGTGCCCGCCGAGGGCGGCGGCGCCTTGGGCGGCGCTTGCCCCGGGCAGTTCACGCCGCACGCCATCACGCACAGGGCCGCGAGCAACCGAGGTGTAAAGTGTTGCATAAGACCGCTCCGTTGATACGTCCGAAGGTGCCGACCGGGCACGGCAAGCGACGCGACGGCCAGCATGATCCAAGGCCCGGCACGCCCCAGCGTAGGCCGCGCCCTCATCTCGCCGGCGCGGCAGGCCCGGACGATACCCCGGGTGCTGCAACGTGCTCCTCCACAAACCCCGGCGGTCGCTTGTCCCACACGTAGCCGCCGCTCTTCACCGTCGCCGCGTAGCCCACGTCAAAGAGTTTGCTCATGTACACCGGGTCGAAGGCCTCGGTGGGCTTCACGTTGAACGTGGGCGGGATGTACGCCAGGTTGTAATCCACACCGTCGCGGCGCGTCGTCAGGTAGAGCCTGTAGAGGTCGCCGATGCCCTGCGTCTGGATCAGCGAGTCGATCGCCCGCCCCGCGATGGAGAGGGTGAGCCGCTCCGTCGAGGCCCAGTCCGCGTCCAGGCGTGAGTTGCGGATGATGTACGCCACCCGGTCGCGTGAAATGCCCTGAGCCGCTGCGACCTCTCTGAGCGCCAGCGAGGGCGGGTAGAGGAAGACCTGGGCCTTGCACCCGCCGTCAACGTGCATCTCCTGATACACCTTGCCGTCGGCCTGCACATCGATCATGACGGGCGGGAACGCCGCGGGGATCGCCGCCGATGCGAGCAGCAGGGCGTGGATGAGTTGCAGAGCCTTGGGGTCGCCGCTGGCCGCGATCGCGCCCACGTTCCAGATCACGCCGCGGTTGACATCGAGGTTGGTGGTGCCCACCAGCAGCAGCCGCCCCCGGGCGTACTCCGCCGCGATGTCGCGCATCATCTGCTCGTCGATCAGCCGCTCCATCAGCGTCCGCAGCGGCGCGGTGCCCATCAGGGCATCATCAAAGATCGCCGCCAGCATGCCGCGCTCCGTGGCGATCTGCTTCGTGGTGGTCGACGTGTAGACGGTCTTCAATCGCTCGTCGTACGCTGGCCCCAGGAACGCGAAGGGCGCGGTGAGGGCCCCCGTGCTGATGCCTGTCACCACCTTGAACTCCGGGCGTGTGCCGTTGGCCGTCCACCCGCACAGCATGCCGGCGCCGTAGGCACCGTTGGCCCCGCCCCCCGAGATGGCCAGGAAGTACGCGGGCGGCAGCGGGCCGGTTTGCCCCGCCTTGGCCCGCAACTCCATCTCGAGACCACCGGCACGGAACAACTCGGCCGCGAACTGCGGATTGAGCGTGTCGTCCCACGTCCGGAACGCCGGATTGTCGAGCGCCGTGGCCCGGTCGGAGAGTTCGCGCGGCACCGCGTCCATGCGATGGGGAGCGGCGCAAGCCCCGAGCAGAATCGCGGGAAGGAGTGTCAGGACGAAGCGGAGGGAGTGCGCCATATTGCTCATGGTACCGGAAAGGAGAGCGGCCAGCGCAGCCTGCCGGCCGTGCGGAGAACCCCACGCCCGGCCCGCGGGACGGTGCGGCCCGGCGCCGCGTCGCGGTCGCGGCCGTCAGGGCGCGGCGACAGACCAGTCCTCGGTCGCGACGTTCCAGCCGCCCCCCAGCACGCGGTAGAGTTGGATCACCGCGATGTCCTGGCTCACGAGGGTGCGGGCAAGCGAGGTCTCGGCGGGGAAGAGTTGCTGCTGGGCGTCGAGAATCTCGAAGTAACTCGCCCTGCCCAGGTCGTAGCGCTGGCGGGAGATGGTGACTGACTCGCTGAGCGCCGCGACCTGCAGGCGGAGTTGGGCCTCCACATCCGCGAGTTGCTCGCGCGTGACAAGCGTGTTGGCGACCTCGTTGAACGCAATCTTCACGGTCTGTTCGTACTGGAGCCGGGCCTCGTCGAAGCGCGCCGTCGCTTCATCGACCTGGGCCTGCGTGCGGCCGGCGGTGAAGATGGGCCCGGCCAGGCCGCCCGCCACCGACCAGGCGTTGGTCGTGCCCCCCGAGAAGGCCGAGAGTTCCGGGCTCACCTTGCCGACGAACGCCGTGAGGCCGATGCGGGGGAAGTAGTCCGCCATCGCCGCGCCGATGAGGGCGTTGGCGGCCACCATCGACTGTTCGGCCTGGCGAATATCAGGGCGGCGCTGCAGGAGCGCGGCGGGGATGCCCGCGGGGATGTCCACGGGCAGAGATTGCTCGAGCAGGGCACGCCCGCGCGGGATCGACCCCGGGTCGCGTCCGAGCAGGAGGCTGATCTGGTTCTCCTTGATCGCGATGAGCCGCCGCAGTTCGGGGATGGTGGCGGCCACCTGAGCGAGGTTGGCCTGGGCCCGCAGCACCTGCACGCGCGAGCCCACGCCCCCGTCGGAGCGGCGGGTGAAGTAGTCGCGGGTCTCCTCAAAGGCTCGGACGTTGCGCCGGGAGATCTCGATCTCGAGGTCGAGTTCGATGAGTTCGAAGTAGGCTTGGGCCACGCCGGTGGTGAGCGAGAGCATGATGCCGCGCCGGCTCTCCTCGGCGGCGAGGATGCGGGCGAGGGCGGCCTCGTCTGCGCGGCGGATGCGGCCCCAAAGGTCGATCTCCCAGAAGGCGTTGAGCGTGAGGAGGGCCGAGGAGGACGTGCTGCCGTTGTTGGGTGTGGGGCTGCCCAGCACGGAGTTGCGGCCGCGGGCGATGGCGCCCTCGTAACCGATCTGCGGGTAGAGCGACGAGGCCGTCTGGACTTCGAGCGCGCGGGCCTGCTCGATGCGGGCGATGGCGATGCGGATGTCGTAGTTATTGACGAGCGCCTCGCGCACAAGAGACTGGAGGGCGGGGTCGTTGAAGACCTCCCACCAGGGCAGGTCTGCGAGCGAGGCCGCGTCGGGCTGCTCGGGCCCGTTACGGAAGGCTTGGGGCGAGTTGATCTCCGGGGCCGTGAAGTCCGGACCCTGCACGCAGCCGCTCAGCAGCGCGGCGGCGAGGAGGAACGCGGGGCGTGCGCGGGGAAGGCGGGCGACAGGGCGACGGCTTGTGCGCGTGAGGCGGTTCAATGGGCACCTCCGGCCTGCGCTGCGCCTGGGGGAGAGGCCGAGGGCGACGGGGGAGGCGCCGCGCTGCCCGGCTTGGCACCCGTGATACGCATGACGAAGTAGTAACTGGGCGGCACGAGGAAGATTCCGATCACGGTGGCGGCAAGCATTCCCGCGATCACGCAAACGCCCATGACGTTGCGCGCCACCGCGCCGGCGCCGGTGGCCAGAACGAGAGGCACGCAGCCCAGGATGAAGGCGAACGAGGTCATGAGGATGGGGCGGAGGCGGAGTTTGGCGCCCTCCAACGTCGCGTCGATCAGCGGCTTGCCCTTCTCGAACTCCAGTTTGGCGAACTCAACGATGAGGATGGCGTTCTTGGCCGCCAGGCCGATGAGCATCACCAGGCCGATCTGCGCGAAGATGTTGTTCTCCATCTTGAAAAGCAGCAGCCCGCCGAACGCGCCGAAGACCGCGACGGGCACCGTGAGAAGCACGCTGAAGGGGAGCGACCAACTCTCGTACATCGCCGCGAGAATCAGGAACACGAACAGCAGCGAGAAGCCGAAGATGACCGTCGGCGGCACGCCCTGCTGGGCGACCTTCTCCTGGAAAGACATGCCCATGTAGCCGTACCCCATCTCGCGGGGCATGGTCTCGTCGAAGACCTCTTCCAGCGCCTTCATGGCCTGGGCCGAACTGAACCCCGGTGCCGCGCCGCCGTTGAGCTGGGCGCAGCGGTAGAGGTTGTAGCGCATCGTGAACTCGGGCCCGGAGGCCTTGTCGAAGCGCGTGAGCGTTGAGAGCGGCACCATCTCGTCGTTCTTGTTCTTCACAAAGAACCGGCCCGCGTCCTCGGCCTGCGTGCGGTACTCGCCGTCGGCCTGCACATAGACCTGCCACTGGCGGCCGAACCGGTTGAAGAAGTTGACCATGTAGCCGCCCATGAAGGTCTGAAGCGTCTTGTAGACGTCGGTGAGTTCGACGTTCTGCTTGAGCACCTTGTCGCGGTCAACCTCGGCGTACACCTGCGGAGCCGCTGGGAGAAACGTGGTCCTGAGGCCCGCGATCTCCGGGCGCTTGCTGGCCGCGGCCATGAAGGTCTTGAGTTGATCGTCGAGGAACTTGATGTCGCCGCCGGAACGGTCCTGCAGGACGAAGGTGAAGCCGCCCGCCGCGCCGACGCCGGGGATGGCGGGGGGCGAGAAGGCGAAGGCGATGCCCTGGGGGAGTTTGCGGAGTTCGGCGTTGACGTGCGCCATGATCGCCGCGTATTTCTCGTTGGGCGCCTTGCGCTCTCCCCACTCCTTGAGCGTGACGAAGAAGAAACTGCTGAAGGTGTTCTGCACACCGCTGAGCATGTTGTAGCCGCCGATCGTCGTGGTGTACTCCACGCCGGGGGTCTCGGCGAGGATCTTCTCGATCTGCGTGGCCACCGCCGCGGTGCGCTGGAGCGAGGCGGCATCGGGGAGTTGCACACCAACGTAGAAATAGCCCTGGTCCTCGTCGGGAAGGAAAGCGGAGGGGAGCCTGCCGCCCAGCCAGCCGCTGGCGGCGACGAAGCCCACCAGGATGAGCATGCTCACCAGGTGCACGCGGATGAGCCCGCGGCACGCGCCCACATAGCCACCGGTGATCCAGCCGAAGACCTTGTTGAACCCCTTGAAGAAGAGGGCGAGCGGCCCGCGGCCTTGCTTCTTGGGCCGCAGAAGCAGGGCGGAGAGGGCCGGGCTGAGGGTGAGGGCGTTGAACGCGGAGAGGATCACGGAAATGGCGATGGTGACGGCGAACTGCTGGTAGAGCCGGCCCGTGATGCCGGGGATGAAGGCGGTGGGAATGAAGACGGCCGAGAGCACCAGGGCGATACCGATGACAGGCCCGGTCACCTCCTGCATCGCTTTGACGGTCGCCTCCTTTGGCGACAGCCCGTGCTCGATGTGGTGCTCGACGGCCTCGACGACCACGATGGCGTCGTCCACCACCAGGCCGATGGCCAGCACAAGCCCGAACAGCGAGAGGGTGTTGACCGAGAAGCCGAAGAGCGGGAAGAGCAGGAACGTGCCGACGAGCGAGACGGGCACGGCCAGCAGCGGGATGAGCGTGGCCCGCCACCCCTGCAGGAACACGAAGACGACGATGATTACCAGGACCAGGGCCTCCACCAACGTCTTGATGATCTCGTTGACGCCTTCGATCACGGCGAGGGTGGTGTCGAGGGCGACGGCGCACTCGAGCCCGGGGGGGAACCGGGTCCTGAGTTCATCCATCAGTTTGCGTGCGTCCTTGGCGGCCTGAACGGCGTTGGAGCCGGGGAGTTGGTAGACGGCGACGATGGCCGAGGGCTTGCCGTTGAGACGCCCGAAGATGTTGTACGTCTGGGCGCCCAGTTCCACGCGGCCGACATCCCGCACGCGGATCATGGAGCCGTCGGCGTCGGCGCGGATGACGACGTTGCCGAAGTCCTCCTCGGTGACCAGGCGGCCCAGGGCCCGCACGGCGTAGGTGAAGTCCTGGCCGGGGGGGACGGGCTCGGCACCGATCTGCCCGGCGGGGTTGACGGTGTTCTGCTGCTTGAGCGCGTTGATGACCTCGGGGATCGTGATCTGGAGTTTGGCCAACTGGTCGGGCCGGACCCAGATGCGCATCGCGTACTGCCCGGCCCCGAACACGGTCACGCTGGCGATGCCCCTCACGCGGGTGAGTTGGTCGTTGATGTTGATGTAGGCGTAGTTCGCGAGAAACTCGGCGTCGTAGCGGCCGTCGGGCGAGTAGACATCGAAGAGCATCAGCGGCGCGCTGTTGGACTTCACCACCGTGATGCCCGCGGCGTTCACCTCCGGGGGCATCTGCGACGCGGCCTGCGACTGCCGCATCTGCGAGAGGATCTGGTCGGTGTTGGGATCGGTCTTGATGTCAAAGTTGGTTGTCAGCGTCATCAACCCGGTGTTGGAGTTGATGGAGTACATGTAGTTGAGGTTGTCTACGCCGCTCATCTGCTGCTCGATGGGCGTGGCCACCGACTGCTCGATCGTGAGCGCGTCGGCGCCCGTGTAGATCGCCTTGACCTGGATCTCCGGCGGCGCGATGTTGGGGAAGAGGGCGGTGGGCAGCGCCAGGATGGTGACCGCGCCGGCGATCACGGTGATGATCGAGATCACCATCGCGACGATGGGCCTGTTGATGAAGAACTGGGCCATGGTGGGTCACTTCTGGGGAGCGGCGGCCGGGGTGGCCGGGGTGGCTGCGGCGGGGGCAGGGGTCGCCTGGGCTGCGGGGTCGTAGAGACGCGTGGTGACGGTGGCACCGTCCTTGACCTTCTGGAGGCCCTCGACGATCACGCGCTCGCCCGCCTTGAGGCCCTCATCGATGACCCAGTCCGAGCCGATGCGTTCGGCGGCGACGACGGACAGGAAGGTCACCTTGTTGTCCGCACCCACCACCACAACCTGGCGGAAGCCCTGCACCTCGATCACGCAGCGCTGCGGCACCAGCACCGCGCCCTTCTTCACCTTGGTCGCGGCCCGGATGCGGGCGTACTGCCCGGGGCGGATCGTGTTGCCGGGATTGGGGAACGTGGCGCCGATCTGGATGGAGCCGGTGGTCGTGCCGACCTGGCGGTTGGCGAAGTCGACCGCGCCCTTGCGGGGGTAGACCGATCCGTCGGCGAGGATCATCTCGAGATCGACCTTGGGCGGGGCGTCCGCGGGCCTGGCCGACTCGATGCGGTTGATCTCGTCGGCAAAGCGGATGTACTCCTGCTCGCTGATGGGGAAGTAGACGCGGATGGGATCGAGCGTGGAGATGGTGGTGAGCACGGGGCCCACCGGCCCGCCCACGAGGTCACCGACCTGGGCCTTGGAGATGCCGGCCACGCCGTTGATCGGCGAGATGACGTCGGTGTACTGGACGTGGAGTTTCGCCTGATCGACGTTGGCGAGGGCCGCGAGCACGGCAGCCTGGTTCGCCGCGTTGTCCTGAACCGCGTTGTCGAGTTCCTGCTGGCTCACCGCGCCTGAGGGGGCCAGAGGCGTGAGCCGCGCCACGTCCAGTTCGGTGCGGGCCTGATTGGCCCTGGCCCGGGAGAGGTCGGCCTGGGCCTGCGCCAGCGTGGCCTCGAAGGGGCGCGGGTCGATCTTGTAGAGCGGATCGCCGGCCTTGACGACCGCGCCCTCGGTGTAGAGTTGCGAGAGCACGTACCCCTGCACGCGGGCCCGCACCTCGGCGTTGACGAGGCCGTCGGCGCTGCCGAGCCACTCGCTGAAGATGGAGACGTCGCGCTGCGACGCGGCGACGACGACGACCTCGGGCGGGGGTGGCGGCGGCGGAGGCGGGGCCGCCGTGCGATCGCACCCGGCGATCCACCCCGGCAAAGACACCGCTGCGGCAAGGGCCAAGGCCCTCCCCCGAATTTCAAGCGTCCATCCCCGCGGCGAGCGAAACAGGTTGAATGCGATCATGGAGTACCTCGTGGTTGCGCGGAGCAGGCTCGGGGGCGGGGGCAGCTGAAGTCTATCAACTTGCTCACCTGCGGCTGTCGTCGGGTGTGCTGAACGTAAAGACCCGGTTCCAATCCTGCCTCATGTCTACGACGGTCCACCCCCTGGCCGCGGCCTCGTCCAGCCCCTTGTCGAGCCTGCCGATCTCCGAGGTGCGGTCGTAGACCCACTCTCGCGCGGCGTCGGTGTGGTGGATGTACATGCAGAAGCGCGGGCCCGACCCGGCCGCGGTCCACTGGAGCATCTGCAGATCACCGTCGGAGTTGCCGAAGGCGGCGATGGGCCGGCGACCGATGTGCTGGTGGATGCCGATGGGCTTGCCCGCTTTGTCATCGGTGAAGTTGAGTTCTGGCAGTTTCACAAGAACGGGGAGGCCGCCGCGCACTTCAAACGTGGTCTTGCCGCTGCTGCCCACGACCTGCTCGGGCGGGATGCCGTACACGGCCTCGGCCCAGGGCCGCATGAAATCGATGCCGCCACCCGAAACGATGAACGTCTTGAAGCCGCTCGCCCGCAGGTACGCGAGCAGTTCCAGCATGGGCTGGTAGACCATCTCGGTGTAGGGGCGGCCGGTGGTGGGGTGCTTGGCGGTGGCGATCCAGTCTTTCACGACCTGCTCGAACTCGTCGGTGGTCATGCCCGCGTGCGTGGCCATGACGATCTCGAGCATCGCCTTCTCGCCCCCTGCGAGCGCGGCTTTCAGGTCGCCTTTGAGGAGTGAGGCAAACGGTTCCTTCTCCTTCCACTGGGGGTGCTGGGGCGCCAGCGCCTGCACACGGTCGAGGGCGAAGAGCAACTGGAAGTACATGGGTTGCTCGGCCCAGAGCGTGCCGTCGTTGTCAAAGACGGCGATGCGCTCGGGGGCGGGCACGAAGCCCTTGCCCGGCATCGTGACGCCCTTCACAAAGTCGAGCACGGCCTTCTTGCTCGGCCCCGCGTTCCACGATTGCAGCGGGTCAGCAACCGGCGCCGGCGCCGGCGCAGTGGCTGGGGCGCCGGGCGCTGTAGCGGCCTGCGTCTGCGCGATCGCCAGCGGCGTGGCCGCGCCGAGAACGAGCGCGGCAATCAGTGTCGGCGTGCGGTTCATCGATCGTTCCTTTTCGGGCGGCGAATCCGGCCCGCCGCCTTCCGGCGGCGGGCGCGGGAGGGTTATCGACGACTGATGAGCCGATCACTTGCCGCCGTGGCTCTGCTGGAGCGACTCAAGCACGGCATCGAGCGAGAAACTGCCTGGCTTCTGGCTGGGCGGGAACTCCTTGAACGTTGCGAGGAACTTGGCGACGTATTCCTGTGCGGGCACCAGCAGGAAGACGCGGTCGATCCGCCAGCGGGGGTAGCCGATGGCCTGGTGGTCGGCGGCCTCGAACGGATCGGAACGCAGGTTGAAGAGTTTGGGCAGGCGCAGCGGCGTGAACGGCTCCTGCCAGACATCGAAGCCGTGCGCCCGCTGCTCGGCGAACACGATCTTCCACTGGTTCAGGCGCAGGCCCACCAGCGAGCCGTCATCATTGAAGTAGAAGAACTCTTTACGCGGGCTGGGGGCCTTGCCCGCCAGCGCATCGGTGATGTTGTAGCCGTCGAGGTGGACCTTGAAGGTCTTGTCGCCCACCTTCATGCCCTTGAGGAGTTGCTCCTTCACATCGGGCACGCCCGCGGCGGCCAGGATCGTGGGGAGCATGTCCTCGTGGGCGAAGATGTCGTTGCTGACGGTGCCGGGCTTGATGACGCCGGGCCAGCGGATGGCGCAGGGCACGCGGTAGCCGCCCTCCCAGTTGGTGGCCTTCTCGTTGCGGAAGGGCGTGGTGCCGCCGTCGGGCCACGAGAACGACTCTGCGCCGTTGTCGGTGGAGTACATGACGATGGTGTTGTCCTCGAGGCCGAGTTCCTTGAGTTTGTCGAGGAGTTGGCCGACGTGGCCGTCGTGCTCCACCATGCCGTCGGGGTAGATGCCCAAGCCGGTCTTGCCCTGGCTCTCCTTCTTCAGGTGCGTGTGGATGTGCATGCGGGTGGAGTTCCACCACAGGAAGAAGGGCTTGTCGGCCTTCTTGGCCTTCTCCAGATACTCGAGCGAGGCCTTGGTGATCTCCTCGTCGATGGTCTCCATTCGCTTCTTGCCGAGCGGGCCGGTGGATTCGATCTTCTGCGTGCCGTCGGGCATGGCCCACGTGTGGATCACGCCGCGGGTCTGGAACTTCTTGATCAGCGCGGCGTCCTTGAAGTAGTCCTCGTTCTCGAACTCTTCCTCGGCGTTGAGGTGGTAGAGCGACCCCATGAACTCGTCGAACCCGTGGGCGGTAGGGAGGTGCTCGTCCAAGTCGCCGAGGTGGTTCTTGCCGAACTGGGCGGTCATGTAGCCCTGCCCCTTGAGCAGTTCGGCGATGGTCACATCACGGGGTTTCAGCCCTTCCTTGGCACCCGGCAAGCCCACCTTGAGCATGCCGGTGCGGAAGCCCACCTGCCCCGTGATGAAGCACGCGCGCCCGGCGGTGCAACTCTGCTGGCCGTACCAGTCGGTGAAGTTCGCGCCCTCCTTGGCGATGCGGTCGATGTTGAGCGTTTTGTAGCCCATCATCCCCTGGTTGTTCATGCTCACGTTCCAGTAGCCGATGTCATCGCCCCAGATGACGAGGATGTTGGGCTTTTTGGCGGAGGCGGCCGGAGCCTGAGCGTGGGCCGCGGGCATCGCCACAATGCAGGCGGCGAACGCAACGACGGCCACGCCGAAGGGGCGCAGCCAGCGCGGCAGAAGACGATGTACGGAGCGGGGATCGGAACGGGTGAGCATGGAGGGTCCTTTCCAGAGCGATTCGACAAGAGCGTACTGATTCCTGCGGGCTCGGTGGTGGGCGTGCCCGGCGTGTGCAAGGGGGGTGGATCGGCTTTACGCCGCGGCTCAGCGGGGGGCGGCCGCGCCCTGCCAGCGTGCGACGATGGCAGGGTTGTTGCGGAAGTCGATGCGGGTGTCGCTGCTGTCGACGAAGCGGTCGTTGCTGAAGTAGAGGAAGGTGATGAAGAGGTCTTTGCGCTTGTCCTCGTCGTGGAAGGCCTCGACCTTCCATTCCTCGATGGTGGCCCCATCAATCACGGACGTGCCGAGTTTGACGGTGTTGGCCTTCTTGAACGAATCCAGCACCTTCTGGCGCGGGTCGCCGGGCTTGATCGACGCGTTGGACTGCTTGACCGCCGCGAGGTCGGTGCGTGACACCTCCGCGGCGGGCTTGGGGGCGCACGCAGCCACGCAGAGGGCGAGGGCGGCGAGCGTGGCGAGGGTCAGGCGGGTACGGAGGTGCTTCATGTGGGGTGCTCCATGCCAATCACTTCACTTGCTCTTCATGATCTGTTCACGCTTCTTGCTGTACTCGTCCTCGGTGATCAGCCCCTTGCTCCGGGCTGCCTCGAGGTCCTGGAGTTCCTGCCCCACCGTGGTGGTGCGGGCCTCGACCGTAGTTGAACTGCCGCAGCCGCCTGCGGTCAGGGTGCCCGCGAGCGTGATCGCCGCGAGCAGGGCGAGGGTTGTGCGCGCCGGAGGGTGAGCGTTTTTCATGGTTGGACCTTGCTGGGTGGTGGGGATGGCCGTGGAGACGGCACGGAGAGTACACACCGAAAGCCCAGGTGTTGCAAGCCCGTGTCGGGCGGACAGGCCATGCGGGCGCTGGGGCGGTAACTGGCGCAGTAACTGTCGTGGCAGAGGAACGAACCGCCACGATGCACGCGGCTTTCGGGTGCGTTGGGGTTGCGCGGGTCGAGCGAGGTGGTGGGGCCGGAAGGGTTCACGATCACGCTGCCCTTGCCCTGCGCCACAATCTGGCGTGCGTAGGTGTCGGGCCGGTACAGATCGGCGCACCACTCCCACACATTGCCGGCCATGTCGTAGAGCCCGTAGCCGTTGGGCGGGAAACTCTTGACCGGCGCGGCACGGGCGAAGCCGTCGCCGCCCTCTTCCGCGGCGGTGTTCTTGTCGGGGAAGCGCCCCTGCCAGATGTTGGCGCGCGTGGCATCAACAGGCTCGTCGCCCCAGCCGTTCACCTTGCCGTCAAGCCCGCCGCGGGCCGCGAATTCCCATTGGGCTTCGGTGGGGAGCGACTTGTCTGCCCACGCGCAATAGGCGAGCGCGTCTTCGTAGGCGATGTGCACGACGGGGTGGGAGTCTTTGCCCTCGATGGTACTCTGCGGGCCTTCTGGGTGACGCCAGTTTGCGCCGGTCGTCCATGACCACCAGCGTTCGTACGCGCGCAGGTCCACGGGTTTATCCGGCGGCGTGAAGACCAGCGAGCCGGCCTTGAGCATGTGCGCTGCGGGCTTGGGCGTGCCTTTGGGGACCTGCTTCTTGAGTTCTTCCCAATCGACATCGCGCTCGGCGACGGTTTTGTAGGACGTGGCCGCGACGAACTGCGCGAACTGGGCGTTGGTGACCTCGGTTGTGTCCATCCAGAATCCGTCGACGCGCACGCGCTGGACCGGCCCCTCGTCGGGCCGCGCCAGCGGATCGGTGCTGCCCATGCTGAACTCACCGCCGGGAATCCAGACCATGCCGTCGGGCGCGGGGCCCGGAGCGGGCGCTGCGGAGCCGACATGGGCCGCCAGACCGTGGCCTGAGCCGGGCGCGAGCGCGGCAACGAGGCCCGCGCGGCCCGAGGGCGCGCAGCATGAGCCGTCGCTCCTGGCCGACCGGCCCGTCGCCGGTTGACCGCTTGCGCCGGTCAGCAGGGCGAGTACGAGTGTGTGGGGAGTGAGCGGAAACGGGTTCATGCGAGTCCAAGCGGGCTTGTTTCGGCGGGCGTGCGGCGCGGCGAGTGTAATCACGCGCAGCCGGCCTCGCCAGTGCGAGCGCGGCGGGCCGGGCGTGAGATCGTCCAGCCGGCCCGTCATGCGGTGGTCTACGTGCGCTTGATCGCAACGGCGCTCGTGTCGTCGAGTTGGAGGGCGCCCTGAGCGAAGGCCTGAACATCGGCATCAAGTTGCTCGACGATTGCGCGGGCTGAGCCGCCGGCGGCGCGCTGAAAGGTCTGCTCCAGGCGGTCGGTGCCGAACTGCTGACCGTCGCCAGCGCGCTGCCATTCCATGAACCCGTCGGTGGAGAGCAGGAGCGCATCGCCGGGCTCAAGGCGGAGAATCCGGTGCGGGGAATAGGCATCGCTCGCGTCCACGCCCAGGGGCACGCCGTCGGCGATGAAACTCTCGACCGATCCTGCCTGCCGCCGGTAGAGGAGCGTGGGGCCGTGGCCCGCGGAGACGAGTTCGACGGTTCCGTCGGGCGAGAGGATGGCGATGACCATCGTGATGAAGCGCCCGGTCTTGGCAAGGTCCTCGCAGATCAGGGCGTTCACCTGGCGGAGGAGCGCGGCCGAATCGACCGCCGCGGGGGCCGATGCCCGCGCGTAGGCGCGGCAGATGGCCATCACGAGGGCCGGGCCGATGCCGTGGCCGGTGACATCGGCGAGCACCACGACGAGCCGTCCGTCGGCGAGCGGTTGCCAGTCGTAGTAGTCGCCGCCGGTCTGCTGGGCGGGGCGTGCCATGCCGGCGATGTCGTAGCCCGCGATGACGGGCACGTCGGTGGGCATGAGGCCCTGCTGAATATCTCTGGCTACGCCCAGGTCGTGGGCCATCTCCTTGACGGCCAGTTCACTCTGCTGGGCGCTGATGGACTCGGCGACGGCCTCCTGAACGTTCCCACGCATCTGGCTCGCCACGAGGGCCGCGGCCACGCCCGTCAGCGCGAGAGCCAAGCCGTACGTGAAGAGCAATGGCCAGAGGTTCCTCTCGATGGTGCCGGGGGCGATGGTGTGCAGCACAAGGGCCCAGTGCGAGAGCGCGCCGGCGAGGCCCAGCGCAACGCAAAGCGCCGGGCGCAATCGCAGGATGGAGAGCATGACCACGACCGGGATGCCCAGAAGGGCCGGGGCGGAGAGGGCCGCATAGGCCCCGCGGGGGGAATAAAAGTGGACGATGGTGAGGCTGGCGATCGCGACGGCCAGGTCCAGCGCCGGCGTGAGGTGCCACCACCAGACGGGCACGGGCTTGCCGGTGCGGAGGCTGCGCGTAGCCAGCCACGCACTCAGGGCTTGGAGGAGGATCGCCACGATCAGCACGATGACCGCGGGGTAGAACACGGCATCGGCGGACATGACGACACCGCCCAGAGCGCGGCGTATCAGCGCCCCGATGAGCGCGAAGCCCCAGAGAAGGGCCAAGATGGCGCAGCGTGGGAGTTCGCTGCGGAGCAGGCGTTCGCGGAAGAGCGCGGAGGATGTGATGGATGCTTGGAGCACGCGATTGCCTCGGGCTGTGGGTGCAAGCGTACGCGGCGCGGAGGGACGGCCACAGCCGTGGTGCACGCTTGCGGGCAGACGCGGGGGCGTGTAGACTGCGCAGCGCGCCGCCGCGCGGGATGGTCGTATGCAAAGAATCGAAGGGCTCGCCAAACTCACGGGCGCGGAGCGCTACTTGGATGACACGCCGATCCCCGGGTGCCTGTGGGGAATGACGGTGCGGTCGCCCGTGGCCCGGGGGCGCATCACGGGCATCCGCTTCGGCGCGGGCGTGGACTGGGGCCGCTTTGTCGTGGTGGACCGGCGCGACATTCCCGGTCCGAACGAAACCTACCTCATCGAGAACGATCAGCCGGTGCTGGTGAGCGTGGGCGACGAGACGCGGCATGTGCACGAGGCGGTGGCGCTGGTCGCCCATGAAGACCGGGATGCGCTGCGCCGGGCCGTGGCCGCGGTGTCGGTGGACGTGCAGCCCCTTGCCGCCGCGCTGGATTACCGCGTCAAGCCCCGGGCGGATCAGGTGCAGCGCGGCTCGGACAACGTGTTCAAGTCGCTCTGCATCCGCAAGGGCGACGTGTCGGCGGCGATGCGCACGGCCGCGCACGTGGTGGAGGGTGTGTACGAGACCGGCGCTCAGGAGCACGTGTACATCGAGAACCAGGCGATGGCGGCGTGGCTGGAGGGTGATTGCGTGGTGGTGCGCGGCTCGATGCAGTGCCCGTACTACGTGCTCAACGCCCTCAAGCACGCCCTTGGACGAGACGAGTCTCGCGTGCGTGTGATTCAGGCCCCAACCGGCGGCGGCTTCGGCGGCAAGGAGGACTATCCCTCCACCATCGCCCTGCACGCCGCGCTGCTGGCGCTCAAGGCGCAGCGGCCGGTGAAGATCATCTACGACCGCGGCGAGGACATGGCCGCCACCACCAAGCGCCACCCGGCCCGCGTGCGGCATCGCACGGGCGTTGATCGCGACGGGCGGTTGGTGGCGCAGGAGATCGACGTGCTGCTCGACGGGGGCGCGTACGTCACCCTCTCGCCGGTGGTGCTGTCGCGGGGCATCCTGCACGCGGCGGGACCGTACTTCTGCCCCAACGTGCTGATCAACGGCACCGCGGTGCTGACCAACAGCGTGCCCTACGGGGCGTTCAGAGGGTTCGGGGCGCCGCAGACGCAGTTTGCCTGCGAGCGGCACATGGACCGCATCGCCGCGGCGATCGGGATGGACCCGATCGAACTGCGCCGGGTCAACCTGCTGGGCGATGGGCAGACGACGGCGACGGGGCAGGTGATCGCCGGCGGCACCGACCGCGTGGCGCTTCTGGAGCAGGCCGTCAACCTCGGGCGATACCACGAGCACGCGGCCGATGCCAAGGCGTTCAACGCGACGCACCCGTACCTTCGTCGCGGCGTGGGCATCGCCGCGGTGCTGCACGGGGCGGGCTTCACGGGTAACGGCGAGGTGTACCTGAACTCCAAACTGGACGTGGCCGGCCTGCCCGATGGGCGGCTGGAGGTGCTGGCCGCGAGCACCGAGATGGGGCAGGGCACCAACACGGTCTTCACGACCATTGCTGCGGGCGCGGTGGGGTACGGGCCCGAGGAGATTGTGGTTGCGGCTCCTGACACATCGCGCGTGCCCAACTCGGGACCGACCGTCGCATCGCGCACCGTGATGGTGGTGGGGCGGCTGATCGAGCGTGCCTGCGCGTCGCTCGTTGAGAAGGTGGCCGCGGACGACGCGGGTGCGGGCGGGCCTGGGCAGACGGAAGGCGCGCTGCGCGGCCCCGCCCTGCGGCGGGCGATCGTGCGCTGGCATCAGCGGCACCCCGGTGCCACGCTGCGCGCGCGGGCCACTTATGAGCCGCCCCCGGGCGTGAAGTTCGACGACAAGAACTATGTCGGCGATGCGTACGGTACGTTCGCATGGGGCGCGTGCGTCGCAGCGGTGGAGGTGGACCTGCGCACGTGCGGGGTGCGCGTGCTCGACATGACGGCCGTTCAGGACATCGGCAAGGTGCTCAACCCGGTGCTGGCGCGCGGGCAGGTGCAGGGCGGCGTGGTGCAGGCCATCGGCTGGGCGCTGATGGAGGAGTGCAAGTTCCGCGACGGCGCGATGGTGAACAACCAACTCACCAACTACATCATCCCCACGTCGGACGATGTGCCCCCCATCCGCGTCGCGTTCGTGGAGGTGCCCTACGCCCATGGCGGCGGCGGCGCCAAGGGTGTGGGCGAACTGCCGATGGACGGCCCGGCCCCGGCCCTGCTCAATGCCATAGCCGCGGCGACCCGCGCCGACCCGATGATGATCCCCCTGACCCCGGAGCGGCTCATGCCGATGATCCCCCATGACGCAGTCGCCTAGCACGACCGGACAGCCCGTGCGGGTCTCCATGACGCTCAACGGCAAGCGTGTGGAGTTTGAGGCGCAGCCATCCGAGCGTCTGCTGGATGTGCTGCGCTACCGGCTGGGCCTGCCGGGGGCCAAGGAAGGGTGCGGCGAGGGTGAGTGCGGCGCGTGCACCGTGATTCTCGACGGGCTGCCCGTGAACGCCTGCCTGGTGCCGGCGTTCCAGGCACGCGGGCGCGATGTGCGGACCATCGAGGGGCTGGATCCGAAAGAACTGGGACCCATGCTGGCGTGCGGGGCCACGCAGTGCGGCGCGTGCACGCCTGGGGTCGTGATGACGGCGTGGTGGGTGCAGCAGCACCCTGAGGCGCTCGCGGCACACACGCCCAGAGAACTCATGGCGGGGAACCTGTGCCGCTGCACGGGCTACGACGGCATCATCGACGGCCTGCGCGAGTGGATGAGCACTGCCGGTGCAGCAGGCCCGGCGCGTGTCGATGGCAACGCGGGGGGAGGCGCCGCCCCGTGAACGTGCTGATGCCGGAAACGCTGAGCGAAGCGTGCCAGATGCTGGCCGCGCACGGGCCGGGCGTGGTGCCGCTGGCGGGCGCAACGGACCTGCTCGTGCACTGGCCGGTGCGGCCCGCAGAGCATGACCGCACCTACCTGGACCTATCGAACGTGGCAGAGTTGCGGGCCCTCGCGTGGTCGGACTCGGCGCTCACGCTCGGGGCCATGACGACCTACTGGGATGTGATTCAGGACGCACGGGCCGCGGCCGAGTTTCCGCTGTTGATTGACGCGGGGCGGCAGGTGGGCTCGCTGCAGATTCAGTCGCGCGGCACGTGGGCGGGCAACATCGCCAACGGCTCGCCCGCGGCGGACGGCGTGCCCGTGCTCATGGCCTACGACGCCGTCGTCACGCTTGTGTCGAGCACCGGCACTCGGGCTGTGCCACTATGCGATTTCTACACGGGCTACCGCAAGAGTGTGCGGAGGGCGGATGAGTTGATCTCGGCGATCACCCTGCCGCGCCGGCCCTTCGCGTTGGGCGTGTTCCACAAGGTGGGGCCTCGCCGGGCACAGGCGATCAGCAAGGTGGGCGTGGCCGTGACGTGTGCCGCGGGGGGCGGAAGCGGAGCATGGCGCGTGGTGGCCAACAGCGTGGCGGAGACGGTGCGTCGGTGCAGGGCGGTTGAACGGGTGCTAGAGGGTGGCCCGCGGGTGAAGACGCCCGACGATTTTCTGGCGGCCGTGAGCGCGGATGTGGCGCCGATCGACGACATCCGATCGACGGCCGAGTATCGGCGGACGGTGCTCTGCCGGATTCTCTACCATTCGCTCAAGGGCCAATGCCCCTGGGTGGTCTAGATTGGAGAGCGATGCACGATGGATGGCGATGGGCGTGTGCTGAAGGCGGCGGCAGACTTGCTGGAGGCCGGCGAGGCGTTCGTGCTTGTCACCGTCGTGAAGACCCAGGGAAGTACGCCCAGAGACGCGGGGGCACGCCTGCTGTGGCGGCCGGGCAGCGACACCGAACTCGGCGAGTTGCTCGGCACCGTCGGCGGCGGCCAGTTCGAGCACCTGGTGCTGGAGTCGGCACGCTGGTGCTTCGAGCACAAGGCCCACAAGATGGAGCAGTTCGTGCTCGGCTCGGATGCGGACCAGTGCTGCGGCGGGACGATGGACGTCTTTCTTGAGTATCACGGCCTCTCGGCGCGACTGGTGGTGTTCGGGGCCGGGCATGTGGCCAAAGCCTTGTGCGACCTGCTCGCGTTTGCCGCGTTGGAGGTGATCGTGGCGGACGATCGCCCGGAGTGGAACTCCGCGGCACGGTTCCCCGGTGCGCGGCGGATCATGGATTGGGGCGAGGCCGTGGCCGTGGCGCAGGAGCGGGGCGCTGAAACGATGGCCTGCGTGATGACCTGCTCGCACGACACCGATCTGGACCTGCTGCGGTCTCTGCTTGTGAAGCCGCCGGTGTTCGTGGGGCTCATCGGTTCTAGAAGCAAGCGGGCGTGCCTGTTCGGGCGGCTGGTTGCCGCGGGCATCGACGAGGGGGTGGTGGCACGGGTGCACTGCCCGATCGGTGTGGGCGACACTGGCAAGGAGCCTCGCGCGGTGGCGGTCTCGATGGCGGCCCAGTTGCTGATGGAGGCCAGCACCCTTGCATGTGCTTGACGGCACCACAGCGATCGTGCTCGCGGCCGGGCGCGGCACCCGCATGGGCGGGAGCAAGGCCCTCATGGCTTCCCCGCGCGGCCCGTGGTGGCGCGAGCAGGCCGCGCGCCTCGCCACGGTGGGTGTGGAGGCCGTCTGGGTGGTTTCGTCGGCCGTGAGCGCGGCGATGGAGGGTGAGGGAGATTCCCCGGCGCGCACGGTGCTGGCAGATGCCGATGCGCCCATGTTCGCCAGTCTGCTTGCGGGGCTGCGCTGGCTTCCGCCCGAGCCCACGGGCGGCGTGTTTGTGCTGCCGGTGGATGTCCCCTGCCCCGGGGCCGAAGTGTGGCGCGCGCTGGCCGAGACCGGCCGCGTCGCGGTGCCGGTCTTTGCGAGCCAGCGGGGGCATCCGGTTTTTCTGCCGCTGGCGTTCGCGGCGGGTGTGGTGCGGCGGTGTGAAGCGTGCGACCCGAACGCAATCGGGCGGCTGCGTCTGGACGAGATGATCGCGGCGGAGGTGGTGGAGGTGGCTGTGGCCGACGGCGCCGTGGTGCGCAACCTGAACGTGCCGGAGGATGCCAGTGCGTACTTTGAGAATTCGGCAGCGGCACGCGCGAGCCCGCGTCAGGCGGGTGAACGATGATCCGGCCCGAACTGCTGGCCGTGGCCCGAGGGGATGCGCCCGCCGATCTGCTCTTGAAGAACGGGCGCGTGGTGAACGTGTTCACGGGCCAGGTGGTCGAGGCGAACGTGGCGATTCAGGGGGAGCGGATCGCGGGCATCGGGGCGTACGCCAAGGCGAAGGCGGAGATCGACCTCAAGGGCGCAATCGTCGGGCCGGGGTTCATCGATGCGCACATGCACGTTGAATCGACGCTGCTGCCGCCCTCGGAGTTTGTGAAACTGGCGGTGCCGCACGGCACCACCGGCGTGGTGCTGGACCCGCACGAGATCGCCAACGTAATGGGCCTTGCCGGCATCCGCTACCTCATGGACGATGCGCGCGGCCTGCCGATCAACGCGATGTTCGCGCTGTCGTCGTGCGTGCCCTCCTCGCACCTTGAATCGTCCGGCGCGCGGCTGGAGGCGCACGACCTGGAGCCGCTCTTTGAGGATGCACGCGTGGTGGCGCTGGCGGAGATGATGAACTTTCCCGGCGTTGTGAACGCCGACGCGGGCGTGCTGGCGAAACTGAACCTGGGGCTGGCGCGGCGTGTGGTTGACGGCCACGCGCCCGGGTTGGCGGGGCTGCCGTTGCAGGCGTATGCCGCGGCGGGCATCTCGTCCGATCACGAATGCACGACCGCGGCCGAGGCGCTGGAACGGATCGCGCTGGGCGTGCGGGTGTTCATCCGGGAAGGGAGCGCCGCGAGAAATCTGGAGGGGCTGCTTGGGGCGGTCACGGCGGCCACGGCCAACCGGTTCTGCTTCTGCACCGACGATCGGCACCCGGCGGACCTGGTTGATGAGGGGCACATTGATCACATCGTGCGGCGTGCGGTGGCGCTTGGGCTTGACCCTGTGCGGGCGATATGCATGGGGTCGCATACCGCGGCGCAGCACTACCGCCAGCGCGACCTGGGCGCGGTGGCCCCGGGGTACAAGGCTGATCTGGTCGTTTTCGACGACTTGAAGAACATCCGCCCCCGGATGGTGTTCTTTCACGGGCGGCTGGTGGCGCGGGAGGGCAAGTATCTGGGCGATGGAGGTTCCGGGAGCACCGGGCCGAGCGCCGGCGGAGCGACGGCCACAGGCAGGGTGTCGCCGCGATCTCCGTTGCGGCTGCACGCGGCGTTCGCGGAATCGTCGTTTGCGATGGCCGCCACGCCGGGCGTGAGGAACATTCGTGTCATCGGGATGGACCCGACGCAGTTGGTGACGGCGTCCCTGGCGGTGCCGCCGCGCGTGGAGAATGGCCGGTATGTGGCGGATGAGGCTCGCGACATCCTGAAACTCGCGGTGATCGAACGCCATCGTGCCACGGGCAATGTGGGGCTCGGATTCGTGCATGGTTTCGGGATCCGGTCCGGGGCGCTGGCCTCAACGGTGGGTCACGACTCGCACAACCTGGCCGTTGTGGGCACGAACGACCGCGACATGTATGTGGCGGCCCGGGCGCTTGAGGAAGTGGGTGGTGGGCAGTGCGTGGTGCGAGATGGGCGGGTGCTGGCGATGCTGCCGCTGCCGATCGCGGGCCTGATGTCCGACCAGCCCGCGGCGGTCGTGATCCGTGTGCAACGCGAGTTGCTGGCCGCGGCCCGGACGCTCGGCTGCCCGCACCATGACCCGTTCATGCCGCTGTCGTTCCTGCCGCTGCCGGTGATACCGCACCTCAAACTCACGGACCTGGGGCTGGTGGACGTGGACCGCTTCTGCATCGTGCCGCTGGAGTGCTGATTGCGGGCGTGGCAGGCGTGGCACGAGCACGCGGGCGGAGAGCATGGTGCGGCGTGCATCTGATATCCTCCGGGCACCATGAAAACGACCCTGCCCGCCGCGAGCCTTGCGCCGCTCCTGACGAAGTTGGCTCAATCGAACCAGTCTCAGGCGCGCGTGTATCCCGGCGAGCGGATCGACCGTCAACCGGTGCAGACGACCTACGGCGGGGCGAACCTCTTCAAGCGCGATGCGGCCAGACGGCTGGGCGATCTGGCGATCGCCTCGATGCGAGAGTACGCGCCGGACTTTGCCGTGTTTGCACGGGTCATCGGCCTGCGCGGCAGCGAATCCCTCCCCACGACCACCGAAGGCGCCGCTGCGATCGCGGATGAGTTTCAACGGGATGCCGAGCACGCCGCGCGGGCCAACCCCGCCGCGGCCCTGGCGTACCGAGTTCACAAGGCGGTGATTGAGAAACTGACGACGGAGCCGGTGGAGGACTTCCGGATTGACTTTGAGGACGGCTACGGCGTTCGGCCCGATGCGGAGGAGGACGAGTGCGCTGTGCAGGCGGCCGGAGAGGTGGCCGCGGGGATGGAGGCGGGTTCGCTGCCGCCGTTCATCGGCATCCGCATCAAGAACTTCGGTGCCGACACGCACGCGCGGGGGATCCGCACGCTTGATCTGTTCCTGACCGCGCTGTCAGCGCGTACGGGCGGGCGGCTTCCCGAGCACTTCGTGGTCATGCTGCCGAAACTGGTCTCGGCCCAGCAGGTCTCCACGCTGATCGACCTCTTTGAACTCTTTGAGGGCGCCGGGGCGTTTCCCGCCGGCTCGCTGAAGATGGAGTTCATGGTGGAGACAACGCAGTCGGTCATCGCGGCGGACGGCCGCTGCCCCCTGCCGGACTTTGTTCGCGCCGCTCGCGGCCGGTGTGTGGCCGGGGCGCTGGGTGTGTACGACTACACGGCCAGTTGCGGCGTCACGGCGCAGGAGCAGCGCATTGACCACGGCGCGTGCGACTTTGCACGCCACGTGATGCAGGTGGCGCTGAGCGGTACGGGCCTGCATCTGTCGGACGGGGCCACCAACATCATGCCCGCGCCCGTGCAGCGGGCGGGCGATGCCGGACCGCTGAGCCCGCAGCAGATGGCGGAGAACCGCACGGCTGTGCACGCCGCGTGGCGGCTCAACTTTCAGCACGTGCGGCGCTCGCTCTCGCACGGCTGGTATCAGGGGTGGGACCTGAACCCTGCCCAACTCCCGATCCGGTACGCGGCGGTCTATTCCTACTTTCTAGAGTACCTGCCCGAGGCCGCCTACCGGCTGCGCAACTTTGTGGAGAAGTCAGCCCGGGCCACGCTCGTGAGAGGGGAGTTGGGCGGCGTGTTTGACGATGCCGCGACGGCGCAGGGGCTCTTGACGTTCTTCATCCAGGGCCTGCGGCGGCGTGCGATCACGATGGAGCAGGCGGGCACGACGGGACTGAGTGCGGAGGAGATCGCAACGCGTTCGTTCATCAAGATCGTGACCGACCGGCTGGCACGGGCCGGCAAGCAGCCGTGAACGGCCGTTCATCGGCGACGATGAACGGTCGCCTCGATCAGGCCGTGCGGCTCGTCGGTGGGCACGAAGATCTCGTTGTGGTTCTCCATGCCGAAAGGCTTGAGGTTCACCAGCAGGCAGTGCTTGTTGGGCATGGAGAGGCGGATGCTGCTGATGTTGCGGCGGGCACCCAGCGCGGCTTCGGCCATGGCGTAGAGCGTCTGCTGCACCGATTCGCTCTTGTGCGCGGCGAACGCTTCGATCAGGGCACGCCTTACCGTGGTCCGGTCGGCGGCGAACGCTGCGCGAACGGTGCTTGTGCGCTGGGATTCCCAGTGCGCCGAGACGCTCGTGCAGAAGATGCGGTCGCGGGTCTCCGGCAGCGTGGTGAAGCGGTCTTTCGGGTACCCACTGAAGGCCGAGTCGGTGGACTTGAGGATGACCAGGCCCTCGATTCCGGATGTGATGGTGGTGCTGGTGCGCGTGACCGATGCGCGGCAGGTCTGGCGTTCCTCGGTGCCCTTGGTGAAGCAGTGCGGGTGCTCACGGCCGCGCAGCGTCAGGCGATCCCACGGCACCTGCGAAACCTGCACGGTGGCCGACGACACCTGCGGGTTGCCGCGCACAAAGTGGCGGGCCAGATGCAGGGCGAACGACTCGATCGTGTCGAGCGGGTGGTCCTTGCCCAGCGCGTACACCGTGTTCTTCATCGTGTCGGTGGGGAGGCAGAGCCGGTTGTCGCCGCGCGTGTGGATGGCGTCGAAGTCGCCCTCAAGGGCGATGTCCACGCTCAGTTCCTGCACGGTGTGACGGCGCGAGCGTGGCTCGCGCGAGACCTTCACCATCCGGACGAGCGACTTGCCGTAGTTGTTCTGCCCCAGGCGGGCGAGTGATTTCGGGCGTGTGGATGCACGGGCCATGGGTCAGGTTCCCCGGTAGGTGGAGTATCCGAACGGGCTGAGCAGGAGCGGAACGTGGTGGTGCCGCGTGGCATCGTCTACCGCGAAGGCCACTTCCACGGTGGGGAAGAAGGCCTTGACCCCGCACGCGGCGAAGTAGCCGGCCGTGTCGAACCGGAGGCGATAGGTCGTGGCTGCCAGAGCGCTGCCAGCGGGGAGGAGCGACTTGGCTCGGCCGTCGGCGTCGGTGGCGGTGGTTGCCAGCGCCTCCCATGCGCCCGTGGGCGTGCGGCGGTCAAGGCTGACGCCAACTCCGGCGGCGGGCGTGCCGCGGGAGGTATCCAGAACGTGCGTGCTGATGCCGCTCATGCGTTGAGCATCCTTTCCAGGCGAATGCGGAGGATCATGGCCTGTTCCTTGGCGGCCCCGAGCAACTCGGTGGCGGGGTCGTTGTTGAGGCGATCCTTGAGACGGGCGAGCATGAAGGCCGCGGTCTTGCCTGTCGCACAGATCAGGAAGACATGGCCGAACCTGGCCTCGTACGCGGCGTTGAGCGTGATGAACTCCTGCCTCTGTGCGTCGCTGGCTCCGGCCATGCCCGACTGCTCGCGTGCGGCCTGCGCGGCGGTGGGGGCAAAGCCGGCCCCGGCAAGGTCGCGCTGGCCTATACGCGGGTGGTGGGCGAAGGCCTCGAGCCAGGATTCACGGTCGAGCCCGAGCCACGCCTGCTCGGCCTGACGGAAGAGGGCCTGCCGGTCTGTGAAGGGGCGTGCGCGCGTCATCTCGTCAGCCCAGCGCGTTGAGCCGCAGCAGGTGTGGAACGCGGCGTCCGCCGCCGCGGCGTCCATGGCATGAAGGCGAGCCAGCCCGTCGTCGAGAACCTGCGTGGAAGGGGTTGTGCCCATGACGTGGTGCGATCAGGTGGAGACCGTGCCGAGCAGGCGCAGGCGGCTGATGCCACCGTCGGGGAAGATGCTCAGGCGTGCGTGCGTGCAGGGGTTGCTCGCGGCCGCGCGGTCGAGTTGCTCCTCGAAGAAGTGGCGTGTGTCGGCGCTCAGCGGTGTGCGCGGCAGCAGCACTCGCCACGCGACGTCTTGCGGCTGGAACGCCTTCCCGTGTCCGTCCGGCGTGCCGGGCTGTGGAGGGGCATCGGCCGTCTCGATCATGCAACTCTCCGGGAAGTTGCCCTTGAAGTGGTTCGTGTCCACCTCAACCTTGCTGACGGTGCCGCGGCGACCCAGCCGCACGATGGTCCAGTCGAACTCGCCGCCCTTGAGGCCCCGCTTGCGGCGCGTCTCCCAGCCGTCGCCCATGTTCAGGGCCCGCCCGGGCATGATCAGGTTGTGGCACGAGCCGAAGTGCATGTTGTTGGACGCGATGACAAGCCCCGCGTTCTCCGCCGCGGCCAGGTCGATCAGGTCGCCCGGCTTTGCGGGCGCCGTCCAATCCGGCAGCACCTCGCCGAACGCGCGAAACCGCGCGACACCGCCGTCGGGGAAGATGTTGAGGCGGACGTGCGTGAAGCGCTGCCCCGCGGCACCAGGAAGCGACGGGATGACGTGCTCACGGTCTGGTCCGAGTGGAGTCTGCGGCACCAGCGGCATCCACGCGATGCCCGGACCTGTGAGCGAGGCCTCGTCCGCCGCGGTGGGAAGCGCTGCCCCTTCAACCGTGCAGGCCTCGGGCTGGTTGCCGTTGAAGTGACCAGTGTCGACCAGCACCGCGCGGACCAGGCCGGGCCGCCCGAGCGCGATGATGCACCAGTCGTGGCCGGGGCCGCGTTTGCGGCGGCTCTCCCATCCGTCCATCCACTTGCCGCGCTCGGTGAACTTGTCGGCGATGAAGATCGCGCGCCCGGGCTTGAGCAGATTCTCCTTGCCGGCAAAGAAGTCGTCGGTGGCGATGAGGGCACGCCCGCCGAGCCGGGCGGAGGCAAGGTCCATCAGGCTGGCGATGCCGCTCACATCCGCGTCCGCTTGACCCATCGTCCGGTCGCCTCCATGGCCGAGCCGTGTCGATCCAGCGGTGCCAGGCGCTCGAACCCGCTACACCGAAAAACCTGTTGGCCGCGCACGAACGTGGCCTTTACACGACCGCGGAGCGCGGCACCATCATACGGAGTGGCCTTGTGGCGGTGTTCCAGGTCTGCCGCGCGGACGGTCCAGAGCGCTTCAGGGTCGAAGATGGTCAGGTCTGCGTCGTACCCCGGGGCGATTTGCCCCTTGAACGAGTCGATCCCCGCGAGGCGCGCGGGGGCGAGGGCGAGCCACCGGGCGATGTGAGCCAACCCGAAGCCGCGGGCGTGGGCGTGCGTCCACGCCACCGGGAGGGTGAGTTGGAGCGAGGAGATGCCACCCCAACTCTGTGCAAAGTCTCCGGTGTCCAGCCGCTTGAGTTCCGGCGGGCAGGGGGAGTGGTCGCTGGCGATGAGGTCGAGCGTGCCGTCGGCGAGAGCCGCCCAGAGGCCCTCCCGGTCCGCGCGAGTGCGGATGGGCGGTGCGCACTTGAACGTGGTCTGGCCGTCGGCTATGTCTTCCGCGGCGAACGCCAGGTAGTGCGGGCAGGTTTCTGCCGTCACGGGCAGGCCTTCGCGCCGAGCGCGAGCCAGCGCGGGCAGAGCCGCGGCCGCCGCGACGTGCACGATGTGAACACGCGTGCCGTGCTTGCGGCAGAGGTCGATCATGAGTTGGATGGCCGCCGTCTCGGCCGATGCGGGCCGCGATGCCAGATACGCGGCGTAACTCCGGGGTGAGGCATCGAGCCCGGACGGGGTGCGGGCGTGCGCGATTTCCGCCGGGTCCTCCGCGTGCACCAGCAGCACCGCGCCGCGCGGCGGCAGGTGCGTGAGCAGGGGCATGGCCACGTCGAGGTCGGAAGCCGACACGTGGCGGAACTCGTCAAGGCCTGAATCGACAAGAAAGCACTTGAACCCGAGCACACCAGCGTCCCAGAGAGGTTGGATGTGCCCGGCATTGCCGGGCACCACGCCGCCCCAGAAGCCGTGGTCAATCGCGCACGTTTCGGCCGCGGCATACGCCTCTCCAAGCAGCGCTGCCGCCGTGGTTGCCACGGGCGAGCAGTTGAGGGGCATCACGACCATGGTGGTGACGCCGCCTGCGGCCGCGGCACGTCCGGCCGTCAGAAAGCCTTCCCATTCTGTCCGGCCCGGTTCGTTGATGTGCACGTGGGCATCGATGATGCCCGGAAGCACGGCAAGGTTGCCAACATCGAATGTGGGCGCTGTGCCGGCCGCAGCATCGGGCGCGGCGGACAGACCCGTGGCTGGGCCAGCGGTGCGAACCGAGGCGATCCGGCCGCCGCGGACTTCGATCGTGGCTGGAACGACCCCCGTGGGCGTGGCCACCCGCGTGCTGCACAAGTTGAACGAGTCGCCGGCCACGCATGCAGCATACACGCGAACCGTGCTCAGCGGTCGTGGCGAATGACCTTGCCGCAGAGCGCGGTTGCGTCCGGGCGGCCGTCGTCCTGAACTTCGCCGCGCAGTGTCTCAATCGCGTGTGGGAGGATGTCGAGCAGGGCCTCGAGGTTCTCGGTTGCACCGCGCGGCGAGCCGGGGAGTGTGAGGATGAGCGTCCGCCCGATCGTGCCCGCGATGCCGCGCGAGAGAAACGTGCGCGGCGTCTTGCTCATGCACCGCAAGCGAGCCAGTTCCATCAGGCCACTGTGCTCTCGCTCCAGCACACGCCGGGCCGCCTCGGGCGTCACATCGCGAGGGGCAAGGCCCGTTCCGCCCGTGCTCAGCACCAGGTCGATACCGGCCTGAGGGCGAGACCATTCCACAAAGCAACGTGCGAGTTGGTCCGCCTCATCGGGCAAGCACCGTGCTGCCACAATCACCGCCCCGAGGCGCGAGCGGAGGATGTCTGTCAGTGCGGGGCCGGACGTGTCCTCGGCCTGGCCGCGCGAGCAGCGGTCGCTCACGGTGAGCACCGCCGCGCGGATGGGTTGCGCGGGCGCACCGGCTGGACGGGGATCGCTCATGAGCCCTGCCCCGGTTCGCTCGCCGGGGCCGTGTAGGGGCCGCTGCGCCCGCCGCGCTTCTCCAGGATGCGGAGGCCTTCGATCACCATGCCCTTGTCCACGGCCTTGCCCATGTCGATGACGGTGAGGCAGGCGATGGCCACCGCGGTGAGGGCCTCCATCTCCACGCCGGTGCGAGACTGCGTGCGGACGGTCGCGGCGACGCGCACACGCCCGGCCTGCAACTCGGCCAGCACGTCCACCGCGTCCAGCGGCAGGGTGTGACAGAGCGGGATGAGTTCATCCGTGCGCTTGGCGGCAAGGATGCCCGCCAGGCGGGCCACGTCCAGCACGGAGCCCTTGGCGAGCGAGTTCTCGCGGATGCGCTGTTCGAGCGCGGCCGAGACCCGCACGAACCCCTCGGCCGTTGCCGAGCGGGCCGTGATGGGCTTGTCGCCCACATCCACCATACGTGCGCTGCCGTCTGGCGCAGCGTGTGAGAGCGTGGCGGCGGGCGTGTGCGTGGCGTTGGGCGGAGCGTGCGGGTTGGTCATGGGCGTGTTCCACGTGCATCGTTGGACGGACGAAGCGCGATGCGCGAGGTCAGGTCTGCCAAGGGTAATAGGGATAGAGCGTTGGCGAGGCGGCAGCCGCGTCGCCAACGTGCGTGTGCGGCGGAACCTCGATGAAGCCGTCAGAGCGGCCCCCGGCGACGATGTCGCCCGAGCCGCGGCCATCCACCAGTTCCGCCTCGCCCCGTTCGTTCAGGCGCACCGGCCGGTGCCACCAAAGGCCAAGCGTTCGCCCGTCAGGGTTGGCGAGCCGGACGCACGCCGGCGCGGGCCAGCGCACCACGCCCGCCCTCGCGGCGAGCACGGGGATCACGATCCGCGCAGCGGTCACCAGCACCGACAGCGGGTTGCCGGGCAGGCCGAAGACGTGCACACGCGCACCGTCCGTTCTCGCCGCAATCGCGCCCAGCATGGGCTTGCCCGGGCGCTGGGGCAGGCCGTGGAAGGTGATCTCGGCACCGGCCGCTTCGATCGCGCCCCGCACCGGGTCGCGGTGGCCCATCGACACGCCCCCGGTGAGTACCACCGCGTCGGCTCGGGCGATCGCGTCGCGGAGAGTTTCGCCCAGGCGACGGCCGTCATCGCGCACATGCTCGACGGATGCGACTTCGATCCAGGCGTGGGCCCCAAGCACCGCGCTCACGGCCGGCCCGTTGCTGTTGCGAATCTCGAACGCCGCGGGCGTGGATTCGGGCGGCACGAGTTCATCGCCGGTGGTGATGATCGCCACGCGGCAGCGGGCGTACACGCGCGGCAGCACCCGTCCCACCGCCGCGAGCGTGCCCAGAGCCGCGGCGGAGAGCACCGTGCCTGCGCCCAGCACCTCGTCTCCCGCGCGGGCATTCTCTCCGCGCCGGCGGATGCTGTCGCCCTCCCGCAGCCGGTGGGCCGTGGTCGGCAGGATCGTGATGGCCTCGACACGCGTGAGGTCCACCCGGCTCGCGTGCTCGACGACGTTCTCGCGAGGGACAACGAGGTCGGGCCCGCTCGGGCCCACCGGCATGGCCGCGCCCGTCACGATGCGCACGGCACCGGGCCCAGGGGGCATCGGCGGCGGCGCGGCACCGATGCGGGCCTCGCCGGTGACCGGCAGCCGGACGCCGTCGGCATTCGCTGCGCGGGCAGCGGGCTGGCGTGCGGCATCGGTCAGGCGCACCGCGTAGCCATCCATTGAGGCGTAGTCGAAGGGAGGGCTGTCGCGGTCGGCAACGACCGACGCGGCGAGAATGCGGCCGCGAGCGCTGGCGAGGGCGCACGCTTCAACGCGTCGGGGTGTGGTGTCGATCCGCAGGTGCGCAAGCAGCCCGGCCACCGCCGCGGCGGGCGAGGCGAACACATAGTCCTCTCCGCGAAAGCCCATGCGAAAGCCTCCATGCCAACGGTACACTTGGCCCGTGACGCTTGAAGTCCTTCTCTTTGGTCCCGCGGCGCAGGCTGCGCAGGCACGTCGCGTGCCTGTAGCCGTTGCGGGGTCGTCCGATGAGCACGCGTCGGGGCCCACCGTGGGCGCGGTGCTTGGCGCGCTGGGCGAGCAGCACCCGGCGTTACGTTCCGCGCTCAGCGGCGCACGCTTGGCCGTGAACCATGCCTTCGTCACGCCCGAGACGCGCGTGGGGGCTGGCGACGAACTGGCCCTCATCTCGCTCGTGGGTGGCGGATGACGTGCTTGGCGGCCATCGTCAGCGGGCCACTGACTCCGCCGGTTCAGGCCGGGGCGTTGGCGGCAGCGGGGGGGGCTGGCGCCCTTGCCGGGCCCAGCGCAGGTGGGAGAGTTGGCGCCGTGTTGCGGTTTGAAGGGATCGTGCGCCGCAGCGAACCGTGCGAACAGAGCGCTGGCGCTGCCCGCAACCTGCTCGCGCTTGATTACGAGGCGTACGACCCAATGGCGCAGCGGGAGTTGGAATCGCTGGCGCGCGATGTGCTGGCACGGCACGGGCTGATCTCGATACTCGTGCTCCACAGCCGCGGGCGGGTGGCCGTCGGCGAGGTGTCGTTTGTGCTGGAGGTTGGCGCAGCGCACCGGGCCGAGACGCTGGCCGCGGTGGCGGAGTTCATCGATCGGTTGAAGCGGGACGTGCCGATCTGGAAGGAGCCCGTGTGGGCCTAGCCCCCCGCGGCCTGTGTCGCGACGGACGAACTCAGGACAGGACGAGTTTCGCGCCGGCGATCAGCAGCACCGCCGCGAGCAGCACGCGGAGTACGCGGTGAGCGAGCACGCGGCTGCCCAGCGAGGAGCCGACCAGACCGCCCGCGCACGCCGCGCCGGCCAGGATGGCCAGGGAGGGCGTGGGTGTCCAGCCCTTGGTGGCCAGCCCGCCCAGCCCAGACAGGGAGTTGACCAAGATGAACAGAGAGGCCGTCGCGGCCGTGCGCTTGATGTCGGCCCAGTTGAAAAAGAGCATCACCGGGCTCAGAAAGATGCCACCGCCCGTGCCCGTGATGCCCGAGATGAGGCCGATCACCCCGCCGCAGGAGAGGGCGACGGGGAGGGCTGGCCCTCGCGGCGGCGCGGGGGTGGCCGGTGGTCGCAGCGCGGTCCAGGCCATGCGGGCCGCGCTCAGAAGCAACACGATCCCGATCGCGATCTTCAACGGCCCCGGCGGGACGTGGATGCTCCCGCCAATGAATGCTGCGGGCACCGACGCGACGGCGAAGGGCCAGAACAGGCGCCACGAGAAGTGCCCCGCGCGGGCGAACTGCACAAAGGCGATCGTGGCCACCAGCACGTTGATCGCGAGCGCCGTCGGGCGCATCACCAGCGGATCGACGCTCATCAGGGCCATGACGGCGAGGTAGCCCGATGCGCCCGCGTGCCCGACGGATGAATAGAGCGCCCCGACCACGAGGAACAACAGCGCAAGGATGAGGATGGAGTCGGCGGGCATGGTGGCGCGGGACGGGCTTCGAGCCTAGCCGCCGATGGCCGACATCGGCCGCTGCGGCTGCTGGAAGGTGGGCGAGGTGATGCCGTGGCCGGGCTGCTTCGTCCACGTCGCGTCGATCAGGAAGTGTGCCAGGTCCGCGTCGCTCGCTCCGGCTCGAAGGGCCGCGAGCAGGTTCCACTCGGTGGTGCTGAACAGGCAGGGGCGGACCTTGCCGTCCGCGGTCAGGCGCAGACGGCTGCACGCGCCGCAGAAGGGGCTGCTCACCGGGGCGATGAAGCCGACCCGGCCCGGGGCGCCGTCGGCAAAGGTGTGGTTGCGGGCCGTGCTGGACGGGTCGCCCTCGTCGCAGGCTGCGAGGGGGTAGCGCTGCTCGATGGCGGCTCGGGTCTCAGCGGCAGAGACCCACCTGCCGGGGTTCCAGGCGTGAGCGGAGTCGAGGGGCATGTACTCGATGAAGCGCACGTCGATGCCGTACAGCCGCGCCAGCCCGGCCAGGTCCGGGGCCTCGTCGTCGTTGAATCCGCGGATGAGGACCGCGTTGAGTTTGAGCGGGGTGAGCCCCGCGGCCAGGCACGCCTCCACGCCCGCGAGCACGTCGGCGGGTGAGGATGTGGAGCGCGTGAGCCGCGCGAAGCGGTCGGGGCGGAGCGAGTCGATGCTGATCGTCACACGATCCAGGCCCGCGGCTTTCCACTCGCGCAAAGACGCGAGGCTCAGGCGTGAGGCGTTGGTGATGAGCGCGATCTCAACGCCGGTTGACCGGCGGATGCCCGCGATGATGCCGGTGAGTTCGGGGTGCAAGGTGGGCTCGCCGCCGGTGAGGCGAACCTTCCGCACGCCGAGCGTGTGTGCGATGCGAACGACACGAACGATTTCTGCGGTCGTCGTCAGCGATGCGGCCGGCGCGAAGCGGACGTCGGGCTCCATGCAGTAGACGCAGCGGAAGTTGCACCGGTCGGTGATGCTGATGCGCAGGTCGCGGATGACGCGCCCGTGCGAGTCGATCATGCGGTGCCCCGCCCGCACATGGGCCGGTGCCACGGGCGGAGTGCCGGCAGCCCTCGCTGCCGCGGGTGCGGTGAACTGAGGCAGCGACAACCCCGAGGCCGGTCGCTCAGGAGCGGGCGGGGTTGGCGGTATGCATTGGGGGGCCAACGTCGGCAAGGGGACACTCCGACGGAACCGGGCCGTGGTGAGCGAACAGCCGCCGAAACAAAAAGCGGGAGACGCTCGCGTGGAGAGTCTCCCGCTGAAGCGGAGAGGGGGAGATTCGAACTCCCGATGACGCAAGCGCCATACTAGTTTTCGAGACTAGCCCATTCAACCGCTCTGGCACCTCTCCGGATGGATGGGAACGGTGATCTTTGGTTCGGCAGAAGGCAGGGTCAACTTTCGCGAGGACCGAGCGGGTTGTGAGTCCCGAGTCCTCCGGGCCGCAGGCCCCGTCCTGCTTTGTCACTTCGTGCCTTCGTGCCTTCGTGCCTTTGTGCCTTCACGCCTTCACCTCACTTGATCCCCACCAACGGCAGCACAAACACCTCGATGAGTTTGTCGCCGATGCCGATGAGCGCAGCGCCCGCGATGATGCCCGCACAGATCGGCTCGTGGCTCTGCACCCACAGCGTGTGGCCGGCCGTGCCCGGCTTCTTGCTGTAGAGCCGGTTCAGGCCCAGGAAGAGGAGCGAACCGGCGAACATGGCGAACGTGGCAGCCGGCGGCAGCACCACACCCAGGCCGATGCCCACGGGCGAGAGCGGGAACTTGCCCTTGGTTCTGATCCGGAGCAACTCGAACGCCACCGCCACGACCGTGGCGATGCCCAGCGACAACTGGATGGAGGGCGTCAGGCCCGAAAAACCCTTGGCGATGATGTCGGCCACGCCCTTCCACTGCAGCGCGCCGGGGAAGGTGAACTGCTCGCTCACCATCGTCTCGGTGAGTGGCTTGCCCGCGTCCTCGGGCTTGGTCTGCATGAAGAGCGCAAAGAACAGCGGCGTGCTGGCCGCGGCACCGGCGATGATGCCGATGACGTGCCCTACGGCCTGCTGGCGCGGCTTGGCACCCAGCATGTAGCCGGGCTTGATATCACTGAGCAGGTTGGCAGAGTTGCTGGCCACCTCGGAGGTGATGCCCGCGGTCATGAGGTTGGTGGCGGGGTTGGTGTGCTCGATGGCGCCGAAGGTGAACTGCGTGATCTTGCTGAGGGCTCCAGTGGGCGTCCAACTGGTGAGCGCCATGGCGTTGGTGCAGATCAGCGAGAGCGCGAACGTGAGGGGGAGCGAGAGCAGGGCCAAGAGCCAGGGCACGCCGAACCACGCGTTGGCCATCCACGCCGTGAGCACGGCGCAGATGGGCAGGCCGATGAACGACCACTTCAGCGGCAGTTCGATGTGCCCCAGCACATCGCCGCCCTCGGGCCGCTTGGAGAACATGCCCGTGAACGCGCCGATCAGCAACTTGGGCTTGGCGAAGAGGGCCACGAGCGAGCCCACCACCATGATGCCCACGCCCCACCAGATCGACCACTGGTTCACGATCTCTGCGCGGCCGTAGGTGGCGACGCCCGCGGCGTTCACCTTGCCGACAATATCGCCGCGCTGGATCATCCACGGGGCGAGGACCACGAAGTTGACGACGGCGCCCACGAGCAGGCTGGTGCTGGTTTTGATGCCCATAAGGCCGCCGGTGCCGATCATGGCCAGGTCGAGCGTGGGCCAGAGGGCGAGGTCCTGGACTTTGATGCCGTTCATCGTGGGGCCGGTGGTGCCGGGCCAGAAGCGGAAGTAGAGGTCGGAGAGTTTCTCGTTGAGGAACGTGTAACTCTGCCGCCCCAGTCCGGCGACCCAGAACAGTTTCATGTAGGCCTCGCCCGCGCACACCTGGATGAACGCCGTGAGCAGGCCCGCCACGGCCAGGGCCTTGGCCTGGAGCATGCCCGAGCCGCCCGATCCGGAGTAGAGCGTGTCGAGCACCACGCCGCAGGCACGCCCTTCGGGGAAGGGCTGCTGCTCATCGTTGATGAAGCGCCGCTTCATGGGGAAGGCCACGAGCACGCCCATGATCGAGAGGACGACGTTCCAGAGCATGATCTGGTGCCAGGGGATGACCTCGTTCTTCACCCACATGTAGGCGACGATGCTGGAGACCATGGGCACGGTCATGTAGCCCGCGCTGGTGGCGATGCTCTGCATCGCGTTGTTTTCGAGGATGGTGAAGTCTTTGGCCATGCGCATGGCCGAGAGCACCTTGAACGCGCCGAAGGCCACGATGACACTGGCCAGGCCCACGCCCAGCGAGATGCCCGTCTTGGCGCCCACGTAGAGGTTCGTGGCCGACATGATGGCGCCGATGAGGAACCCCGTCGCCGCGGCTCGCAGCGTGAGTTGGGGCATGTCGCCGCGGAAGACGTTGGCGAGCCACCAACGGTCTTTCTCTTCGCGTGTCCAGGTCTGAATCTGCTCGTCGGTGAGTTGTTGGATGGCCATGCTGGGGGAGAGGGTACCAAGCGGAGGCCAGCCCTGCTCACGCGGTCTCACAGAGCGGAGGCCTTGGCCCGCCACGCCGCGGCTTCGTCGGTGCGGCCCAGGGCGTCGTACACCTTGGCCGCCCGATCGAATGCCTCGCGCTTGTTGCGGGTGGGCGTACGGGCATCGGCCTCCACCAGCGTGGCGCCTTCCCTCACCAGCGGCTCGGCGTCGGCGGCCTTGCCCTGGAGCAGCAGCGCGGCGGCGAGCGAGGTCATCACGTAGCCGCGCAGGCCGGTGGGGGCGTTGTTCTTGATGCGGATGGCGAGCGAACGCCGCAGGAGCGGTTCGGCCTTGGCCCCGTCGCTGGCGGCCAAGGCGTTGCCGCCGAGCAGGGAGACGGTGACGCCCACCTCGTTGTGCTCGGGGCCGTAGAGGCGTTCGCGGCGAGCGAGCAGGTCGAGGAGAACGGCCTCGGCCTCGTCGAACTGCTTGAGGTCGGTGAGGACGAACGCGAGGTTGGAGAAGCCGATGAGCGTTTGGGCGTGGTCCGGGCCGAGCGTGCGGGCACGGCCCTCGGCCACCTGGCGGCGGAGGGTGGCGGCCTCCTCCAACCGGCCGCTGTTCAGATACGCATCGCTGAGAAAGCCGGCGGTGGTGAGCGTGTCGAAGTGGTCGCTACCGAGTTTCGTGCGCTGGGTGGCCAGCGTGCTTTCGAGCAACGCGAGAGCCTCGGCCGTCTCGCCCCCTTGGATGAGCGTGCGGGCGAAGGTGGTGTTGCGCTGGAGCGTGGTGGGGTGGTCCGGGCCGTAGCGCTCCGCCAGTTGGGCGACGTTGGGGCGGGAGAACTCGATGGCTTTGGCGAACTGCCCCTTGGCACGGTAGACCTGGGCCAGGGCCTCGCGCACGAAACTCAGGTGTGTGCCGTCGGCGCCGGCGGCGACCTCCTGCTCGTACACACCAAGCAGCAGCGGTTCCGCTTCATCGGCCCGGCCGGCTTCAATCAGCATCTCGCCGAGGTGGCGCTTGGCGTTGAGCGTCTCGGGCGCGGCAGCGCCGAGGCCGGCTTCGCACCGCCTCACGTGCTCGCGCAGCAGCGGCTCGGCCTGATCGAGTTTCCCCTCCTCGGTGTAGGTCCAGATCACCGCATCCAGCGCCGCGAGCGTCGCCGCGGCGTTGGGGCCGAGTGTGCGCTCGCGGAGTTCCAGCAGCGGTTGCAGCACCGCGCGGGCATCATCGAAGCGAGAGAGCGAACGATAGACGCGGCCCAGGTCCAGTTTCGCGGCTTGCGTGTCGGGCCCCTCCGCCCCCTGCGTGCCCTTGAACGCCTCCACGGCGGGCTCGATCTGCACGAGGGCTTCCTTGCCAAGGCCCAGCCCGTGGTACGCCCGTGCGAGCGACATGCGTAGCGCGGCGGCCACCTCCGGCTTGTCGGCAAAGCCGGTGTCGATTTCTTTGGCCGCGTCGTCGAGGACATCCGCCAGGCGCACATCGCGCCCCTTCTGCCCCGGATCGACGGAGGTGAGGGTGTTTTGCAGGAACTGTGTGACGGCCACGGCCTTCTGGGCCTCGCGCCGGGCCGAGTCGCGCTGCAACTCGGCATCCTTCTTGGCCAGTTCGGCTTCCTCGCGCTTCGCGGTCGCGTCTTGCTGCGCCAGGGATGCACGCACGGCCCAATATGACGAAGCGAATACGCCGCCGATCAGGAGGAGTACCGAGGCGACGATGCCGCCCACCAGCGGCTTGTTGCGCTTGGCGAACTTGATGGTCTGGTAGACGGTGCTCGGCGGGCGTGCCGAGATCGGTTCGTCGCTCAGGAACCGCCCGAGGTCCGCGGCGAGGTCGGTCGCGGTCTGGTAGCGACGGGCTTTGTCCTTTTCCAGCGACTTGGCGACGATGGTCTCGACGTCGCCGCGCAGGGAGCGGTCGATGGAGGAGAGGCGCGCCGGCGGCACATCGCAGATGATGCGTGTCGCCTCGTGCAGCAGTTTGCCCTGCACCTTGTGCGGGGGCGAGCCGGTGAGCAGTTCGTAGAGGGTCGCGCCCAGGGCGTACACATCGGCCCGCGTGTCGATCTCGGCGGGGTCGGCCGCGATCTGCTCGGGGCTCATGTAGCCGAGCGTGCCGACCATCTGGCCGACATCCGTCTGCATCGTTCGCGCGGCCACATCGGGCGTGGTGACGCGGGCGACACCAAAGTCCAGCACCTTGGCGCGGCCGGACTGGTCCACGAGGATGTTCGCGGGCTTCAGGTCTCGGTGGATCACGCCCTTGGCGTGCGCGTGCTGCACGGCCTCGCACACCTGCATGAGCAGGCGCAGGCGTTCGGGCCGGCCGAGGTTGTGAGCCGCGGCAAAGTCTGTGAGCGTGCGGCCCTCCACAAACTCCATGGCGAAGAAGGGCAGCCCGTGCCGCTCGCCCCGGGCGACGGCCTCGCGCGAGAGGGAATCACCGCTGGCCGGGTCGTAGAAGCCGGCTTCGTACACCTGCGCGATGCCTGGGTGGCGGAGGAGGCCCAGCGTCTCGGCCTCGTGGGCGAAGCGGCTGAGCACGCTGGACCCGGCGACGCCGGAGCGGAGCACCTTGAGGGCAACGAGGCGCTTGGGGCTGGTCTGCTCGGCGAGGTAGACGATGCCGAAGCCGCCCTCACCGAGGACGCGTCGCAGCGTGTACGGACCGATACGCTGGAGCATGGCCGCGGCCGGCGCCGGTGCCGCGTGCCCGGAGGCGAGCGGGACCGACGGCCGCGCGGACGGCTCGGCCAAGGTTTCGGCTGTGGCGGGAGTGAGGGGCGTGGGGGGGCTGGGCGGGGTGGCACCAGCAGGGCCAGTCTTTCCTGCGGGGTTCTTCGCAGGTCGCTCGGGTTGGCTTGCAGGGCGTTCGCTCATGGTGCGGCCTGCCACTTCGACAGGTGGAAAGGGGAGCGTAACCAGCCTGACACGCGAAGGGCGGAAGTTTGCCCGCAGCGGCCGCGGCCCGGCGGCCCGTGGATGGGGAACAATGGCTGGCACCCGTGTTGCCATAGTCCTGGCACGCACGTGTGCGTGTGTGGTTTGTGATAGGGTGGGTGAAAGGTATCAACCATGTCCAAGATCATCGGCATTGACCTCGGCACGACCAACTCCTGTGTGGCGATCATGGAGGGCGGTCAGCCCAAGGTGCTCATCAACTCGTCGGGCGCACGCACCACATCGTCGGTGGTCGGCTTTACTGACAAGGGTGAGCGGCTGGTGGGCCAGCCCGCCAAGCACCAGCAGGTGACCAATCCGAAGAACACGGTCTACTCGGTCAAGCGGTTCATGGGCCGCAGGCGTGTGGAGGTTTCTTCTTCGGGCGAGGGTGGCTACGGCAAGGCCGGCAACGAAGAGGGCAAGGTGCCCTACGGCATTACCGGTGGTGCTGACGAGTTCGTGAAGGTGCGTGTGAACCAGGGCGAGTTCACGCCCCAGCAGGTCAGCGCGTTCATTCTGCAGGACCTCAAGAAGACGGCCGAGGACTATCTTGGCGAGAAGGTGGATCGCGCAGTGATCACCGTGCCCGCCTACTTCAACGACGCGCAGCGTCAGGCCACCAAGGACGCGGGCGAGATCGCCGGTCTGAAGGTGGAGCGGATCATCAACGAGCCGACCGCCGCGGCGTTGGCGTATGGGCTGGACAAGAAGACCAACCAGAAGATCGCGGTGTTCGACCTTGGCGGCGGCACGTTCGACGTGTCGATCCTGGATATCGGCGACGGTGTGTTCGAGGTGCTGAGCACCAACGGCGACACGCACCTGGGCGGCGATGATTGGGACCAGCGGGTGATGGACTTCCTCGCCGAGGAGTTCCGCAAGAAGGAGGGGATCGATGTCCGCAAGGACGCGATGGCGCTGCAGCGGCTGAAGGAGGCGGCGGAGAAGGCCAAGGTTGAACTCTCCACGATGAACGAGACGACCGTGAACCTGCCGTTCATCACGGCGGATGCCAGCGGCCCCAAGCACCTGCAGGTGTCGCTCACTCGGGCCAAGTTCGAGAGTTTGTGCAACGACCTGTTCGAACGCCTGAAGCAGCCGTGCCTGTCGGCCCTCAAGGACGCGAAACTCGACACCAGCAAGATCGACGAGATCGTGCTCGTGGGGGGCAGCACGCGCATGCCCAGGGCCCAGCAGATTGCCAAGGAGATTTTCGGCAAGGAGCCCAACAAGTCGGTCAACCCCGACGAGGTCGTGGCCATCGGCGCGGCGATCCAGGGGGGTGTGCTCGCGGGCGACGTGAAGAACATCCTGCTGCTGGACGTGACCCCGCTGTCGCTGGGCGTGGAGACGCTCGGCGGCGTGATGACCAAACTCATCGAGCGCAACACGACCATTCCCACCAAGAAGACCGAGACCTTCTCGACCGCGGCGGACAACCAGAACTCCGTCACCATCCATGTGCTGCAGGGAGAGCGCGAGTTTGCCAGAGACAACCGCACGCTGGGCAACTTCGACCTCTCCGGCATCCCGCCAGCGCCGCGCGGCGTGCCGCAGATCGAGGTCGAGTTCAACATCGACGCCAACGGCATCCTCACCGTGACCGCGACCGACAAGGGCTCGGGCAAGAAGGCCGACATCAAGATCACCAACTCGGGCGGCCTGCCCAAGGAGGAGATCGAGCGCATGAAGCGCGACGCGGAGGCCCACGCCGAGGAAGACAAGAAACGCCGCGAGGTGATCGACCTGAAGAACCGGGCCGACGCGGTGGTGATCTCCACGCGCAAGGCCCTCGAAGAGCACGGCGGCAAGGTCTCGCCCGAGGTGCGAGGCCAGATCGAGTCCGCGCTCTCGGCCCTTGAAACCGCCATCAAGGGCGACGACAAGGAGGCCATCGAGCGGGCCATGAAGGGCGTGCAGGATGTGAGCATGGAACTGGGCAAGGCCGTGTACGAGGCCACCAAGGCCCAGACACCGCCGGCCGGAGATGGCGCGGCCGCCGCGGCACCCGGTGGTGATGGCGGTGCCACCGGCGACGTGATTGATGCCGACTACAAGGTGAACGAGAAGAAGAGCTGAAGAGGCGGGGCGGGCGGTTGGCCCGGCGCTACGACAGCAACCCGAGTTTCTTCAGGTCGGTGATCGGATCGTCGAAACTGCACGAGCCGAAGCAGTGGGCAAAGCCCTCGCGGGCCTCGGCGATGCGCTCGGTGGAGATGCGCAGGCCGCGCCAGGTCACGCCCTCGTCGTCGAACACAAAACTCTTCGCGTCCGTCTCGCCCAGCAGGTGCAGGGCCGTCGCCCGGTCCACATCCAGTTCGTGCAGCACGCACGCGGCCAAGAAGACGTTGATGAAGCCGTGCATGGTTGCCGCGGCACAGTCGGCCTCGTAGGTGAGCGGTTGGAGCGACCGCAGCGGGTGGTGCAGGCCGGCGGTGCACTTGACGGGCACCCTAGCCGCGGCCATGGGCATGAGGAAATCCGCGACCTGCTCGATGCTGGGAATGAGGTCGCCGCTGATACCGCCGGTTCGCATCTTGGCCCCGGCACCGGTGCCCGCGAGTTCCGCAGCGAAGGGGCGCATGTCGGTCGCGGGCGGAATCTCAAAGAAGGGGAAGAGGTCTTCGGGCAGGTGGTCGAGCGCATAGTCGATCGCGTCGGGTGTAACCACCTTGATCTCCACCGTGTCCACGAGGGCCGAGTAGTGGTGGTTTCTGTAGTGGCTCTGGTTGAACTCTTCGATGGATTGCAGGCTCTCGGCGAGCGAGGCATCGATCAGGACGGAGAGCGCCCACGGCTGCTGTGTCGGGGGCTGTCCGTTTGACTCGGCGGGCGGTGTGTGTGCCTCCGCTTTGCTGGAGAGCCGAAGCGGCTTGACGACGACGGATGTGGCGCTGCCGCGCCCAAGTTGCGGCTTGCTCTTGGTGCCGGGAGTAACGGGTGTGCCCGCCTCAAGTGTGGGCAGGTACGGCAACGCTGCCGCGGCGAACTCGTTCAGGCGGGTGGCCGGGCAGACAAAGCGCGCGAGGCCGAAGGCGTAGGGCGAAGCGCGGTGCTTGCTGAACATCTCCACGGCCTTGGCCATGTCTAGTTTCGCCGGCGGAAAGAGCCCGGCGTAGTCGACCAATCCGTGCAGAAACGCCCGCATCGATGCTCGGATCATGCTCCAAGCGTAGTACCGGAGGCACGCACCGTGGCAGAGTGGCGGGCCCCGGCGGTGACCGCTTCGCAAGGTGCGGGGGTCTGGCCGGGCGGCGTGTCACTTTGCCGGCCCGGGCGGAGCGTCCACGGCGGGCGGCGGGGGAGGCGGTGGTGTCCACCCCCACGCCGGCTCACCGGCGTACTTGGCGATCCACACCTGCGAACTCGGGCGTTGCTCGCGCTCGAGTTTCTTGCCGCGCTGGCTGGTGAAGATCATCAGCGATCCGTCAGCGCTGAAGGCCGGAAGACCGTCGAAGCCCGTGGCCTGCGTGACCCTCGCCTTGCGGAGCGCGGCACGCTGCGCGGGCCACGCGGCGTCAGCGGTGGTGCCTGTCGCGTCCATCACGTCGGCCGCGGGGAGTTGGATCGCGAAGACCTCGTAGTTCTGGTGGCCCAGTTCGCTCGCCGCGTACACGAGGTACGGCTTGCGAGGGTGGAAGTACGGCGCCCAGTTCACCTGCTGGTTGTCGGTGAGGGCCACCTCGCGCTTGAGGCCCGTGATGCGTGCGGGGTCGGCGGGGTCATCGAAGGCGAGCGTGGCGTAGAAGAGTTGCAGGTTGCTGTCGCCGCGCCGGTCGGAGCGGTAGACGATGGCGCGGCCATCGGGGGAGAAGAAGGGCCCGCCGTTGTAGCCGGTTTCGCCGATGAGCAGCGTGTCGGCCTCACCGTGCTTGGTGTCGCGCACCCAGATGTTGGGATTTCTGGTCTTGGGGTCCACGTGCGTGTAGAGGATGAAGCGGCCGTCGGGCGACCACGAGCATTCGGCGGTGTAGCCGCCGGCACGCTGCACGAGGAGCGCGGGTGTGTCGTTGGCCTCTGTCCACACACCAAAGCCTGCGTGCACCTTCTCGCCTCGCGCCTTGACCGTGTCGTCGTACGCGGGCCGGATGGAGCGCGCGACGATCTGCATCTCTTCGGGGAACTGCCACGTGTAGCGGTTGCGGTCTTTGGAGTAGCCCGGCGTGTCGGTGGCGGTGGGGGGCACGAGCGTGCTGCCGAAGAGCACGCGGAAGGGCTCCTTCGGGTGGAACCAACCGCAGGTGTTGGATGAGCCGGGCGGGCTGAGGAGCACGGGTGTGTCGATGCCGGTGATCTCGCCGTGCGCGTCGCGAGCGAGCCTCGCCGCGTACATGGAGTAGTTGGCGTCTGGCATCTGCCCCTCCGCGGGCACGGGGATGGCCTGGAAGATCACCCAGCGCGGCGGGGTTTCATGATCAAAGTAGTTCTCCCCCGCTTTCACGAACATGTCGGGGAAAGTGAGTTGCACGTGTCCGGTGAGGAGCGGCGCTTCCGCTTTCTTCCAGTCGATGGGCGCGGCAGGCGTCGGGGCTGCCGGTCGCGGGGTGGCGTGTGGTGATGCCCCACCTGCTTGGAGCCCTAGGACGGACGAAACGAGAAGTGCTGTGCAGATCATGCCGCGAGTTTAGCGGCTCCGGAGCGCATTCTCGGACGGCGTTCGCACGACGGTTGGGGGTGGCCCTGCGTAGGAGATTGAAGCGGCAGGCCCGCAGGGCCGATAGCCAGAGCAGGCACGTTCCGGGCCGACCCTGTGGAGACCACGCATGAACCTCCCCGATGATCGTCGCAAGTTCTGCCGCTTCGAGGTGAAGGCGCCGTACTCGCCCCTGCGGGCTCGCACGCTCGACCACGAGGAGTTCAACATCGAGGGCAACGCCTACGACGTGTCGGAGAGCGGCATCCGGTTTGAACTGGACCGTGCGCTCCCCCCCGGCACGCCGCTGGAGATGGAGATCACGCTCCCCGAGATGCACAAGACCATCGGCCTTGCAGGAGCGGGCGCGGTCCACGTTTTTGCCAACGTGGTGTGGCTGGAGGATGAAGAGGACCCTGCGCCGTACAAGATGGCGGCCACGTTCACGCGATTTGCCCGCCCGGCAGACGCGGCCCTGCTCCGCGATCAACTGATGGTGGGGCGGTACCGGCTGGCCGCGTGAGCAAATAGCAAATAGCAAATAGCAAATCCGGGCCGGGTGACGGCAGCGGATTCTCCGGTCTGAGGGTGGTTCAAGGCACTGGACCGCTGCCTTGAATTTGCCATTTGCCCTTTGCTATTTGCCCCTTTTCACCCTCGCCCTCCCCTACCCTTCGGCAATGTTCGTCGATCGCGCAACCATCACTGTCCGGGCCGGCAACGGGGGGCCCGGGGCCGTCGCCTTCCGCCGCATGAAGTACGAGCCCAAGGGCGGCCCCAACGGCGGCAACGGCGGGCATGGTGGCGACGTGATCTTTGAGGCAGATGAGGGCCGCAACACGCTCTTGGACTTCCGCGGCCACCCGGACTGGGAAGCCCAGGACGGCGAGCCGGGCGGCAAGAAGCAGTGCACCGGCGGCGACGGCCAGCACTGCATCATCCGCGTGCCCGTGGGCACGCTTGTGTACAACCAGGCGACGCACGAGTTGATGGTGGACATGAACCAGCCGGGCCAGCGGCACACGATCGCCCGCGGCGGGCGGGGCGGCTTCGGCAACGAGCACTACAAGAGCGCAACGAACCAGACCCCCACGCACGCGCACGAGGGCTTCCCGGGCGAGCGCTTCACGCTGAAACTGGAACTGAAACTGCTGGCCGATGTGGGCCTGGTGGGCCTGCCCAACGCGGGCAAGAGCACCCTGCTCGCCGCGCTCACGCGGGCCACGCCCAAAATCGCGGATTACCCCTTCACCACGCTGGCCCCGCAACTGGGCGTGGCAGAACTGGATGGGGGGCAGGCCACGGCCCGCGCGCCGGTTGGCGCGGGAGGCAGCGGTGGCGGATCGCAGCGGGTAGGCAGGCGGCGCATCGTCATCGCCGATCTGCCCGGCCTGATCGAAGGTGCGTCGCAGGGCCTGGGCCTTGGGCACGATTTTCTGCGGCACATCGAGCGCACGCGCGTGATCGTGCACGTGCTGGATGCGCAGCCGTCTGACTCCAGCCAGCCTGCGAAGAACTACAAACTCATCCGCAAGGAACTGGCCGGTTATTCCGACCACCTCGCCCAGCGCGACGAAGTGATCGTGCTCAACAAGGTGGACCTGATCCCCGACAAGGCCCAGCGCGACGCGGCGGTGAAGAAACTCCGCAGCGACTTGAAACTCGGGCGCGATGTGGAGGTGCTCCCGCTCAGCGGCGCGGCACACATGGGTACGCAAGACCTGCTGGAACGACTCTGGACGATGCTCAAGGGTGTGCCGCGCATGTGGGAACAGCCCGAAGCCGCCGAGATTCGCAACCCCAAGCGCGAACGCCGCGCACGGGTGGAGGCCGCCCGCCTGCTCGCGGCAGATGCGGCGGCTGCCGCCAAGCCCCGTCCGGCGAAGGCGCGCAAGGGCGCGGCTGTGCGTGCGAAGCCGGCGGTGGCCAAGCGGCCGAAGGTGAAGCCGGTGACGAAGTTGAGCACCAAGCGTGCGCGGGCGCTGGTCAAGTCACGTTAGGCGGCAGCGGGCGCGAGCAGTACGAGCCATTCAAGATTGCCAGCCTTGCTGGCGCGGGCCGATGAGCCCCGCACGGGCGAGAGCGTTTCGCTCAGCACGCGCACGCCCAGGCCGGGCAGGGCAGCGATGGTCTCGGCGGCGATGGTGGCGGCCACGTCGTCGGGCAGCACACCGCGGAAGGCGCGGGCTCGCGGCTCGTTCTCGTAGTGCGGCTTGACCAGCGAGATCATGCGGCACGTGGCCAGCCGCTCATCGGTGCGCAGCCAGCGGAGTGCCGCGGGGATGGTGAGCCGCTGCGGTGTCCACCCAGCGTCGATCACGACGAGGTCAACACCCTCCGGCGGGGGCGGAGCATGCAGGGCGTTCTCGCGCTCGCGCACCACCACTCGCGGGTCGGTGCGGAGTGTGTAGGCCAGCACGCCGTAGCCCGTGTCCATCGCGATGACCGAACGTGCGCCCGCTTTCAGTAGGCAATCGGTGAAACCGCCGGTGGAGCAGCCGAGGTCGGCGCAGTCCAAGCCGCGCGGGTCGAGTGAGAAGGCATCCAGCGCGTGCCGCAGTTTGAGCCCGCCACGTGAGACGAACGGAGGGTTTGCGCCGGGAGTCGCGGTCATGGGCGGGCGGTGTTGTTGGCAGGACCAGCGCCCCCGGCACCGCCCGCCCCCCCGGCCCCGGCCCGTGCCGCGGCGTTGCCGCTACCCAGGAGTGGCAGCGAGATGCCCAGCAGCAGAAGCAGCAGCGCGAGGATCATGGCCACGGCCCACGAGATGAAAAAGCCCGTGAGCATCCCGAAGGCGATCGTCCGCACCGGGTGCGCGATGAGCGGGGAACGGCGGAGTATCGCCACGCTCTCGGTGAGTTCGGCGAGAGCCGCGGCGTCGTGTGCAGGGCCGTGCGGGTCTACGGGCGCGTGCAGGGCGCGGGGAAGTGGGATGGGCGCGGCCGGTGGCGGTGGGGGGGATGGTGCCGCCGCCCCGTGCGGGTCGCCGTTGGCACCCGTGATGGGGAAGTGGGGCACCTCCGCCAGCACACGCCCCACCAGGTGGCCCTGGGCCACGCAGTAGTCCGCGGCATCCTTGGCCGAGAGCGACTCGATGATGACCGGGTACGTGGACCCGGTGGTTCGATGCGCACACTCGACGCGGTAGACGGGCATGGGGCAAGGCTACTGGCGCGGCTACGCGGCCTTGTACGAGCGGACCTCAACCTTGACACCCGATCGTGCTGCCCGATCGGCCTCGGTGAGGAGTTTGGACGACGTGGCTGAATCGATGAACTGTTCGCCGCAGTGATCGCACACTTCCGCGGGCACATCCTGAAATACGACGGTGATGCCGCCACGGTCCAGCGTCACGCTGCCGGTGCCGGGGCGGGTGTTGCCGTGCTTGCAGATGGGGCATTTCATCAGGGGAGCCTATGCCGGAGTGCCGCGTCCCAGCGACGCGGGTCGGGTTCGTACACGGTCAGGATGATGGTGGTTGTCGGGTCCGGCTCGGCGACGACGATGTGGAGTGGGCGCGTGTCCGCCCAGCCGAGAAGCAGGCGTGTGGGGTATGGCACCTCCAGGGGGTAGGCCTCCACCACGGTTGGATCGGTGAGGATGGCCCGAATCTCGATTTCTGTGATGCCGCGCTCGAACATGCGCTGCACCGCGTGGACGCGGAAGATGAGTCGATGGTCATCCACAAGCGATTCCCCGTGCGCATCTTCTCAGGCGATCACCGGTATCCACGCCGCGAGAGCGTCGCGTGCCGCGGCGAGGTCGATCTTGTCCACCATCTCGGTGGTGGTGTGGATGTAGCGCGTGCCGACGACGATGCCCAGGGCACGGGCACCTGCGCCCGTCTGCTGGGCCGCGGCGCCGTCCTGCCCGCCGCGCAGGAGGATGGTGCGCTGGCAGGGGATCTTGTTCTTCTTGGCCACGGCCTCCAGTTCGTCCACCAGCGCATAGTCGGCGATGAAGGAACTGTCCATCACGTGCAGGCCGAAGCCCTTGCCCTGCTCGGTCACGGCCTCATCGGCGGTGACACCCGGGGTGTCGCAACTGAGCGTCACGTCCAGCCCGATGCCGATGTCGCAGGCGACGATGTGGCTGCTGGTCTTGGCGCCGCGCAGGCCCACTTCCTCCTGCGTGGTGAAGGCGACGAAGAGTTCGCAGGCGTGCCCGAGGCCTTCTTCGTCGATCTGTCGGACGGCCTCGATGCCCAGCCAGCAGGCCACGCGGTTGTCCATGGCCTGGCAGACGAGTTTGTCGCCCATGTCGCGGAAGGGCTCGTGGTAGACGAGGTAGTCGCCGATCTTCACCTTCTTCTTCACGTCGGCCAGGGGCAGGCCCGTGTCGATGATGAGGTCCTTGATGTCGGGAATCTTCTTCTTGTCTTCCTCGCTGGCGATGTGGATGGGCTTGCCGCCGGGGTTCATCACGGCGTGAATATCGCCCGAGGACGTGGCCAGCAGCACACGCCGGGAGAAGAGGTTGCGGGTGTCGAAGCCGCCCGCGTTGGCGACGCGCAAAAAACCCTTCTCGTCGATGTGGCGCACGTAGAAGCCGATCTGGTCCATGTGGGCCAGCAGCAGCACCTTGGTGGGCCGGCCGAGGGGGCCGGCCTTCACCTTGCTCGCACCAGCCGCCCCCTTTCCCTTGGCGGGCCGCGGGCCGCGACGGCAGATCAGGTTACCCATCGCGTCGGTGCGCACGTCGTCAAAGAGGCCGTCGATCTCCTTTTCGATGAGCGCCCGCACACGCTCTTCGCGTCCGGGCACGCCGGGGGTTTCGCACAGACGTTTGAGAAGATCGATGTTCATGAGTGCGCGTGCTCCGAAAGGGTCTGCGGGTGGAGGGGCGGGGGGCCGTGAGCGAAACCGCGATTGGGCCGGGAGGATACCGCTCTGGCGGCGCGGGGTGGCGGTGGAGGGCGTTGGCGTCGCGAGCGGGCCGGCGTGATGGCGCAGGACGACACCGCCGCACCCATTCGGCCAGCGGGCCGCGAAGCCCCGAGGCGGGCCCTACTTGAGTTCCACGCTCCAGTACGCGTTGTCGAGGAACGCCTTCCACGACGAGTACTTGTCCTGCCCCAGGCGCAGCGTGACCAGCGGATTCCGCCGCGGCATGACGGGCCGCCGCACCATCTTCATGTGGGCCTGCTCGGGCGTGCGACCACCCTTGCGGGCGTTGCAGCGGATGCAGGCGCACACCAGGTTGTCCCACGAATCGCCCCCGCCCAAACTGCGCGGCAGGACGTGGTCGATGGAGAGGTCGTTGGTCGGGAAGAACCGTCCGCAGTACTGGCACTGGTTCCGGTCGCGTGCGAAGAGGTTGCGGCGGTTGAGTTTCACCTGCTGGGCCGGCAGGCGGTCGTAGCCGAGCAGGCGGATGACGCGGGGCACGGCGATCTGGAGGCGCACGGTGCGCACCCAGTCGTGCTTCTCCGGCTCGAACTGCTTCTTGAGGCCGCTGAGTTCCGACCACGACGTGAAATCAAACGTGCTGTACTGGCCGTTCTCGACGTGGATGATCTCCGCCATGTCGCGGTAGATCATGCTGAAGGCACGCCGCGCCGACACCACGCGCACGGCGAGGTAGAGTTTGTTGAGGACCAGCACCTTGCTGTCGAGCGCTCCGCTGTAGACGCGGCCACCCGCCCCCCCCACGCCGCCCGAGCCGCCGAAGGCCGGGTCATCGACATCCACCGACGCGAACACGTCGTGCTGATGGGGGGCCAGAGGTTTGGCGGGCTTGTGGGCCATGACGCCAGCGTCCTTGCCTCGTCGGGCAGGTCCGTCAGCCGCCCGCGGACGTGGGGGCGTGCCTGAGCCGGACCGGTGGGGGGGTGCCGACCGCAGTTCAAGTGTGCAACACAAGATGCTAGGGTGCCAGCGGGCTTTGAGGATTTCTGCCGCGCCTGGGCGCAACGGCCGCGTGGGGGCCGGCGGCTCAGGCGGTTGCGGGTGCTGCGCCCTGGGCGTGGCGGGCGGGAACCTCGATCGCCGGTGCATCGGTGATGGGGAAGCGTGCCGCGAGCAGGTCGAAGAGCGCAACGTTCCACGCGAAGAGAGACGTGGCGGCCTCGACCACCTCGCCCTCTTGCGCGGGCGAGAGGCCAAGCGTGTTCAGGCTGGCCTTGAACTCGGCCCATCGCGAGCGCTGCTGGTCGCCGTGGGGGTCTTGATACGACAGGCCCTGCCCGTCGGTGATGTTGAGCGCGCGGGCGAGGGCCTTGGCGATGAACTTGGCGCCGTTGGTGGAGCCTTCGAGCACGTAGAAGTACCCGACGAGTGCGTGCGGGCGGTTCATCGCCGCGGCGTTGATCTCGGCGATGAGCGACTGCGTGGGCGAGAGCGGCACGGGGAATGTGTTGCCGCCCAGAACCGCGAGGTCGGCGCGTGCGTGGGGCACGCGGAAGTGGTAGTCGCGGACCATCGCGCCAATGGCGGGCACGCTGTGGCGGAGAGCCGCGAGGTGGCCTTCGAGGGCCTGATGCACGAGGAGCGTCTGTTCGAGTTGGGCGATGTACCCGCGCCGTGGCACGCTGCCGCGCATGATGGCGGCCTGGAAGGGATGATGCTCGGCCTGCTGATGCAGGGGCCATGTGCGGGTTTTGAGGGCGTCGTGAAGGCCGGCGGGGGGGGCGTGCGGGGTTGCCGTGGCTGGGGCCGGGCCGTGCGCGGCAGAACCGTGCGCGGCGTGTTCTCCGTGCGCTGTGGCGGACGGGTGCGTGTGAGGGCTGCCCGCATCAGTGGCGGGCGCGGCCGCGCCGCCAAAGCCGAAGAGACGGGCGACCGCGTTCTTGGTGGCGGTGTACGGGCACTTGCCGGCGGGGGGGGCGGGCGCGGCGGCGGGGTCGGTGGGGGGGTGGTGGCTGTTCATGTGCGTGCTACTTGACAGCCCAGATGGCGAGGGCCGCGGGGATGATGAGCCAGAGCAGGCCCTTGACAAGGAAGAAGATGAACGCTCCGGCGGCGAGTTTGGTCGCGAGCGTGGTGGGGGCGGCGGTGTCCGAGCGTTTGAGAGTGAGTCTCATTTGGATGAGGATAGACGATTGCGGGGGGGCGTCAAGTAGGTGGGGAGTGTGGAAAAGGGGGGTTGCGAAGGCGGACGAGACGTCCGCCCCACCAAAGCAAGGCACCTCCCCCGGCCTCGCAGACTCGGCCACCCCCTCCGGTTGGACCGGAGGGGGATGCAGGCGACGCCCCACCACTTACCTTCGCCGCCGCGTGCCCGTGCTTTCTTCTGCCGCGCCTTCTTTCTTCTTTGGGGCGGTTTCGGGGGAGGAGAACGTGAAGGGGAGCGCGGCGGTGGGGGGCGTGTTGGTGACCGTCCACAGTTGGCCGTTGTTGAGGTACATCTTGTCCATCTCGGGCTTGTTGAGCGGGCGTGCGCCCACGCGGCCGAAGACGGCGATCTGGTGGCCCGATTCGTCCGCCGCGCGGTCGCGGTCGAGGCCCTTGCTGATGGCGAGCGCGGGGCCGTGGGTCTTGTAGTTGGCGACGAGTTCGGGCGCGAGGGGCATGTGGAAGCCGCGGAACTGCGGCACGGAGTTGGGGGAGAAGAGTTGCACGATGCGCAGGCCGTTCTTGCCGTCGGCGAGGTAGGCGAAGGCGGAGGCGTTGGCGAAGCCGACCTTGACATCGCGGCAGTCGTTGATGACACCGTTGGCGTTGTAGAACTGCACGAGTTTGGGCGAGGTGGCGGTCTCGGCATCGACGATGGCGAGGCCCTGCTTGCCCGCGGCGACCATGGCGTAGCCGCGGGCGATGTAGACGCGGCGGGCATCGTCCATCTTCACGAGGGCGCCGGGGACGACGGAGGGCGCGGCGGGGTTGGTGATGTCCACGACCTTGAGGCCCTCGCGGTCGGCGACGAAGGCGTAGCGGAACTGCACGGCGACGGACTGCGGATCGATGAGTTGATCGCTGCCGATGGTGGCGACGACCTTGGGATCGGTGGGGTTGTCGATATCGATGATGGTGAGGCCGCTCTTGCTGGTGGCGTAGAGGTAGTGCCCGGCGCAGACGAGTTGGGTGAGGCCGGACAAGCGACCGCCGGGGTTGAAGGCGGTGGTGCCGTCGGCGAGTTTGGCGCGGCTGAGGTAGTTGTTCTGCGGGTCGCCGTCGAGAAGCGTGGCGGCGAAGGTCATGATGAGGCCCTCATCGCGGTCGCCGATGTAGATGTAGGCGTACATCGGGTGGACCTTCTGCTCCATGTTCACGTGGTGGGGCTCGGGGTCGGCCAGCACGTTGGCGTAGGGCTTGGAGGGGTCGTTGGAGTAGCGGCCGCGGGCGGGGTCGACCGCGACGGTGGCGGGGCTGGCGATGCTAACGGCGTACGACGTGTCGAAGCCGAGTTCCTGGCCCAAGGGCGAGACGGGGCTGGTGACGATGCGCTCGGAGAAGCCCTTGTTGTCGATGTTGGCGACGTCGAAGACGTAGAAGCCGCTGGAACCGCGCGCGGCGTAGACGTACTCGCCGCGGAGTTGCAGGTCGAGAATCTCGCCGCCGAAGCCGAAGACGCCGTCGGCGCCGTGCTCGTAACTTTCGTGAAGGCGGCGGCCGCCGTTGACGAACGCGGCGTGCTCGTCCGGGTAGGCGAGCGCGTGGAGGGAGGAGCCGAAGACGGCCTGCGGGTCTTCACGCTCGGTGGCCACGACGGCCTCGAAACCCTCAGCGCCCGTGGCGACGTAGATGAAGCGGCCGAGGAAGTTGGTGAAGTTGGTGCCCTGGAGGAACAACTGGGCCATCCAGGCGTTGTTGTCGTTGTCGGCCGAGACGTGGCAGTCGTTGCACATCTTGGTGGTGTTCTTGCCACCGGTGGCGTGGGGGAAGTGGGGGTTGAAGGCCTGGCCGGAGTAGCCCTCGCTGCTGACGGTTTGTTGCTGGCTGTAGATCCACTCGCGCTGGGCGTTCTGGCTGCCGACGAGAACCGCGGAACTTGAGCGGATGGGGACGATCTTGCCGCCCTGCGTGAGAGGGTCGCGGCCGGAGGTCATCGCCTTGACGGCGGAGTCGCGGCCGAGCATGTACGTGTCATCGCGCAGGACCTGGTAGTTGTACTGCGTGAAGTTGCGCGTGTACATGTTCTCGTTGTGCAGCATGGGGGCGCGCTTGTTGGCCTTCATGGGCAGGTGGCAGCCGGCGCAACTGGTCATCCAACTGGTGTGGCAGGTGTAGCACTCCATGTCGTTCTCGCTGTGGGCGAGTTTGGAGTGGTCAACGCTCTGCTTGCCCTTGTCGTCTTTGACGGTGGGCAGGTCGCCCCATTGCAGTTTGCCATCGCTGCTGCGCTGCTTCTGCACAGTCTTGGCGTAGCGGCTCTTCTCGCTGGAGGCGGGGTTGGCGAGCGACCAAGCCGAGAGCGGGTTGACGGTGTCGAGTGTCTGCACGACCTCCCACTTGAGGTCCGGGTCCATGGCGGAGTACTGGTAGAGCGTGCCCAACTCCCACTTGAAGCGAGCCTTGCCGCCGGCCGTCCGGCGGATATCGCGCCCACCGGGTGGCGCGGCGGGGCCGCTGGTCTTGAGCGTGGCGTACTTGTCCGCCGTGCCGTGGCAGTCGATGCAGGTGATCTCGACGGCGGCGCGAACCTCGCCGTACAACTTGCCGTCGCCGTGGGAGTCCTGGATGAAGTGACAATCCACGCACTGCATGCCGCGCTCGAGGTGGATGTCCTTCAGGTGAACGGCCTTGTCCCACTTGTTGGGGTCGGCGGGGTCGATCTTCGCGTCGTCTTTGGTGAGCAGGTTGCCGTGGCGGTCTTTCTTGAAGATCGCCCGGAACATCCACCCGTGCCCGTGGAAGTCGGCGAACTGGTTGTGCTTGAGTTTGTCGTTCACGGTGCTGCCGTCGCCCTTGCGGGGCTCACCGACGCGCTGCAGGAAGTTCGCCCCGGCCACTTCGCCGGTGTGGCTCGTGTCGTCCGGGTACAGGTCTGACCACAAACCCTTGAGGCTGGCCCCTTCGGGGTTCTTGCGCTGGTGGAACCACTCCTCTTCGGCCGTGGGCGTGCGGCTCTTGGAGGGGTACATGAACTCGCCGTCGGACTCGTTATCCCACCACATGTAGCCCACGTAGGAGTTGGCGAAACTGGTGCCGGGGTGCATGTGGCAGACGACGCAACTGCTGTTGGGCACGCCGCTGGTGAGGATGTGCTTGATGGGGTGGCCGGACTCGTCTTTGGGAATGGTGGGGTCGGCGGTGAAACTGAAGCCCTGGTTGCCGAACTCGGCGTACTTCTCGGTTGCCGCGTAGGCGGGGTCGTTGTGATACTTCTGGCGGTCGTTGGCGTAGACGACGTGGCAGGCGGTGCAGCCGCTGGAGCGGTAGTCGCCCGCGTGGTCGTTGGTGCCGAGCATGGGGAGGATGGGGTCGAGGAGGCGGGTTTTCTGGATGCCCAGGAAGACGGGGTCGGCCCGGAGGAGGGTGCCGAGGCCGCGGGGTGAGAGTTGCTTGTCGGGCTTGCCGGGCTCGACGAAGACGTTGGGCTGGCCGATCTCGGGGTTGGGGAGGCGCTGGCCGCGCTCGAAGATGCGGAGGATGTTGCCGGGCTGGGCGATGTTCCACGCGGGGAGGGGTTCGAGGTACGGCAGCACGCCGTGCTTGGTGATCTCGGTTTGCGTCGGGTTGCGCCACTGCGGGTCGCCGTCGTTCTTGGCATCAAGGGCCACGCCCTGCAGGCGGGCCGGGCGGCCGAAGACGTCGTAGGCCTCGCCGTAGCGCGTCCACTTGTTGGGGACGGCACCGTTGTTGTAGAGGGCCGCGCCCCACAACTGGGCCCCGTGGCTCATCATGCTGTGACGGACGCGGTCGATGTGGTCGCCGTTCATCTTGTCGCCGTGGCAGGCGCCGCAGGCGAGGTCGGCGATGCGCAGGTCGCCGGGGTTGATGAAGCGCACGAACTCGGCCGATTCCTGCTGGAACGCGGCGTACGTAATCCGCGGGTTGCGTGAGCCGTGCATGTGCTTGGGGTCGGCGTGGGCGTGCTCGCCGAACTTGGCGGTGCCGTCGGCCACGTCCGCGCCGTACCAGCCTTGCGGGTTCTTGGGCTGCACGTGGGCCTCGTGCATGGCCTTGAGATACGCCTCATCATGGATGGGCGTGCCGGGCTTGCCGGGGCGGCCGGCCTCGGCCATGGTGCTCATCACCTCGCCGTTGCCGCCGTGGCAATCGATGCAGGAGATGGCGACGCTGTCGCCGGCGTGCATGGACGGCGAGTCGCCGGTGGTGTGGCAGGAGATGCAGCCCTTGCTCTTGGCGTTAGCCGCGTCCTGGGCTTTCACGCCCTCGGTGCCCGCGTAGGCCCCCTTGCCGGGCGCGGCGGGGGCCATGCTGGCAAGAAACACCCGGCGCGCCTCGGCCGGGTCCATGGTCATCATCTTGGCGGTTTCGCTGTCGTCGTGGCGCTCGGCGCCGCGCCAGTAGTACTGATGCTCGCACGCGGCGAGAACGACGAGGAGCGACGCCGCGCCTGCGAGTGAGGCGAAGAAGGTGGGGGCGAGGCGGCGGGAAGGGGTGGACATGGGGGAGGCCTCCGAGGCAGGAGCAAGAGAGTCAAAGGGCAAATAGCAAAGGGCAAACCAGGGCCATGAAACGCGCGGACGCAGGACGGGCTAGTACGTCAGCGTGACACCGGTGAAAATCTGGCCGAGGAGTTGCTGGTCGTTGTAGATGTCGTTGAAACCGCCGGCGGGGAAGAAGAGGGAGCCGCCGACGGAGATGATGATGTTGTTGTTGAGGAAGGGCCGCCACTGGACGAACTGGTTGATCTCGTAGCCGATCTGCTGGCCGATGTCGTTCTGGTTGAGCACGAACTCCAGCGAACTGGTGTCGGAGAAGAAGAGGGCGTTGAAGTTGAAACTGGTGCGGAGGGTCGGCGTGATCTCCGCGTCGTAGCCCGCGTTGAACAGGAACACCCCGGGGTTGACGAAGTTGCTCTGGCCCTCGGCCTTGCTTGATTTGAGCGTGTTGAGGAACGAGCGGCCCTGGTCAAGCCCCACGCCGAAGATGCGCTGCCCCTGGTTCTGGTAGAAGGAGGTGGGGCCGCCGGCGAAGTTGGGGTCGTCGAAGATCGCGTCGAAGCCGCCCGCGTCGCCGTCGAGCGGGTCTTCGTCGCCGCTGGCGTAGAGGAAACTCACCTTCGGGCGGAACCAGTCCATGTCGTAGGAGAGTTCGATCGCGCCCATGAACGCGCCGATGTCGGTGTCGATGCCGGCGATGTTGTTGGGCTTCTCCTCGCCGAAGGCGTAGTAGAAGGCGTGGTTGATGTTCCAGCGGCCGATGTGGCCGTCGCCGGCGAAGCCGAGGTAGTACGCGTCCAGTTCCTTGCTGATGACGCTGCCGATCAGGTCGGGTCTCACCTGGATGCCGTTGGAGTCGAACCGATCGCGGGAGTTGTCGTGGTTCCAGTGGAACGACCCCTGCAGCGTGTAGCCGAGCAGGCCGGCGAAGTCCTGCAGGTAGACGTTGGCGATGAAGATCTGCTGGTCGCGCCAGTTGAGTTGGTTCAGGCCGCTGTTGGTGTCCTTCTCGGGCGAGATGAACCCCGCGACGTTCCACTGGATGCGGTTTGCGTCGTAGTTGCCCGTGAGTTTGATGCCGTCGGAGATGTCGTTGAAGATGAAGCCGCGGAAGTCGGAGACGAACAACTGGCGGCCGACCTTGATCGAGAGGATGTCGAAGTACTCGGTCAGGTCGCCCAGGTGCACCTCGGCGAAGGCCTCCTGGATCGTCTCGAAACTGTCGCGGCGTTCATCGCCCAGGCCGGGGTTGATGTTCAGGTTGCCGTTCTCGAACAGGTCAACGTGGTTGATGTTGAACGCGGGCGTGATGCGCACGAGCCAATCGATGGGCCGGTACGAGGTGTATCCCTTGAAGATGTCGAACGTGAGGAAGAGGTTCTGGTTGAAGACCTGCTGCCGCCCGTCGCGGAAGGTGTCGAAACTGCCGGGCTGGGCGGTCGAAGGGCCCGACGGCGTGGGGTTCTTGCGATACTGATAGAACGTGTCGCTCACGGCCGTGAAATTGAAGAAGATGTTCTGCCCGATGATCGGGTAGTCGCCCTTGAGGATGTTGCGGTCGTAGGGGTTCAGGGGCGAGCCGAGCGTGTACGGCGAGTCGCCGCCGCTGACGTTCATCAGCACAGGGTCGCTCTTGGCCTGCCTGCCGTAGCGGTCCCAACTGGGCCAGCCGATGCGCCAGCGGTCGGGCGAGGCGATGCTCTCGCGCTGGAGCAACATGCGGCCGGGATACGGGCCCTCCCCGGCGAAGCCCTGCGTGTCGGTGGGACCCACAACCGGCTCGGCCGCAATGGGCGGCTCGGGCGGCGGCGCTGGCTCCTTGGCGGCCTCGGCCGCGCCGCCTTCTTCGGCCGCGCCGCCACGGCGGCGGCGCGATGAGCCCTCGGCGGGCGGCTGCGCGGGTGCCGCGTCCTTCGCCGGGTCGGCGGCCGGGGCGTCGGCGGGCTTTTCGGTAGCGGGCGGAGTGGCTGGCGGGGGGGCGGGAGGCGTGGCGGGAGGCGTGGCCGGTTCCTGCGCAATCGCGGGCAGACCCAGCGCGGCACAGGCCGTGCCCGCGGCCACGGCCACCCACCACGCGGCGTTGCCGCCGCGGCTTGTGCGTTCGTTCATCCGCCCCGCGTAAACGTGTTGCTGTGCCATGAGACCGTTCCCCTCAACAAGGCCACGATGAACCGCGCCCACTCTACCAAGTGGCACCCACACTTCGCAACCCCACGCCGCCTGAGCGGCCCGGCCGGCACGGTGTCGTGCGTGGTTGTGCACAGACGCGGCGGCCGGTGGCTGGTACCCTTCCCCCAAGTGCGGGGTGGGCATGGTGGGTGCTGGACAGCCGGGCCGCGCCGTGGCATCATGTCTGGGTCCGCGCACCACGCTTGCCGCGTCTGCCCTGCACCGAGGGCGGCCGGGCGGTCTTTGGAGGCCTCCGATGTTCAGCGCACGCACGTTTGTTCGCACGTTGGCCCGTTCCGCCGTGGTTGTGGCCGCGGGCTTTGTCGCCCTGGGCGTGCCCCGCACGGCATCAGCCCAGCCCGCGTACGTGGCCGCGGGCACGCGGCTGACGGCCGCGGATGTGGACCTGATCATCCGGCGGGCCATCGACCGGGCCAACGCCCTCAACGTGAACGCGACGATCTCGGTGGTGGACCGGGAGGGCAACCTGCTCGGGTGCGTGCGGATGACGACCGTGGCCGCGGGTCGGAGCGTGCCGAACTACTCGGTGATCGGCCAGGGCGTGGGGGGCGTGGGCGGGCTGGAACGGTCGAACTTTGTGGTGCCCGCCAACGGGGCGTTGTTCATGCGGCCCGATGGTCTGGCGATCCTCAACTCGATCACCGCGACAACGAAGGCAGGGACGGCGGCCTTCCTTTCCACGCGCGGCAACGCCTTCAGCACGCGCACCGCCGCGTTCATCGTGCAGCGCAACTTCCCCCCGCTGGTGCGCTTCCAGCCCGGCGGGCCGCTCTTCGGGGTGCAGTTCTCCAGCCTGCCCACGAGCGACTTCATGCGGCTGCCGGTGGGCATGTCGGCGGATTCGGGCGGCCTGCCGCTCTATCGCAACGGCGAGTGCATCGGCGGCATCGGCGTGGAGACGGGCATCGTCGCCCCCGGCACCGCGCTCCCCGCGGCCACGGGCCTTGCCCGCTA
>JBJXEW010000001.1:0-13099 GCA_046156035.1 Phycisphaerales bacterium | reverse complement strand
CTTTGCGGTCCACCGTGATGCAATGCACGATCTTGCCACTTGTCACGCCTCTGGTCGGATCGGGCTGGGCTTCTGGAAGTGCGAAGGGGGAAAACGTTGTTCCGTCGAATCGGCAGACGCCCTCGATGGTGCCGATCCACATCACGCCGCTCGCGTCAAAGGCCATGCTCCAGACACCGGGGCTGATCAGGCCGTCCTTTTCGCCGTAGCTCGTGAATGACTTGCCGTCAATCCGGGTGATGCCACCGCTTGTTCCGCACCAGATGTTGCCGGCCTTGTCTTCGACGATCTTCATGATCGTGACACCGCGGTCCAGATCATCCTTGATTTCGTAGCTGGTCAGCGTACTTCCGTCGTTGCGGAATAGGTCGCACTCGCCGCCGATCCAAAGCGTTCCGCGCGAGTCCTGAAACACTGCTCGCACGACTCCGCGTATTTCTGCGGCTGGGTCGACGTCGATGACGAGAGAAGTTGGGCGCGGTAGCACATCTTGCGTTTGTGGCAAGTGGATAGCGTCTTGAGTTGATGGCGGCTGACTGAGTGCTGACGCAGGACGACTGATCGTGTCGGATTCTTGCGCGGATTCGGGCTGGTTGGTGCAGCCCACGGTCAAGAACGTGACGCCGACGAACGAACGAACGACTGACTTACGCATCTTGAAGCCCCTTTCCATGTGGCGACGGCTGCAACGGTGGTACTGTAGCGGATGCTCGATGGTGTTCTGCCGGGTGGCGGCGACCGTGCCCACGGATGCTGCTTTTGAGCATCCGGTGCCACCTGCCTACTTGGCTCGAGGACCATCCGGGCCACAATGTGACAGTCTTGTGACGGAGTTCTGCCCCCGGAGCGGTACCCTATGTTCACCATGCATCTACCCCGTCTCGCACTGTTCCTCGTCGCGGCGCTTCTGGCTTGCGCGCCGCCGGCGACTGCCCCGGACTCCACACCTGTGCACCATCCGGGCGGTCACGCCTCGCCGATTGCTACAGGCGGCACCGTTACTAAAATGGACAAGGCCATCTGGATCGTTTTTCAGGCCACGGACAATACCTACTGGTTTGGGAGTAATGGGCAGGGCGTCTACCGCTATGACGGCAAGACGATCGTCCGCTACGCGACGGAGCACGGTCTAGGCGGCAATCAAGTCCGGGGCATTCAGGAAGATCGCTCGGGCAACATCTACGTCTGCAGCGACGGCGGAAGGAATAACGGAGCAATAAGCAGATTTGACGGCCGCGCGTTCAGCACGCTGCCCGTCGCCGACCCGGCGAAGAGCGAGTGGAAACTGGGGCCCGATGACCTCTGGTTCCCGGGCGGGAATGACACGGGCACTGTGTACCGCTGGGACGGCACATCGCTGCACCGGCTGGCATTTCCCAAGACCGAGGCCGGCGAAGCACACGTCGCCGAGCACCCGCGCTCGAAGTACCCCAACGCCAAGTACAGCCCGTACGACGTCTACACCATCGTCAAGGACAGCAAGGGGCGCCTCTGGTTCGGCACCTCCATTCTCGGCGCGTGCCGCTATGACGGGTCATCCTTCGTATGGGCCGGGCACGGCGAGAACGGCAGTTTCGGCGTGCGCTCCATTGTCGAGGAGAAGGATGGCACCTTCTGGCTTAGCAACACCCTGAGTCGATTCGCCGAGGGTTCGCCCGCCGCGGCCGAACCGGGCTCCGCTGCACCTCGCTATCGCAAGGAACCGGGCATCGCAAAGGACGCCGACCCCTTCTCGGCCTTCATGTCAGCCGTTAGGGACACGAACGGCGACCTGTGGCTGGCGACGCTCGGTGGGGGTGTCTGGCGCTACGACGGGGCAGAGATGACCCACTACCCCGTCAAGCATGGCGATGCTGCGATTTGGGTGTACTCGATCTACCAGGATCGGCAAGGCGTCCTGTGGCTCGGCACGCAGGGGCACGGCGTGTACAAGTTCAACGGAAAGGCGTTTGAGGCGTTCAACTTCTGACGAGGCGGGACGACGGGGGCTTTTCACGCTGGCTCAGGGCTGGGGAGGAGCTACAACACGAACGGCGGGTCGTTCAAGCGTCGGACCTCGGTCTTCCAGACCCTAACGCCCTCCAAGAAAAGTTCTATTGGTGTACTGTCGCCCCGATTCAGCAGACCAGGAGGCCCCTGCGAGTGCCGAGGCTGTCTGCATGGACAGGTCAGTTCAATTGCGTCCTGCCACGCTGGGATCACCAGGCTGGCTTTGAACTCCACAGGGGGCAGCAAAGCGTTAGACTCTGGCCACGGGCCAGGCGCGGCTGGTGGTTCCTGTGCATGACAAGGCTGCTCCATCGCCGTAGGTTCAGGAAGCCGCGGCCTCGTGACTTCGCAGTCGATAGGAGCGATGGTCCATGACCCACACACACGGTTTAGCACGCGGCTCGCGAGGATTGCTCTTGACTGCGGCCGCCGCGTCGCTGGTGCTGAGTGCTTGCGAGCGGCAGGCAGAGCAACCGGCAGCGGCGTCGGCTGAATGGCGGGAGTTCGAGGGTTCCTGGAACGCCGCCGGCACCCGCCGCACGATCCCGCTTGGCACCGACCGAAAGGGCTCAATCGTCGACCTTCGCGGAACGATGTTGCTCGCCGGCGTTGGGCGTCCGGGCGTTGGTTTCCTCGCGGACGTCATTGCCCTGACGGACAGCGAGACGGGCCTGGTGGGGCGCGGTGTCTGGACCGACGAGCGTGGCGATCAGGTGTTCAGCGAGATCACGGGCGAAGGGACGAAGGAGCGCAACCACATTGTGGGGACCATCCTGGGTGGCACGGGCCGGTATGGCGGCGCGACAGGGACATACGAGTTCTCATGGCAGTACGTCATCGAGTCTGGGGACGGCTCGATCCAGGGCCGCGCGGTGGGCCTGAAGGGCCGCTATCGGATGGACCCGCCCACTTCAGGGGGCACCACGCAATGATCGCACCCCGATTGCTATTGAAGCGCGCGGCACCGTTCGCGGTTGCCACCGGCATCTGGATCTCCCCGGTTCCGGCCGGCCTCACGGCGGAGGCGTGGCACCTCTTCGCGGTCTTCATCGCCGCGATCGCGTGCGTGCTCCTCGGCTCGTTCCCGCTTCTCACGGCCTCGATGATTGCCGTTGCGACCGTCGTCCTCACGGGCACGATCACGCCGGCCCAGGCGTTCTCGGGCTTCGCCAACGCCAGCGTCCTGCTGGTGGTGATCGCGTTCATCGTCGCGCAGGCGGTCGTGATATCGGGGCTCGGCCGAAGAATCAGCCTCCTGATGGTGAGCCGGTTTGGCGGCTCACCCCTCGGCCTGGCCTACAGCCTGGTGCTCACCGACGCGGTTATTGCGCCGGCGTTCCCCAGCAACACGGCACGCGGCGGCGTGCTCTACCCGATCGTCTTGTCCATCGCCAAGGGAGCGGGTTCCGAGCCCGACAGCCCGGAAGGCCGACGGCTCGGCGGTTACCTCATGTTCTGCACCATGGCCAGCCTGGCGGTCTCCTCCGCGCTCTGGCTGACGGCCACTTCCGCCAATCCCGTCGGCGTGCAGATCGCGCAGGATGCCGGGATCAAACTCAGTTTCGGCAGTTGGTTTATCGCCTCGTCGGTGCCGACGCTCGCCGCGCTTGTGCTGTTGCCCGTGCTTGTCCGGAGGCTCTTTTCGCCCGGCGTCGGCGCGACGCCCGAGGCCCCCGCGGCCGCGCGCAAGGACCTCGCCGACATGGGCCCCATGTCGCGGGCAGAGTGGATCACCGCCGTGACCTTCGTGGTGATGGTCGCCGGCTGGGTGTTCGGTGGTGCGCTGCATCTCAACGGCACCGCCGTGGCCTTCATGGGGTTGGGCGCTCTGCTGGTGACCGGCGTGTTGAAAGTGGACGACATCGGCAAGCAGGGCGAGACCCTTGTGACCTTCCTGTGGCTCGCCGTCCTCTTCGCCCTGAGCGCACAACTGAACGAACTGGGCTTCATGGCGTATATGGGTGAGCGTCTGGCCTCACGCCTGGGCGGCCTGCCCTGGCCGGGGCTCTACATCACCCTCGTCGCCCTCTACGTCGGCCTGCACTACTTCTTCGTGAGCCAGACATCGCAGGTGCTGGCGCTGCTGGCTGTTTTTCTGGATGTCGGCATGCGCGGCGGTGTGCCGGCGCCGCTCATGGCCCCGGGCCTGCTCTTTGCGAGCAGTTATTTTTCGGTGATCACCCCGCAGGGCGGGAGTCAGAACATCATCTTTGTCGCGAGCGGTTATCTCAAGCAGAGCGAACTTTACAGGCTCGGGCTCCTGACCACGCTCGCATTCATGGCGGTGTACCTGCTCATCGGAACGCCGTGGTTGCTCTTCACGACGCGTTGACGACGAGGGCTCCGAACGCGGACTTCTTTGTCCGACTCGCTTCGGAGCGAGAGCGCAAAACGTTGAGAGCGATGAGCCATCGGGCCATCGAAAGCATCGCCCCCCACCACCCCATCACCCCACCACCCCACCACCCACGCCCCAGCACCGGAACCCATTCATGGATATTGACGATGATCGGGCGAGCAGGGCGCGGCAGGAAGGGCCGCCTGCCCACGATCCCCAAGCCGAGGTGGTGGCGTTCCTCAAGGGCCGCTCGGTTCCCTGCCCGCGCTGCGCCTATGACCTTCGCGATATCCACACCGCCAGATGCCCCGAGTGCGGGGACCCGCTGGTGCTCAAGATCGGCTCACCGCGAGCCCACTTTGGCTGGCTCGTGCTCGCCATGGCGCCCGGGTGCTTCTCGGGTGTCGCCGCGGTCTTCGTCATGATCCCGGTCTACATGAACCTCAGGTACCCGTCGCCCGCGGCGCAGGGCGTGTGGGCGATCATCGTTGCCGACGCGTTCGGCTTCCTCAGCGCGGCGACGGTTGTGCTCATGTACCGCCATCGGCACCGCATCATGGCTTGGTCGGCGCGCCGGCAGAGCGTGTTCGCCGGGGCTGTCTGGGCAACGCACGTGCTGGTGCTGGCGCTGCTCATTCTCGCGCTCTGGCTTGGGAAGTAGGCTGCTTGCGCCCGTCCCTTGCCGCTCCACACACGAACCAGATCGCATTCTTCACCGCGCGCCGCCGGACCTCCGGCTCAGCGAACGAGCCCGCCTGCAAGGGCGATCAAGGCGCTACGCCCCATGCGCCCCCCGTGCGCGCATCTCACGCTCGCCGCGGCTGCGCCTGGGGCCGATCCACCGGGGCGTTCGCCTTCTCCCATGCCAAAAAGCCCCCGGCGAGGTTGGTCACCCTGTACCCGTGCTTCTGCAGCAGCGAGCACGCTCGGCCCGAGCGCACACCGCTGCGGCAGTTCACCAGAATGTGCCGGTCCTTGGGCACGTCGGCCAGCCGCGACAGCAGCCGCGTGTGCGCGATGTTGGCCGCGCCGGGAATGTGCCCTTCGGTGACCTCGGCGCTGCGGCGTGCGTCCAGGAGGTACGGCGCGGCCGTGTCGATCATCTGCCGCGCGTCGGCCACCGAGACTTCCGCGGTTGATTCCACGTTGACACCGGCGCCCTCGAGTTGCGCCATCTGCCCCGCGTCAAACCACCCGCCGATGTTGTCCAGCCCCACGCGGATCAGCCCGCGCACAGCCTCGTCAACGCCGGATGCCCCGACGATCAGGTAGATCGTCTCACCGTCGTCGATCATCGAGCCCGCGTCCGTGCTGAACGCGTTGTTCACCGGCAACCACAGCGCCCCGCGGACATGCCCTGCCTTGAACGCTGCCCACGGACGCGTGTCGACGATCGCGCTGGTCCGTCCATCGATCGCCTTCAGTTCAACCGCGGTCATCTGCCGCGGCTGGGGAACGCCGCCCAGCACAGGGGGCCCCGCCTTGTTATCCCGCTTCATCCTGGCAAAGTAGAGCGGCGGCTCGGGCTGCCCCTGAAGGATGTAGTCCACGAAGCCCGCCTCGCTCCCCGCGGCACGGATCGACGGGTTGAACATCTTCTCGTAGCCCACCGTGCTCTGCGGCACCGCGCCCAGCGCCTTGCCACACGCGCTTCCAGCCCCGTGGGCCGGCCACACTTGCAGATAATCCGGCCAGTCCATGAACTTCCGCACGGTGGCGTACAACCGGTGCGCGGCCGGATCGGCTCGGCCCGCCAATCCCGCGGCGGATTCGAGCAGGTCGGGCCGCCCCAGGTCGCCGACAAACACGAAATCGCCGGTGGCAACGCCGATGGGCCTGTCCGCTCCCCCGCCGCGATCCGTCACCATGAAACAGAGGTGCTCGGGCGTGTGGCCGGGCGTGTGCAAGGCCGTGATGTCGATCTTGCCGACGCTGAACACGTCCCCATCGCGCAGCAGGTGGTGCTGGTAACCGCCGCCGCCCGCCTTCTTGTCCAACCACTCGTACTTCCAGTCGGCGTCCCCTTCATCGGAGACGTAGACCTTCACGCCCTTTTCCGCCAGTTCGCGGGCCCCTGAGAGGAAGTCCGCGTGGATGTGCGTCTCCGCCACCGCCACGATCCTCAGCCCGTTGGCCGCGGCGAGGCTCTCGTACCGGTCAACATCGCGCTCCGGGTCGATCACGATCGCCTCGCCCGTGCGCTGGCACCCGATCACGTACGCACCCGCGGCCAACTTGTCGTCGTACACCATGCGGAGGAACAGGAGGAGCTCCTTCTCGTGTCGCGCGGGACACCGAGGTCGCTGGGTCAATCCGGGCTTGCGCTCGGGGCGAGCCGATCACGGTCACAGGTTGGGCTGCGGGGTGATCCGCAGATACGGCTTGATCTTCTTGAAGCCCTTGGGAAACAGTTTGGCCGCGTCGTCGTCCGAAAGTGAGGGAACCACGATGCAGTCTTGGCCGTGCGCCCAGTTCACCGGGGTGGCCACCTTGTGCTTGGCCGTGAGTTGCAGGGAGTCGATGACGCGCAGCACTTCGTCGAAGTTGCGGCCGGTGCTGGGGGGGTAGGTGATCGTGAGTTTGACCTTCTTGTCCGGGCCGATGACGAACACGGAGCGCACCGTCATGGTGTCGCTCGCGTTGGGGTGGATCATCCCGTACAGCGTGGAAACGCTTCTGTCCGTGTCCGAGACGATGGGGAAATTGAGGGCCACGCCCTGTGTCTCGTGGATGTCCTTCGCCCACGCGTGGTCGTCCGCGGTGGGGTCGACCGACAGGCCCAGCACTTTGACGTTGCGCTTGTCGAACTCGGGCTTGAGTTTCGCGACCATGCCCAGTTCCGTGGTGCAGACCGGCGTGAACGCCTTGGGATGGGAGAAGAGCACCCCCCACCCGTCACCAAGATAGTTGTGAAACTGGATCGGGCCCACGGTGGACTGCTGCGTGAAGTCCGGGGCCACATCGCCGAGTTGAATTGCCATGAGGAGCCTCCATAGAACTGACTGGGCGCCACAAACGCCCCATTCTACCGGCATGTGCGGAACCGCGTATGCCCGCTCGGGAACGATCCGACGGCCCCGCCCTCACACCTCGACCTGCTCAAATCGCACACGCCCGTCCGCCAGCCGGGCAAAGTACGCATCGATTGTGTCCAGCCCCGTCACGCGATGCACGAAGGCCGCCGCACGCACAAGATCGGCCCGCTGCACCAGTTCCAGGCGCGGCTCCTTCAAGTCCAGCCGCGTCGCGTAAAACGCGCACCCCTGATGGGCGATGAGCACGACCCGTTTCAGCCCGTGCACCTCGGTGAGAAACTTCAGTTCGTCCACAACCCCCTGCTCCTCCAGGTGGGCCTGCGGGTGGCCCGCAAGGCACGCCGGCCCGCCCGGGAGCGAGACCCTGTCATACCGCGGCAGGTTCAGGCCGTTCTGCAGAAAATCGTCGAAGTGCTCGCCCACACGCCCGTCAGAGCAATACAGCGCGGCAGCGTGGATGCGGTCCTGCTCGTAGCGAACGCGGCTCTCGTACTGCATCGGCGGCTCCATCAAGGGCGTACCGGCTTTGGCCCGTGCCCGCTCCGCGGGCTCCAAGAGCGAACCAAGGCAGCACGCCCGCGCCCTCTCGCATGATAGCATGACCCGCCACTGCGCCATCCGCTCTGCCGTGCGCGCCCCAGCGTCGGCCCGCACTTGTAAGCCCGGGCCAGCCTCGCCCCTCCGTTCAGTTCGCGACCGGAGCCGGGGCGATCAGCCCCGCGCCCACGCGGTTGGACCCCTGACACGCGCCGCGTTCGAAGTCGGTGAGGTTGCCGATCGTCGTCTGGGCGATCGCCGTCATCGCCTCGCCGGTGAAGAACCCCTGATGCGCGGTGATCAGCACGGTGGGGAACGTGAGCAGCCGCACGAAGACGTCATCCTGGATCACCTCGCACGAGAGGTCCTTGAAGAACAGGTCACCCTCCTCTTCGTACACATCCAGCCCCACCGAGCCGACACGCCCGCGCTTCAGGGCCGCGATCAGCGCCATGGTGTCGATCACCGCGCCGCGGCTCGTGTTCACGAGCATCACGCCGGGCTTCATCGCCGCCAGCGCGGCCGCATTGATGAAATGCTTGGTCTGCGGCGTGAGCGGGCAGTGAAGCGTGATGATGTCGGCGCCTGCGTAGAGATCGGGCAACGCAACATACCTCGCCCCCAGTGCAACGCACGCCGCGTTCTTCACCGGGTCGAAGGCGAGCACCCGGCAGCCGAAGCCAATCAAGATCCTGCACACGACTTCACCGATCTTGCCGGTGCCGATCACCCCCACCGTCTTGCCGTGCATGTCGAACCCCATCAGGCCGTTGAGCGCGAAGTTCTGCTCCCGCACCCGGTTGAAGGCGCGATGAAACTTGCGGTTGAGCGTCATCATGAGGCCCACAGCGTGCTCGGCAACGGCGTGGGGCGAATAGGCGGGCACACGCAGCACCATCAGCCCGAGCCGGTCCGCTTCGGCGATGTCCACATGGTTGAACCCCGCCGAACGCAGGGCCAGAACCCGCGTGCCGCCCTCGTGCAGGGCCCGCAGCACGGGCGCAGATGCATCATCGCCCACGAAGATCGATGCCGCGCGGCAGCCGCGGGCCAGTTCGGTCGTCGCAGGTGCCAGCCGCGCTTCGATATAGATCAGGTCGTGCGCAGGCCCCACATTGGCCGCGTCCAGGAAGGGCTTCTCGTAGGGCTTGCTTGAATAGACGGCAACCTTCACGCGGGCCTCCTTACCCCGGCTGGACCGATCACGCGACAAGAGGCTCCCTCACCGTTCCCGACCGCTCGTCCGTTGCCCGCCCGTGATGGACCTCCCTCGACTTCACCGCGAGAATGGAGCAATGCGCCGAGCGCACCACACGCTCGGCCGTGCTTCCCCAGAGGAAGTCGCGAAGGTTCCACTTCGCCCGCGTTCCCAGCACCGCCAAATCGCACCCGTTCCGCTTGACGAAGGCGACGACAGCGTGGCCGTATCCGCCGCCTCGCCACTCTGACTCGATCACGTGGAAGACGGGGCTACGACTCTTGAACTCGTGAGCCAGGGGTTCGCAGAAGGCACGCAGGCGGTCCTGGACTGCTCGTCTGTATTGCTCCTGATGGTCCGGCATGTTGGCCGGATGCCCTGCGGGCGGCGTCCAGCCGCACCAAGGGTCGTCGTAGACATGCAGGACGTGCAGCGCCGCATCGTCCTGGGTTGCGGTGCGGATCGCCTGTTCGAGCGCCAGCAGCGACGTGTCGGTGAAGTCGATGCACGCGACGATATTCCTGAAAGCTCCGGCGTGGCCCGCGCGAACAAGCAGAACCTTGGTTGCGGCCCCTTGCACAAGCGCCGCGGCGGTCGGCCCGACACCCTTCGCAGCGTCCAGCACGCTGTGCGAACCCAGCACGAGCAGGTCGGGCTTGTCGCGGAGAACACGGTCCAGTATCCGCTCGCGCGGGCTGCCGATCTCGATGTCGAGCGTCACACCCGCCGCCGCGTCGCAGCCGGAGGCGAAGCGTTCCCACTGTGCACGGGCAGCGGGCACAAAGTCGGCCTGGGTCGGCAGATCGAAGGAGATGAAGCGGTGCGGCGTGGGCACATACGCTGGTAATGCAATCACGTGCAAGGCCGACAGCGCGGCCCCGTTCCACGCCGCAACCCGCGCCGCTTGGCGGAACGCACCTTCCGAACAGGGGGAGAAGTCCACCCCAACGAGAACAGTCTTGAGGCAGTTCATGATGGCTCTCCGGTCAGGGTCTGGGGGTCAGAACGTGGGCATGCCTCACAGGTTCCGCGGCTCCGCCTCCGCCGCCAGCGGGTGCTCGAAGCCCTCGGGCTTCACCGCGAGGACCGAGCACGGCGACTCTTCAAGGGCTTTCTCCGCCGTGCTTCCCAGCAGAATGTCGCGGAGGCTGGTCCGACCGCGCGTGCCCAGCACGATCAGATCCGCGGACACCGACTTGGCGTACGCGACGATCCCCGAGCGGTGCCCCGATTGGTCGTGCAGCGCGGATCGCGATCGGAGCCCGGGGTACCGCGCCAGCACCGGGCGGGCGAACTCCGCCAGGCGGTGCTCCACTGAATCGCGGTAGCGCTTCATCTGGTGCGGCTCCACCAGCGGCGTCGGCGCCGCGTGGTGCAACTGCTGCCACGCAGTGCCGCAAACGTGCAGCACGTGCAGCTCCGCGTCGTCCTTGCTCGCGAAGAACGCGGCCCGCTCCAGGACCCGTAGCGAGGTCGGCGAGAAGTCCACGCAGGCAACGATCGTCTTGAACGCGCCCGCCCGCGTGTCACGCACCAGCAGCACGTCCGTCATGCTCTTACGCACGCACGCCGTCGCCACCGTGCCGAAGCCCACGTCGGGCTCTCGCCATCCGAAGGCACCCATCACCAGCAGGTCAGCCTTGGCTTGGCGGGCCCGACGTAGGATGCCCACGATCCGGTTGTTCACGGACACCTCCAAGGGCAGGCCCGCGGCACCGCGAACCCCCTTGGCAAACTCGCCCCAGGCACGCTGGGCATCGCGAGCCAGACTGTCTCGGATGTTCTGTTGGAAGTCCGAGAGCGCCGCTTCGATGTCGAGGACCACGATTGTGTCGATGACATGTACGGGGTGCACCGTTGCCCCCCCACCGCCCCCCGACCACGCCGCGATGCGAATGGCCTGCCCCAGCGCGACGGCGCAGCAGGGCGTGAAGTCGATGCCGACGACAAGAGATGTCATGGCGCGGACTGGGGCCGGTGCTGCGAGCATGGGCGACTCCTTGAATGCCGATAAAGGTAGCCGCAGCGCCAGGCTGCGGCCTGTCGGCAGGGTCCTTGGCACCATGCCGTCACGTTATCAGTGCGGGCTGGGCCGGACAGAGCGGGCGCTACGGGCGAGCCAGAGCAGCACGCCAGCGCCCTTTCGCATGATAGCATGACCCGCAATGGAGCAACCCGCACACCCGCATGCCCACCGCCGCCCTCAGCGCATCGAGATCAAGCTCCGCGACGTTGCCCAGCTGTTCAACACGATGGACCCGTCGCCCTTCCACGAGCGCGAACTGGACCCCGATGCCGAGGAGTTCATCCTGGGCCGCGCGCAGGAGTGGCCCCCGCGCGATCCCGTGGTGCTCGTGGTGCATCTGGGGCCGGGCCGTGCCGGGGGTGAGCCGACCCCACGCGTAGGGCACGCCGTCCGCCGCCACTTCCTCACCCGCGCGCAGCTCAGCAAGCTCGAGTTCCGCCGACTAATGCGCGATGCCCGCACCAGCCTCGCCATCGGGGTTGCGTTCCTGTGCGTCTGCCTGGCCCTCAGCGAGTTGTTCACCACCGCCGCCCCCCACACCCTCAAGCGGATCCTCAGCGAGGGGCTGATGATCGCCGGTTGGGTCGCGATGTGGAAGCCGCTCCAGATGTACCTCTACGAATGGTGGCCGGTGCGCCGCCGCGTCCGGATGTTCCGCAAGTTGAGCAGGATGGCCGTGCAGGTGCTGGAGAGGTAGCCGCGCTTGTGCGCGGCACCCAAGCAGACCGCGAGCGCAAGCACCACCCTCACTTCAGCGACGACATGTCGATCACAAACCGGTACTTCACATCGCCCTTGAGCATCCGCTCGTAGGCGGCGTTGATGCCCTGAATAGGGATCATCTCGATATCGCACACAATCTCCCGCTTGGCGCAGAAGTCCAGCATCTCCTGCGTCTCCGGGATGCCCCCGATGCACGAACCCGCGATGCTCCGCCGCTTCATCAGCAGCGGCCAGATGCTCGGCGACGGGTGCGGGTGCTCGGGCGCACCCACCAGGCACAGCGTGCCGTCGGTCCGCAGCAGGTTCGTGAACGCGTCGAGGTTGTGCGAGGCCGCGACGGTGTTCAGAATGAAATCAAAGCTCCCCGCGTGCTTCGCCATCTCCGCATCATTCTTCGAGATCACCACCTCGTCGGCCCCGAGCCGCTTTCCGTCGTCAACCTTGCCGGCAGACGTGGTGAACAGCACAGTGTGGCAGCCGAACGCGCGAGAGAACTTCACGCCCATGTGCCCCAGCCCGCCCAGGCCCACGATGCCCACCTTCTTGCCCTTCGTGGCCCCCCAGTGCTTCAGCGGCGAGTAGGTCGTAATCCCCGCGCACAGCAGCGGCGCGGTTGCCGCAAGGTTCACCTGCTCCGAAACCCTCAACACAAACCGCTGGTCCACCACAATCGAGCGCGAATAGCCCCCGTACGTCATCTTGCCCGGCACGCCCGCGTCGGCGCTGTTGTACGTGAACACCGCACCCTTGTCGCAATACTGCTCCAGGCCCTTGGTGCAGTTCGGACACGCCTTGCACGAGTCCACCATGCACCCTACGGCGCTCAGGTCGCCGGCCTTGAAGGCCTTCACCTCCGCCCCCACCTTCACCACGCGCCCCACGATCTCGTGCCCGGGCACCACCGGGAACGTGATCCCCGGCCACTCCCCCCGCGCGGTGTGCAGGTCCGAGTGGCAGACGCCACAAAACAAAATATCCATCTGCACATCGCGCGGCCCCACATCGCGCCGCTCGATGCTGGCAAGCGCAAGCGGGCTCTGTGCTGTCTGCGCGGCAAAGGCACTGGTCTTAGACATACGCATCTCCTCGGGGCGGAGCCAGCAAGGCGATCCCGCCACAAGTCGATCCTAGGTTCTGTCTGACGGATCATCCGGGGCGAGGAGACGGAGGTATCGGCGGATGATGGCGAGGTTGACGAAGGCGAGGAAGCTGGTCGCCAACTTGTCGTAGCGGGTGCCCACGCGGCGGTTCTC
>JBJXEW010000062.1:0-50629 GCA_046156035.1 Phycisphaerales bacterium | reverse complement strand
GCGCTTCCGACGGCTCGCCAAGGACTACGAGCGTCTGCCCGCCACCCTCGCCGGCCTCCACCTCGTCGTCTTCGCCTGCCTCATGCTCGCCCGCTTGCCCGACGCAAGTCCATAACACCCTCTAGGGCCCGCGCCCTCACGCCTGCCGACGACAGCCTGTGGCGCGCCATGTGCGGGGAGGTGTCGCCACACGCGAGCGAGCATTCCGCCCTGTTGCAGATAGCCGCCGAACTTCAAGGCGTCTTGGCCGCGCAGCCACAAGTGGCGCGTAGAGAATGCGAGCCCCATCTAGCCAATATTGCACGCGAGCGCGCCAAGATGTGTGCACAGCTGGAGGGAGCTGAAGAAGAGGTGGATGCCCTGCACCAAGCGATAGCCGCGGAGCGCGCCGCGTCCGTGGGCACCATGCTGGGCAAGGATGACGCGAGCTTGTTCGCGGACTTGGCCGCGGTGCATGCGATTGCGGAGCGCGAGCACGAGGATGCGCAGCATGTCATTCGGTGGCATCATCGGCATTGGCCGGCGGACCTGCGAAGTGCCGTTGCCACGCACATGCGGAGGGTCTCGCGTCGCGTAGAGGCGAGCATCACCTTTCCCGATCTGCTTGCCGTGATGGCCGAGGCATATGTGGGAGGGAAGGCAACGCGGTGCCGCGAAGCACACGAGGCCCTTGTGGCCGCGAGGAGCGCTCACGTTGCCGAAACGCGAGCCCCGTTGCTGGCCCGCCTCCGTGCTGCACAGGCACACCTGTTGCAGCTCAGATCGAGTATTGACGCGTGTGACCTAGACACGGTGGCCATGCAGGCAAGTGTCGTGGCCTTGGATGAGGCTGCGGGGGGCATCCGGGCGATGCTGTGCCCAGCGGATGCGCCAGCGTGGTCGGCGTGCATGGAAGGCCTAGCGCTGCTCGCGCTACTCAGCGGAAAGTTGCTAGAGTTTCACATGCGGATGGCTGTTGCGAATCGCTCCATCACCCGCCTCGTCCACTTCACGCACAGGGCAAATGTGGAGTCGATCAGAAATCACGGCATTCTGCCTGTTCCCGAGCTCAAGCGACGTGGTATCACGCCGCGCGCAAATGACCACGAGCGCCTCGACCACCTCCGTGATGCCGTATCCATGTCGATCGAGTTCCCGAACTGGCAGCTGTTTTTCAAGTTCCGCAGGGAGCAATACACGCGGGATGAAGACTGGTGCGTGCTGACCGTCTGCCCGAGTGTGTTGTGGACGAACGCGTGTGTGTTCAGCGCGGAGAACGCCGCAGCCGCCGGAGAAGCCAAACGTCCATTACACGTGCGCCAGGGGCTCGAAGCGTTCCACCGATTGTTTGAGGATGCTGGGAGTAGCCGCCAAGGCATCACGCGCAGCCAGTTGGGTGCCTTGCCCACCTCGTACCCGACGAATCCGCAAGCTGAGGTGCAGGTGCTGGGAGGCATTGCGCCTGAGAAAATCCTCGCCGTTCGTGGGGTGTCATCGGAACCCGCCTTGTTCAAGCCGCGGCACGATTACAGCATGCGGACGCTTGGGAGTGGGCGTGAGGCAGCCTCGCTGTTGCACGAACCGTTACTGGAGGCTGACTTCGCGGCCACCAGGCTATCACTTTCCCCGCCACCGGAGTGAGCAATGGCCACGAGACCAGTCTTCGTACCGCTGGTACCGGCGCGGCGCGTGGCCGAGCGGCCGGTTGAGTTCGTGTGGGTTCCAGGCATGGCAAGAACACAGATTCAGAAGTGCATCCGGTCGCTGCATGCGGCGGCGACAGAACGTCTGCGATTGGACTCGTTGCTCGAAATCTCGACGCGGTCGGAGCGGGGCGCTGGCGTCGCACTAAGCGCGTTCAACCTCATGATTCCCACAACTGCTGGCCCCGTGCCCGTGGAGTGCGTGTACCAGAGCAGCAAGCTCTTTGAACGCGGCGGTCCATTTTTGGACCTCCTGACGGCCACGCCAAGAGAGGCGAGGGCAGACGAGCGACTGACGGCGTCCGGGCAGCTGGTGGGCTTCATCCACGACTCGGAATCGTGGGGCCTTGAACCGAAGACCTGCTTCTACGACTGGCTCTACGTGCGAGCCTTGGCTGCCCACCCTGCACTTGCAGCGTTGGTGGCTCGGACAGCCGGTTTTACTGACATCGCGTTCAACCCTGAAAGATCTATCAGTTGCCAAGCGAGATCAGCAGCGCTGTATTCCGTTCTATTCCACACCGGAGATCTTGCCGAAGCGATGTCATCGCAACGCACGTTCATCGCCGCTCATTGCCGCGCGATTGACAAGCGATCCGTTGCCAGCGACGAGACCCTCTTTGCGCGTGAGTAGCGGCCGCGTGCAGTTCGGCAGGCGTGAGACGCTGAAAACTCCCACCGGGGCAGGTGGCACTGAAGTCCTTCCCGTGCCACCGCAAGTCGCCGCCGCGGCGACTTCGGTGCGCTTGACGGCGGCACGCCCCGCATCAACTCGCGGGCATATGTCCGCCTCATCGCCACGGCGTTTGCGGTCGCCGCGTGCGTGCAGTCGTGGCGAGCGTGAGTCGAGACGCCCCGGCGGGGCGTCGGGCTGTAGCCACGGGTGGAGCGAGCGAGTCCGCGAGCGAGCGGAACCCGTGGAGGCGATCGTTCTCGTTGATCCTGCCCCGGAGGGGCAGAGGAGATCTCCCAACTTCCTCCCACACGCTTGAACGCTCGTCACGACGGAGTCCTTCGCCCCTGCCGGGGCGATGCACTTGATGACGAACACGCTTCCACGGGTTGCGGTCGCTCTTGGCGACCTGCACCCGTGGCTACACCCCGCGGCCCCTTCGGGGCCGAAGGCTGACGGCTGGCCCTTGTCCCCATAGACTCTGCCGCACCGTGTCCAAACCCCCTCCCCCCAACCCCGCGTCTCCCCCCGATTTCGAGCAATCACTCGCCGAGGTCGAGGCCATCATCCAGCGCATCGAGGCCGGCGAGGTGGGTCTGGAGCAATCCATCGCCCAATACGAGCGCGGCGTGCAACTCATCAAGAACTGCCGCGCCGTGCTGGACCGCGTCGAGCAGCGCGTGGCGGACCTCACCGCCCAGATGAAGGCCGGGATCGAAGGTGGCGGGGCAAAGACGCCGGACGCGAGGCGCGGCACGGCAGATGCCGATGAAGAACCGGTCTAGCGGTCTTCCTTCGGCACGCCACGGGCGGCACAACGCCCAACTCCCCCCACCCCCAACCCATGCACTACGAAACCGTGCTCGTGCTGGCCAAACTCGTGCCGCTGCTCTTTCTGGCGGCCTTTGGTGCCTGCATCGGTTCGCTCATCAACGTGCTGGCCTACCGCCTTCCCAAAGGCATGGATGTCGTCTCGCCACCCTCGCGCTGCCCCGCATGCGACACCAAACTCACGTGGCGAGAGAATATTCCCATCTTCGGCTGGCTCATCCTGCGCGGCCGGTGCCGCTTCTGCCGCTCGCCCATCTCGGCCGAATACCCGCTCGTGGAGGCGTTCGTCGCGGTGCTGTTCATGCTCATCGCCGCGCTGTGGTATGCGGTGCCGCCGGATGCGGGGCTTGCGGGCATTCCTTTCGGAAGGGTCCGGCCAGAGTGGGCCGCCAACGGCCCGGCCGAAACCTGGCCTGCCACGCTCGTGCTCCTCTGCCTGCTCTCATGCCTCACGGCCATGACGCTGATCGACTTCAAGACCTACACCATCCCCCTCGTGCTGCCGTGGGTGGCATCGCTGGTGGCCGTGGTGGCTCACCCGCTGCACGCCGCGTGGGTGCAGTTCGGCACGCACGCGGGCAAACTGGCTCGCACGGCCCCCGGCTGGAACTGGACGATTCCCACACCCGACTGGTGGTGGCTGGGTGCCAGCATCGGGGCGACCGTGGGCATTGGCCTCTCCCTCCTCCTCCTGCGCTTGGGCCTCATCCGCCGGTCGTTTGGAGACTACGAGGCCTGGGAGAAGGAGCAACTTGCCGCGGCCAAGGCCGCCGGCAAGGACCCCGACGCCGACCCCACCGCGCTCTGGATCGCCTACCCCCACGCACGCCGCGAAATGGTGAGGGAACTCGCCTTCCTCGCCCTGCCGGGCCTCCTGCTGTGGGCCGGCGGCACGCTGGCTGCGCGGCTGGTGGCCGGGAACCTCACCGCCAACCCCGACCCCTTCCAGCCCCCCATCGAACCCGCCATGCCCCTCTGGCTGGCCGCGCTGGGCGGTGTGCTGATGGGCTATATCGTGGGCGGCGGCGTGGCGTGGGTCATCCGCGTGGGTGCTTCCCTGGCCTTCCGAAAAGAGGCCATGGGAATGGGCGATGTGCACCTGATCGCCGCCGTGGGGGCCTGCCTGGGGTGGATCGACGCTGTCCTGGCCTTCTTCGCCGCGGCGTTCGTGGGCCTGGCCTGGGCCATCATCGCCAGCATCGGCGGAGGGCGCGTCCGCCGCACCCTGTCTTACGGGCCGAGCCTGGCCATCGCCACGCTGCTGGTGGTGCTGGCCAAGCCGCTCATCGAGATGGGCCTGAACCAACTTGTGCACGTTCCGCCCGGGGGCAAGCCGATAAACCTGCCCTGACGGGCGCTGGTTCTCGCGGGCGTTTTTCCGCGGCCAATCGCCCCCACCATGCCGGTGCAAGGTTGACACCGGCGCTCGGGCGGTTACGGTTGCCGCATCGAAAGCGGGCGCGGCCCGTCGGACTCAACCATCAATCGTGCCGAGCACGGAGGTTCACATGTTCAGCGGGCAGAGCAACGTCGGACGGCCTTCCCTTCTTCTTCGCGGCGGGCTCCTACTCGCCGCGGCCACGCTGGCCCTGGGCCTGGGCGGCTGCACCGACGAATTGAAGGCGGACAACGCGCGGCTCACCACCGAGGTTGAGCAACTCAAGAGCGAGAACTCCTCGCTCATGCAGAACATCCAGGGCAAGGATGCGCAGATCCAGCAGTTGCAGATGGCGCAGGCCGCCCCGGCAAACACCACCACGTGGAATCAGCCCACGGGTGGTTCACGTTCCACGGGGAGCGGCGGCGGTGGCGGCACCGTCATCGAGGTCGCGGGCGATGTGCTCTTTGCCTCCGGCCAGACGGCCATCAAGGCCGACGGCAAGAAGGAACTCGACAAAATCGCCGCCCAGATCAAGAGCCGCTGGTCGGGCAACAACGTGCGTGTCGAGGGCTACGCCGACAAGAACCCCATCAAGAAGAGCAAGTTCGCGTCCAACGAGGCCCTCAGCCAGGCCCGCGCCGATGAGGTGATGAAGTACCTCGTCTCCAAGGGCGTCTCCTCCAGCCGCGTCGATGCGGTCGGCATGGGCTCAGTGAAACTCAGGGCCACCGATGCCCAGAGCCGCCGCGTCGAGATCGTGATCGTCGGCGGCTGAACGCCGCCTCTGACATCCCTCGAACCTCAACGGCTCCCCCGCGGGAGCCGTTTTCGTTGGAGGCCGGACCCGCGCTCCAGAACCGCGCCGGGCTGGCCGATCCAGACTATCCTCAGCACCTATTCGCCTCCCCATCGCTCGCCGCGGCGTGGGGATCGCGCACCCCTTCTCGCGGCATCTACCTTTGTGTTTTTCCCGCAGGGCGCGTGCCGGAGTGGCCAAACGGGGCAGACTGTAAATCTGTTAGCTTAACGCTTACGGGGGTTCGAATCCCTCCGCGCCCACTTCCAGCGACCCCGCCGAACCCCTCGGCGGGGTCGTTCTCATTGGCCCCCGAGTCTCGCCCGCAGCGCGGCAACCTCCGCCTCCAGAGCCCGCACACGGCGCGCCAGCCGCTCGCGGTCCAGGGCCAGATCGTTGCCCACCTGCTGGATCTCCTGGCGTGAACGCATCTCCTCCGTCGCGTCCAGAAGCAGCACCCACGTCTGCCCGCGGTCCTGCATCAGGTGCAGGTCCGCCGTCACGCCCTCCACCACGCCCAAGCCGCGGAAACTGGCCGAAGCCGCCTCCAGCGGCAACAGGCCTGTGAGGAAATCAATCGAGCGCTCCGCCTCCGCCCCCTTCACGAGCCCGTGCACACCGTAATGCGCGATGCTACCGCCCCAATCCGCCAACCGCAGCCCAGCATCCAGCCGGATGTACGCCGGACTCCGGCCCTCTGTTGCCAGGGTCTGCAGGAAGGCCGCCAGTGTCGGGGGGATGGGTTCAGACATGCCGCGTTCGCACCAAGCGTACAGCACACGGACGCGCCGCAGCAGCGGTGTGCCCCTCAGCCGCCCATGCGCGGCTTGGCGGCGGCCTTGTTCCGGTCCATCCACTTGTCGATCTGCCGCACCACCTTCTCGTGAAACTCCTTGGCCGAGCCGCCCGGCGCCACCTGGCCGGTGTTGTTCACAAGAATCGAGAACGCCGCGCGATGGCCGTCGGGCTGGGTGACATACCCGGACAGGCACTGCACGCCGTTGATAAACCCGCTCTTGGCGGCCACCTCGCCGGTGAGCCGGTCCTTGTCGCGGAAACGCTTGGAGAGTGTCCCCTCACCGGGCGAGGCCAGGCTCTCGATGAACGCATCGCGGGTGAGCGGATCGCGGGCCAGCGCCCCCAGCCACGAGGCCATCAGGTGCGCCGACACGCGGTTCTCACGCGACAGGCCCGAACCGTCGGCCATGATGAGTTCGCCCGCGTCGTGCCCGAGTTTCTCAGATGCCAGCATCCGCACCACCGTCGCGCCGTTGGCCCACGAGCCGCCCTGGCCGCTCACCTCGCGCCCGGTCCGCTTCAGCAGGGCCTCCGCGTACAGGTTGTAACTGTCGGCGTTGCACCGCTTCAGCACGCGGGCGATCGGTGTCCGCACAACCACAAGCACCTCGCCCGCCTCAAGAGATTCCTCCGGCCCCGCGTAACGCGGCAGCCCCGCGGCTCCCGGTGCCATCAGCCCGGCGGCCGCCAGCCGATCCGCCAGCAGCCTTGCGAAGATCATCCCGCTGTCGTGCGTGGCCACCTCCACCGGTTCCGCGGGCGTCGTGCGGATGCTGCCCAAGAGTTTGTACCGGAACGTCGCGGCCGGGTCGCGCACGGCCCACAGCGCCGTCGAGCCCGTCGCCACGGTCTGGGCGGCGCTGGCCACCTCCAGCCACGGGGCGCTCGGCTCGGTGCGCGGCACGGGCGAAGGGCCCGGACGCGTGGCCGCCGTTGCGAAGACCTGCAGCAGGTTGCCGTGGAACATCAGCCCGCTCACCTCGGCCGCGTACCAGCGGTTCAACTGGTCTTCCGGCCACGACGGGTGAACCCACTGCTTGTCGAACACGCGATCGTCGATCACCACCTCACGCAGGCCCGAGACGCCCGCCTTCCTCACCGCGTCGGCCAGCCGATCAACGAACGTCCCCACCGAGATGTTCATCTCTTCCAGCAATCGCGGCTCGGCAAAGCCGGGGTCGCCCGACGCGGAGATGACCAACGTGTCCCCCACCTTCAGCAAACGCGTGCGGAACTCAAAGTCCTTGCCCAGCGTCCACAGGGCCGCGCCGCTGGTGAGCAGTTTCAGATTGCTCGCGGGCACCAACGATTGCTTCTCGTTGATTGTCGCGAGCAGGTCGCCCGTGGCCACATCCACCACGCACACGCCCACCTGGGCGTTTCCGAGTTTGCTGTCGCCCAGCACGTCACGCAGTTGCCGCTCCAGCGACTGGCCGACGGCACCGGCGCACAGCGCCAGCGACGCCAAGGCCCCAAACGCACGCGCCTGCAAACGAGTCGAAGCCATGCCCGAGCCCTCCGTGGCCAATGCCAGCCGCCCCGCCCTCCGCCGCGCGTGCCAACCGCGGGCGCACGGGTGAGGGTATCGGCCTGCGCACCCGCCGGGCTTCGATCTGGCCGCGATTCTGCCGCGACCGCACCGACCACGTAGACTTGTCGGACCATGCCCGACCCCACGCGCCACAACGCCTGCACACGCTTGGACATTGACGCGTCCATCGGCTCCGGCGCGGGCCCGAACGTGCTCTTGGTCGATGACAACGAGCAGAACCTCGAACTCCTGGCCGCCTACCTGGAAGAACTCGGCGGCACGATCCGCACCGCCGCCGACGGCCTGGAGGGGCTCAGAGCCGTGGAGGCCGCCAGGCCCGACATCATGCTCGTGGACGTGATGATGCCCCGCATGAGCGGCTTCCAACTCTGCAAAAAGATCAAGTCCAACGCGGCCACGCGGCACATCCCCGTCGTCATGGTCACCGCCCTCAACGAGGTGAGCGATGTGGAGCACGCGACGGAGTGCGGTGCCGACGGCTTCCTGTCCAAACCGGTGAACAAGGTGGAACTGCTGGCACGCGTGCGCGCACTCCTGGCACAACGCAAGGCCTGAGCGGGTGGCCCGGGGCCTGCGGTTCTGGTGGGGCGGACGTCCCGTCCGCCACGAGGGTTCGAATCCCGGAGTATCCATGCCCAAGAAGCCCGTCGCTCAGAAGCCCCGCACCCCCCCACCACCCGCCGCCACGCGCACCGAGCAGGACTCCATGGGCCCCATGCACGTCCCCGCCGATGTGCTCTACGGTGCCAGCACGCAGCGGGCCGTCCTGAACTTTCCCGTCTCCGGTCAGCCCGTGCCGCGAGGCATCATCGAGGCCTACGCCGCCATCAAGAGCGCCTGCGCAACCGTGAACCAGAAACTCGCCCGGCTCGACAAGCCCCGTGCCGCGGCCATCCGCGCGGCGTGCTCGCAGATCGCGGCAGGGCTGAGCGACCACGGCGGCTGGGCCAAGCACTTCCCCATTGATGTCTTCCAGACCGGCTCGGGCACCTCCACCAACATGAACGCCAACGAGGTGGTGGCCAACCTCATCTGCCTTGCACGGGGCAAGCCCATCGGCTCCACCAAGGACAAGGCCTATCTCGCCGGCGGCGGTGTCCATCCCAACGACCACGTGAACCTGGGCCAGTCGAGCAACGACACCTTCCCCACGGCCATCCATGTGGCCGCCGTCATCGCCATCAGGGACGACCTGCTCCCCGCCGTGGCCCAGATGGGTAAGAAACTCTCCCAGCACGCCCGCGCGTGGGACAAGATCGTGAAGATCGGGCGCACGCACTTGCAGGATGCCACGCCCATCCGGGTGGGGCAGGAGTTTTCCGGGTTCGCCTCGCAGATGGAGCACGCCAAGGGCCGCCTGCAACGCGCGCTCGAAACGCTCGGCGAACTGGCCATCGGCGGCACGGCGGTGGGCACGGGCATCAACGCCCACGAGCGCTTCGGCAAGATGGTGGCTCAGGAACTCTCCGCCGCCACCGGGTGCACCTTCCGCGAGGCGGCCAACCACTTCGAGGCCCAGCACGCCAAGGACGCCTGCGTGGAGGTCTCCGGCCACCTCAAGACCATCGCCACCAGCCTCACCAAGATCGCCGGCGACATCCGCCTCATGGGCATGGGCCCGCGCTGCGGCCTGGGCGAACTCATCATCCCCGCCGTGCAGCCCGGCTCCAGCATCATGCCCGGCAAGGTGAACCCGGTCATCTGCGAGAGCCTCATCATGGTCTGCGGGCAGGTCATCGGCAACGACGCCGCCATCACCTTCGGCAACCTGGGTGCCCTCAACAGCACCCTCGACCTCAACGTCGCCATGCCCCTCATCGCCCGCAACCTGCTGGAATCCATCCACCTGCTCGCGGCAGGGTGCCGCATGTTCACCGCCAACCTGCTCGACGGGCTGAAAGTGGACGAGAAACGGTGCGCCGAACTCATCGAGGGCTCGCTGGCCATGTGCACCAGCCTCGTGCCCGCCATCGGCTACGACGCCTCCGCCGCGCTTGCCAAGCAGGCCTTCAAGGAGGGCAAGACCATCCGCCAACTCGCCCTGGAGCAGCGGGTGCTCCCCGCCGCGACGCTGGATGAACTCCTGAACCCCTGGGGCATGACGCTGCCCGGTGGTGAGGGGAGCGCAGGGGGCTGAGCGTGGAATTCATCCCCCGCCGCTCCGAACGGAGGGGGTGGCCGAGTCCGCGTGGCCGGTCGAAGACTCGCCGGGGCGAGGGGAGGTGCCTTGCCCGCCCTGGGAGGCCCCAACCGCCAGCCCAAGGATATTTCCCCGTCTGCGCTCTGTTCGGTTTGCATTCTCGGCCCGGTGGTGTAAAGTTGGATGTTCGCCGAGGCCACACAGGACCCCGTCTCGGTTTTTGGGAAGAGCGATCCACCGGTGCTTCCACACCGGTGGCTTGCTTTTTGGGCCGCTCTGGGTACCCCCACGCTCCGCGTGGGGCGACAAGCCTGCTCGCCCTACTCGCGAGATTCACCCGCTCATCCGTATCACACCGGCAGTTCTTCCAGCGCCCGTTCCACCTCGCCCCAGGTGCGTTCGATGCGCGCGGGGGAGAAGTCAAAGTCCAGGCCCGCCGCCTCGAAGAGTTGCGGGAGCGGCCGCGAGCCCCCCAGCGCCAGCCCGCGCTTGTACGCGGCAATCGCGCCGGGCGCATCGCTGCGGTACCGCTGCCAGAGTTGCAGCGCGCCCAACTGCGCAATGCCATACTCGATGTAGTAGAACGGCGCGCCGAACAGGTGCAACTGCCGTTGCCACATGAAACGCCGCGCTTCCTCCAGCCCCGACCAATCAACATCCGCGCCGAAGCGCTCTTGCAGGCCCACCCACACGGCTGCCCGCTCGTCGCGCGTGTGACCCGGGTGCGTGTAGAGCCACTGCTGGAACTGGTCGATCGTCGCGATCCACGGCAGGATCGTGGCGATCCCTTCCAGATGGACACGCCGCGCACGGTCGGCATCGCCGGCGTTCGGGTAGAACTCGTCGAGGAACGGGTGGCTGGTGAGTTCCATGCTCATGCTCGCCACCTCGGCGAACTCCAGCGGAATGTCCGCCCGGTTCGACAGCACATTCTCCCCGCGGCACAGCAGTGAGTGGAACGCGTGCCCCGCCTCGTGCACCATCGTCTCCACATCCCGCTGCACGCCCGCGGCGTTCATGAAGATAAACGGCAGCCGCCGCCGATCGCGGTTGGCCTGGTACCCGCCCGGGGCCTTGCCCTTGCGGCTGTCAAGGTCGAGGCACGCCTCGCCTTGCGGCCCGTCCGCCAGCGCGCCGAAGAGCGCGGCCAGACCACCGGGTGACGAGTCCATCCGTGAGAACACGCGCCGCGTGCGCACCACCATCTCATCCGCCGTGGCGAAGGGCCGCAGCGCGGGCCGCCCCTTCGGGTCCACCGCCAGGTCCCACGGCCGCAGGCGCTCCAGCCCCAGCCCAGCGCGCCGCTGCGCGTGCAACCGGCGCATCGCCGGCACCACGTGCTTCTCCACGCCTTGGGCAAACAGGTCGCAGTCCTTCGGTGTGTAGTCAAAGCGCCGCTTGGCCTTGAAGGCGTAGCCCCGGTAGTCATCAAACCCGGCGTTGCGGGCCACAGTGTGCCGCTTGGCGAGCATCTCTTCAAAGATGCCCTCAATCGCCTCCCGGTCGCGCAGGCGCCGCTCCACGACCAGCCGCCAGGCCTCCTCCCGCGTGGCCCGGTCGGGCTCCTCCTGATAGCGGCCCATCTGCGGCAGCGTGCGCTCCTGAGAGCGAAAGTTCACCATCATCGCGCCGCAAATCTCGTCGTACCGCTGGTTGAGTTTGGTCAGGTCCGTCTCCAGCGGGATGTTCTCGGGGCGGAACAACTCCACCGCGGCCTTGGTGTCTCGCAGCAGCACACCGAAGCGGGCCGGGTCCAACTCCCCGGCGAAGGGCGACGAGGCCACCTTCTTGTCCAGCTCGAAGCCCACCTCCTTCAGGCGGGGCTCCACGTTCTCGACAAAGTCCAGGTACCGCCGCTTCACCTCCGCGTTCTCGGTGTCGCGGGTCATGTTGATGTGATTGGTGCTGGCCGCCTCGCTGGCCGCGGCGTCCAGCTCGCTGCGATCGAGAATCAGTTCCACGAGCCCCGCCGCGCTGGTGACCTGTCGGCCCAGCAGCCCGGCGTAGAGCGGCTCCAGTTCGCTCCAGCGCGTGGGATCGAGCGTCGGGGGCACGTAGGTGGAGACCGGCGTGAAGGGCGGCAGAGCGGATTCCGGTTGAGCGGGTGCCATGTGGGCCGACTGTACGACGTGCCGCGTGCCAAGGACCCAAAAACAACAACGGCCCCGGGTTGAGCCAGGGCCGTTGCGAAGAAGTCAGATCAATGAATCAAACCCGAACCGCACGCACTCAGGCGCGGCGGCGACGGGCCACCATCAGGCCGCCGATGCCCACCAGCGCCGCAGCGCCGGGGGTCGGGATCTGACGCGTGCGGTACGTGATCTCGAGGTCCACACCGGCGGCGGTGTTGATGATCGAGACGATGTTGCCCGCACCGGACACGTTGGACGTGCCAGCACCCGTCACACCCACCACGATGTTGCCAACACCGATGTAGGGGGACAGGTCGGCGGGGAGTTCAACCGAGTTGCTGTCCATGTCGCCACCGGCAACCGTGCCGGTGTCGAAGCCCGACGTGCCACCGAAATCGATGGACCCATCAAAGGCCGATGCGTTGAACATCGTGTTCGTCAGCGGCACCGTGATGACCTGCAGACCCGCCGGAGCGTTTGCGGTCAGCGTGGCCGAGATCGTCGCGTCGATGGTCGACGGCGCACCGTCGAGGCTCTCAGCGCGGACGCGGCCTTCAACCGAGCCCGTGAGCTTGATCACGACGCAGTACATCTCCTCGCCCGGGCCCAGCAAGCTGGGATCGAACTGGGGGACGCTGATCGAATCAGTCCAGTTCGTGTTGGTGAGGGCGACGGAACCGTTGTAGCTGATGTCCGCCATGGCGGACGCGGCAAGACCGGCAACGGCGACGGCGGACAAGGCGATGAACTTCTTCATGACTCTCTCTCCTCTAATCTTCTCTTCTCAGCACTGCCGACGGCAGCGCGGGACGGACAACAACCAGCGCACCCATCCATAGGCAAACGCTGCGGCCAGAGTCTACATCAGGAACCGCTGCACGGCAGCCTCACAGGCTGGTTTTTTGCAGAAACCACACCATATCCCAACATTCGGGGTGGTTTGGCACGCGATATCGGGCGACTTGTTCGTGTTTTGTAAATGAAAAACCACCCTGGATCGAATCCGGGGTGGTCTGATAACTCGGGGAGAGTGATCTCTGACGCGAAGGTCGCTCAGCGGCGACGGCGTGCGATGAGCAGGCCACCAAGGCCCAGCATGGCCGCGGCACCGGGTGCCGGGATGATGCGGGTCTGGTAGGTGATCTCAAGGGTCGCCCGAGCCTCCGTGGTGATGACCGTGACGATGTTGCCCGCGCCCGAGACGATTGATGCGCCATCGGCGGTCACTGTCACCGCGATGTTGCCGTTGCCGATGTACGGCACGCTGTTGCCGGGCGGGAACGTCAGCGAATTCGAGTCCATGTCGGCGCCCGCAAGCGTGCCCGTGTCGAAGCCGGACGTGCCCCCGAAGTCGATCGACCCGTCGAACGCGGTTGCCGCGAACATGAAGTTCGCCAGCGGGAGCGACACCACCTGCAGGCCCGCGGGGGCATTGGCCGTGACCAACGCGGCGAGGTCAGCGTTGATTGTGGCCGGTTCACCGTCGTTGCTCTCGGCACGGATGCGGCCGTCAACGTTCGCCGTCAGCGTGATGACCACGCCGATGAGCACCTCGTTGGGGAACAACGCCGGGTCCCACTGGGGCAGCGAGACCACCTCGCTGAAGTTGGTGCTGGCCTGGGGCACCGAGGCCATGTAGGACACGTCTGCCGTCGCAGCGCCAGCAAGCGCACCCAAGGCCAAAGTCGAAAGAATAACACTCTTCATTTGGAATTCCCTCCTTCTTGTCGCCACGCAAATCCGCGGCACACAATCCGAAAACGCAGCGAAGTCCGCCACACTCTCCGAACTCGTGCAGAGTCTACCTCACCGTTTCGAGAAGGAAACCCAAGAGCCCGCAGGAAGGCCCCATCCGGGGAGGTTTTCCCTACGTCGCTGAGCCTGCGTCGCTCAGGGCGTTGGGCCCGCCGCGGGCGGCACCGCAACCACCGCCGCGGCCTGAAGCGCGGCCAGCAGAGCCACCAGCACTTGAAACAGCCCGAACAACCCGAAGTGCGTCGCCGCGATCGTCCCCACAACCCTCGGATGCCGCGCCATGAGCGCCCAGAGCACCAGGAAGTAGGCCAGCATCCCGGCAAGCCACGCCGCGCCCAACGACACCGACCCCGCCGGAATCGGCAGCCGCGAGACCAGCAGAAACACGCACCACGCGGCGGCGATGCGGGCCCCGCCCAGTTCCACGCGCCCCAGCCGCATGCCGAAGTAGAACGCCGCGGCTGAAAGGGCGATCAGCCCCGTGAGCGAGTGCAGCACGCCGTCCACGGCCGTAGAGGCGACCCTGGCGGCAATATTGCCCCGCGTCGCAGTGGCACCGCCCGTGAAACCCGCGGCCACACACGCCCCCGCCAGCAGCACCGCCGCGCCGATGCCCACAACCTTTGGCGATCCACGACCCGGGGTGATGAGGTCTTCCCTCGCATCGTCGATGCTGGCCTGCCCCGATGCGCCCCTGCCCGCGGGCTCTGCCACATGCTCGACGCCCATGGCGGTCGCCACCTTGGCGCCCTTGCGAAAGTCGTAGCCGCAGTGTACGCAGACCAGGGCCTCGGCCTTGATCTCCTTGCCACAGCCGGGGCAGGGGTCGGTCTCGCGGAACGTGAGCGGCGGCAGGCCGCTCACCGGGTTGGGCAGCCCGTCAGAGGACGGACGTTCAGGCGCATCAGCCATGGTGGTTCTCGCTATCGACCCGCAAGGAAGGCGTCCATCAACGTGTGCCCCTCGGCAACCACGCGGCCGGCGCGGTTGGCGTTCGCCTCCGTGAAGCGCATACCCGCAGGGCGCGATGCAAGGCCGCTCTGCCCCCCCACCATCAACACGGGCACGGGCGTCGCGTCGTGCTTGCGCGTGCTCACCAGCGTGTAATGGTCTGGCAGCACCATCATTCGCCAACCCGTGCCCGTCGCGTCCATGCCAAGCAAGTGTTCAAGCACCGGCCCCACCACAAACCTGTCGATGTGCTCGATCCCCGCCACCTTGGTCTGCCAATCGCCCTGGTGGCTGGCCTCATCGGGCGATTCCACATGGCAGCAGACGATGTCGTAGGTCTCCAGCGCCTGCCATGTGGCCCGCCCCTGGGCCGCGTAATCGGTGTCGTGGTAACTTGTTACGCCGCGCACGTTGAGCCGCTCCCAACCGATCAGGCGCGCGATCCCCGCGAGGAGATCAACCGCCGTAATCATCGCCCCACGCAGGCCGAAGCGCCCCTCGAACGACGGCATCTGCGGCTTGGTCCCCTGGCCCCACAGCCACGCCATGTTGGCGGGGCGCTTGCCCGCTGCAAGTCTGGCGAGATTGATCGGATGCGAGCCCAGCAGCCCCCGCGACTGCTCCATCAGCACGTTCACAAACACGCTCGCGGCGCTGGACGGCGCCTTGCTGCCTCGTGGCAGGTGCTCGGCCCACGCCTGCCGCGGAATCTCGTGCGGCGGCGTGGTCACCAGGTCCGCGCCGTTGCGCCCGGTGCCGTCAACCAGAATGCTGCGGTAACTCACGCCGTGCTGCAGCAACAAACGCGGCTCCACCAGCGACGGGTCCGCAGCACGCCAGTGCGCCAGCAGGTCGCGCGTGAGTTGCCAAGCCTCTTCATCGCTGATCGCGCCCCCAGAGTGATCCAGCATCAGGCCTTCATCGCTCGTCCCCGGCTCTCCAACCGTCACCAGGTTCAAGCGATATATCCAATCCGTGGCTCTGGCCGCCACGCCCATCGACGCGGCTTCGAGCGGCGCACGCCCGGTGTGATACACACGCGGGTCGTAGCCGAGCAGGTCCATCGTGCAGACGTCACTGCCAGCCAGCCACCCCGGCGGCGTGGTGCAAGCCGTCATCAATTCGCCCAGCGAGGCGAGGCGGTCGAGGTTGGGCGTGTGCGCGGCTTCCAGAGCCGTCCGCCCGCCGAGTTCCACGATGGGCAGGTCGGCCGCGCCGTCGGCGATGATGACGACGTACTTCATGCGCAGAGAGCGTAAGCCGCGGTCTCAGGCCGCCTTGCCGACGAGCGTCTTGGACATGGCCGTCTTGCAGATGTCATCAAACGTCTTGGGATCAAAGATCGCCAGTTCGCTGAGCATCTTGCGGTTGAGCGTGATCCCGGCCATCTTCAGGCCGTTGGTGAAGACGCTGTAGCGGGTGCCGCGGGCCTCGCAGGCCGCCGAGATACGCGTGATCCAGAGTCCACGCATGTCGCGCTTGAGGGCACGCCGGTCGCGGAAGGCGTAGACACCGCTGGAGCGGATCGCGTTCTTCATCTCGCCGCGCTGGGCCGTGCGGCTCTTGGAATAGCCCTTGGTCGCGATGCGAAGACGCTTGCGGGCCTGGTTGCGGGCTGCGCCCTTGCGGATACGAGGCATACGAAACTCCAGACAGTGATCGGCAACGGGGGGACGGTGTCGTCCGCTTCAAACCCGGCAGACCGGTGCGTGGGCCCGCTCACGCGAGCGGGCCGAAACCGGAGCGCACATCGCGGCAAGCGCGACGGCCCCGGAAAAAACCGTGGTCAGGCCTTCGTGGCCATGGCCGCGCCGGCCGCGACCTTCCGCGCTTCGGCCTTGGCGGCCTGCATCGCCTTGCGTTCGGCGGGGTTGGGGCTGCGCTTGATGGCCGTGCGCGGCTGCGTCTTCCCGCGAATCCGGCGATACAGCATCCGCTCGATGTTCTTGGCATCGGCGGTGCTCACGAACTTGTCTTTGCGAAGGCGGCGCAAGCGGTTGGGGCTCTTGCTGCTCTTCAAGTGCTTGCTGTTGGCGCTCTTGTGCTTCACCTTGCCGGTCTTGGTGATCTTGACACGCTTGAGCAGGGCTTTGTGGGGCTTGTTGGCTTTCATGACGCGAGAACTCCGGTCGAAATCTGGGGGCCAAGGATAGGCGCGAAGGCTTGTGGAAGAAAGCCGCGAGCCGTTGGCCGCGAGCCGCGGGCCCGGACCCGATCACGCCCTCTTTGTGCCCTTGGCCTTGGCCGCCACCTTCTTCTTTCCCATTTGCCCTTTGCCCTTTGCGATTTGCCCTTTCGTCTTCTTCCCCCCCGCCCCCTTCCCCCCCGCGGCCTCTTCCCGCGACCGCACATACCCCGCCACATACTCCGCCACCGGCATCCGCGCAATCGCCTCGCCGATCACGTCCAGCGGCAGGTCTTCCACGCGTTTGAACCGGATGCAGCACTTGCCGATGTCCTTCTTCTTGCCGCTCCTGGCCCACGCCGCGTGGAACCACTGCGCATACGCCGAGGGCGGCCCTGCGTCGCCCTCGACATAGATCCCCATCAGGTACACCGACATGTAGTTCTTCTGCGAGGCCAGCCCCGCGAAGCCCAGCGGCAGTTTGGGGTCGCAGTGATACCCCGCGGGGAAGATGCTGTGGGGCACGAAGTACCCGATCATCCCGTACTGCATCCCCTCCTCATACCCGCTCTTGCCGTCCGGGCCTTTGTCCATGTTCTTGAGGATCACGTTCCTCACGACCGTCAACGCGGCACGCCGCTCGGGGTCCAGTTCGGCCAGATACGCGGCGACAGTCTTGGCTTTGGATTGCATGCCCAGAGTCTACCAGTTCGCACACGCCGCCACGGAAGCCCGACCGTCAGGGAGGGCCACATGCAGCCCGACCGTGAGGGAGGGCTTGTCTTCGACGAACCCCGAGCGTCAGCGAGTGGGCGTGGAAGTTGAACCACAAAGGCACAAAGGTCACAAAGGAAGGCACGGAGAAGGCACGAAGGCACAGGGGCACAAAGGCACGCGGCCTCATCCCCTACTCAATCTTGTCCACCCTCACGCCATACCGCTTGCCGTCGCGGAACACCAGAACAAGCCCGCTGATCGTGACGGCCTCGCCGCCGGTCATCGCCTTCAACCGCTCGCCGAACGTGGCCTTCTCGGCAAAAAAGTACGAGAAGCGCTTGCCTGAAGGATCAACCGCCTCGAACCCAACCCACTTTTCCTTCACCTCGGCCGGTGTTCCCGTGATCTGGAATCCGTAATTGCTGCCTGCACCGCTCAAGTCCTTGAGCGCACCGTTGTAGATGCCGCGAAACGTCCATCGCTCCAGCAAGACGGCTCCCCCGACCCAGCGTTTGCCTTCCAGTTCGATATCCCGGGCCGCGAGGCGGTAGGGTGAAGTGGTCTTGGCCGTCTTTTCGTCATCCTCGTCGGGCTTTGCCGGGCTCTTGGTCGGGGGAACGGCCGCGGGCTGGGGCGCAGGCTTGGCGGGTTCGGGCGTCAGGGCCCGCTCCACCACGGCCTTGATCCTCTTCAGTTCGGTTTCCAGTCTCTCGATCCGCGCCGCGTCTTCCTGTCGCCCAGCCCGGAGTTGCTCGATCAGCGCCCGAAGTTCCTCTGCGCCCATGTGCGACGTGTCGGGCTGCACCTGCGGGCTCTTGGCGGCAGGGGCCGGTGCCGAAGCGGGTTGGTAGGCCCCTTGCGCGCCCGCAGCGCAGAGCGCGGCCGCGAGAACGAGCGAGAAGGACAGAAATCGGTGCATGGTGCGGCCCTCCTGAACGGTCTTGCAGTCTACACACTTTGGCTACGCCGGGGACTCAGGGCCGATCGCCCCGCGTTCGTCTTTGGATCGACGGCCCCGGAGGGGCCAAGGGGTGTAGCCACGGGTGGAGCGGCGCGGCGGCGAAGCCGACCGACGCGCAACCCGTGGGAAGCGTTGCGTGTAATCTCTTCATCGCCCCGGAGGGGCGAAGGAACCGCACCGTTCACGTGGAGACCCGCGATGCCCGGGACCTATTCGCAGATGCTCATGCACGTGGTCTTCAGCACCAAGAACCGCAAGCGGTGGATCACGCCGCAAGTCGCCCAGCGCCTCTATCCATACATGGGCGGCATCGTGCGTGCCGAGAAGGGTGTCTTGCACGACATCGGCGGCGTTGAGGACCACGTGCACATGTACCTCCGGTGGCGGCCCGACGCGGCCGTGTCGGCCCTCATGCGAACGGTGAAGGCCCGCTCCAGCAGGTGGGTTCACACAACCTTCCCCGCGCTGGGCGCGTTCGCGTGGCAGGAGGGGTTCAGCGTCTTCACGGTCAGCAAGTCGCAGGAGGGGGCGGTGAAGAAGTACATCGCTCTTCAGCAGAAGCACCACGCCCACGAGGATTTCAGGTCCGAACTCCTGCGCCTGCTCCGCGCACACGAGATCGACTACGACGAGAAGCACGTGTTCGATTGAGCGCGCGTGGGGTGGGTCTTTTCCTCTGCCCCTCCGGGGCAGGATCGCGAGAGAACACCCCTTCCACGGGTTGCGCTGCGGCCGCGCGGAACCCGTAGAGAGGATGCCCCCCCCCGCGCACCCGCCCCGGGAGGGGCGGAGGAGGTTTTCTCGCTCGCGGTTTGACGACGGGCCCGATTCCTTCGCCCCTCGCGGGGCGAGGAGGAGTTTTTCATCACGCTCCCACGGGTTCCGGTCGCCTGCGGCGACCTTCACCCGTGGCTACAACCCTTGGCCCCTTCGGGGCCGCAGAAACCGCTCCCCGGTGTTGGCGCCTTCCTCCGTGCCCCTCGGTGCTCTCCGTGTTTCAATCGTTCCTCCGCCTCCCTCCGCCACCTCTGCGTCCTCTGCGTGCGGCCTTTCTGGTTGGGCGTGCGCGGGCGTGTGTCGTGCATCCGGACGTGCTGTACACTCTCGCGTTGGTGCTGCCACGCCCCGGGCGGCCGCGGCGGCGAGATCGCAGACCGCTTCTTGGGAGTTGTGCCCGCATGGTCCGGCGATTCATAATCAAGCTCGCTTGGTGGCTTGTGTGCGTGATGATCACGGCTCTGGGTTGCGTGCTTTTGTCTCAGTTTGTGCACACGGTGTGGCTTGCCATGGCAGGATTCATTGGGTTGGTCGCGTCGCTACCCGTCGTTTTTGCAGTCATGGTTATGCCGGAGCTGCATCGCTGGAGGCTCGCGCCACGTGGCAGGCCGCTGCGATGGCGCATGTGCCCGGAGTGCCTGTACCCGCTGACACGCGTGAAGAAAGAGTGCGTGTGTCCGGAATGCGGGTGGCGGTGCCCGGCGAGAGAACTGGCGGGAATCTGGCGTGTACAACTGGGTCTCCAGCGCCCGTGGCAGGAGCCGCGCCGCTCGTGACTCGAACGCCCCGGAGGGGCGTCGGGCTGTAGCCACGGGTGGAGCAAGGCCGCGGCACGCGGCCGCGCGGAACCCGTGGAAGGGATGCTCCCTTCGCGCTGCCGCCCCGTGAGGGGCGGAGGAAGTCTTCGCGCTCCGGGTTCTTGGACGCGGTTCATCCCTTCGCCCCTCGCGGGGCGACGAAGGGAGAGGGAACACGCTCCCACGGGTTCCGGTCGCCTGCGGCGACCTTCACCCGTGGCTACAACCCTGGGCCCCTTCGGGGCCGCAAGGCCGCGCGCGTTGCGTGCATGGTTCACCGCGCGGGGTTCATGCCTCGCACGCCCCGGAGGGGCGTCGGGCTGTAGCCACGGGTGGAGCGAGGCCGCGGCACGCGGCCGCGCGCAACCCGTGGAAGGGATGCGCCCCCCGCGCACCCGCCCCGCGAGGGGCGGAGGAAGTCTTTGCGTTCCGGGTTCTTGGATGTGCTTCATTCCTTCGCCCCTCGCGGGGCGAGGAGGAGTTTTTCATCACGCTCCCACGGGTTTCGGTCGCCTGCGGCGACCTCCACCCGTGGCTACAACCCTTGGCCCCTTCGGGGCCGCAGGACCGGGCGCATGAGTTTCATCCCTGCGCGCGGGAGTTTCATCCCTGCTCGCGCTGGTTTGAGGGATTGGCGCGCGAGTTTCATCCCTGTGCTCGCCGGTTCAAGGGACGTACGCGCGAGTTTCATCCCTGCAATTGCCATTTCCATCCCTGTGCGCGCCAGTTTGAGGGATGTGCACGGGAGTTTCGTCCCTGTGCGCGGGAGTTTCATTGATGTGCGCGCGAGTTTCATCCCTGTGCGCGCCGCGCGCAGGTGTGCAATCGTGCGCTGTGGGCAAAGTGTTCGCAGCGTGAGGGCCCATCTTGCAGATTTCGCGGCCGAGAACCGCGGGCGCAGTGTCGAAGTTCGCGGGTGCAACCGAGAAAACCCCATAGGCCGGGGGCACGCTCAAAGCCCGAGCCGCGTGGATGTAGGGGGCGCTTGTGCGTCTCCGCCGCGCGGGCTTCGGGAGCGCCGCCACACGTTCCGGCCCTACGGAGGCCACACTATGGCCACGTTTCCGACGACTCCGCGTTCCGCGTTTCTCACCTGGGGCCTCGCCCACACCACCGTCTTTGACGAGCAGGAGGGCAACATCGGCCTCTCCGCCTCGCAGGTGACGGCGTTCACCAACGCCATCAACGCCGCCAACGCGGCAAACCAGGCCCAGGAGAACGCACGCCTCGCCTACAGGGCCGCCATCAACACCGGCACCGACGCGTTCAACGCCGCGCGTCGCTCGGCCAGCCTCACCACCAAGGTGATCCGCACGTTCGCCGAGACGACCAACAACCCCAACGTCTATTCGCTGGCGCAGATCCCGCCGCCCTCGGAGGGGAGCATCGCTCCGCCGCCCGCCAAGCCGCTGGACCTGTCGGTGGAACTCAACAACGCCAGCGGCGCCCTCACGCTCCGCTGGAAGGCCAGCAACCCGCCCGGCACCACGGGCACGAGTTACATCATCCGCCGCAAACTCCCCAGTGAAACGGCGTTCTCGTTCCTCGGTGTCACGGGGTCCAAGAAGTTCATCGACAACTCCTTCACCGCCGGGCCCGATTCCGTGCAGTACACCGTTCAAGGCCAGCGGGCCGACAGCGCCGGCGCCGAGAGCGATGCGTTCATCATCAACTTCGGGCGCACGCCCAGCGGCCAGATGACCGCGTTCGTGGCGGGCGCGGGCGAGGGGATGAAACTCGCGGCGTGAGGATCGGCACAAAGACGCGAAGACGCAAAGAAGAACGGGGGGCGAAAAAGCCCCCCTTTTCAATTGGGAGGGAACTAGTACATGCTGTCGCGGTACGCCAACTTGAGCACGTAGACCAAGTACAGGATGCCGCCACCCGCAAACCATGTGAGCACCGGCACGGCCACGTAGGCGATCCACGTCGGCCACTTGCGCTTCAGCAGGCGGGCTTGCACACCCGGCAGGAACGCGAGGATCAGGAGCGGCCACCCGAGCCAGAGGGCCACACTGAAGATCGTGCCGTCGGATGCGGTGGACTTCCCGTCGGGCAGCGCGAACCACATCCCGGCTGGGCAAAGCACACAGCACCAGCCTGCCGCGATGGCGATGACTTGCGCTCTCGACCTCTTCACGGTTTCAGCCATGCGGAAGGATACTGGTGTCGGCGGGTGCAGGGCGGCGCGCGGCCACCATGCCCTGATCTTCGCTCTTCGTTTTTCGCTCTTCGTTCTTTCCGCCGCTCCTCACGCCCCCGGCCCGATCCGGAAGATCGACACCAGCAGCATCATGAGGAACCGGATGCACCCCTGCACCACGAAGGCCGTCACGACCGCCAGCGGAAAGGCCAGCAGCGGGGGCGCGTTGTGGCGGGCCATGTCTACACGGAAGAAGGGCAGCAGCGCGATCGAGAGCAGCACCCACTTGCCCAGCATCAGCGCCAGCCACTGCGTGCTCGGCGGCCGTCCGTGCATGTCCAGCGGCAGCACCCACCACGTGTAGATCGTGCCGACGATGAAGAGCGCCAGGCAGACGATCGTGAGCGTCCGTTCGCGCGGCGTGAGGGCGGCTGCGGGCATGAAGGATGATAGTGGAAACGGGCGGCGCGGGGAGAGAGCCGAGATTGACCGCGAAGAACGCGAAGGACACGAAGAGCGAATGCGTAGGAAGGCGGGCGGGCGGGCGGAGTCTGGCCCCGTTGCCTTGATTTGCACTTTGCCATTTGCGATTTGCCCTTTCGCCCCCGCCGCCTTCCTGCCTTCCTTTGTGCCCTTTGTGCCCCCGCCGGGGCGGGTCTTGTTTTGTGGTGAATCTCCGCCCCCCGCCCCCCCGTTCGGGCGGCGTATCCCGCGAGTTTGTGCCCGTTTGACGAACGCACCCTCTTTCGGGCAGACTGGAGCGGCTGCTAAGCCACCTTCCACGGAGTTTGAGCCATGTCCAACGCGGCCACAGAACACGCACCCGCCCCGAAAACCGACGCGCACAAGAAGGCCGAACAACTGGCCATCAACACGATCCGCACGCTGAGCATGGACGCGGTGCAGGCCGCCAACAGCGGTCACCCCGGCACGCCCATGGCCATGGCCCCGGTCTGCTACACCCTGTGGAACGAGTTTCTGCGCTTTGACCCCGAGGACCCGATCTGGCCGAACCGCGATCGGTTCGTGCTGAGCATGGGCCATGCGAGCATGCTCATCTACTCGCTGCTGCACCTGGCCCAGGTGAAGGCCGTGAACAAGGAGTATGAACAAGTAGGGAAGTTGTCAGTCCCGCTCGACGACATCAAGAGATTCAGGCAGATGGACAGCCGCTGCGCCGGGCACCCGGAATATCGCTGGACCAGCGGTATCGAGACGACCACCGGCCCGCTCGGGCAGGGGTACGCCACGAGTGTGGGCATGGCCATCGCCGGAAAGTGGATGGGCGCGACGTACAACCGGCCCAACTACGACCTGTTCGGCTACGACGTGTACGCGCTCGGCGGCGACGGGTGCATGATGGAGGGCGCCGCCAGCGAAGCCGCGAGCATCGCGGGCCACCTCAAACTCGACAACCTCTGCTGGATCTACGACAACAACAAGATCACCATCGAGGGGCACACGGAGTGGGCTTTCAGCGAGGATGTGGCGACGAGGTTCATCGCCTACGGCTGGAACGTGGCCCGCGTGGGCGACGCCAACGACCTGGACATGCTCCGCAGGGCCTTCCGCACGTTCAAGGAGACCAAGGGGCGGCCGACGCTCATCATCGTGGACAGCCACATCGGCTACGGCTCCAGCAAGCAGGACACGCACACCGCCCACGGCGAGCCCTTGGGCGAGGAAGAGATCAAGAAGACCAAGAAGTTCTACGGCTGGCCCGAGGACGCGAAGTTCTTGGTTCCGCCCGAGGCTCTCCAGGCGTTCAAGGACGGAATGGGCAAGCGCGGCGCGGCCTTGCGGGCCGATTGGATGAAGTTGTTCGCCGGCTACAAAGCCAACCACCCCGAACTCGCCGATCAGACCGCCAGCATCCAGAAGCGTGAACTGCCCAAGGGGTGGGACAAGGACATCCCCGTCTTCCCGACCGACGCCAAGGGCGTCGCCGGGCGCGATGCCAACGGCAAAGTCCTCAACGCCATCGCCAAGAACGTGCCCTGGCTCCTCGGCGGCGCGGCAGACCTGGCCCCGAGCACGAAAACGAGACTCACGTTCGACGGGGCGGGGGACTTTTCTCCGCCGCGCGAGGCCTTTGACCACCACGCGCCCAAGAGCCCGCTGGGCTGGGCGGGCCGCAACTTCCACTTCGGCATCCGCGAACTGGCGATGGGATCCATCCTCAACGGCATGAGCCTCACGAAGGTGCGGCCCTTTGGTTCGGGCTTCTTCGTGTTCAGTGATTTCTCGCGACCGGCCATCCGCCTTGCGGCGATCATGGAGATCCCGGTCATCTACATCTTCACGCACGACTCCATCGGCGTTGGAGAAGACGGCCCCACCCACCAGCCCATCGAGCACCTCATCGCTCTGCGGGCCATCCCCGGGCTCATCACCATGCGCCCCGGCGATGCCAACGAAGTGGCCGAGGCGTGGCGCGTGGTGATGCAGATGCGCCACGACCCCGTCTGCATGATCATGAGCCGCCAGGCCATGGTCACGCTCGACCGCACCAAATACGCCCCCGCCAGCGGCGTGGCCAAGGGGGCCTATGTGCTCGCCTGCAACGCGCCCGACGGCAAGCCCGACGTGATCCTCATGGCCACCGGCACCGAGGTGCAACTGGCGGTGGAGGCGTACGAGAAACTCAAGGCCGAGGGTGTGCGTGCCCGCGTGGTGAGCATGCCCAGTTGGGAACTCTTCGAGCACCAGGACAAGAAGTACCGCGATGAAGTGCTGCCCCCCACCACCAAGGGGCGCGTCTCCATCGAGCAGGCGGGCACCTTCGGCTGGGCCCGATACGTGGGCACGGAGGGCGCGATGATCGGCATGACCACCTTCGGCGCGTCGGCACCGCTCAAGGAACTCCAGAAGAAGTTCGGCTTCACGCTCGAAGCGGTGATGACCGCGGCCAAGGCCCAGGCGGCACGGAAGTAACGCCGAAGAGCAACCACAAAGGCACAAAGATCACAAAGGAAGACAGGGGCAGAGGCAGATTCACTGCCCTTGGTGCCCGTGCGCGTCAAGGCTTGGGGAAAGGCACCGACCGCGCCGCCAATTCCCCTCTTTGCCTTCCTTTGTGCCCTCTGTGTCTTTGTGGTTCAACCCGGCTTGGGTTCGAACCCGCCCGCCTCACACACCCGCCGCGGCACGGTCCTTCGTCTGACGGTCCGAGCGCTTCCGCAAACTCTCGTCGAGAATGCGCTTGCGCAGGCGGATGGTCTTGGGCGCGATCTCCACCAGTTCATCGTCCTCGATGTACTCGAGCGACTGCTCCAAACTCAGTTTCCGCGCGGCCTTGAGCACCACGGTCTGCTCTTTGCTCGCCACGCGCACGTTGCTGAGGTGCTTGAGCCGCGTGATGTTGATGGGCAGGTCGTTGTCGCGGTTGTGCTCGCCCACGATCTGCCCCGCGTACACCTTGTCGCCCGGCACCACGAACAGGAAGCCGCGGTCGGCGCAGTTCTCCACCGCATGGGCCGTCACGTCGCCCGTCTCGGTTGCCACGAGCACGCCCTGAATCCGGTGCGGCGTCTCGCCCGTCATCGGGGCGTACCGCAGGAACGAGTGGTGCATCGTCGCCCCGCCCTGGCTCACCGTCATCACCTTGCTGCGCAGCCCGATGATGCCGCGGCTGGGAATCTCGAACGAAAGGTGCGTGAGCGTCTCGGAACGCTGGTCCATGTTCTTCAACTCGCCCCGGCGCGCTCCCACCAATTCCATAATGGCACCGATGGCCGAGGGCGGCGCATCGAACACGAGGTTCTCGATGGGCTCGCAGGCCACACCGTCGATCATCTTGATGATGACCTCGGGCTTGCCCACGGACATCTCGAAGCCCTCGCGCCGCATCGTCTCCAGCAGAATGCCCAGGTGCAGCAGGCCGCGCCCGGACACGGCGAACTCGTCGCTGGTGCGGCCGGGGTTGATCCGCATGGCCACGTTGGTCTGCATCTCGCGCTCGAGCCGCTCGCGGATCTGCCGGCTGGTGACAAACTCACCCTCCTGCCCGCCGAAGGGCGAGTCGTTGATGCGGAAGACCATCGTGATGGTCGGCTCGTCCACGCTCACGGGCGGCAGGGCCTCGGGGAATGCCGGGTCCGCCAGCGTGTCGCCGATGTCCACCGACTCCAAGCCCACCACGGCGCACAGGTCGCCGGCGTGCACCTCGTCGGTCTCGATGCGCCCCAGCCCCGCAAAGCGGTACAACTTGCCCACGCGGCTGGGAATCTTCTTTCCATCTCGCTTGATGGTCACCACCTGCTGACCGGGCCGGATGGCCCCGCCGTACACACGACCGATGCCGATGCGGCCGACATACTCCGAATAGTCCAGCGTGCACACGAGCATCTGCAAGTGCGCTGCCGGGTCGTCCTTGGGCTCGGGCACGTGCTTGATGATGCTCTCGAAGACCGGCCGCAGGTCGCCCTTGGTGCCCGCCGCGCCGGACGCCGCGTCCGCCGCTTCCAGGCACGCCCACCCCTCGCGTGCGGACGAATACACCACCGGGAAGTCCAGCGCAATATCCTCCGCGCCCAGTTCCACGAACAGGTCGAACACCTCGTGGTGCACCTCCACAGGCCGGGCGCCGGGCCGGTCGCACTTGTTGATGACGACAATGGGCTTGAGGCCGAACTCCAGGGCCTTGGTCAGCACGAAGCGCGTCTGCGGCATGGGGCCGTCGAACGCATCCACCAGCAGCAGGCAGCCGTCGGCCATGCGCAGCACGCGCTCCACCTCGCCGCCGAAGTCGCTGTGGCCGGGCGTGTCGAGGATATTGATGAGATAGTGCTTTCCGGCCGCGTCGTGGTAGTTCACGGCGCAGTTCTTGGAGAAGATCGTGATGCCCCGCTCACGCTCCAGCGGGTTACTGTCCATGATGAGGCCGTGCTGCCCCCCTTGGAGTTTTTCCAGTTCGCCAACGCGGAACTGCCCCGACTGAAAGAGGAGTTTGTCCACCAGGCTGGTCTTGCCGTGGTCGACGTGCGCGATGATCGCGACGTTACGAAGTGCGGGTCGTGTGGTGTCGGCCATAAGGGGCCGCCCGAGCGCTGTCTGCACGCTCATTCGGGCGGGGGTGAGTTTAGGCGAGCGCGCGGCCAGAAGCCGCTGCGGCGTGCGCACAAACACCTTGATCGAATCCCCCCCGCACACCGTCACGGGGCGTTCGTCAGGCCCAACTCCGCCTCGCCGTGCACCGCCCCTTCCTCGTCCGCCCACAACGACCACGACACCGAATCAATCTTGCCCCACAGGCCCGCGTACTCCGGCGGGCCAATCGGGATGCCCAACAGACGCACAAACACCTGCACGCGCACACGCCCCAGCGACACCCACCTTCGCATGACCTGCACATTCGTGCCAAGCGCGGCCAACTCCGCCGCGCCACCACCTCTGCCCCCCCCACCGCTGCCCTGACCAGCGCCGGCCGGGCCGCCGGGCGGTGCCCGCCCCTCCAAAGCCGTGAGGGTCTCACGCAGGGCTCGGCCCGCGCGCTCAACCGCCGCGTGCTCGGCCTCCACGGTGCTCTCCTCCGCATTCGCCTCCACCCCACGCGCGGCAACACCCGCAATCGCCACGGCCCACCAGCGCCCGTTCGCCCCCGGCTCGGCGCCGTGATCCCTTCCCTGCGAGTTCACCGTCGTCCCCGTCAGCGGCCGCGCGGGCCGCTCCACCCACGCCGCGGCCACAGGCGCGCCCACCAGCACACGCAGCGGCGATGCATTGAGCGGCTCGAACACCAGTGTGCGGGCCACGCCCGGCGCCAGCCCACGCAGCGCGAGCGCCGCCACGCTGGCGCTCCCCGGCCCGCGACCGCCCACGAGCACGCCGATCCGCTCGTCAAGATGGGGCGTCTCAGGCTCGGCCGCTCCCGCCAGCCGCTTGACCTCGATCATGATCGCGCGCCCCGTCGCTCCGTCCGGCCGCAGCACGGTGATCGACCGCCCGCCCGCCCCGGGGTCGAGTTCTCGCCCCAGCACGCTGAACCCGAACACGGGGATCGCCGGGGTCTTGAACGGCACCTCGCCCGGCCGCGCCGGCGACATCTGCACCACCGCCGCCGTCGCGTCCTCACCCAGCCAGTCAAACCGCGTCTCGGGCACCAACGGGTAACTCGAGATCGTCTCCTTCGACGCTGGGTTCACGTACGTCAGCACCGCGGAATACCCGGTACACACGCCGCGCAGGCCCCCGCCCTCGCCCCGCGCCCGCAGCGACGCCGCGACGTAGCCATCCCACGTGCTCAGGTCCGCCCCGGTGCCGACGCGAGAGAGCACGGCCACATCGCCCAGACCCAGCCTCTGAAGTTCCGCGAACGCGCGCGTCTGCCCGAGCACCGGCCCGGGCGGATCCCCGACCAGCACCGGCAGCAGCGCGTCGAACCACGCTGCGTGCTCGCTCGGGCCCAGCAGCAGCCAGGTGCGCGCGCCCTTGGCGGTCTGCACCTTGGCACCCGCCGCCAGCAGAAACTGTCCGCCTTCGAGCGCGTACACCGGCCGCCCACGTTCGATCCGTCGCGGCACACCCGCCAGCGCAGCAGCCAACTTCAGCACGCAGTCGTCCGCAACCTCGCTGAAGACGGCCCACGGCACACCGGGATCGCCCGGCTTGCCCCGCGACGGCGGCTGCCCGCCACCCGCTGCCGGCGCTGGCGGCTCGTCCAGCGCCAGCACCGCGCGCGCGCCCAGCAGCCGCTCCAGGGCTTCGCGCGGCGTCCAGCCCAGCCGCTTGGCCAGGCCCTCCCACGCCGCGTCCACGCCCTTGTCGATCAGCCGGATGCGCACCAACTCCTTCACCGGCGACACGCCCGCGTTATCGATCTGCTCGGCCAGCCGCTGCAGCACCAGCACGCTCCGCGTCGAGGCGGGCAGACGCGATACGACGCTCGCGGCGGGGTCGTCATCGGCGCGCACGTCACGCCCCGCGGCGGCCAGCGCAACCGTCACGGCCGCCGCCCAGCGCGCGAGCGTCATTACCAGAGAGCAACCCTTCATGTGGCTCTTACCGCGGGTTCTCGGCCGGCGTGAACGCCGACCCGGACCAGTTCGCCGCGCCGCTGGCCGGAATCTCGGTGAGGCTCAGCGCACGGATGAAACGCAAGTTCGTGTTTGCCGCCCAGTCGCTGCCCGGGCCCGCGCGATCACGCCGACGCAGGTATCCATCAACAAGCGAGTTGGCCGCAGCAGACTGGGGCAACTGCGCGGCAGCCCGAACCGCAGGCTCCCACGTCCACGCCGCGGGGCGTGTCGTCGCCGTGCCACCCGCCACAGCCAGAGGCTTGCCCTCGGGCGGCGATGCTTCGACCGGGAGCGTTGTTGGCAGCACGGCCACCACCCAAGACTGCCCGGGCGTGCCGATCTCCGCCACGCTGGCGATGCTCTCCTGCGCCCGACTCGCCGTCGTCGCCACCAGCGGGCCCAGCGTGCGCTCCTGCTCCGCCCGCCACGAGTCCGTCCACCGCTGCGTCTGAATCGCCGCCACACCCACCACCGCGGCACAACCCAGGGCCATGCCCGTCAGCCGCGCAACCTTCATCCACACGCGCCGCCGGCTCGAAACGAACAACTCGCGCTCATCAAGACGGCACATGATCGCGCCCGTGAAGTCGGGCACACTTGCACGATCAGGTTGTCCACGCCCCACGCCCTTCACGCCATCGCCTCCAGCAGGCGCGGCATCACATGCACCTGCGCCTCCAGCGTGTCGCGCAATCGCCTGCGGCCGCGGTGCAGGTGGCTCTTCACGGTGCCCTCGGGCTGGTCCAGATACTCGGCGATCTGCTCCACCGACCAATCCAACTGGTAGAAGAGCACAATGGCCTCGCGTTGATCGTCCGTCAGGCTGCCCATGGCCTCATCGAGCGCGAGCCGCACACCCTCGGCCCGTTCCAAGCGTTCGCTGGTCTCACCCACGCCCGGCAACTTGCCCGCGAACATGCCCACGGTGTCGGTGTCGAACGTCGGCGCCAGCCGCTGGCAGGCGTTCACGTGCAGCCGCTTGGCAATGGTGAACAGCCACGTGCTGAAGCGGAAGCGCGGGTCGTAACGCTTCAGGTGCACGAACGCGCGCACAAACGCCTCCTGCACCACGTCCTCCGCAACCTCGGGCCGGCTGGTCATGCGGAGCATGTAGGCGTACAGCGAACCCTGATGGGCCTTGACCAAGTCCTCGGCAGCGCCGCGATCGCCCGCAAGCACCCGACGGATCAGCGCTCGTTCTGCGCGTGGGGTCATGCATAAGGATACGACCACCACCCGCACAGGATGCACAATCGACTTTGGCCGGACAGACAATCCAACCGTCACCCTAACCACAAGCAAACAAACAACCCCCGGGGCCGGCCTCCGGGGCTGCATAGTTCGTTGGATCACGCGGCCGGTCTCAGGCGTGGGCCATGGCCGATCTCACGCCGCCTTCTTCACTTTCTTCATCTTGCCGACGGTCCGCTGGTTCGCCTCGGCGCGGCGGGCAGGCTCTTCGACAAGCGCTTCCACAATCTCCATGGGTGAGTAGGCCCACAAGTCCGCCCCGATCTCCTCCGCCAGGCCCGATGCCCGGTTGAACACGCCCCCGCCCACCGCAATCTGGATGTCCGGGCAGGCCCCGATCTCCTGCAGCGTGTCGATGAGCGCACGGATGTTGGGCAGATCGCTGGGCGCCGATGAGAACATCAGTAGCACATCGGGCTTGTCCATCTGCACGCGCGACAGCACCTCGTCATTGGCAATGCCGCCGCCGCCGAACCGCACCGTGAAGCCGTGCGCCTCGAGCATGTCCACGGCCATCTGGGCCCCCATCTCCTCCACCTCAGACGTGCCGCAGAAGGCGTAAATCGTCCGGCCCCTCGTGGCGTTCATCGGCAGCCGCGCGGCGTTCTGGTCCACGAGAATCCGCAGCAGGCGAGTCGCTGTGTGCTCGGCCAGCGTCGTGATCTGGTCGCTCTTGCGGAGTTTGGCCAGGTGCTCGTGCATGGGCCAGAAGAGGTCCTCGATCAACTCCACGGCGGAGATGCCCTCATCCATCAGACGCGAGACGAGTGCCCGTGCCCCGGGCCGGTCGCCCGAGACCAGGATGTTGAAGAACGCCTCGCGGTTGAGTTCGCTGATCGTTGTACCGGTCATTTCAAGCCTCCTAAGAACGGTTGGTTTCTCGTCTGGGCTGCCGGTCGCGAGGCTCCGCTCGACCGACGCCATCCATCCGGGTTCCTTATCCGCCGCTCGCAGTCCCGCGAGAGGCTGTCGTACATGACGCTCTGTGTATCGCCGTCGCGTGCGGAACTGCACAAAATCGGCACCCCTCGTTTTTGGCCGCGCAAATGCGGGTTTTGGTGTCCGATAACGTGAAATACACCGTTGGCGGCACCGCCGAGGGCGTTCACGCGCGGGCAAGCACGCTTCCGTGCCCGCCGCGCCAGCCCGCGCAACCGGCACGCTAGAACAGTTTCGCCTGGTTCTTCACATCGCGCACGCGCAGGTTCAACTCCGCCACCTCCGTGGCAATATCCCCCGCGTCCTTGAACTGTCGGTGCTCGCTGGCAAAGCGGATGTACGCCACCTCATCCAGGTCCTTCAATTTCTCGCACACCAACTCGCCGATCCGCTGGCTCGGCACCTCGCGCTCAAACTCGCGGTAGAGCGCCTCCTCCACCTCATCCACAAGGGCGATCTTCGCCTCTTCCGGAATCGGCCGCTTGCCGCACGCACTCTGCACGCCCCGCAGCACGTTGTCTCGCCCGAAGGGCACGCGCGTGCCGTCGCGTTTCACCACCGTCAGCCGCGCCAGTTCCTCCACACGCTCATACGTGGTAAACCGCCGGTCGCACTTGAGGCACTGCCGCCGCCGACGGATCACCTTCCCCGCCTCACTGGCGCGGCTATCAATCACCTTGTCATCGTTATGGCCGCAGAAGGGGCAGATCACGGTGGCAGCATACCAGCACGGGGCGAACCGCGGCCAAGCCGGCCGGGGTGCCCGCACCACACCTTCCGCCTCGCCCAAACCGGCACCCACTCCCTATCATGGCTCATGACCTTCCGGGGCTTCATCCAGGGCGATCATGTCGTGCTCAGCCAGAATCATGGCTTGCCGGACGGCACCGTCGTTGACGTCCTTCCGCCCGTGCCCAAGCGCAGGGCGTCCAAGAGCCCCAGCGCCAAGAAAGCCAAGGTGATCGATCCGGCCCTGCGGCTCGATCAGTTCGCGTTCAACACCGGTATCCGCGACCTCGCCAACCAGCACGACCACTACATCTACGGCACGCCCAAGCGCAAGCCCGTCCGCCCGGCGGTGAAGCGGAAGCGTCGGGCGTGAACCGTGCCTTTGTTGACACCGCCGGGTTGATCGCGCTGACCAACGCCGATGACCAGCACTTTGAGACAGCGCTAGGCGTGCAGGCCGATCTGACCGCGGCCGGTGCCAGGCTCTGGACCAACGAATGGGTTCTCGCCGAGTTCCTCGCGGGCACTCGGGCGAAGGCGAGGCGCAGGGCGCTCGGCGCGGTCGATGCCCTGAGAGCCTCCCCGCGCTGGACCGTCGTATGTGCGAGTACCTCGGACTTTGCGGAGGCTCTCTCGCTCTTCCGGCTTCGCCCCGACAAGCACTGGTCGCTCGTGGACTGCATCTCCATCAACCTGTGCAAACGCCAGCGCATCACCCACGTGTTCACCTCCGACCACCACTTCCGTCAGGCAGGCTTTCGCATCCTGCTGCCGTGAATCGCACCTTGTTCTCGCCCGGCACGCCGGGCCTTTTCGTTCCCCACTCTGCGAGCACCACGATGGCCCAGCAACCCACCTGCCTCGTCTGCCACAAAGTGATGGAACTCGGTTTCCTGACGGACCTTGGCCACGGCAACGAGGTCCATATCCCTCGCTGGTGCACTGGAACGCCGGAACCCAGTTTCTGGTCGGGCGAGGCAAAGACCTCGCCGACCAAGGCCGGGCTCAAGGTCGTCGCGTATCGATGCCCGCAGTGCGAGGCCCTGCGTCTCTACGCTCCCGCTCACGAGTGAGCGTCGTGTTCACAACACCCCCTCCCAGAGGGAGGGGGTGGGGGGTGGGCGAGTTTGTTTCGCTCCCGGGACACGGTCAGACCCATCAAGTGCCTTTGCCCTTTGCCCTTTGCCCTTTGCCCTTTGCCCTTTGCCCTTTGCCCTTTGTCCTTTGTCTTCCCGCCCTCCCTCACGGTCGGGCTTCTGATCGAGACACCCATGCCCACCATCACTCTTCCCGACGGCAAGACCAAGTCCTTTGACAAGCCCGTTACCGGCCTCGAGGTCGCCGCGTCCATCGGCGCTGGCCTCGCCAAAGCCGCGCTGGCGGTCAAGATCAACGGCGAGACCCGCGACCTGGGCACGCTCATCGAGCGCGACTGCGCCATCGCCCTCATCACCAACCCCAAGGCCGGGCAGGCCCCCAGTGATGAGGCCCTGCTGCTCATGCGCCACTCCGCCGCGCACGTCATGGCCGAGGCCATCCAGCGCATCGTGCCCGAGGCCCAACTCGTCTACGGCCCGCCCCTGCCCACCGGCTTTTACTACGACATCAAGTTCCCCGACAACCGCCCGCTGCGCGAATCCGACTTCGCGGCCATCGAAGCCGAATGCGCCAAGATCATCGCGGAAGACCGGAAGTTCTGCCGCTACGAGATGAACGCCCAAGAAGGCCTCGGCAAACTCAACGGCGAGGGCAACAAGTACAAGATCGACAACGCCAACCGCGCTCTGGCCGCGGCTTCGTCTGCCACTTCGCCACTTGGCCACTCTGCCACCCCGCCACTTTCGTTCTACGCCACCGGCACACCCGGCACCAACTGGGAAGACCTCTGCCGCGGCCCTCACGTCCCCTCCACCGCCCGCATCGGTGTCATCAAGATCATGTCGCTCGCCTCGTCCTACTGGCACGGCGATGAAAACTCCGACCGCCTCACGCGCGTCTACGGCGTCTCCTTCCCCACGCAGGCCGAACTCGACACCTACCTCAAGCAGCGCGAGGAGGCCAAATCGCGCGACCACCGCGAGATCGGCAAGAACCTGCGGCTCTTCCACATCGACGAGACCGTCGGCCAGGGCCTCATTCTCTGGACGCCCGCCGGCTCCATCATCCGCAAAGAACTCCAGACCTTCATCGCGGCCGAACTCCGCAAGCAGGGCTACACCGAGGTTTTTACGCCCCACATCGGCTCCCTCGAACTCTACAAGACCTCCGGCCACTATCCGTACTACAAAGACTCGCAGTTCGCCCCCATCATCGAGCGCGACACGCTCCAGTCGCTCTCCGACTCCGGCTGCTCCTGCGCCGACATGATGCGCCGTGTCGAGGGCGTCTCGGCTCGCCTCGCCGCCGGCATCAACGAGCGCACCAAGGCGAACACGATCGCCGCCGACCGCGTCCTGCCCGACGATCAACTCCTCCACGGGTTCATGCTCCGGCCCATGAACTGCCCGCACCACGCCAAGATCTTCGACTCCGCCCCCCACTCCTACCGCGACATGCCCGTGCGCCTCGCCGAGTTCGGCACCGTCTATCGCTGGGAGCAATCCGGCGAACTCAACGGCCTCACCCGCGTGCGCGGCTTCACGCAAGACGATGCCCACCTCTTCTGCACCGAAGACCAGATCCCCGCCGAGATTCAGGGGTGCCTCACGCTCGTCAAGACCATCTTCGCCACGCTGGGCATGAAGGAGTATCGCGTGCGTGTGGGCCTGCGCGATCCGGATTCCAACAAGTACACCGGCAGCGCGGAGAGTTGGGACAAGGCCGAGGCGGCCTGCCTCGCGGCCGCGGCATCGCTGGGCGTGGCCTTCACGCGCGAGCCCGGCGAGGCCGCGTTCTACGGCCCCAAGATCGATTTCGTCGTCAAAGATGTGATCGGCCGCGAGTGGCAACTCGGCACCGTGCAGGTTGACTATCAGATGGGCCCCCGCTTTGACCTCTCGTACACCGGGCCCGACAACAAGCCGCACCGCCCCGTGGTCATCCACCGCGCCCCCTTCGGCAGCATGGAGCGTTTCATTGGCGTGCTCATCGAGCACTTCGCGGGCGCGTTCCCCACGTGGCTCTGCCCGGAGCAGGTTCGTGTGCTGCCCATCAGCGACAAGAGCCTCGACTACGGCAAGCGTGTGCACGCCGCGCTCGCCGCCGCGGGCGTGCGCGTCGGCCTCGACGAGAGCAACGAGCGCATCCAGGGCAAGATCAAGGTCGCGGCAGAGAACAAGACGCCGTACCTGCTCATCGTCGGCCCGCGCGATGCCGAGCAGAACGCCGTCAGCCTGCGCATCCGTGGCGAAGACAAAGACTCCGGCTCCATGCCGCTCGATGCGTTCGTCGCAGGCATCGCGGCCGAGATCGCAGAGCGCAGGGCGGGCCTGAGCGTGAGGCCGTAAAGACGGGAAGAACCACAAAGGCACAAAGGGCACAAAGGAAGACATGCAGCCCGACCGTGAGGGAGGGCTCGGTTCGGCTCAGACGAGCCCCACGCGCGAGCGTGGGTGCCCCGTGCCCTACGCTGATGCATGGATGAAAACGCGGACAACTCAGCGCCAGAAAAGTGGAGGGTACTAGATAAGGTCGTACAGAACCTCTTGGACACCATGACGCCGGACGGCACCGGATGGCACCTGTCCCCTCACCAGGAACTCGCTTTCTTGGCCCTAGACCGCGCGATCGAACATTGCTTCACAGATGCCAAATCGCACGCTAGACCCAGTCGATTGGCAAGGACTGTGATCCAACAACTCGGAAGGGAGGGCCAGTCAGCTACACCGTTCCGGGCCGAATTCCAGAAGTGCTTGGCCGCTGCGGCAAGGGCAGACGCGGAATCGCATGCCGAGCACGTCCTGATACTGCCGCTTGAATTGCCGCTCACGGAAGCCCCCAAAGAGCCTGTCGTGGTGCGACTGCTTTCAGAAGACATGAGCCTCATCTCAATGGCCGCAGCCCTAGACGCCCTGGGAGGTGAGAAGGATCTGGCAGCCCGCAGCCTGTCCTTGTACTTCGGAGCGCACCCCATGCCTGGTGGAGCGATTCGCATCGCGACTATGGCTGCAAACAGCGACCATGCGTGGGCTAGCGTGGCGCAGGCCGTGGACCTGTTCAGAGGGCTTGTTGAGTACACGCTTCTCCAGGGCGTGATGTCCATCGACTTCGGCAGTTCGAAGCCCTGGGGCGTCTGTCCGCACCCGAGGGCAGGCATTGTCGTGTCAGGTGGCAAGGCTGTCGTCGCTCGCTTCGACCTGCCGCCGTCAGTCGAGCTTCGCTTGCCGTTCAGAACGCTCACCGCAACCGACTTGCTCGCCAGGCTGGACGGGATTGGTTCCCTGCTCCGCGATCGCCCGCCTCGTGGGACCGTGCGAGAGTTGCTTGCCAGGGTGGTTGTTCTCTATGGGCGCGCCATGTCAGCACACGAGGTATCCGACCGGTTCGTGATTCTGTGGCAACTCCTTGAGGCGGTCACGCTTTCGCACGCGGACCGCGGAAGCGGCGAAGAAGTGGTCAAACGAGCATCTCGACTACTGGACCTCACCTTCGGTTACGACTATGTCCAGGCCCGCCTGGTTCTCGACAACTTCAAGGACATTCGCAACGCAGTGGTTCACGACGGCGAGGTGGGTCTTGTTTCGGAGGAACATGCGAGGCTCATGCGATTTTGGTGCGAGCGCGTTCTGTCCTGGATGTTTGGGGCGGCCGCGGAGCTCGACAAGGCCACCGAACTTACGGTCTGGTGGCGGCTTCTCCTTGCTCCGGACGCCGATCTGGACGGCATGCTGCGGCTTATCCCAATTGTTCAGCGACTCCGTGCCACAACTCGCAGGGACACAAGCCCGCCGCTTCAATCGGTGAGGCCGAAGGCCTCCAATGAGACAGCCGGGGGCAACGCCCCCGGTCTTCGCGTTGTTTGAAGAGTTCGACCCTGTCAGGGTCGAAGACGAATCCAGGCCCGGCCTTCCGGGGGCGTTGCCCCCGGCTGTCCTCTCCAAGCCCTTCGGGCTTGTTTGAGGCTGACCCGCCCGTGCCTTCGCCGCGCCGCCGGATGCCCTCACCGCCGCCGCCGCGCCATCACCAACCCCGCCAGGCCCAGCACCGCCGCCGCGCCGGGCGCGGGCACAGGCGAGAACGTCGCCGCGAAGTCGAAGGCCGAGTCGCCCCCCAGTGGCGGAAAGACGCCCATGGGTGTGGAGCCCGTCGCCATCGCGGCCGCGCTGGCGCGGATGCGGTACGAGCCCATCGGCAGGGCCAGCATCACGTCAAAGGGCGTCATCCCGTCTGTCGCGGTGAACCCCGCCACCGGGCCGCCCCCCACCTCCAGCACCTCCACAAACGCCGACGAAAACCCCGGCGCGGCGGGGCTTGAAGCCACGAAGCCCATGAGGTGCAGCACATCGGTCCCGTTCGTCGCGAACGTCGCCGAGTAGGTCGCCAGAGACGTGCCACCCGCGCCGCCGGGGTGCAGTTCAAGCCCGGCTACACCCGCCATGGCCGTGCCCTTGCCCGTGAGGCCCGAAAGGTCTCCACCGGGAATGAACGAACTGGTGAGGAGCGACTTGGACGTGCTCGTCGCCTTCCAGAAACCCACCGGCGTTTCGGAGATGGATGCCGTGGCCGCGGCGTCCGTCCCGCTCGACGTGTCTTCGAGCGTCGGGCCCGCGCCCGAGCCGTCCGTCGACATGGCAGTCGTGCGGGTGGTGAGGCTGGACGTGGTGAACGTGACCGTGGCCATTGCCGACCCGGCCAGCAGTGTGACGCTCGACAGGGCGATGGCGCAGCGATCCGTACGCAGTGGGCTTCCCAGCATCTGGAACCTCTCTCTCTCTTCGACCCGACTCTCTCGACTCTGGCTCGGCCGGCAGCCTGTGCGTGCCCAGCCGCTCTCCAAGCAGCCTACCACACGGCCCGGCCCGCGGGCACCCAGACCGGCCATTTCACACACGCACACGCCCGCGGCGTGCGGATTCAGCATCCTGCCCTACAGACAGCCGCCTACCAGACGCCGCGACCTCCGTCCAGAGCCCCGGTGCGGCCACGCCGCGCCCATCAGCGCGGCTGCTCGTCTTCGCGGCGGTCGCGTTTGGGCGCCGGGCGGCGCTGGGCCTCGGCAGGAACGTGGTTGATGCCGCGCTCGGGCGGTTGGTTGTAGAGTTCAGGGTGCTGATAGGTGCCGCGCTCGAGGCCGACCTTGTCAACTTCGACGTGGCGGGTGCGGGCACGGGTGGAGGCATCGTTGCGCACCGCCTCCACTCGCCACGACACCTTGCCGCCCGCGGCCCCGCCGGCAATGCGGAAGGAGCACGCCGGATCGCCCTGCGGCGGCTTGCTCGATGCGCCGCGCGCGAGCAGGCCCTCGTCAATCTCCTCCGCCACATGCAGCAGCGGCATGGCCGAGCCCACCGCCGTGAGCGTGTAACTCGGGTCGCGGTTGACCTTGGCGAAATAGGCGGGAAGTTCCACCGTTGCCGCCCCGTCGGCGTCGAGCGTGACGGTGCCCCGGTAGAAGTTGATGACCTCGGGGCTCTCTGCGGAGTAGTGCACCAGGTAGCGGTTCTCCGGGTCGTCCGGGTGGTCGATGCGGAAACTCTTGGTGCCGCTGGCGGCAAAGTCGCCGCCGCAGAACACGCCGAAGCCGTTGCTGCCGGCCGAGCCGTAGACACCGTAACTGGTGCTGTTGTTGTTGAAGGCCACGCCATAGACGCCGCGCCCGGTCTGCCCCCAGGCCTGTCCGTACAGACCGAAGCCGCCGCCGTTGGCATCCAACGACACGCCCAGGGCCCCGGCACCGTTCGAGGATGAGGTGTTGACGACGAACTCGCCGCCGTAGTTCACGCCCGTGGTGGCCGTGACTTCACCGTAAACACCGCGGCCGGAGACGCTGTCGCTCTCGCCATACACGCCGTAGTTGCTGCCGGAGTCGGCGGTCGCGTCACCGTAAACACCCCGCCCGGACGAACTGTCGCTGCGCCCGCTCACCCCGTACGTCGTGCCCGTGCTCGTGGTGGCCCAGGCGAACACGCCGCGCCCGCTCGTGCTGTCGTTCTCGAAGCGGCCGCCGTAACTGGTGCCGGAGAGCCCATTGGAGACCCCGAAGATGGCGCGGCCTGAGGTGCTGTCCGTATCCCCGCGCACACCCGACACGACACCCGAACCAGCCTCGACGTACCCGAAGACGCCCGTGCCGCTGGTGCTGTCGCTGCGACCATACACGCCGTAGTTCACGCCCGAGTTGGCGTTCGCGTACCCGTACACACCGGTGCCGGCGGTGCTGTCGCTAAGGCCGTAGACGCCGCGGGCGTCGCCGGTGGCAGCAGTGGCGCGGCCGTACACACCCTCGCCGTTGGTGTTGCTGCTCTCCCCCCAGACACCGATCGCTTGGCCTGTACCGTGGACGCCGGTGCCGTCGGGGCTGTCGGCCCGCCCCTCGACGCCGAAGGTGATGCCGGTGTTGCCAAGGGCCTGGCCAAGCACGCCGATGCCGCTGGTGCCCTGACTGACGCCGACAACGCCGTAGGAGATGCCGGCGCTGGCGGAACTCGCGTGCGCATAGAGGCCTGAAGAGCCGGCCGCCGCAGAGATGTTCTCCGCGTAAATCACCTGGCTGGCGGCGTGTGAGCCGATGAGCGACAGCGGGTTGGGCACGGCCTGCAGGAACGCCGAAGCATCCAGCCCATCGAGGAGATCGGCGTGGAGATTGGGAATGAAGGTCGAACTGGACACAGTGAACGGCACCCCGACGGCGGTGAAAGCGGGCGCAACGGAGAAGACCTTGCCCGCGGTAAACGTCTGCACGTTGTTGAGCAGGGCGACGTTGGACGAGAGGCGGGCATCCGCAAGCATGCCCGACGAGATGGTGCTCGCGTTGAGCGATGTCAGCCCCGCGCCGCTGCCGAAGTGGCTGCCGGTGAGGGAGTTCGCCGCGTTGGAGAGCGTCACGGCCGTGCTGTAGACACCGCTGAAGCGGGCGCTGGGCAGCGTGCCGGCATTGAGGTTGGATGCGTTCCGGTAGAAGGCCCCGTTCTGGCCGTTGAGCAACTCCGCATCCCCCGCGGTCGCCGCCGCACCCGCATTGAGCGAATACGCCGCGTTGGGCGAAACCGTCAACTGCTGGCGCGGCACCAGCACCACAAACCCCGTCGCATCGGCGCAGCCCAACCCGGCGTCCACCCGCACCTCGATCTCCAAAAACCCTTCGTTGCCCCTGAACGCCGCGCCGAAATCAAGCACCACGGTGAATCGCCCGTTCACCACGCTCACGTCGTTCACGCACAGCGTGGGCGAAGGCAGCACGCACGCGGCCGCGCCCTCGCAGATACGGAACCGCAGGTCGTAGGTGCCCGCCACCGGCACGCCCGCCTCCTGCAACTCGCCCTGATAGGTGAACGCCGTGCCCAGCGGCAACTGCGCCCGGGCCACACCCCCGACGAACGCCACCACGCACGCAAACCCAAGTAGCGACAGTTTCATGAGCCCGCTCCCACCGCCGGAACCAACGGGGCGCGGCACCCATGCCACACCCGCCCGACGCCTGAACCGAGAATACCACCGATTCGCGGCGCGGCACGAGGATTCTCGGTCCCGCATTCACCACGGGCTGGCCTCGCCCGCCAACAAGGCCCGAACACGGCCGCTTGCACTTTTGGCCTCGGCGCGTCAGACTCTGCAAGCATGCGCAGCCCCCGCGACATCATGAAGCACGCGGCCGATGCCCCGGCACGGCAAGGTGCGGGGACCGCGGGGGGAGCCGCACCGCTCTCGCAGGCTGAGTTCGGCCGACTCTTCGAGGCCCACCACAAGGCCCTGTGGGCCATCGCCGTGGGCGTGGTGCAAGACCGCACGCTCGCGCACGACATCGTTCAGGAAGCAGCAGTGATCGCCCTTGGCAAGAAGCACGAGTTCGACAGCCGCACGAGTTTCCCCGCCTGGGCGGGGCAGATCGTCCGCTTCGTGGCCCTCAACGAGGGCCGCAAGCGCAACCGCCAGCGTGCCGCGGCAATACCGCAGTCGTCCTTCCCTGGCCCAGTAGCCCGCGCGCCCACGCCCGCCCCGGTCAGCAGCGGCACCGTTGGCGCGGCGGGCTTCCGCGACGGGCGCCTCGCCGCCGCACTCGACACACTCGACGACACCGCCCGCTCCTGCCTCATCATGCGCACCGTGCTCGACATGCCCTACGCCCAGATCGCCGAGAGTCTGGGCGTTCCCGAAGGCACCGCCATGAGCCACGTGCACCGCGCCCGCGCGGCACTCCGCAAGGCACTGGGCACCCACAACCCCTCCGGACCGGAAGGGGGTGCCCGATGAACGACCAACTCGACCTCTATCTCGACGGCATGCTCGACCCAGCCGCGCACGCCGCGTTCGAGCAGCGCCTGCGCACCGACCCGGCCCTGCGCGAGCAGGCCGCTCTGCAAGGCCGCATCGATACTGACCTGCGCGATGAGTTGGCCTACCAGCGGCAGTCCGCCCTGCGGCTGGCGGCACCAACGGGCACGCAACCCGCGCTGCCACCGTTGCCGCGACCAGCGCATGCGTCCGGGGCGGCCCGCGCATGGCCGCGCCAGGTCTTCGCCCTCGCGGCGGTGCTCGCGCTCGGAGCCCTGGCCATCTGGTTCAACCTGTCGCCGCCGGCCCAGCCGCGCGACATAGAGGACCTGCCCCCCGACACGGCCTACGCGCGCCTCGTGGCCGCGGGGTTCACACCGCAGTTCGTCTGTACCACGGACGAGGCCTTCGCCAAGGCCGTGAAGGACCGCTTCGGCCAGGCCCTGCTGGTCGCGGCCACGCCCAGCGTGCAACTGCTCGGCTGGGCCTACGACGCGGGTTACCGCACCCGCGTGCTGGGCAACGAGTCGCTGATCCTCATGGCGAAGGTTGGTGGCAGCGACACAATCGTGATCATGGACAAACTCACCAACGACCGATCGATGCCCGCGCCCACCGCGCCGGGCCTCTACATGCACCGGCGGGTGGTGGGCAGCATGGTGGTGTACGAGGTGTCGCGCTCACCCTCGCCCGTGATCGCCGATAAGGTCTACGACCCGGATGCGGGGAAGTAGACACCAGACACCAGACACCAGACACCAGACGCCAGACACCAGACGCCAGACTCGTAGATGGAGATGCGAGTGCCTTGAAACTGGCGTCTGATGTCTGGCGTCTGACGTCTAGCGCCCCCGCTGCTGCGCAAACAGCCACGTTGTGAACTCCGCCTCCGCGTACGCCGGTTCCCACGACCCGTGGTTCACGCCCGGATACGCCGTGAAACGAGGCGAGCCTCCAGCCCCCTTCATCGCATCCACAATTGCCCGCGTCTGCGCGATCGGCACCACGCTGTCCGCCTCACCGTGAAACGTCCACGTCGGGGTCGCAGCCACAGCCCGCCCGATGCGCACCGCCTCGGTTCCGTCGTTGGGCTTGCGGAAATCGCCCGCAAAGCCGCAGACCGGCGCGATCGCGGCCCACATCTTCGGGTGTGCCGCCGCCAGGGCCCACGTGCCCGCGCCACCCTGCGACAGGCCCGTGAGGTAGATTCGCGAGCGATCGATATCGAACTCGTCGCACGCTCGCTCGATGAGGAGGAGCAGTTCGTCCTCGTAGTCGATCCAGGGCCTGTCCGCGTCGGGCTTCTGGGGCATGATCACGATCGCACGCCACTTGTCGGGCTGGCGGATGATCTGCTGGGGCACGCCGTTGATCATCTGCCGCAGCCCATCCGTGCCGCACTCGCCGCGCCCGTGCAGAAACAGGATCAGTGGCAGCGGCGCGCCCGCCGCGCCGGGTCCAGCCGCCACACACGCGCCGCGGCGGTAGCCCGCTGCGACCGCGGGCGGCGGCGTGTAGAGCGAGTACCTAAGCCCGTGAGCGGCATCGCCCAGCGTGCGCAACTCGAACCCCGGATTGGACATGGAACCCCCCGACCGCCCGGACTCATGCTGGGCCTGCGGCGCACACCCGCCCATGCGGGCCATGGCACCCGTGCCGATCAGACATGCAAGCCCGAGGAGCACGCCGCGGGCCCGCGTCACGCTTCGACCTTGCCGACCATGGACTCTTTGGTGCGTTTCACAAGCCCGAACCACACCAGGCAGAAAAGCGGCCACGCGCCGCCCAGCACCAGGCCCACCACCATGCCCAGCACCATCCAGGGCCCGCCCGCCATCATCTTCCCCCATTGATCGTCCGGATTGTCCTTGGCCCAGGCGAGCACTCTGAGTTGATGCTGGAAGGAGAGAAACGTGCTGACGCCCGTGTTCACGAGCCCGATCACCGCGTACACGAGGTGGAGCGTGCGCGCCAACGGGTTGCGCTTGATCAGAAGGATGCCCGCGATCAGCAAGAGGATGGCCACGGGCACGCCCACCGCCAGCAGTACCATCGTGGAGGGCGGCTGCTTCATCACATCGGGCATCGGGCCCCATCCCGGCGGGCCGCTGTTGTTGCCCCCCTGCATCGCGATGCCCACGGCGCCGCACCCGATGCAGCCCATGCCGATGGTGGCCCAAACGATGCTGGCGATGCCCATGGTCTTGGGCCAGGTGATCTCCTGCGGCACATCATCATCAAGGTCGAGGTTGGCGTTGGTCTCTGCATCGGCGGCCATGGAATGCTCCTTGGGGTTGCCTGCGCATGATACCGAAAAACCAGAGGCGTGGTTGCCCTGCACCGCCTCGCCTGCGCCACGATTCGGCACGAGGACCTCATCGTGGGCGTGGCCTCACACCTGCCGCAAAAACCGCAGGTCGTTGTCGTAGAGCATCCGGATGTCCGGAATCCCGTACTTGCCCATCGCCAGCCGCTCGATCCCGAAGCCGAAGGCAAACCCGGTCCACTCCTCCGGGTCGATCCCGCACCCCCTGAGCACATTCGGGTGCACCATGCCGCAGCCGCCGAGTTCCATCCACCGCTCCGGCTGCTCCGGCCTCAGGCGGATTTTCATGTCCACTTCGGCGCTGGGCTCGGTGAAGGGGAAGAAACTCGGCCGCAACCGCACCTCCGCCGCGGGGCCGAAGTAGCCTCCCGCGAACTGCAGCAGCGTGGTGCGCAGGTCGGCCATGCTCACGCCGCGGTCCACGTACAGCCCTTCGATCTGGTGGAACATGAACGAGTGCGTCGCGTCCACCGTGTCTGGCCTGTACACGCGCCCCGGCGACACGACGCGTATCGGCCCACCCAGCACGCCGCCCCCGGCTTCCACCGCCTGCTGCATCACACGCACCTGCACCGTGCTGGTCTGGCTGCGCAGCATCCGCGGGCTGGCCACCCGCCCGGGGTCATCCACATAGAAGTTGTCAATCGGGTCGCGGGCCGGGTGGTCGGCGGGAATGTTCAGGCGCACGAAGTTGTGATGCTCATCCTCCAGTTCCGGCCCCTGCGCCACATCGAAGCCCATGCGTGCAAACACCTCCACCAGTTCCACGCGCACGCGCATCAGGATGTGCCGCCGGCCCACGCCCAGAGGCAGGCCCACATCCGTCAACCCGGGTTCGGTGGGATCGAGCATGGGGCCACCCGCGGCAACCTGCCCCCCCGCCCCGTCCGCCCCCAGCGCGGCGCGGCGTTCGACAAACCGCTCTTCCAGCACGCGGCTCAGTTCGTTGATCCGCTTGCCGTACGCGGGCCGATCCGCCGCGGGCACGTCCTTGGTGCCGCCGAGCGCCGCCTTCACCTTCCCCTTGGGCCCGATGAACTGCAGACGCCACTGCTCCAGTGCCGCGGCGTCTGCCGCGCCGGCCAGCGCGGCGGTGGCATCGGCCTCGAGTTGATCCAGCGCGTTCACGGGGCCAAGCGTAGGGCATTTGCCCCCGGCGTCGGGGTCCGCTGACGCGGGCCGGTACCGCCCGGGGAGGGCCGGCTACTTGGGCGGGTCCCACCACACCGGGTCAAACTCCTGCTGAATCTGCCCTTCGACCTCCATCATGATGAGTTCCTCTCTCGACAGGCCCTCCTCGCGCGCAAACTTGGCGCCCTCCAGTTCCAATTTTTTGTCGGGCGATTGAAAATCCACCTTCCACCCGCCGCCCTCCAGCCGCATCTCATAGCCGAAGTCGCCCACCTCGCCGTCAAGGGCCACCCGCACCCACGCGATGTCCTTGCCCGTGAACTTCACTCGCCTGGCCTCGTGCGTGCCCATGCCTCTCCACGCGCCGGCATCGGTCATGGCCCGAAAGACCCCCGCGCCATCCAACTTGCGCAACTCGTTGACCGGGACCACCATCCGCAGCGTGAGCGCCTCCACCGCCTCGGTCCGCGGCACGGCGAGCAGTTGCTTCTTTGGTGCGGTCAGCGCAAAGTCCCGGATGCGCGCGTAGTAGCGGTGGTTGCTCTCGCACAGCAGCGCGGTGGCCGCCGCGCCGTCGTCCTTTTCGCACGCCTGCGCGAAGTTGTCAAACGCCAGCGCGACCTCGGGCGCGCGGGCATCATCGCACCCGCCGCCGCAGAGGGCCGCCAAGGCGCAAACGCACGCGACAATGAACGCACGGTTTCCTGTGTGGCTCATCCAAGAATGCTACAAAATCGCGGCTCCCGGTGCAACCCCGACTCGCACCCCCTCCCACTCCGACCCACGCGCCCGTGCAAAAATGAACGAAGCCCGCGACCACAGGGCCGCGGGCTTCGTTTGGTTCTGAAAATTCATCCGAGACTGATCAGTTGGCCTTGGCCGCGGCGGCCTTGTCGGCGCACTCAGCCTTGGCGCTGCAGCACGCCTCGGCCTTGGAGCAGGTCTTGGCCTCGCTGCACGCGGCCTCGCCGGTGCAGGACTTGGTCACGGCCGCCGACTCGTTCTCAACCCGGTCGGCCTTGCAGCCGCCGACAGCGAGGAGAGCGGGAACGGCCAGAAGGGCGGCGAAACGAACGAACTTGGCTTTGGTCATGGAAAACTCCGTATGAAAGGGGTGCTGTAAAGGCGTACCGGCCTGACGGGCTGAAGGTTCGGGGCACGGGCCAACAACCAACAATATACCCCGAACCGGGGACCGGGCCACCCCGTGGGCCGTTCAGGCCGCGGCCTTGGCAGGGGCCACCTTGGTCACGTTCGCGGCGTATTTGGTGCGGTTGTCGGCGATCCGGCGGCGGATGCTCGGCTTGCCGCCGATTTCCGGACCTTCCTCGGCCCCCACGAACTGGATCACGCACAACTCGCCGCCATCGCCGAGGCGGTGCCGCCCAAGCTTGATGATGCGCGTGTAGCCGCCGGCCCGGTCCTTGAACCGCGGGGCGACGTTGTCGAAGATGTGCTTGACGATCTTGGGGGCCTTGCGCAACTCGCCGTAGCGGTTGCGCTCCACCTGAGACGACTGGGGGATGTCGAAGTACTTGCTGGCCCGATCGGCCAGGCGCTGCACCGCCTCCTTGTCAGCATCGGTGGGCTTCTTGGCCAGGTAGAGCCACTCGAAGCCGGGGCGGTCCCATCCGAGTTTGGCGATGACCAGCCGGCGGTTGTTCAGGCCCCCCTTCTTGGCGAGCGTGATCACCTTCTCCACGAAGGGCTGCACGGCCTTGGCACGGGGAATGGTGGTGGTGATCTGACCGTGCTCGAAGAGCGAGCAGGCGAGGTTCCGCAGGGTGGCGGTGCGGTGTGTGGAAGTGCGGCCGAGTTTGTAGCCCGCTTTCATGTGGCGCATGAGGTGTTCCCCGTATGGGGCTCCGGAAAAAAGGCCCGGGAAGGCCGAGTGATGGGATGTTCCAACCGAAAAGGCGGCGGGGGCTCACGCCCGCGCCGTCCGGAAGACTCTTACAGCCCCGAGTCGGGCGTGACGGTCACACCCTCGGGCAGAGGCATGCCCAGATCGAGCCCGATGTCCTGCAGTTTCCGCTTCACCTCGCGCAGACTGGTGCGGCCGAACGAGCGGACCTTGAGCAGGTCCTGCTCGGTCTTGGCGACCAGGTCGGCCACCGTCACCACCTTGGCGGACTCCAGGCAGTTGGACGCACGGACCGACAGGTCCAGTTCGCCCACGGGCATGGTGAGTTTGCGGATGAGTTCCTCATCCACGCTCGCGGCCGCCGCGGCCTCGGTGCTGACACGCTCCGCGCCCACGTCAAAGTACTGGATGAACGCGCTGAGGTGCTTGCGCATGATCTTGGCGGCCTCGACCAGCGCCATCTCCGGGGAGACGGTGCCGTTGGTCCAGATCTCCATGATCAACTTGTCGTAGTCGGTCTTCTGACCGACGCGTGTCTCCTCGATCGCGTAGCGCACACGCTGCACGGGCGAGTAGTTCGCGTCAAGCGGGATCACCCCGATCTCCTGCTCCTGGTCGTCGGAAATCTGCTCGGACGCGGGCACGTAGCCCCGGCCCTTGCTCACCTTCAGTTCCATCTCGAAGTCCACCTTGTCGGTGAGCGTCGCGATGACCAGTTCCTTGTTCACGATCGTCACCGAGCCGTCGGTCTCGATCAGTTCGGCCGTGATCTCGCCCGGCCCACGCGCGGCGAGTTTCATCGTCTTGGGCTCGTCGCCGTCCATCTTCACGATCAAACTCTTGACGTTCAGGACGATGTCCGTCACGTCCTCCATCACGCCCGGCAAACTGGTGAACTCGTGCTGAGCGCCCTTGATCTTGATGCTCGTCAGGCTCGCGCCTTCGAGGGCCGAGAGCAGTGTGCGGCGGAGCGAGTTGCCCACCGTGGTGCCGAAGCCGCGCTCGAACGGTTCGATGGCGAACTTGCCGAAGACGTTGGACTTGAAGCGGGGATCGGCGGAGATTTTGCTGGGCAGTTCCAGCCCGCGCCACTTGATGCGCATTGGTGAGTCCCTGTCTGTTCGCAGCACCCTTGGGGTTGTGCCCGGCACCGGCTATCGAGCACACGCCTCGCTGCGAGAAGGAGCGGCTCATCTGTCCGGGGGGCGGAAAAAGCAAACGGCCGCGTCGCGTAAAGCGACACGGCCGAAGAAAGCAACTGACTTAGACGCGCCGACGCTTGGTGGGGCGGCAGCCGTTGTGCGGCACCGGCGTGTGATCCTCAACGGCCGTGATGCGGATGCCCGTCGAGACCAGGCCGTTCACGGCTGACTCGCGACCCGCGCCCGCACCCTTGATGCGGACCTCGAGTTCGCTCACGCCGACCTTGCGGGCCTTCTGGCCGCAGTTCTCGCCCGCGCGGGTGGCCGCGAAGGGCGTGCTCTTGCGGGTGCCCTTGAAGCCGATCGTGCCCGCCGAATCCCAGCAGAGCGTCTCGCCGTTGGTGTCGGTGATGGTGACGATCGTGTTGTTCTGGCTCGCCCTGATGTGGGCGATGCCGCGGACAACGTTCTTGCGGACCTTCTTGACCTTGGCCATGAAAATGCTTCTCTTTCTGCCGCGGGTGTTCGCCACGTGCGTGGCGGATCGCGGCGAGGAATATCTGCGAACCGTGAACCGCCCCGATCAGCCCTTGACGCCCTTCTTGCCCGCGACGGTCTTGCGGCGGCCCTTGCGGGTGCGCGAGTTGGAGCGGGTGCGCTGCCCCCGTGTGGGCAGGCCGCGGCGATGGCGCTCACCCCGGTAGGAGCGGATGTCCTTCAAGCGCTGCACGTTCTGGGAGACCTGGCGACGCAGGGCACCCTCAACGAGGTAACCCGCGTCGATGATGGCGTTGATGCCGGCGAGTTGCTGCTCGTCCACGTCCTTGGCGCGTGCGTCCGGGTCCACCTTCGCCTCGACGAGGATGTCCTTGGCGAACTTGGAGCCGATGCCGTGGATGTATTGCAGGGCGAAGTAGATCTTCTTGCCCTCGGGAACGTCGATACCGGCGATACGTGGCACGGGCGAAACTCCTTGTCATGCCGGGTGTTGGAGCGGGCGAAGTGCCCGGCCCGATCGGCACGAAATCACCAAGCCCCCGGGGGGGTGGCTCAGCCTTGAACCTGTTTGTGCTTCGGGTCGGCCTTGCAGATGACGCGCACGCGACCCTTGCGGCGCACGATCTGGCAGTCCTTGCAGACCCGACGAACTGATGCGCGAACCTTCATGAGAAACCCCGAAACGTGGTGCCCGACCGGCGAGTCCGATCGGGAAGGGATGATAGACGCTCTGAGGGCGGGAGAAAAGCACCCGAACGGGCAAATGGCAAATGACTGGCGCCCCTCGGCCCGGCTGTCCCCTGTCCCCTACCACCTGTCCCCTAATGCCGGAACGTGATTCGGGCTTTGGTCAGGTCGTACGGGCTCATCTCCACCGTCACCCGGTCGCCCGGCAGAATGCGGATGTAGTTCATCCGCATCTTGCCGGAGACATACCCCAGCACGATGTGGTTGTTGGGCAGTTTCACCCTGAACATCGCGTTGGGGAGCGACTCCACCACCACGGCGTCGAGCGTCAACTTGTCGTCTTGTTTGGCCATGAAATGCTTTTCGAGGACACGAGGCACAGAACACCCGCGCCGGCTGGCGGGGGCAAAGGGGGCGGACCGGGCGAATCAAGACGAGCGGTTGGACTGCACGCGCCCGTCGCTGCCGAGGAAGCCCTGGTAGTTGCGCATCAGCAGGTTCGCCTCCACGCGCTGCACCAGGTCCATCACCACCGACACGACGATGAGCATGCCCGTGCCGCCCAGAAACTGTGCAACCGCAAAGTCGATGTTCATGCTCTTGTTCACCACCATGGGGATCACCGAGATCGCCGCGAGCATGGTGGCCCCCACGAACGTGATGCGCTCCATCACCGTCTCCAGATACTCCGCCGTGCGCGGCCCCGGACGCAGGCCGGGAATGAAACTGCCGTGGTCGCGCAACTGCTTGGCCATGTCCTCGGGGTTGAACTGCACCGTGATCCAGAAGTACGCGAAGAAGTAGATCAGCGTCACCTCGAACACGATGTAGAGAAACTCGCCGTTCAGGAAGTTCTGGCTCAGCCACTCGAAAATCCGCGAGCCCGTGGACCCCGGCGCGGCCACCCCCCACTGCTGGCTCACCATGCCCAGGATCACCGACGGGAAGATCATCAGCGAACTGGCGAAGACCACCGGCATCACGCCCGAGTGGTTCACGCGCAGGGGCAGATACGACCGCTGCCCGCCGAACACCTTGCGACCCTTGGTGTGCTTGGCCTGCTGCACAGGGATGCGCCGCTGCGCAACCGTCATGATGACCGAGCCCGCCACGATCACCACAAAGCCCAAAAGCAGCAGGATCAGGCCCGGGTAGCCCATCTTGCCGTCTACGCCCGGCTCGAAGTTCTCAACGACCCAGAACACCGCCCCGGGAATCTGCGCCAGGATGCCCGCCATGATGATCATCGACACGCCGTTGCCGATGCCGTACTTATCGATCTGCTCGCCCAGCCACATCAGGAACACCGTTCCCGCCGTCAGCGCCGCCGTCCCCATGATCCACCACAGCGGGTTGTTCACCCACTCCGGATACACCATGTTCTGCGTGGCCATGTACTGCAGCCAACCCACACCCTGCACGATGCACAAGGCGATCGTGGCATACCGCTGCCATTCCAGCAGCCT